>CAZKJM010000009.1:0-1722 GCA_964553245.1 uncultured Gammaproteobacteria bacterium | reverse complement strand
TTATGTAACAGAACTGAGTACTCAAGGGCTTTTTTGGGTGCAAAACATACTTTCTTCTTTATTGACATCAGGGGCTGTCTCAATCCTTGCTCTTTCCTACAAGATTCGCAACTACTTTGTTGATTATGTACTTACTTCAATACCGACTATTATTTACCCTGTTTTGGTAAAGACAAAAGATGATAATGTAACTTTAAAAAAAATTTTATTGAAATCTATAAATATATCTAATTTTGTAATTCTGCCAATTGTAGTATGGTTCTTAGTTTTAAACTATCAAATGATTAGAATAATTTTCTTGCGTGGAATGTTTAAAATCGATTCAGTTAACCGTTTAAGTGCTTTTCTTACAATTTTTAGCTTAACTCTCGTCTTTGAAGGGGTCAATTCAGTTCTTACTAAAGTTTTATTCGCTCAACAAAAGACAACCTGGATTAATATTGTTAGATTTGCGGAAAGGGTAGTTGATGTTGTCCTGAGTTTAATCCTGTTTAAGCTTTTCGGTTTTTTAGGCCTAGCTTATGCAGTAGCCATAGGAGCAACAATAAATTTTATTTTGACTTATTATTTTGCAAATAGGATTTTTAATTTGCGCTCAGTTTTTTCAAGTTCTTCTTTTGTAAAGATTATTATTAACGTTTTATTTCTTCTATTCATAAGTTTATTGCTTAACGTTTACTTTTCTTCTTTTTTTAAGGTTACAGTTTTCTGGCAACAAGGTCTTCAGGTAATTTTGGTGGTTGTTATTACTGCACTGCTGTATTTATTGACAGCATTCATTCTCCAAATTGAAGAGCTAAATATTGTTTCTATGATTTTGAAAAAGAGGATAAAAGATTTACAATTCCTTAAATTCGCAAGGGGATAATTATGCCAGAAAGGAAGACCTTGGTTACGATTGTTTGTTTTAATACCGAAAGGGAATTGAAGTCTGTTTTGGAGAAATTTGATACTTCGGGGCAAGAATATGAAGTTTTAATCGTTAATGACGGTTCGACTGATAGAACTAAAGAGATAATAAATCAGTTTAACTTTAGAGTGATTGAACATCAAATTAATAGAGGTGTCGGAGCGGCAATTAAAACCGGGATAGATTATGCAATAAAAAATAATTATGATAACTTTATTATTATGGCTGGAAACGGAAAAGATAATCCGATGGAAATTCCTCGCCTTTTAAATGCAATTAATGCAGAAGGCTATGACTATGTTCAAGGTTCTAGATTTTCAACTGGAGGAAGTAGTGATAATTTACCTCCCTTTAGATTTATAATGGTTAAGGTTCACGCTCTTTTGTTTTCATTGCTAACCCTTAAAAGATGCACTGATGCTTTGAACGGGTTTAGGGGCTATAGGTTAGAGTCTTTTAGTAATCCTAAATTGAATATTTGGCAAGATTGGTTAGATAGGTATGAACTTGAAATGTATTTGCACTATAAATTCTTAACTAACAGATTTAAATTTAAAGAAGTACCAGTATCTAAAACATATCCACAAAATTGGAAAAAAGTTAAATACTCGCATATTCGGCCTTTTGTAGATTGGTGGAGTATCATGCGCCCACTTTTCTTGTTAACATTAAGGATAAAAAAATGAGAAATTTAAACAAGGTTACAATTAAGAAAACAAAAATAAGTAGACATCATTCCTTTTGGAATCAGCGTTCTGCTCATTATGACAAATTATTTTGGACAAAAGATAGCGGATATTTAGACACCATTA
>CAZKJM010000008.1:0-2081 GCA_964553245.1 uncultured Gammaproteobacteria bacterium | reverse complement strand
GGCTTCTGCAGTTATGCTGAAAGCAGGGACAATTTTTTTATAAAAACCAAAATCAACTAAGAAATTCTTAAGCTGTAAAATCATATTATTTTTCAACCCTTGCACTTTCTTATTTAACGCGAGTTCCTGTTTTAAGGCATTTTTATCATTTAAGTTAATAATTTTATCAATTTTACGATAATCTGGAATTGGCCAATGCAATTCAATCTTATTAAAATCACATTCTTTAAGAATTTTTTTGTAATCTGAGAATGAATGGGTGTAAGTCCTGAATGAATTTTTAGTTTTCAACTTGGAATAAAAATTAGCAGCCCATCGAGGTAATATGCTGCCATATTTTAATTTTGTATGGGGTTCTAAATCTCCCAAAAGATAATTAATTCCGTACCGATTTTCTATTCCAATATAAAGAGACCCTTTGCTTTTCAAGACTCTCCTGGCCTCCCTTAAAGCTTTTTTTTGAATCTCTAAAGGCTTCCCTTCTAAAGAATGAGGAATCCACTCCAGAACCCCATTGAAATAAACTAAATCAAAATAATTGTCCGGTAAAGGAATATGTTCTGTATCGCCGCCACAAAAACATAGCAAATTGCCTAAACCCTGCTGCTGAGTTCTTAAGAAAAGAAACAAACTTCTCTCAAATATTGGTTCCATAGCAACAATCTGCTTAAATTTCTTTGATAATTCAGAAGCCACCCCACCCCAACCAGCTCCAATATCTAAAACTCTGGCATCCTCAGGTAAATTGAATAATTTTACCCAAGCAATCTTATCCGCACCAATAAAGCCTCCGGAAATAGCCTTAAAATCTACGCACTTGCTTTCTTCAACGGCTTTTTCCCATCCGAATTGACGGGCAATCTCCACAAGCTTTAAATTCTTATCAAGTACATCTTTAAAATAAACCTGCTTTCTTTCATTAAGAAAGACTGGAACTCCCTCCCTGATTTGCCATTCTTTAGAGCAGGCTTGACAAAAGTAAGAATTCTCTCTCTCTTCTAATTCAAATAAGCATTCAGGGCAACAAAAGTTCATTAATCCCCGTCTTTTCCTTAAACGCACCTATCAGGATTTTTTATCCAATCCAAAGTCTCCTGCAAATCCGCTTTATAAAGCCGGTAAAAAACATAAAAAGCATAAAGCGGTAAACTAATGGCATAAAATATTATCGCTAAATAATCTAACTTAAAAACAAAGGCCAAAGTAAGATAGTTCAGTATATAAATGTAGTTCCAAATCACATATTCAAGCCTAATAATCCACTGCCTATCAGGCCTAATTGATTGATCTGTTACGCTATCATTCTCACTATTTGTACCTGAGTTACTCAACGCTTCATAAACTTTGTTCCTCTCAATATTTACGACTGATCTTAACTTCATTGCATAAAAAAATTTTATTAGAATAAAGCCGAAAGAAGCAGAAAAACCTAAAACCACACCGCTCAAACCGATTCTGTGAAAATTAGCTAAGCCTGTAAAGAATAAAAACAATGATCCAATTATTGCGTTTACAGTGCTATCGAGGTAATCCCCGTTAGCTGAAGTTAATTTTTTTATTCTAGCGAGAGTGCCGTCTGCGAAATCTAAAGTAAAAGAAAATTGAATAAGGAAAATTGCAAGTAACTTCAACAAATAACTTTGACAAAGTAACAAGAAAACACCAGGAAATCCAATAAAAAAAGCAAAAAAGGAAATTTGATTAGGTGTAACTCTAGTTGGCAATAGAATTTTGGTTATCCAAACCCCCAGAAATCTATAAATATGACGAAACCAACTTAGTTTTTTTTCTCTGGGGGTGCGATATTTCTGCATAATTTCTTGAAAAGTAAGTGGACTAAAATCTTTTACTTTGTTCATTTTTCTCCTATTATTATTACGTTTTTTGTATCAATCAAACAATCATCCTCGTAGCAACGCATATTGTAAACCTCTTTTACTTCCTTGCTAGCGCCTTTATGAATTTGCATTATTTTAGCTTGAATTTTATTATCCAATCCAGAATTTTCCAACCAGTTCTTAACACTAAAAGACTCCATGATATATTCAAAAGTAGCAATATTTTTGAAACCATTTTTCGAT
>CAZKJM010000007.1:0-3110 GCA_964553245.1 uncultured Gammaproteobacteria bacterium | reverse complement strand
TAGTGCGGCGGTCTTGAAAACCGCTTTCGCCAATTGGTGAACGTGGGTTCGAATCTCACCTCCTCCGCAAGTCAAACTATTACATCATACACATGAAAAAGGAATACGAACAAACTAATAACAAAGAAGGACTTATCGAAAATAAAGAATACTACCCTTATGTCACTCGTAGCTTAATTAGACTTTTTAACGCAGGTAGACTTACGAATGTAAGAGACGTTACGGTTGAGCCAAATTATGGACACGTTTCTAGAATAGAATATAAAAATGGGACTTTTCGTGTAACTTATGGGAATGACTTAGGACTAAATCCCGGTACTGCTGAAGAACTAGCTAAAGACAAAGGACACACTAAGTTTATGCTTCGAAGTATTGGCGTGAAGCATCCAGAGGGCGATGAGTTTTTATTGCCATGGTGGGCAAATTCAATTCGCAAATCTCAAGAAGAAAGAGGTAATAATAGTATAAAAACTGTGGCTGATGCTCCAGCATATATTAAAAACAATCTTGAATATCCAGTGTATGTGAAACCAGTTAATGGTTCAAAAGGAGCGGATGTCTTCAGAATTGAAGACGATGAAGAACTTCAAGATGCATTTTCTATTTATGAAGAAAAAAAGGTACGAGTGGCAGTTGTCGAAAGAGCTATTCAAATGCCTGATTATCGAATTGTTATATTAGACGGTCAATTAATTAGTGCCTACAGAAGAATACCTCTTGCTGTTAACGGTAACGGTCTTGATAATATACAAGTATTAATTGATAAGCTTCAGGAACAATACTTTCAAGGGGGTCGAGATACTCGCTTGAATCCTCATGATCCCAGAATTATTAATCATTTAAAAAAAATTAACTTAACATTAGATTATATTCCAGACATAAACCAAAAATTAACTCTTGTCTCAATATCTAACTTGTCCGCTGGGGGAACGTCTCAGGATGTCACTGAAACCATATCTCAGCAATGGATTAATTTATCCACATACATAGCAAAAAACTTTAATCTAAGATTGTGCGGTGTTGATTTAGCCTGTCAAGACATCACTTCTGCTGCTTCGGACTATAGTGTATTAGAAGTAAATGCTTCGCCAGGATTAGACCACTACGCTTCCTCGGGGGAAGAACAAAGAAAAATAGTCGACGATCTTTATGTAAAAGTTCTTAATGTTCCGCAATCTGAATAGTACGACTGTATCTCGCAAGATCTTGTTTAATTTGACTTAGTAAGTAAAATGAGCCAGTAACTAGCTTTATGGTTGTTTTACTAACGCTAAGCAATTCAAGCGCCCTTTTTGCATTCGCCTCAACAACTATATTCTTAAAACCTACTTTTTTAGCCTCAGCCGCTAGAATGTGTACATCGATTGGCATTCTAATTTCGTCTTGTCCTTTACTAAAACTGGTTATAATTATTTTATCACCTAGTTGTCTTAATAATCTTAATCCACCTAATGTACTATTTCGTTTATTATCTCCAAAACTGATTAAAACAGTTATGGTCTTGTTAGGAAATTTTTGTTTTATAGATGCTACAAGTGCATAAATTTTTTGTTCATTGTGAGCTCCATCTAAAATTATCTTATCTCCTTTATATTGAATTTGCTCCATGCGTCCAGGAATGATGGTTTTTGATGCATTTTTTATTTCTTTATCCTTCAAGCCATTCTTATTATCACGATTTAAAACAAAATCTACAGCTTGCATCGCTAAAGAAAAATTACGTTGTTGAAACAAAGGTAATAATGTCAAAAATCCAACCTTTTTCTTAAGAAAGTGACATTCATGAAAATTAGCTTTTTTTTCTAAACATATTTTTTTGATTGAATCCATTATCGACTGATCTTGTTGATGCATAAAAACTTCGTTTCCTTTTTGAATAATACCAGCTTTTTGTATTGCGATTTTAGAAACTGTTCTGCCCAAAATTTCAACATGGTCTAGTCCTATATCTGTTATTACGCAAACCTTATCATTTCGATCAATAACGTTTGTGCCATCCAAAAGACCTCCAAGTCCAACCTCAACAACTGCATAGTCAACATTTTTTTTTCTAAAAAGCCAAAATGCAAATGCTACTAAAACCTCAAAATATGAAGGGTTTATGCCGGAATTATTTACTTTATCTAAAAAATTACTCAACTCAACACAATAATCATTTTCCGAAAGTGGTAATAAATTTATCTGCACTCGCTCATTTATCTCATTAATATGAGGTGATACCGTAAGTCCCACACTGTTTCCAGCATTCTTTAAGAGCGAAGCCATATAATAAGATGTTGAACTTTTACCAGATGTACCTGCAACGTGTATAATTTTTAATTTATTTTGTGGGTTATCAAATAAATCCATCAGTCTTTCCATACGATCTAATGTATAAGGCTTACGTCGATCTAAGGAAACAAACTGGCTTAGCGCCTTGTTTGCTTGTTTAAAATTGTGAATAATCCTCATGCTACTTATTATACTCTAGCGCTTTTTTGCTTACACAATTTGCTAAAATCAGAATATAATAAAACCATGGATGACAAAAATAAAGAATGCTGTCCTAAATTTGACCCAAGCCCTTGGGATAAAAAAACTGTTGTTTGGAAAGAAAAATTATTCTTAAAAGACTCAATCCCCCAGTTTTTCCATATTCCTTTTTTCCCAATGGTCGGGAAAAAAATAACAGAAATGTGGGATAAAGCAAAAAAAGCCAAAGCAGATCCAGAAATGAAAGATTTTTTAATGCTTTTTTATGATCTCTCTCCATGGAAATCAGAATTTTATCTTTCCTTAACAAAAGATATTCCTAATGAAAATGTGGTTAAATTGTCCGGAACTTTTCTAACCATGGTTTTTGATGGTCCTTACAATGCTGTTCCAAAATGGATTAAGGAAATAGAAAAATATGCTAAAGAAAAAAATAAGGTAATTAAAAAACATTATTTTTATTACACTACCTGTCCAAAATGCGCCAAAAAATACGGACACAATTACGTTGTAAGCTTTACTGAGGTAGAATAACTTCTTTAATTGAACCTGCAGGCTTAATTTGATATACTTTTGTGGCCATGGAGAGGTCGCATAGAGGCCTAGTGCGGCGGTCTTGAAAACCGCTTTCGCCAATT
>CAZKJM010000006.1:0-3316 GCA_964553245.1 uncultured Gammaproteobacteria bacterium | reverse complement strand
GAAATAGCAAACCAAGTAAATTATCAAGCTCCAATTTATTTCGATAAAAATGTAAGCTTCATTAGTATGTCATGGCAAGCTGCGGGTGCCATAGGGACATTTATTAAATCTATGCTAGACACACCTCCTGGTCAATTAGTTACTGGGTTATTTGGTATGTTTCTCATAGCCGGCGGCACCCTTGCAGGAGGAGCTGCTGGAACGGCTGTACCAATTATTGGAAATATTATTGGTGGAACTATAGGAGCAATTACAGCAGCTGCTTTTGCAGAACAAATTTTAGCAGGAATTGGACAATTAATTGCTTTTTTAATTATTGCTGTTGCAATAACTTTTGCTATGTTTAGGCTATGGTTTAAGCTTTTACTTACCTATGTCGGCATATTGGTTGACATTGTTTTATCCCCTCTTTTTATTGTTATAGGAATAATCCCGTTTATGGGAAGCGAGCGAGGTTTTGGATCTTGGTTAAGAAGTATTGGCTCAAAGCTGATTGTTTTTCCGACGGTAATAGCTATGTTTTTACTTGGAAAAGTTTTTATAGATGCTATTAAATCAAGCGGCGCAAATACTTTTTTTACCCCACCATTAGTAGGTAATGTTGGAAACGCAGATCAATTGGCAGGAATCGTAGGATTAGGAATAGTTTTATTAACCCCAAATGTGGCAACTATGATAGAAAAAATGCTTAAGGCTCCAAAGTTTGAAATGGCTCCGATCGGACAGGCCTTCCACGTTGGAACTTCAACATTAGGAAAACCAACTGGTTATGGCTGGAAACAGCTAACAAGATCTGCTGACTATACCAGAGGAGCTGGACCCATTAGAAGCCTACCTATTAGACTTACACAAAAATATGCAAATGATCATAAAGGTTCCAAGATTGCCCAAAGAATAGCCGATGGAACCAAGCAATGGCTTGGGGGAGACAAAGCTTGGGGAAACAATTAGAATTTTACTAGTTCCTTAATAAAATGCTTTATACCTGAAAATGTTCCACCAATTGCTCCTTGAGCTCCAGTTAATGTAAGATTTTCCATAAACATTTTACTGTATTGCGTATGTGAAACTCTTGTAACGTGTTCCCATTCTTCTTTTGAGAAAAAGTAATCTTTTATTTTTACTCCATGTCCTTCTGTTTCCTCAATTTCTAAAGGATAACCTCTTAAGTATGATTCAATTACCATTATCTGCTCTGCGCTATACCTTTTATGTCTGGAATCAAATGCTCTATGAGCATATAACTCCTTGGCAATTAAGTATGCAAAAACATTCCGAGCGATTAATTTATCTCTCTGGTCTTTAAATCTCTCTCTGTCATACATTCCCATATTATTTAACTCTTCGTTAAACATTAAATCTTTTAGCTTTCTTGAGCCAAAACACACATGTTCTTTACCTTCTTTATTTTTTTCTCTCCACCAACCACGTACTTCATGGTCCCAAAAAAATTCCTGCAAATCAAAAGTATACCGAAGTCCCTTACTCCACACTTTATCAAATACCTCATCTGCTTTTGTCGGATCAAAAATTATTCTCCCAAATACATCAACGGATAAAAATTGGTCAAAATTCATTCCATGTTTCTTTAATACAAATTCAAAAAAACCAAAGGCATTTCTTATATGATTTGCCGCAAACTGTCTTTGAGCATTATCCTGAAAATCAAAGTCTCTTATTCCGCTCTCGAGATTAATATCGTTTCCTTGACCACCCTGTAAAACCTCCAAAACATTGCAATTAAAACCCCTATCTCCTTCTCTTCTTACTTTAATTCCTTCCCAGAAATTTAATCCGATTCTTTTTAAACCGTAAATGTTGTACATTTCTCCAAAAATTCCCCTTGCCCCTGCCTGCCTAACTCTATAATCCTTAGCGCTCATTATTTTTGTCCAAGCATCAAAGCCAATCGCATTGGTGTCGTTTTTTGCAGAAATCCCTGTCCAGTAAATCATTGTATTTGCCCAGTTTTCTCCGTAGATAACGTTTTCGTCCGGATTCTGTTTTTTGTCTGTTAACCCTTCTACTTTTGCAATCGCATCTCTTAAGGCGGTTCTTACGAGAGCAAGTACCTTTCTGTCTTTGTTTACATCATCAAAAATATTTAACTGAGTAAATTCATGTCCATATTTTTTATCTAATAAATCAGCAATTTTTTCTCTTAAAATTCTTCTGGCATCTCTAAAATCCATTGACTCAACATCTAAAACCTCACCATTAAGTTGTTTTACGAGAGAAGCATAAAACTCAAGTGAACCCTTTTCTCCAAGTGATTTTTCGAACATATTTACACCATTCTGTTTACCTTCAGCATCAACTAATTGATCATCTTTCGCAACTAACTCTGGAAGATAATAATATGCGAGAAGAGCTCTCCTAACGACTCTTCCAACCGTTCCCTGTCCTTCCTGTTCTCCGCTTTTGGACTTAACAATTTTACCTACTTCCATTTGATCAATTTTAGGAAGCTTTAGTATCTTAAGGAGTCTATTTCTGTCTTTAGTAAATACATTAGTATAATACATTTCTGTTAAAACCTCTGGAACCTTAGATTCAATTCCCATAACAGTACGGTACTTTACATCATAATTATGCGAGGTATTAAATAACCAAACTTCGTAAAGTAAATGATCTTTTAATTTTTCGTATTCTTCACTTCTATGATGTTCGTACTCTCCTTCTCCTAATCTTTTTGTTCTTTTTAGGAAATATCTTTTATTGTCAAGCATTTCCGAAAATGAGTAAGTTCTATATAGAGTTGGCACAGAGATTTGATTAAATAAATTTATCTCTGAATCTGGATTAAAATCATGAAACCACATAATTCTATCCCTGAACCAAGCTAATAAATTTTCTGTGTTTACCTCTCCTTCTTCGTTAATAAGCGCTCTTTCTCCGTCTTTTCTCCACTTATCTTCTTCTGAACTCATAATCAATTCCGCAAGATCCTCAAGGCATTTAGGCATCTCACCATGCATTTCTCTGGGCTCACGTTTTTTGCATAAATCTAGTAAACCAAGGTTATCTTTACCACCTGCATCTTTCTTTCCGTGAATAAGTTCCGATACTCTTCGTTTATAATCATCGATGTCCGTGATTGTTTTATCCCCTTTTGACATTGCAATAATCTCATTTAATTCATTTAAAAAGTTTTCTCTTGTCTTTTCGTCTTCTATCGTAAAAGCGCCTTTCTCTATTAATCTTTTTGCATCCAAAAGATAAAATAAAAAATCCCTATCTTTCGAGGCTAAAAACTTGTCTAGATCTTCTCTTGATCCTAAGCTAAGGATTTTTTCTTCTTCTTTTTTTAGTTTTT
>CAZKJM010000005.1:22241-47008 GCA_964553245.1 uncultured Gammaproteobacteria bacterium | reverse complement strand
TTTTCAAGTGGTAAATATTCAATATAGGAGAATTTCAGCTTCGGATTAGCCTCAAAATGATATAATATTTTTATGAAAAAAGTATCAATTTTACCACCAACATATTTGTTTATTTTTTTAATACTATCAATTTTTTTTCATTTCTTATTTCCAATTCTTATTATTTCAGACGTTTATCGTTTTTTCGGAGTTATTTTTGTTGTGATGGGTATATTGTTAAACATTTGGGCAGACAATATATTTAAGAAAGAAGGAACTACGGTTAAGCCTAATAAAATTCCTTCGAGATTAGTTACTAAAGGTCCATTTCAATTTAGTCGCCATCCAATGTATTTAGGTTCGGTTTTAATCCTCCTAGGAGTTTCAATTACTCTTGGGTCAGTCAGTTCTTTTTTTTCTCCGTTAATGATGTTTCTTGTTCTTGAAAAAAAATTTATTCCTCTTGAAGAGCATCAAATGAAAAAACAATTTGGGGAAAAATATTTAATCTATAAAAAAAATGTTAGGCGATGGTTATAAAAACTTTCCACATGGTCAATTCCGATTTAATCGGAATCAATTAGATCCAGCTTCGAATTAGCCTTAAGATAACATGCATTACGTTTTGAAAACAAAGAAATATATTATTTGGTAGCTACAAATATGGTATTAGAAAACTATTGCTTTAAACTTTTTTGATTAGTGGCTATTTCGTTTACTACTGTATTTATAATTTCTTTAATTTCTATAAATTCTTCGCTATCATGCTTAACTGGTTTTCCTACGGAATAAGGATTTTCTCCTTTAGTAAATATTCCACTTCCTTGATAATTATATTTTGCTAGAGTATTTTCAATTCCACTATTATCTTTTGCACTAATTTTCATGCTTCTGTGAGGTGCATATTGTAAACCTTGATATAAAATTTCCTCTATGATCCTAACTTCCCTGTCACCATATTTAACCCAATCTGTTTCCCATGTATAATCTTTTGCCAATGTCGTAAATACGCTTCTTTCCGAAGCGGGTTTTTCTATTGCCTTTACCTTGCCATTAGCGACGCCTATTCTTATTGATTTACTTGCTTTTTCAAACAACTCTTTTGCAGCTAATCTTTCAGTTTCTACACTTCCTTCTTTAACCTCCTCTGAGCCCATATCAATCATATTAGCCTAATTATAAACAATATTATTATTCTTTTCAACGAAAGTAATTCATTTAAAAAACTGTTTGTTCCTATAAAAAATTAAACCAGAATTATCTAACTCAAAATTTGGAAATTATCAGTCCCGATTCAATTCAGGTTAGCCTCAGAAATTTATATCTGATATACTAAAAAAATGATTGTTCAAAACGGGCTAAAATATAAAAACTGCATTTTTTTAATTTTGTCATTTATTGTAGCGATTTTTATTTTTAAAATTCCGTTTGTACATAATTTTTTTCTTAACTTAGGTAGCTATGGCTATTTAGGAGCTTTTGTAGGGGGAATGCTTTTTGTTTCTACTTTTACTGTTGCGACAGGTGGATTAATCTTAATGATACTCACAGAAACACTGTCACCAGTGGCAATTGGGATTATTGGTGGATTAGGTGCGGTGATTGGTGACTTTATAATTTTTAGATTCATAAAAAATAATTTATCAAATGAGTTAGAAGAAATTTACAATAAAATTGACAGTAACCACCACTTGGTAAAAATTTTTCATACAAAGTATTTTAGTTGGACATTGCCGGTTATCGGCGCAATTATTATTGCATCACCTCTTCCTGACGAAGTTGGAGTTAGTTTAATGGGGATATCAAAAATGAATATTTGTAAATTTTTACTAATCTCATTTATATTAAACTCAATAGGAATTTTTTTAATAATTTCTACAGGGTTATTAATACGTTCATAAATGATTCTTGGTTGCGGTTTTTTGTTAAAAATGATATAAAATAAATAATGAATAAAACTACTCAAACACAAGAAAATCTTCTTAAAGCATATGCAGGCGAAAGCATAGCTAGAAACAAGTATACAATGTTTGCAAAAATGGCTCGTAAAGAAAATTACGAATGGATTGCCAGAATTTTTGAGGAAACAGCCGATAATGAAAGAGCTCATGCGGAAGAATTATTTGAACAAATAACAATGTCAATTGAAGTTCCCGGAAGTTTAGAGATTAAGCCTTTTAATAAAACAATTGATAACTTAAAAATGGCGGCTGAGGGAGAAAAGTATGAATGGACCACTATGTATCCTGATTTTGAAAAGATTGCAAAAGAAGAAAATCAAATAGAGCCAGTAAGGCTTTTTGGACACCTTAAAATGGTAGAGGAAAAACACGAAGAAAGATATTTAATAATTGCTAAAAAACTGGACAACAAAACTCTTTATGAATCCGATGTCGAACTTGAATGGAAATGCTTAAATTGCGGCTACATTCATAAGGGAAAAACTCCTCCGAAAGAATGTCCGGTTTGCCTTAAACCATTTACGTGGTATATGGCGCTAGGAGTTGTGCATTAAATAATCTTAACTGTATCCCCTACTCTAATATTGTTTTTATTTATATTATTATTTGGAAGCTCAATAACTTTATTGTATTTCGGATTCCAGACGAAAATCCTGCGGGGTTTTAAATTTTTTTTTAGTTTTGTAACCTGATTTTTTTTGTTTAATATTAAAACATCAATTGGAAATTTTACTCCAAAAGTATGTATTCCAAATCTAGTTTTGATTAAAATTGTTCTTGGGGTCTTGTATCCTATAAGTCCTTTCGTGCCTTTTAAAAACCCCCTACAGAAATTTACTTTAAGAGTTTTATTCATATCGCAACGCATCAATTGGGGAAAGGTTTGCGGCTTTTTTTGCAGGATATATTCCAAAAAGAATTCCAACACCCATAGAGACTCCAACAGCAGCAATTATTGAAAGTCCATTTACAACAAACGGTATCCCAACGGCTAAAGAAACAAGGTACGCAATTGATATTCCAAGAAGTATTCCGATAATCCCGCCGATAGAAGTCATAACAATAGCTTCGATTAAAAATTGTTTTAAAATATCTTTTTCTTTTGCACCAATAGCTTTTAAAAGACCGATTTCTTTTGTTCTTTCGGTAACCGATACAAACATAATATTCATTACGCCTACGCCTCCAACTACAAGTGAGATTGCAGAAATCGCTGCAACCATAATGGTTAAAAGATTGGTAATTGTTTCAACGGTAGAAAGAGTGTCTTGATAGCTTTGAGTAATAAAATCATTACTTTCCCCTTCTTTAATGTTGTGTCTATCTTTTAGGATGTCTTCTACGTCAGCAATTGTTTGATTTATTATGTCTGTATTTTTTACAGTAATATCGATTTCTTGAACAAATTCCTTTCCTAAGATTTCGTTAAACATTACATTTACCGGAATATAAATTGAGTTATTCAGCATACCCCCTGCTAAAATACTTGTGGATTCGGTAATGCCGATTATTCTAAAAGGTATGTTGTTTAGTTTTATTGTTTCGCCTGTTGCGTCGGCATCTTTTCCAAAGAACTTCTCAACTACATCTATTCCTATTACGGCAACTCTTTCCGATGAAAGATTATTTTCGTCAGAAATAAATTCTCCATATACCATTTCGGGCTTAAAAATATCAAACATTTCGTAGGTTGTTCCATAAGCCATCATACTTCTTTCTTCACCGTTTGCAGAGGCTTTAACTGTTGACATTGCATTAATAGTAATGAGATCAATATTCGTTAATGATTGATCATTTCTTATTGCTTCGACATCGTTCATGGTTAATGTATTTGCTCCTCCGGCAGTTGCACTCATCATATCGGAGCCAGGATTTATAGAAAAATAATTAGTTCCGAAAGAAGAAAGCTCGTTAGTGACAAAAGCTACAGCACCCTGACCAATCGAAACAATTAAAATAACAGATGATATTCCAATAATTATTCCAAGCATAGTTAAGAATGTTCTTAGCTTATTTGTTAATAGAGCGTGTAGCGATGAGAATAAAGACTCTTTATATTCCATAATTTATTTCTTTAAAAGAATATCTGAAACAATTCTTCCGTCAACTAGTCTTATTTTTCTTCTTGCATGTTTTGCTATATCATCTTCGTGGGTAATAATTACAATGGTTTTTCCTGATTTATTTAAGTTTTCCAAAATTTCAATTATTTCATTTGATCTTGCCGAATCAAGATTTCCCGTAGGCTCATCAGCCAAAATTATTGATGGATTCATTATTAATGCTCTGGCAATTGCAACTCTTTGAATTTGTCCGCCGGAAATATGGTTTGACAAATTATTTGCCTTTTCTTCTATTCCGACTAATCTTAAAGCATCCATAACTCTTTTATGTCTTACTTCTTTTTCTATTTTTGCATATAGCATTGGTCTTTCGATATTTTTATAAACCGTTGTTCTTGGCAGCAAATTAAAAGATTGAAATACAAACCCAATTTCTTTATTTCTGATCTCTGCAAGCTGGTCGTTTGTATAACTTGTAATATCCTTTTGTTTAAAAAAATACTTTCCGCTTGTTAGAGAATCTAATGCGCCTAAAATATGCATTAAAGTAGACTTTCCCGATCCTGATGGTCCCATAATTGCAACAAACTCTCCTTCGTGAATATTTAGTGAAATTCCATTTAATGCTTGGTAATTTTCTCCACTTTCTAAGGGGTAACATTTTGTTATATCTTTTAGTTCAATTAATAGTGGGGCTTTTTTTTGCATTGAAACTAGATTCCAAACATCCCTTTTCTTTTAATTTGTTCATTTTTTAATGAGGTTATTACCTCTTGTCCTTCTTTTATACCTTTTATAATTTGTGTATATTTATCGCCTTTTATACCGATTTCCACAGGTACATATTCTATTTGATTCGTTCTTTTATTAATAATTCTTACTGCTTTATCGTTTTTGTATGGTTTAATAGCAGAGTTTGGAACTGTTAAGATATTTTTAAGTTGACTTGTAATAATATCTACATCCATAGTCATTCCAAACTTTAATTTGTCATCCGGATTTTTAATTTCAATATAGACATTGTACTTAACAATTCCATTTTCGTTTGTTCCAATATCATCAACCCTTACAACAACACCTTTATACTTTTTACTTTTATAAGAATCTAATTCCAGCGTTGCTTTTTGATCAGTTTTTACTTTGTAAATATCGGCTTCATTAAGCGAAAGTTTTACTGTATATTTTGAAAAGTTGGCAATAGACAGAACAGGTCCAACGCCCAACACAGATCCATTTGATGCCCTTACATTATCTCCTACTCCAACAGAAAGATTTGAAATAACGCCATCAGACTGAGCTAACACTGTTGCATTTTGGGTAGCTTGGTATAAAAGCCATGTTGAATTTACAGCTGCTTGAGCTTGAGAAATTGCTGTTTGTTGATCTTTGTATTGTTTTTCTGCTGCAAGCCATTCATCTTGTGCTTGTTGAAATTCCGCTGCTAACCTTTCGTCCTTCTTAGGATTTTTATCGGAATCTTCATAAGTAGAATTAGTAGCCATATCTCTAAAAGTTTTCCAATATGAGTACATGTCTGATCTTAATGAATATGCTGTTGAATTTGCTGCATCTAAAGTTGCTTTTGCGGCAAGATAATTTGCGTATGCAGCTTGTTGTTCTTGAACCGTTGCCGTACTTTTTACCGTAAATAGTTTTTGATCTTTTAAAACTGAATCTCCGTTCTTAAACATAACTGAATCTATAATGCCAGTTGAAGGAGAGTAAATATCGGTTTTTCCCAGCATTTCTATGTTTCCGCTTTCGGATACGATTTCTGTTATAGAGCCTGTTTTTGCTTTTTCAATAATATAATTATCTTGTGTTTTATTTTGGAAATATTGCTGAATTGCAATTATTAATGCAACCACAATTATTACGACGATAATTTTCTTAATCTTGGATAATTTTTGAAATCCTAAAAACGGAACTCTAATAAGTTTTGCAAATTTGTGCATACCCATAGAGTACCGTTTTTAAGCTATTTTTGTCAATCTTTTTACCAATTAACAAAATACTATTTTGCTAAAGGATTATTCTTAAATGACGGATTTAATTGAATGTTTAGAGCAGTAATTGTTCCATCTGAATTTGATGTTCCAAAAGCTGCAATTTTTTCACCGACCTTAAGATCTGTTTTTTTAGCTTCTTCTGTTTTGCTTACGGTAGTTTCATTTGAAATTACTATTATCTTGCTATTTCCGTCAAGAGTTTTAACAGTGATGCTTTTATCATCTATTGCTGTAATTTCTCCGTTTACAGGATTGTTTCCTCTATTGCCATTTTGCTTATTAATTACTTGTTGTCCGGGTTTCTGAACTTGTACTCCTTGCTTGTTAAACATTTCGTTTCCAGAAAAACTTTTAGCTTGAGTTTTTTGATATTGTATTCCTCCAAAAAAACTCAATACACCAACAATCACGGCAGTAATTATTATTATTGCAATGATGTTTTTTTTCAAAATGATTCACCTCCTTTCGAAATTATTCATATTTAAGCGCTTCTATTGGTTGTAAATCTGCTGCTTTTTTTGCAGGGTACCAGCCAAAAATTATGCCTATACCTACTGATACAAAAAAAGCAAGCAACACGGAGTTTATAGAAACTATAAAAGTTGTGTTATTTATGACAGAATATATATAAAATCCAAAAACCCCAAGAATTATCCCTATAATTCCGCCGGAAAAAGTAAGAATTACAGATTCAATCAAGAATTGTTTTATAATATCTTTCTTTTTTGCTCCCAGTGCTTTTCTTAGACCTATTTCTCTTGTTCGTTCGGTTACCGACATGAGCATGATGTTCATAATTCCGATTCCTCCAACTAATAGTGATATTGCTGCTACTCCAGTAAGTAAGGTGGTAAAAGTTCCGGTAACCGCAGATGCGGTCTCCAAAATGTCCGATTGAGACATTATTCTAAAGTCAGCGCTTGATACGTCAGATATTTTGTGACGTTCCAAAAGAAAATATCCAACTTCATTTTGTGCTGCAGTCATAACTGATTCGTTTTCTGCTTCAAGCGCAATAGACGTTAAGTACCTTACTCCGAAAATTTGCTTCTGAGCTGTCGTAAGAGGTATATAGATTCTATCATCTGTATTATTCATTCCCGATCCTCCTTTTGATTTTGTTACACCGATTATCGTAAAAGATTTCCCTAAAATTCTAATTGATTGCCCGATTGGATTTGTCCCGTCAGAAAATAAATCTTCTACTACGGTTGGTCCTAAAACCGCAACTTTTGACATAGAGGTGTTATGTTGAACGGTGATAAAACTTCCGGAAGTTAGAGTAATTTTTCTAACTTCTTGATAAATTGGCTCAACACCGACGATTTGTGTATTTGTATTATTCCCTTTATAAATTACCTGAGCTCTCCCTGAGTATTCAGGAGAAACATTTTTAACAGTGGTAATTTTTTTTGATATTTTTATTGCTTGGGCGTCTTCGTTGGTTAATGTCGTTGCTCCTCCCATTGCTCCTCTTATTCCTCCTGACGATTGAAAACCGGGAGATACGGTTAAAAGATTTGATCCGATTGATTGAATTTGTGATTGTACAGCAAACTTGCTTGCTTCTCCCATAGAAACGAGTGCAATAACGCTTCCTATTCCGATAATAACACCAAGCATTGCTAATCCTGTTCTCATTTTATTAACAGTTAAACTTTTAAATCCGTTTTTTATTAATTTTGTTAATTTCATAATTTCTTACTGACAATATATTGTTTATGATTATTTTTGTTTTTATGGATCTTTCCGTCTTTTATAAAAACAATTCTTTTTGCGTGTTTTGCAATATCTGGTTCGTGGGTAATCATTATAATTGTATGTCCTTTTTTGTTTAATTTTTGGAATATTGCCATAATTTCTTCTGCCTGGTTAGATGCAATATTTCCTGTTGGTTCATCAGCTAAAATTATAGAAGCATCCATAACTAATGCTCTTGCGATTGCTACTCTTTGCTGTTGTCCTCCGGATAATTTATTCGGCGGGTGGTTTAATCTGTCGGAAAGACCAATTAATTTTAATAATTCACTGGCTTTTTTCTTTTGATTGATTTCGGGAATTCCTGCATATTCCATGGGAATCATTACATTTTCCAGTGCGGATGTTCGTGGCAATAAGTTATAAGCCTGAAATACAAAACCAATTTTTTTATTTCTTATATCAGCAAGTTCGTTGTCGCTCATTTTACTGACATTTTGACCTTCTAAAAAATAAGTTCCGCTAGTAGGTAAATCTAGCGCGCCTAAAATATGCATTAAAGTTGACTTTCCGGAGCCCGATGGTCCCATAATTGCTACAAATTCTCCTCGATTAATTTTCAAATTAATATTTGACAATACCTCTGTTTCCAAATCGCCTGATTTATATACTTTTGTGAGGTTTTGTACTTGTATTAAGGAAGTATCCATATTTTAGAATCCTCCCATCGGTGGTCCGCTTTGTAGGCTTTTGTTACTTGAGCTACTTGATCTTCCTACTCCGCTAAAAGGAGAAGTTGTGTTATTTGAGGAATTTGTTTTAACTGTAGAAATGATTGATGTAATAACTTCGTCTCCTTGGTTTATACCCGATTTAATTTCTGTTTGTGAATCATTCGATTTTCCCGTTTCTACGATAATAGTTTGCGGTTTTCCGTCTTTCATTATTTGTACGGTTGATTGATTTTCTGCGATTGTAATAGCAGTCGTTGGGATAATAATTGCGTCTGTTATTATGGATGTAATAATAGTTGCGTTAACAGCCATATTAGGATAAATTTCAACCGATGCTTTATCTAAAAGAATTGTTACCGGATAAGATGTTACTCCTGAAGATAGTGTGCCACTTGTATTTACCCCTAAAATTTTGCCCGTAAATGATACATTGGGATATGCATCTAAAGTCATAGTGACTTTTTGATTTGCTTTAACGGATATTATGTCAACTTCGGAAAGAGTTATGGTTGCAATAATTTGCCCCGTTGGATTATTTACTTTTCCAACTGTTTGAGCAGATATGATTGTTGCACCGCTGGTGTTGCTTGTGCTTGAACTGGCTGCAACTACTACGTTCGAAGCCAAGGTTAAATCACTTATTGTCCCCGAAGTTGGAGCATATATAATTGCTGAATTTTCCTGATAATCTCTTAATTTTGAACTAACCTTTGTATTGTAATCTAAAATTTTTGCATCAGCATCTTTATATTTTATTTCGGCCGCGTTATATGATTTTTGTGCTTCTTCCAATGTTTTATCAATAATTGTTTTTTCGTTTACTGTCCACCTTTCATTAGTAATAGGATTGAGAGGATTTTCTTTATAGTATTTAATATCTTCTTCGGCATCCATAATATCCTGTCTTGCTTCCCACATATTAAGATCTGCTGTTGATTTTGATTTTTCTGCGTCTTTTACTGCTTCTTGAGCTTCTAAATAATCAACCCACGCAGCGTTTTGTCTTTCCAAAGCGTATTCATCTAATTCGATCAGCGCAATTTTTTGCCCTTTTTCTACGGTATCTCCGTTTGTTGCATATACTTCTTTAACAACGCCTGACACTTTCGTTGTGATGTTTGTGCTGTTTCCGGAGTTAATTGTTCCCGATCCATTAATCGATGTTATAAGCGTACCCTTTTCTACTTTTACTGTTTCGTACTTTACTGATTGATTATTTTTTGAATGTAGAAACCAGCCTATGCAAAATGTCAGCGCAACAATAATTGTTAATCCTAGCGAAATCCGTTTTTTACTTACCAAAATATTATCTTGGAATAATTTTTTAATCCTATTAAATAAATTCTTTATTTTTGCCATTTTTATAATTTTAGTTTTATAAACTGAGAAATAGCTTAAAGATTAATAGATGTTTTTTTATGAATACTTAATTGGTAGTTTTACTAAAACTTCAGTTCCCTTTTTTGATTCACTTTCTATTTTAATTATTCCTTTGTGTTGCTTAATGATTTTTTTAGCAATTGATAATCCAAGTCCGTAACCTTGGATATTTGATTTATTTCTTGACTTATCTGCTCGGTAAAATCTATCAAAAAGATAAGGAATATTCTCTTTTGCAATACCTAATCCATAATCTTTTACGGTAACTTCAATGTTTTCATTTGTTTTCTTAGAGGTTAAAATAATTTTTGAGTTTTTATTACTGTATTTAATTGCATTATCAAGAAGAATCACAAATAACTCAATTAACATCGCTTTGTTTCCTTCTATTTTGTAATTATTAGCTTTGTTCTCGATTGTAATCTTTTTTATTTTTGTTAATGTTTCAACTTTTTTAATAGCATCTTTTATTAAATTAGATAATAAAAGTTTTGAAATTAGTATATTATTTTTTACATTTTGGTATTGGGTAAGTTTAATTAGCTCATCCGATAAAAGCTGTAAGTGATTTGTTTCTTCAAGGTTACTTTTAAGTAGTTTTTTTGCTTGTTCCAATGTTAATTTTTTATCCCTTAAGTTTACTTCTATTTCTGTTTTTAAAGAAGTTAAAGGAGTTCTTAATTCATGAGAAGCATCAGAAATAAATCTGTCTTGTTCATCAATCATATTCTTAATTGGCTTTAATGTTTTTCCTGCCAGGAAATATCCTGCAGCAGCAGATGATCCGAGAATTGATATATTTATAATCGTCAAAATTATCATAATCCTATTTTTTGCATCCGCAATAATTTCCGGATTTAAATAAGGAGGCTTTGGCAATCTAAGATTGTTGTTATTTTGCAATAAGCTTCTTTCGACTCTTTCTTTTTGCATCTTTTCTATTCTATTAAGTTCAGAAGTTAATGAATTATAAACAACAAGGCTAAAAAACAAACACACAAGAGTGATTATTAATAAATACCATAATGTTAATTTAATTCTTGCAGATTTAAACATTTATTCTTCTTCTCCAAATCTATATCCAAATCCTCTAATGGTTTGAATCAACGACTTTTCATTGGGAAAGCTTTTATCAATCTTATTTCTTAAGTATCCAACGTAGACCTCCAATGTATTCGGAAGTATTTCTGTATCATAGTTCCATACGTGATTTATTATTTGATCTTTTTTTAATATTTGATTTGGGTGTTTTAAAAAATATTCTAAAAGCGAAAATTCCCTGTTAGAAAGTTTTATTACTTTATTTTTTCTTTTTACTTCGTATGAAATTGTATTTAATGTAAGGTTATCAAAAGCTAGAATAGGACCAATATTATTGTGTGGTCTTCTGGTAAGTGCTTTTATTCTTGCTAATATTTCCTCAAATGCAAAAGGCTTAGTTATGTAATCATCTGCTCCAGAGTTTAAGCCATTAACCTTATCTTCTATTTGCCCTTTGGCAGTAAGTATAAGTATTGGTGTGTGATTTTTTTCTGAACGCAATTTTTTACAAATTTCAATTCCGTTTATTCCCGGTAACATCAAATCTAAAATTATTACATCATATTGTTCAGAAGATGTGAGGTCAAAACCCTCTATTCCATCGTAAGCAATATCAACGGAGAACATTTCTTGTTCTAGTCCTTTTTTTAATGAATGTGCGATTTTATGTTCGTCTTCGACTATTAGTAGCTTCATTGTGGCTTACATTATACTACTAACCTGAAAAATAGCTGAATTTTATAATTGATTTTGGGAGCGTTTTCTTCTTTCTTCGACTTTATCAAGAATAATTTTTCTAATACGAATATTTTTAGGAGTAACTTCTACTAATTCATCGTCTGCAATAAATTCAAGTGCATCTTCGAGCTCCATTATCTTGGGAGTTTTAAAATAAACAGCAGTTCCTTCTCCTTTTGAACGCATATTTGTTAAATGTTTTGTTTTGCATATATTGACTGTTAAATCGTTGTCTCTTAAATTTTGTCCTATGACTTGTCCTTTATAAACATCAATAGCAGGACCTAAGAACAGAATTCCTCTTTCCTGAGCATTATTTAATCCATATAAATTTGTCGTTCCTGATTCATGCGCAATTAAAGATCCCTGATTCTTTTCATAAGAATATCCGTTATCTTCGTCGTATTTATAAAATATTGCATTTATAATTCCAAGTCCTCTTGTATCTGTGATAAATTCGCTTCTGTAACCGAATAATCCTTTGGTTGAAATAATAAATTCCATATAAACAATTCCGTTTTCTTCCATTTTCATATCTTTTAATTCTCCCCTTCTCTGTCCCATTTTTTGCATAACGATACCGCTAAATTCTTCCGGGGTTTCTATGAATACTTTTTCATATGGAGTCAATTTTTTACCATCAATAATTTTATCAATGACATTTGGTCTACCCACCTGAAATTCGTACCCTTCCCTTCGCATTCTTTCGATCAAGATTGCTAAGTGTAATTCTCCTCGTCCGGAAACAATCCATCCTCCATTTGGATTTATTTTTACCCTTAATGCCATATCAGTTTCCAATTCTTTAAAAAGCCTCTCTTGAATTTGTCTTGAAGTTTTAAATTCTCCCTCTCTTCCTGCAAATGGCGAATCATTTACTATAAAATTCATTTGAATAGTAGGTTCTTCTATGTCTAAAATCGGTAAGGCAGTTGGATTTTGAGTTTCCGAAATTGTTTCTCCAATAACAGGTTCTTTTATTCCGGCTACGGCTACAATATCTCCCGTGCCGGCTTCTTCTATTTCTATTCTGTCGAGTCCTTCGAAAGTCATTAATGAAGTAATTTTGCATTTGTTTATATGTCCGTCTCTTTGAATTTGTGTAATTTCCTGCCCGTTTTTTATTATTCCGTTATAAACTCTTCCGATTGCAATTCTTCCTTTATGTGGGTCGCTCGATAAAGTGGTAATCAAAATTTGCAGGGGCAAGTTTTCATTTCCTGACGGAGCTGGAATTTCTTTTAAAATTGTTTCAAAAACCGGTGATATGTCTTTCATAAGACTTAAGTTATCTATCAATCCTGCTTTTCCATTCTTTGCAGAAGCATAAATAATCGGAAAATCAGCAGTAGCATCGTCTGCGCCAAGTTCTAAGAATAAATCTAATGTTTTGTCTAAAACATAATGGGTTCTCGCATCTTCTTTATCAATTTTATTAACTATTACAATAATTTTGTGTCTCATTTCCAAAGCTTTTTTTAATACAAAACGGGTTTGAGGCATTGGTCCTTCTTTGGCGTCAATTAAAAGAAGACACCCGTCAGCCATTTTTAAAACCCTTTCAACTTCTCCGCCAAAATCAGCGTGACCCGGAGTATCGATAATATTTATTTTTATATCATTCCAGACAACGGAAGCATTCTTAGAAAAAATAGTTATTCCTCTTTCCTGTTCAAGTTCATTACTGTCCATAATAAGAACATCTTTGGAATCTTTATGGAGTTTTGTTTTAGATTGTTTTAAAAGCGCATCTACCAATGTTGTTTTGCCGTGATCGACATGAGCGATAATTGCAATATTTCTAATATTTATCATATTAACAATAAACCCTCCCTAGCTTCCTTTTCGCCTTTTGGGTACTATTCGTACACGGCTCAAAGAGCGCAAATCGGAGGGTCATATACTATTTTCAAAACTTAATTGTATATGAAAAACCGCGCTTGTTTCGCGGTTGTTGTATTATACCAAAATTATGGGTAAATGTATATTTTAAGAGTTAAATTTTTCTCTTTGTTTTTCCTAAAACGAGTGACACTTTTTTTGTATTTTCCTTGTCCTCTTTTCTTTTTTTATCTGCTAGCTCTTTGTCTTTTTGCAATTTAATTCTTTTTTCGGTTTCCCTGTCTCTTTCGTCTTGACAAACAATATTTGAGCACCTGTATTCGCAAACCGTCTGGGAAAATCTTGATCCCTCCAGTTGTACAGTTTTTTTACTGATTAATATTAATTTTGATCCGCAATGGCAGCATTTGCGCGTTGGAGATTTTTTCAATGCTTTTTTATTATAGCATATCTAAAGATAAAAATCTGCTATACTTTTGCCATGAATTTATTAAATAAAATATTCGCTATTTACAAACCAAAAGGTATTTCTTCAAATAGTATTCTTTATAAAATAAAAAGAGAATATAAGGGAGAAAAAGTAGGTCATTCAGGAACACTGGATCCATTGGCAGAAGGTGTTTTAGTTGTTGGAGTTGGAAGAAAAGCAACAAAAAAGCTTGGCAAAATTTCAAAAAATACTAAAAAAACATACCTTGCGGAAATTGAACTTGGAATAAATTCGACAACAGACGATAATGAGGGAGAAAAAATAAGAATAAGCAATATTAAGCCAAAAATTGCAGAAATAAAAAATGTTTTAAAAAAGTTTAAAGGAACAATTTTACAAACTCCTCCAATGTTTTCTGCTATAAAAATTAATGGCAAAAGAGCTTATCAAAAAGCAAGAAAAAAAGAGAACTTCGAATTAAATCCTCGGGAAATTAAAATTTACAAAATCAAATTACTTGAATACGATTATCCTATTTTAAAAATGGAAATTATTTGTGGATCAGGGACATATATTAGGGCTTTTGCAAGAGATATTGGTAAAGAACTTGAAACAGGAGCGTATTTAAAAAATCTTGTTAGAACAAAAGTAGGAAAATATTCTATAAAAAACGTAATCGAAATATAATCTTCTAAATTTTTCTTTTATGGATTATTATTAATTAATGGACCTGTTGCCGATAGTATTAATAGCATTTGGATTATCTATGGATGCCGCAAGTATTAGTGTGGTAAGTGGATCGAGTTCAAAAAAAATCAATTTTTTGGAAGGCGCTAGGATAGCATTCTTTTTTGGGTTGTTTCAGGCAATCATGCCAGTTATCGGTTGGTTTTTAGGAGTTAAACTAGAAGAAATTATAAAGAACATTGATCATTGGATAGCGTTTATTTTACTTGCAGTAATTGGTGTAAGAATGATTTATGGTTCTTTAAAAAAACAATATGAAAAAAATAATATTTCCGGGTATTACGATTTAATATTGCTTTCTATAGCGACCAGTATTGACGCCTTAGTCGTTGGTGTTACTTTAGGTTTAATGGATGATTCTATTTTTTTCTCAGCTTCAATTATAGGCATAATCACATTTATTATTTGTCTTATGGCTTATTTAATAGGGGGAAAATTTGGTTCTGTAATTGGTAAAAAAGTGGAAATTTTAGGCGGGATAATATTAATTTTTATAGGGCTTAAAATTTTCATCGAACACTTATTTTATATTAAATGAGAAAAATATTGTCTATATGTATAATTTTTATTTCTTTATTTCTGCTATTTTTTGCTTATTATTTTCATTTAAATAATAATTATAGTAATACAAAATTAAAATCACCGTTGCCTGACTTTTTAACTATATTTAACAATTGTCAGGTTTCTACAACAAGCCTATGGCTTCCTTCATTGTCTAATAAAATAAGTTCAAAAATAAAAAAACCTGATATTACTGCAAAATCGGCACTCGTTTATGATTTGGAAAATAAAATTGTGTTATATGAAAAGAATTCAGAGAAAAGACTTCCGATGGCTTCTCTTACAAAAATAATGACTGCAATAATTGCTTTAGAGAACCCAAAAAAAGATAACAAATATTTAGTTAAAAAAGAATATCTTGTTGGAGAAAATTCAATGAATTTAACAGAAGGAGAATTGCTGTCTCTTGAAGAGTTAATGTATGGTTTAATTCTAAACTCCGGAAACGATGCAGCAGAAACTATTGCAGGAAATTTTAAAGGAGGAAGAGGTGAATTTATCAAAGCAATGAACGATAAAACAAAAACATTAGGACTTAATAATACTAATTTTACGAATCCGACCGGGCTCGAGGGTGATGGAAATCAATATACAACAGCCTACGATTTACTAGTAATGACAAATTATGCCTTAATTAATTTCCCTTTGTTTAAAAAAATTTCTGCCACATTCAGTTATGAAATTGATAAAACTTTTACTCATAAGAAGTTTTATCTTGAAAACGAAACCAATCTTTTAACAAGCTATCCGGGTGTTAAAGGAGTTAAAACTGGATATACATATGAGGCAGGTCTTTGTCTTGCTACTTATTTAGATTACAACAAACAAAAAGTAATCGGTATTATTTTAAACAGCGAAAACAGAAGGGATGAAATGAAAGAATTATTGGATTATTCGTTAAAATCACTTAATATTGATCCGCCAAAACATAGTTAATCCATATGTTGGATTTTATAATTATTTTTTAATATAATTTTAATAGTTTTGATATAGTTTAGAAAATAGATAGCTTTACGAAAGGAGGTGATTATATGTTAGAAAGACAAGATAATGCTCCGAGAGTACCGAGTAGTGAAGCTGGGCAAAAAGAATTTGCGACTGTATTTAGTAGGGTTATAGAAAACTTTAGTAGTGCATATCATACGAGTTTACCAAGCGAAAGAAGTTTGAGTCTTGATGGATTACCTAAAAAAGTGTTAGCAGCTGCAGAATTACGATTGCACGAACACAAATATCAGCTTAGTCAAGAATGGGAGAGACGCAACGGGTTACAATCTTTGGATGAATTAAATAAACCTAAAATACTTAAAGCAATAGCACTTGAGCTTATTGTCAGACACGGATTTATTGATTATTCAGCTTTTTGTAAAACAGCTAGAGAACAGATTATCGGCGTTAATGTATTGGATTTATCTAAAGCATATAAAGATTTAGACAAAAGCATAAAAGATCGTTTTCCGGGCTGGCTTAGTATTCAAGAAGGTTAAATTTTTAAATGTATATTTTTAATTTGTCGGGGACAGAGGACTCGAACCTCCGACCTCACGGTCCCAAACCGCGCGCTCTAGCCAACTGAGCTAGTCCCCGTTCTTCAGAGAAGAATTCTCTTTGAGAAAAGAATCATTATATTTTATCAAATATTTCCTTAATTTGTAACCAATGCCTGATTTTAGAAATTATTCCCTTTTCTCGGCACATATTTTACAATAGAAATTTTCGAAGTAAACTAATTTCCAGGGACGATATGTTTTGGTATATGTAGACAATCCAAAGTCTCTCTTCTAGTTTTTTTATTGTAAGTCCAACGTAGGATTTAGTTGGATTTATTAGACTCTTTAGGATATATACTTTATACACATTAAATTCTGCTCTGCATGAATTTTATCAAAATAAGGTTTAAATTAGAAGCTTTGTTAATTTGTTGTTGCTGATGGTGATGATGTCCCGTTATATATAAAGTTTCTTGATAAAGTTTCTTGATCGTTTGAAACTGTGCTTTGCACTCTTAGATCAAATCTAATTTTCCCTTTTGGAACATCATAAAGACATACGGAATTACTGCTATATTCAGACCATTTTCCCCCATTGATACGGTATGACCATACAACAGAACAATAATTTTCGTTATCGTGCTTTATGGTAAGACAAACCGGATTATCTATTATCTCCTCATTTTCTTCTGGTGACGCAATACTTATTGGTCCAACTTCTTTTTTACAGTTTTCTGATGGAGTTATAACAACCTTCTCTGGGGTTCCGGTTGGAGGATTATTCAAGCCTTCATTTTTTATAATTATTTGTTTTTCGTTTGATTTTTCTTCTGTTTTGTTTTTTGCCTGTAGATTCATAATATTCGTTATAAGTACTGTTAATAGAACCGGAATTGTTAATGTTGCCACAACAAAATCCAAAAAATGTTTTCTATTTACAAGCTTTGTGAACCACTTTTTTATTTTTATAAAAAACTTCTTTAAAGATGAAATCATATCTATATTATCGAGCTTTATTTAATTTTAGTCAACCATCTTAATTTAAACTTAAAGTTTTTTTTGATATACTTTGGGTTATGGAATATGTAATTATTATTTTAACGATTCTTGGATTATCTGCTTTTGAAATAATTTCCAGCATAGATAACGCGATAATAAATGCAGAAGTACTTTCCACAATGCAAGAGAAGGCAAAGAAGTGGTTTTTAACTTGGGGAATTTTATTTGCTGTATTTATTATGCGTGGAATTTTACCTTGGCTTGTGGTTTGGATCGCAAATCCGTCTCTTGGTCCGATTGGTTCACTTACTGCAACTTTTTCTGCCGATAAAGCTACGTTAAAATCAATTCACGAATCCTTTGAGGTGCTTTTGGCATTGGGAGGAACTTTTTTAGTTTTTTTATTTCTTCATTGGCTTTTTATAGAACCCAAAAACTTTGGACTTAGGGGTGAGCCTTTTTTTCAAAGACAAGGTGCATGGTTTTATGCAATAGTTTCAATTTTATTAAGTCTGCTCGTTTGGTTTGGTCTTCAAATTAAACCGATGCTGGCTTTTGGAATTGTTCTTGGATCAACAATATTTTTTATAACCCACGGCTTTAAGCAATACGCAGAACAAGAAGAGAAAAGGCTTACGCAAAATAACGGAAAATCGGATATAAGTAAACTTTTATATCTGGAAGCAATTGATGCTTCGTTTTCCATAGATGGGGTTATTGGAGCATTTGCATTTACTTTTTCTGTTCCCTTGATATTTTTAGGAAACGGAATTGGTGCTTTTGTTTTAAGGAGTATGACAATTGCCAATATGGATAAGGTTAAAAAATATAAATATTTAAAAAACGGAGCAATGTATTCAATTTTGGTTTTAGGTGTAATTATGATACTTGAGGGATTTGGTTTTGAAGTTCCTGCAGGATTCTCCCCTATTGTAACTCTTGCGACAATTGGTTACTTTTTTTGGAAATCTAAAAAAGAAATGAGTGTTTAGTAATTTTGGTTTCACAAGGTTCTAGAATTCATTTGTATCCTGTGCCAATATTCTACAATATATTTTCGGGTACATTGGATTTAGCTAATACCGCTTACTAGCAATATTATTGTCTTCGAGTAATAATCAATTATTAAAGTAATCTCTTAGCATCGTTTTTAAAGTTGTTCTACCTTTTGTAGTTTTTAAATACAATTCTCTTCTTTTGGCATCAACTTTATTTTTATACGCTTCGTAATGAATCAATTCAAATGGTTTATATTTGTAGGTAGATGGAGAATTACCATGATTATGTTCTTTAAATCTTTTTTTAAGATTTTCTGTAAAACCAACATAAATCCAATTCTTAATTAGACTTTGCAACACATAAACATAATAAAATTTCATGATAATTATTATAAATCAAATTTTAAAGAATAATAATATTAGAAGAGTTTTGTGGAGACGCACCAGTCGGTGCATCTCACGCTATACTGTTTTATCTAGTCAATTTATATAAGGCGTTTTAAATTACCTAGCAAAGCCGTGTACCGTATGGTACGCGGTACCGCGAGAGAGACTCGAACTCTCACACCCTTGCGGGTAAAGGCTCTTAAGGCCTTCGTGTCTGCCATTCCACCACCGCGGCTTGCTTTATATTTTATCTTAATCGCTTGTTTTCTTCAAGAATTGCATTTGAGGCTATGTATTGATAAAATTACAGAAGTAATAATTTGTAATCTGCGGGTGTAGTTAAATGGTAGAACACCACTTTTCCAAAGTGGATACGAGGGTTCGATTCCCTTCACCCGCTCAAAATTTCTGACAGAAAGCATTAAAAAAATGAATAAAGAATGTGAAGTAAATTGTGAATATGGGGTTTTTAAAACAAGAAGAAAATTGAAACCCATTGAGCAAGGCGTAGTATGTAATATTATTAATTGTAAATGCTTAAATAATGAGAGAGGACTTACTAGAATAATGCTTGAAAACGGAATAAACATACATGTGCCTGATTGTGAGTTGAGTTTCATTGGAGACATAAAGAAAGGGGATATTGCAGTGGTAAATACAAATATTAACCCAGAGACTAAAAAGCCATATAATTCAATTGTTTTTACTAGAGATGGTTCTCAAATTTGCAGTATTAAAATTGGTCAAGAATATTGGACCGAAAAAGGATAGGTAAATGGCCCGGTAGCTCAATGGATAGAGCAACTCCCTTCTAAGGAGTAGGTTGCGCGTTCGACTCGCGCCCGGGTCGCAACGCATTATTACAGCTAAATGGTGGATGTAGCTCAACAGCAGAGCGCCAGGTTGTGGACCTGGAGGTCGCGGGGGCAGCACCCGTCTTCCACCCACTTTTATATGTTAAATGGAAAAAGAAATAATTCTGCCTGTTATAGCATTAAGAAATCACTCCTTCTCTATTTTGCCTTGATACTTTTTATACTTTTTTACAGAACATTTACCGTTTTCGTTACGAATAATGTTTCCTATGCAGACGAAAAAAATAGCTTTAATTATTGCATTAAAGATTATGCAAGTGAAGCTACTAATACTACTACTGCAGGACCTAGAATTTCTTCTTCTCCGACTCCCTATCCTAGTTTAGCTAAGCAAGATAATCTAATAGAAGAAGCCGTGCAAAAAAATGATTATTGCTTAAGTGTTCCGGTTTTAATTTATCATCATATTCAACCGCAACCCGTAGCTCAAGAACTTGGTCAAACAGCCTTAAGCGTTGATAATGGTATTTTTGATCAGCAAATGGCATATCTATCGTCAAACGGTTATATTACTCTTTTTGCAGAAGATTTAATTAATGCACTAAGAAATAAAACAGGTTTACCGCCAAAAAGCGTATTAATCACCATAGATGATGGTTATAAAGATATCTATACTTACGCGTATCCTATACTTAAGAAATATAATATTAAAGCAAATTTAATGATTCCAACAGGATTAATGGAAAATACTGGTTTTCTGTTATGGTCGGATATTAAAGAAATGCAAGGAAGCGGTTTGGTTAATATGTATAATCATACGTGGTCTCATTCCTCTTTAGGAGTACAATCAAGAGAAAAAATAGAAAGCGAAATAATAATGGCTAATATTCAATTACAAGATAATCTTGGTAAAAACGTGACTGTTTTTACTTATCCTTATGGATCACAAAGTAATCTTGCTGTAAGTATATTAATTAATAATGGATTTACAGGTGCTTTTTCTACAAACCCGGGATTTTTACAATGTAACTCATTTAGAATGGGTCTTCATAGAAACAGGGTCGGAAATTCTCCTCTTTCCGCCTATGGATTATAAAATCCCCTTGTGAATTTGAATTAGTTTTAAATAAATGGTATCATCAGCGTTTAAAATGAAAGAAGCTAAAGGATTTGCAGTTGATATTCAAAATAATTTATATCCAATAGAAATAGACAAAAGCGCTATGGGAAACATAGTTTGCCTTAGGGCGTTATTAAATAATCAGGAGGTCGGAAAATTTAATTTTTCTCCATTTAAAATCGATGGAAAAGACGGTTTTAGATTAGGACTTTTAAAAAGCCATCTATCTGGTCAAGGTGTTGCAAGAGCACTGGTAAAAGAATTTGTTTCTTTGGTTGGAAAAGAAATTCCTGTTTCGGCAGTCATTACCAATAAGGAAACAAGGGAATTTTTAAAATCCATTGATGAAAATTCCGGTAGAAAAAAAGTAGAGATTGTCGAAATGACCGATTTTGAACAATTAAAACAGCTGCCTATAGTTAGAGTTTTTTTTTCCGGTGGAATTAAGGCAGAAAAAGTTACTGTTTGTTATTGTCCATTAGAAATTGATAACGATTCTATTGTTGCTATTGATTTTTTAGGAATAACGCATTAAATCCCAAAACTTAAAATTGATCTCTAATGTCGTATTTTGTTCTATTGTTTTTCTAGTATTTTTTAATTAAAGTTAAGGTATGACTGCCCTTCGACTCACTTCGTTTACTCAGGGTAAACCCGATAAAATAATTCTTCATATTGATTTTGATTCATTTTTTGCAAGCGTAGAACAGCAATATCGCCCTGAAATTAGAGGAAAACCAATGGGAGTTACGGCTGCTAACAGTAGAACCTGTATTATTGCATCCAGTAGAGAGGCAAAAAGACTAGGAATTAAAACAGGTGCAAGAAGCTTTGAGGCAAAAAAAATTTGTCCAGATTTAATTTTAGTTCCGGCAGACTTTAATAAATATTTCGAAGTTTCTAAAAAATTTCTAAATATTTGCAAGGACTATTCCCCTTTTACAGAGCTTTTTTCTATAGATGAAGTTTTTATGGATGTTACAAAAACTGCTTCTCTTTTTGGCGGTCCTTTTAAAACAATTGAAACTATCAAACGAAGAATTAAAGAAGAAATCGGTGAATATATAACTGCCTCTTTTGGAATTTCGCATAATAAACTTCTTGCAAAGTTAGCATCTGGAATGAATAAACCAGATGGATTAACAGAAATAAGACCAGAAGACATTATCAATATTTATACAAAGGCAGAGCTTACAGATATTTGCGGAATTGGAGAGAGAATTAAAAAAAGATTAAACGACATAGGAATTAATAATTTAATTCAATTAAGAAATGCTTCCTTGGAAATGCTTATTCGGGAATTTGGCAATGTAGAGGGATATTTTCTTAAAAGTGTTGGGCTTGGAATAGACGAATCGGAGGTAGTTTCTTATACAGAGCCAACAGAAGTTAAATCAGTCGGTAGAAGTTATTGTCTTCCAAAAAACGAATACGAAAAAAGAGTTGTTCTTCAAAATCTTCTAGAACTTTGTGAAGAAATCGGAATAAAACTTAGAAGGCTTGGTAAGAAAGGAAAAACAATAGGACTTTTTTTAAATGGAGACAAATTAATTAATGTAAGAAAAACCTTTAAGGACTATGTTGATTCAGGATTGGATATTTATAATTTAGCTTATTCTCTTATTAAAAATGACTTTGTTTTTCAAAATTATGTTAGGCAAATCCATATTTGGGTTTCGAATTTAGAAGATAAAAACAACTTAACTCTTCCTCTTTTTAATTTAGAAACTAAAAAAGAAAAAATTTCCAAAACAGTAGATAAAATAAACGAAAAATTTGGAGACCATACAATTAGAAATGGTTTCTTGCTTTATTCAGATAAGTTAACAACAGTTCCAAATGGATTTTTGGCTGACAAATATGAGAGGTTTAAATTAACCAAGATTTAATTTACCAACACCACCATAGGATACAGGTTTTTAGTTGAATCGTTTTATTCATTTTTAGCACAGGGGCAATATCTTTATTTACTGCTTTTGATTCATTTTTGTTTTTAGTTGTTGTTTCTGTTCCCTTTACAGAGTTTTCGCTTAATGCTTTTGATTCATAAGAAGAAGAATTAGGAACAGAACTATTTCCGGAAATTATGTAAAGACCTGATTTATCTGTAACAAATACAGCATGGGACTTTTCATAAGTTAAGACTATAGATGTATTTGTTAATTTTTTCCAGGTTTTAGTAGTTATATCATATCTTAAAACATTAAGACCATAGGTGGTATTAATATCTTTAGTTAAGGGTAAGTATATTTGTACAGGAGATGATAGGGTTTTTATTTTTTCTCCTGTTTCATAGTTTGATGGATCAAATTCGTATATTTTGGTTACTGATGAATTGGTAATTTGCTTTGGAATAGATACTGATTGATTAACGATTGAATTTTTAGCTAGAATATCTTCTTCTGTTCTTTGATCAAGCCAGATATATGTATTATTAGGTAAAGATGAATTTGGTCCTAATACTACTTTTAACTCTTCTTCTTGTTTAGTTTCCGAGTCTTGTTTTTTAAAAACCAGTTGTCCTTTTGAATAGCTACTTACTATATATTCATTAGGAGGAGATGTGTTGTTGGATTGATTGGAATTATTATTTGAACTACTATTTGAAGATGATGATTGCGATGCAGGAGTTGGGGTAGGGGTTGAGGTTATATTAGGTTCAGAGGTAGGGGTAGGAGTGGATGTTGGAGTTGGGGTTGGAGTGGGTTCGCCAAACTTTGCAAAATAGTCAATATTTGATCTTCCGTCAACAGACGTAAAATCTCCACCGACATATATATCTGAACCGGAAACGGCAATTGAATAAACATATTTTGTTATTTCATAGTCTATATTTGGATCCCAGGTTTCATTAGTAGCTCCGGTTGTATTATTAAGTTTGGCAACATAATTTCTCTCCTGCCCTCCAATGGATGTAAATTCTCCTCCAATATAAATATCTGATCCTGAAACTGCAATTGAATTAACAGTACTTCCTGCATTTGGATTCCATGTTTCATCCGCAGCGCCGGTTGTATTGTTTATCTTTGCGATTCCTCTTCTTTCCTGACCTCCAATGGATGCAAAGATTCCTCCGACGTAAATATCTGATCCTGAAACTGCAATTGATAAGACTGACGCATCGGCATTCGGATTCCAGGTTTCATCCGCAGCTCCTGTTGTGTTATTTAACTTTGCGACATAATTTCTTTCCTGTCCGCCAATGGTTGTAAATTCTCCTCCGACATATACATCTGACCCTGAAATGGCAATTGAATAAACATAGGTTTCGGCATTTGGATTCCATGTTTCATCCAGAGCTCCTGTTGTATTATTTAGCTTAGCAACAAAATATCTTTCCTGCCCACTAACTAAATGAAAATCTCCTCCGATATAAATATCTGATCCGGAACCGGTTATTGAATATATATATCCATTATCAAGCCACGCAAACTCTGCGTCTGCAGACCAGGCAGATACAAGGTTGCAGTCAGAGTCAAGTTTTGCAATGCCTTTTCTTGTTTCTCCGTCTACGCTAAATATATCTCCTCCTATAAATATGTTATTGTCTTCGTCTATATATATTGCAAGAATGCCTGACCCTTCAATTACGGGATTACAGGTTTTGTCAATTGCGCCCGTACTTTTAAATATTCTTGCAAAATATGGTTGGGCAACTTCGCCGATTTTAGTAAAGTTTCCTCCTGTAAACACTTTTGAGCTATATAGTGAGATTGTACGAACAGTACTTCCTGCATTTGGATTCCAGGTTTCATCCGCAGCGCCTGTTGTATTA
>CAZKJM010000005.1:0-22141 GCA_964553245.1 uncultured Gammaproteobacteria bacterium | reverse complement strand
CTGAAACTGCAATTGACCAAATAGTACTATTGGCATCCGGATTCCAGGTTTCATCTAGTGTACCGTCTGCATTTATATGGGCAATGCGGTTTCTTACAGTTTCTCCAATATATGCAAATGTTCCTCCGATATACCATCCTCCTAATCCGTCAGGAGCGCTTGCGTACACGCTTCTACTTGGAATGTTGTTAAAAGATGTAATTTCTCCTGTAGTGCTATCTATGTTGGCAATGTATTTAGCCTGAGATTTAACATTACTAAATGAACCTCCTATATATGCATAGGTATCATCTGTTGTTATTGCATTAACTCCCCCGTCTGTGATGTATGTAGAGGTATCAACCGTATCATTTACGGCAAATACGCTTCTGGGATTTAAGAAACATAAGGTTAGTAAAATTGCAGTAATTAAACATTTTTTAAAACTTAATTCTTTCATATTCTGTCTTTAATTAAAGTATATATTGTGATTAATTCTAATTCAATTTTTACGCTTTAAATTAAATAATTTTTTATATGTAAAAATTACTAAAGTTGCTAATGCAGTGAAAAATAATAATGTAAGCATAAACATTGGAAAGTTATTTTTATTAACTTTTATGTCTAATTCTACGCTTTTTATATTTCCTGTTAAGTTAACAGATTCTTCTCCAACGGAATTATTAATTTTAACGACTACTTTATGACTGCCCTGTTCTATGTTTTTAAAAATCGCAATTCCTTCATTGTTGGTTTTTGAAGTTTTTGGAGTTGAATAAACCGTAACTGTGGCATTTTTAATCGGTTTGTTATTTTTATCCGTAACTTTTACTTTAAATAAATAACCATTATTTTTTTCAGAATTATTTTTTTTGCTGCAATTTATTTCTAATTTCCAGCCAACAGTTAAGTTGCTAGAATAAAGCAAGCTTGAATACTTATCTTTATTGTTTTCGATAATTTCCTTATATTTTGATCCGTTCCCCAATAATTTAGTTGCAATGTTCCAAAGACTATCTCCGCTTTTTACCTCATAAGAATTACATGAAGTATTTTCCTGTTTTTTATATTTTAATTCTGAGCTAACGATATTTAATTTATTCGGATTTTTTTGTAATTCGTCACTTGTATTATTTTTATAGAATTTAATTTCTGAATCAGATTTACTTTTTTGTGTTTTAATTTTTAAAATATTACTCCATTCTCCGGGCATACATCCTTTTTGACCTCTGACTTTAAAATAATATACTGTGTTTGGCTTTAAGGATTTTATAATATATGACTGAACGCCTTCGCTTGCAAGAACCGGATCTGCGCTAAAATCTTCTGCGTTTGAATTTGTAGAATAACTTATAAAAAATGAGCTTGTGTTATTAATGGGAGTAAAGAAGAGGTTTGCTTCGCTATCGGTAGTATTTATTTGAAATAAATCCGGTGCAGAAGATGGTTTTTCATCGTGACAATCAGGAGGATTGGTAGAAGAGGGAGTAATACTTGAATTAGAAGAGTTGGATTCAGCTACATTTCTAGCTGTAAATGTTGTTGCATGGTTTGTATTAAATACGCAAAGACCGGACGTAACAGTACAGGTTGTTTCTTTGTGCCATTCCGATTCCAAATCTGTTTGATAATAGACAGATAATGTTTGCCCATTGTAATTTTCTCCAACTGATATATTTATGGTGATATCTTTTGAAAACGTTAATGGAATGCTAGGTATACCAAGTTTTATCGCTCCAAGGCTATCTGAAAGTTGAGTTTTAATATGTTCTGTAATATCAGTTGTAATAAACGAAGTTAAGTCTATTGTTCCCCCACCGACTTTTGTTGCAACTGTGCCGCTTGGGAATACAACCGAAGCACTTCCGCTTGCAAAGGAATAGTTGGAATTAAACGTAAAACTTGATGATTCAGTTGCAGAGTCTCCCTCGTAACTGATTCCTCCATCTGAAATTTCGTTTTGTATTGCAGATAAATTTACGCTTGTGAGATTTTTATCCGGAATAGTGTTTTTAACAGTAAAAGTACCAGTTGAGCGGATGCCTGTATTGCCAGAGCCAGTAGGCGCAGAAGAGAAGTGGACCGGTATATCGGTGGAAGTATTGCTGGACGCTGCCTCTATAAAATAGCTATGAGTTCCGTTGTGAAGAGTTGAGTAAATTGGAACTGTATATGATCCGGTCCATGTTGAAATTCCGTTTTCGTCTGTTGATTGAAACGTTAGAGCTGAAGTGTCTCCGTTATCAACGTAAACCTGAAGCTTATTTGTTTCGTTAGTGTATAAATTTGTCGGGAGCATAGTAGTTGTTACTGTAAAATTTACAGCATCTCCTGTTTTAAGCTGAGCGTCTGTAAGATTGGACGTAACTGTTTGTGTCCAATGTCTAAAAGCCATTAGCTTACTTGTCCTGCCGGTATAATTTGCAATCATAGTATATAGATTTCCGTCTTCGTCAAAACTAAGTGGAGAAAAATACGCATTTGTTGAATCAACGCTTTTAAACTTAAACTTATTAATTCCGTCATAATCATATAAATTTATGTTTGAAGAAACTGTGCTGTAAGTGCTTGTGTTAGTTTCACTGGCCCTATGCCATATACCTGCATTGTCGTAAATCCCGCAAAATTCAGCCGATTGTTCCGGAATTTCTTTTGTCCAAGCCTCAGACCCATCGCTTGTGTTTAAAGCAACTATTGCCATTTTGTTTAAGTTTTCCGGAATAACAGCATATGAGGAATTATATATTTTAGGTTTTCTATCTATTAGTAATGTATTGGTAGATGTAATTGCACAAGGATAAAATGTGTACTTTGTATTGCCAAAATCATGCGACCATATTAAGCTACCATTTGGATTAAAAGCAAATGCTTTTTTTTCCGAAGAAGTATCAGTGCCTAAATCATCGCTGTTTACAGCGTAAATCGTATGATCGCCGCCGATTATAATTTTTCTTACGTCTCCTGTTGGATATGTCCAAGCTTGAGTGCCATCGCTTGTATTATACGCATAAAGTATCCCTTCGTTTGTGTAAAGTATAGTTGTACTGTTGTAAACAGTGCTTGATATAAACAGTTTTCCATTGTCAATTAAAAAATCTGAAACATAGATTTTATTGGGAGAGGTTACAATATTTGGTACACTTGTTTGATATTTTATACTTCCGTCTGGATTATAGGCATATATAACAAAACCTGTATCAGCACCCGATAATCGAATATCATATATTATTCCGTCGTTGTCAATTTTTGGTGGACCATATCCATGGTGTCCAAATGAATACTGATGTGTCCAGCGTATGCTTCCATCGTTTGCATTATGGACTACTAAAATATCATTCCATACATCAGAAATATAAATACCACCGTTTAATGAAAGAGTATGTTCAGAGTCTGAATAACCCGTTCCCGACCAAGCTTTCTCGTAATTTGTTTCTCCTGTAAGTCTATTTAAAGACATTAAATGCCCCAATGTAAAAGACAAATAATCCCAAGAGCTGCCTCCTCCTGTTTTTACATAAATATCATTACCTGTTCCTCTTGTAATAGCAGATGCAGAATTAAAAACATCAGTATTTTTAACCCAGCGAAGCGTCATGTATTCAGGGTTATTCCCGCTAAAATTTAAGTATTTATTTCCCTGCTGATTGTAATACATCGTTGGATTAAAAGCGTTTGCCATCGGCGATGCGGATAAATCTCCTTGATTTACAGTCCAAGTAAAATTAATGCTGTCTATTTCCGGTGTTGCCGAAGTATCAGATGTAAAAGTAAACTTGAACTTAATCCTGGCAAATTTTGAGTTTCCTGTATGAGGAAAAGCAACTGTAGTAACGCTTAAATTACTTAAGTCTATAATGGTATCTGTAAAACCTGCTGTGTTTCCGGGTAGTAGTGAATCTGGAAAAACTTCATTACTTTCGTCAAGAATCTGGACGTTAACAGAAGTATTAGCGGGGATATTTGCAGTGTAGGAAAAAGTCCCCCATTTAGCAACACTTGTTGGGGCTATTGTTGAGGTAATTGCATAACCTGTTGATACATAAGGAGAGCTAAAAGTATCTCCCGAATTTGTTAATTGAAGTTTTCCTGTCCCTGTATTTACGTTTACTTTTTGATTCGTTGTTGATAATCCTGCGGTATTGGAAAAGTCGTCGTTATATGTTCCGTTGGTTTGATCGTAAGACGGAGCGGCAAAAACAACGGAACATAACGAAAAATAGATTATTGCACTAAATATATAGGCAATCAGCATGCCTATTAATTTATTCATAATTTTCCTATAGTATCTAGTAATTTTTTTATATTGTCAATTGATATTTATTGGTATAAAAAGGATTTTAAATTAATAATTAATTTATGATCTAATGATAATTTGATAATTTTTAGTTTTACGTATTTAATTGTTAACCTGAATAGTTATGGCAGATAAATATGAGAGGTTTAAATTAACCAAGATTTAATTTAACACAATAAATCCTGCTTCTTCTAAAACTTTTTCTTTTTTAGTTTTATCAATTGCTAAAATATCTAAAAACTCCGGATTTTTTACCAAATCCCTGCACATTATTATATGATTTTGCATTAATTCCTGTTTTTGAATTTGGGAAAGTGTAGTTAAGGCTGTAATTGGGAACAATCTTGATTTTTCGATTAGATCCCTTAAGCTTTGTTCATCCGGATAACTCCACCCGATTACCTTCATATTACTGCACAATGCATAACTTAAAGCGTCTTCGGTAACTTTTGTATTAGTAAAAAGCCATACTTCGTCTAAGTTATTTTTTTCTTTAATATCATCAAATCTTGCTTTTGTGTACATAGCAACATGGCAATCGGTTTTTATGCCCGGTGCATTATGGAATTTTGCTTCTATAATTATTTTTTTATTATCTTTTTCCGCAAGTACGTCAATTTCGTGCGTTATGCATTTTCCGGTAAATTGAAGCCTGACTTGTGTTTTAAATCCTTCATTTTCTAATATGTCTGCCACGTAATCTTCAAATGGATATCCGGTTGGACCAAGATCCATTAGGGATTGTTTTAAGCTATATTTCGATCTGCCATATGAATGATTTTTTTTAAAAAAATCGCTGATATGTTTATAAATCTGTGATGTATGGATATTGTTGTAAAGATTTGATTCAATATAATCAATTAACTGATCTTGCTGATTTTTTGGTATTCCAGCTCGTTTTATTGAATTCCGTAGTTTTTCTTCGCTAAACGGCTCAATTTCTCCTGTAGCTTTAATAACGTTTATCATCCTAATTCTATATTAGCTGCATTAAAATTATTTAGCAATATTTTTTCTCTTAAACGCTACAAGATCACCAGTTTTTTTTACAAGTTCAAAATCCAAGTTTTTTTGCAAACTTAAAGCCATTTCTTTCTGAGAAGTAAGAGATGGTTGTGCAAAGGGGTCATTTAATAAAAATATAACAAAATCTGCCTGTTCAATTCCGTTTGGAATAACATACAATTTTTCCCTATTGGATAAGTATGCACCTAGATTATTAGTTGCGGCAACGCTATATTCATTCGACAACGAATCTAAAAAGTAGGTAATCTCCGATCTATTTATTAATGGCTTAGTATACATATCTACGTTAGGATTTTTAGAAAAAGGAAGAGGTCCAATATGGTAAGCAGCGCAGATAGAGCATATTAATAAATAAATTATTAAAATATTTTTGTTTATTTTTTTTGTCAAGATTTTAAATCCAAATATTGAAGATATAAATATAAATGGAATTATGGTAGAAGTGTATTGGTAATAAATGTCGCTTAATTGTTTATTGTTACTCAAAAGATTTATTCCAAGATCCGGAAGTGCAAAAATTAAAAACAAAGGACTAAAAATTGATAAAAATCCTACGGGTAAAAATAAATTATATAAATATTCAAGCTGTTTTTCTTGAAAAACGACACTAATTATTTTTATTGGATCAAAGATAATATTTTTAATTATTTTACCCGGACTATTCCCAAAGTCAGAATAATAAGAAAGCGCAAAATGTGTTGATCCGGACACATTTGGGATTACAATCCATAGTAAAACATAAAAAATAAAGAAAGATATTAAGGAAAATATTAAGCTTAAAAATCTTATTGTTTTTTTTCTCGTGGATGAAAAATTTGAATTATATGTTTTTATAAAATAATATAAAGACAATATTCCGCTAGCTAGCCATACCTGCTCTTTTGTGAGCCCTGCAAGAATAGCAAAAAATAAAAATAATAAGAATTTATTTTTTAAAATATAGAAAAAAGCTGCTAAAAGAAAAGTAATTGCCAAAGCTACAGCATGAAAGTCATAAAGATTTACATAATTAACTAGCGGGTTTATTAAATAAGAAAAGGCAAAAACAAGAGAAATATTTTTATTTTTTAAAATATTGTTTGAAATTAAATATATGTAAATTGCACCAAAGGAAATAATAAGAGTCTGAATAAGCAGAAGTAATTTTGGACTCTCCCATAATAAGTAAAAAGGCGAAATAAGTATCAATATAAAATCAGCGTGAAAAGCAAGCCTTGAGACAATCTCTGTGCCATTTGGATTAGTAAATTCAAATATTCTTCCGTTAACAGTATTCCACGCCGTTTGGGACATATTCCCCAAATCGAATTTACCTGTGTAAAAATTATCAAATCTTAAAAATGTTGTATTTATAAAATACAATACATAAATAATTATTCCTAATCCGAGAAAAAAAATATATTTATTTTTTGAAGTAAAAGAAAAAAATTTTTTAAACATGTTTTCATTTTTGCTACTTAATTTAATGGTTAAAAATATAAAAAATAATTCAGATATAATTAATACAAATCGTGTGAATATAGCTAAAATTCCAGCATTTTCAATTCCTAGTATTTTTGAAAATCCGAGTATTATTATCCCCTCTCTTACGCCTAGTCCCATAGGTGTAATTATTGAAAGATATCCTATTAGGATAGAAAAAGTAAAAAAGCTACTGTCTATTAAAAAATTTCTTATATCAAGATTAAATAACGCAATTGAAGAAAAATAGCTTCCTAATCCAAAAGCAAAAACAGCAAGAGAAGAAAGACTTAAAAATTTAATGTTTTTTATATAGTTAAATTTTGGGAAAATTGATAAAACTAATTTAATAATTTTAATATTATTTTTTTTAGATAACGAAGCGTTAAAAATAAATATGATGAAAAACAAAAAAAATAATATATAAATTGTAAAAAAAATAATACCTGAGTAATTATTAACATTAAACAAATCTAAAATCTTTGAAATTGACAGTAAGGAAACGATAATGCACCCAAGTATAAAAAATTGAGCTTCGTAGAAAAGAAAAAACGCTGTGTCCTTTTTTTTAATTCCTTTTTTTTCGAACGAAAAAGTTCTTCCGAGAAACGCCCAAATGCTTCCCGGTACATATCTTTTAAATTCCGATATTGCCCAGAGATTAAGAGATTCGAATAAGTTTATTTCAGTTTTTTCCCTTACAATTAAATGCCACAAATATCCTCGTAAAAAGAAAAAAATAGTCAAGAATATAATTCCTAGCATTAGATTAAAAATGTTAATTTGATTAAAAAGAGGAAAAATGCTTATTGATTTCTGACCAATTATTTTAAAAATGAATATAACTGCGATTAATGAAATTGGCCACCCTATAATAAACTTTAGAAAACTAAAAATTTTATTACTCATATCTTAGAGCTTCTATCGGAGAGAGCTTTGATGCTCTAATTGCAGGTGTCATGCCGAATACTACTCCAACTAAAACAGAAAAACCAAACGCCAACAATACGGACCACATTGTTACCTCCGATACAAATATTATAGCTAAAATTGTTGACGCAATCATCCCTAAAATTATTCCAATTAATCCCCCGCTTAAGGACAATATAACTGCCTCTAATAAAAATTGCTTTAATATATCGTTTCTTCTTGCTCCCAAAGCTTTTCTTAGCCCGATTTCTCTTGTCCTTTCTGTAACAGATACAAGCATAATATTGGCTACTCCAATTCCCCCGACTAAAAGTGATATAGCAGCAATTCCTCCCAGGGCGATTGTCAAAATATTCGTTATATTATTTATTGTTTCTAATCCTGATTCAGCAGTTTGAATTGTAAAATCATTATCGGTTAATCTTTTTAATAAGGTTTTCTCAGCTTGTTGCTTAACAAATGGGATGTTTTCTTGTTTAAAAACAGAAATATAAATAGCATTAATGTTATTAATGCCAAATTGTTGTTGAGCAGTGGATATTGGGACAACGGCAATATTGTCTTGATCAACTCCAAACGTTGAGCCCCTTTTACCAAGCGTACCAACAATAGTGTATCTTACATTACCTATTGTAAGCTCTTTGCCTATTGGATTTCTTCCTAAAAATAATTTTTCTACTACAGTATTACCGATTACTGCAACTTTTGCTCCAGAACGTTCTTGTCCCGATGTAAAAAATGAACCATTTGTAAATTTAATATTTAAAATTGTTCTTGGATAATTAGCTGTTGTACCTGCAACGTTTACGTTTTTATCTGTTTTATTTTGATATTTTAGATTTGCTGGTTGAATTATAACCGGAGAAATTTCTGCAAAATTTTTTAATTTTGTTTGTAAACTTTTTGCATCAGACACTAAAAGCTTATTCGCAACTACTCCCCCAACTGTTCTTCCTCCGATTTTTCCTGGAATAACAAACATTAAATTTGAACCAAGGCTTGTTACCTGATTGGTAATATATGCCTGCAGACCAGAACCTATTGAGACAAGCATAATTATTGAAAATACTCCAATAATTATTCCAAGAGTTGTTAAAAAACTTCTTAATTTATTTGCAAGTAAAGCCTTGATTGATAAATGGAATAATTCCTCAAATTTCATATTAAATTATTACCCCATCTTTAAGCGTGATGATTTTTTTTGCTCTATTCGCAATATCTTTTTCGTGAGTTATTAATAATATTGTTTTTCCTTGTTCATTTAATTTTTTAAGTAATTTCATAATGTCATCTCCTGATTTTGTATCCAAGTTTCCGGTTGGTTCATCAGCCAGGATTAATGAGGGTTCGTTCATTAGTGATCTTGCAATTGCTACTCTTTGCTGTTGACCTCCGGAAAGCTGGTTGGGCCTGCTTTTTATATATTCAATAAGACCAACTTCCTCAAGGTGTTTTTTTCCCTTTTGTTCTCTTTCTTTTTTATTTAAGCCTGCATAAATTGCTGGAAGTGAAACATTTTCTAGAATAGTTGCTCGTGGCAATAAATTAAAAGATTGAAAAACAAATCCGATCTCTTTATTTCTAAAATATGCAAGCTCATCTTCGCTAAAAGTTGTTACATCTGTGTTGTTTAAATAATATTTTCCCCCCGAAGGTGTATCCAAAAGCCCGATAATGTTCATTAGAGTAGATTTGCCAGACCCAGATCTACCGGTTATTGCAATAAAGTCGCCTTTTTTTATAGTAAGGGTTATTCCTTTTAAAACTTTTACAGCAATTTCGGATGTTTTATATGTTTTCGTTATTTTTTCTAATTTAATTACAGTGTTATTTATTGCCATTTAAAATTTGAGTAGGATCAATTACAATTTCGTCTCCAACTTTTAAACCACTGATTATTTCGTATTCAGCATCGTTTTGTAAACCAATTTTTACCGGTACTTTATTGTATTCTGATTTATTTTTTACGTAAACAAATTTATCATCAACAATAGAAGATATGGGAATTGCAATAACGTTTTTCTTTTCTTGAGTAGTAATTTCTGCATTTCCATTCATTCCAATTTTATATTTAAGACTAGAATCATTTAATAACCTTGCTTTAACAGTAAAAGCATCTCCTCCGGTTGATGTTTTATGTGTTGCGAAATCAATTTTTTCAATAACTAATTGAATTAGTTTTTCTGGATAAGCATCTAATTCTAATTGTACCTTTTGACCGATTTTTATATTTCCAATGTCTGCTTCATCTATATCCATTTCAAAAGTCATTGTGTTTGGATCTGCGACAATAAATGTAGTTGTTGGGGAAATGTTAACTCCTGTTGTTTTTACTCCTGAGCTTATTAGTATACCTGAAATTGGAGTTGTTAAGACAGATTGTTCTTGTATAAAAGTTTGAAGTTCCACAGAGTAAACAGCTCTATTTAAATCATATTGATTATTTTCCAAAAGTCTTTTTACTAAATCATTTAAGTATTTGTCTTCTACTTGTCCGGAAACTGCATTTTTTGCTGTTGATTCAAGGCTGATTTTTTGCTGTTGATAAAGTATGTTATTTTTATCACTATCTTTATTCTGTTCAAAAGTATTTCTTTGCTTCATATAGTCATTTAAGGCAGATTCAATATTTTTTTGAACTGTTTTTTGATCAAGTATTGCAATCGTTTGATATGCGTAAACAGCATCTCCTTCTTTTGCTCCGAGATAAGTTATTTTACCGCTTGTTAAAAAGTTTAAATTTGCAATATTTTCTGCATTTATTTTTCCGCTTGCAGCTATTGTCTGCTTAAAATCAGTTAAGGTAACTCTTTGTGTAGTAATTTGCTTTTGTTTTTTTGGAAAGAAAAAAACAATTCCTAAAATAACTATTATTAATACAGAAATCGAAATTATCTTGTGTTTTTTTATAACATTTCCAAATTTTTTTGAGGATTTTAACAATTTTCGTCTCATAATAAATTATTAGAAGTTTAAATTATAACTAAAATGAATTTAAAAAACAAGTTTGGAGATAAAATTACGTAGCCCTATATTTAGCGCGCCTGAAGGGAGTCGAACCCCCAACCCCTTCGTCCGAAGCGAAGTGCTCTATCCATTGAGCTACAGGCGCATAATGCTTACATTTTAAAAACTTATTTGATATAGTATACTAAAATACAAAGATTAAGTAAAAAGGGCCGCTAGCTCAATTGGTAGAGCAACTCCCTCTTAAGGAGTAGGTTCGGGGTTCGATCCCCCGGCGGCTCGCAGGTATTTAGAAATATTAAACCTTGTTCTATGCTCTTTACAAAATCCATTTTTTTTAATTGCTTCTTTATGAAATTTAGTACCATATCCTTTATTTTTACCAAAACCGTATAGAGGGTATTTATTGTTAAGTTTTACCATTAAATTATCTCTGTAGACCTTAGCAATTATAGAAGCTGCGGCAATTGAAACACTTAACCTGTCGCCATGTATTATTGGTGTTTGATTATTTTTATCTATTTTATCAATATAAAATGCGTCAATTAATATATGATTTGGTTTAATTTTAAGTTTTTTAATGGCAAGACAAAAAGCTTTTTGAGTCGCTTTTATTATTCCATATTTGTTTATATATTTAACATCAACTTTGCTTGTTGAATAGCATATTGCAGCTTTTTTTATTTTTTTGGAAATCTCAAGTCGTTTATCTTTAGGAATTAATTTTGAATCATTAATTTCAAAGTCGGGCTTAAAATCCGGTGAAAATATAACTGCTCCCGCAACAACCGGTCCGGCAAAAGATCCTCTTCCTACTTCATCTACGCCTGCGATGTATAAATACTTTTTTTTCCAAAAAATTCTTTCTTTTTTAAATGTAGGTTTTGGGAGTTTATTCTTCAATTTTAGGATCGATTTCTAAATTTTTTGGCGGTTCTAATTTTGGTCCTGCAACGCCTTGAATTTCGCCAAACATTTGCGACATACTCCTATCCAGTCTTTGAATTTCTACCTCTCTTTTTTTCCAAATTCGTTCCATTGCACGTCTTTCGGTATCTAAATCAACCCTTAAGGTTCTAACGCTTTCAAAATGTGCTTCAATTTTGTGCCTAAATTGTTCGCTTGTTATATATTCATAGATTTCTTGTAAGTGTTCGTCTTTATGAGATGCGCCTGATTTGGCAATTGCCAGTTGTAATAAACTATCCCGTAAAACTGAAGCTAAAACTATTGCGTATTCAAATGAAGAAATCCATATTCCATTTTCTCTTCCAAAATATTCTATGCCATCGGGCAATGCATCTGTTATTAAAATTGAAACACTTGCACTTATTTTTCTACAATCTTCCCTTAATTTTGGTAGCCATCCTTTACTGAATAATTTTGTTTTTTTTATTTCCCAAAGTATCGATCCCGCTTCCTGACCATGTTTATTTTTAACTTTTTGCCAAATATCCGCTCCTTCTATTCCTTTTGGAATAGGTAAAAATTCATCATAGGAAAAAGCATTTTTTAATTGATTTTCTAAATCAAGTTCCATTACTTCTCCTTGTAATTGTTGAGACGATTGCTTACCTTTCTTTTTTGCCTCATCCAGTGCTTGTTGCATATCATTAATCTTTTTATCTCTTTCCAAAATCTCCAGTCTTGATTTTTGCTGCTCCTCTTTTCTAATTTTTTCCTCATCGTCCATAAGCTTCTTTTTTGCGTTAATTTCCGCTTCTTCTTTCGCTACCCTTTCTTTTCTAATCTCATCCAAAAGCTTATCTATTCTTTCATTTAATTCTTTAATCCTGTTTTTATCTTCTTCTCCTTCTTTTTTTATTCTTTCTATTTCTATACTTGCGTCTTCTTTAGCTTTAGTTGCGAGCTGCAGTTTTATTTTTTCGATTTCTTTTTCTGTTACTTCATGTTTTAGAGCTTCGGATATTTCTACCTGTTTTCCACAATGAGGACATTTAATATTATTCATAGTTTTAAAATAATACTCCAAACTTTTTAAACAAGCAAACGGCAAAATTGACAAGGCTATTTTGGATCTGATAGATTTAAATAAGAACAAATGAGATCCTTAATAAGAAATACATTTGTAAACGCACTGTCACTATTTTTTGTATCTCAAGTGTTGTCTGGGGTAAAGATCACCGACGGATTTATAACTTACGTTTTAGGAGGACTTGCGTTATCGCTGTTATTTTTAATAGTCAAACCGATTTTAAATATTTTGTCTGCGCCTTTAAATTTTGTAACACTTGGATTATTTTCCATATTAACTAACATGATTATTTTTTATTTACTTACGATTTTAGTAACAGGTATTACTATAGAAGCTTTTATATATAATGGATTATCCTTTGCAGGTTTTGTTATTCCTAAAATTTCATTTAATACGTTTTTTGCTTATTTTATTACTGCATTTTTTCAATCCGTTTTAGTATCTTTTATTACTTGGATGTTTAAACATAAATAAAATTGCAAATTGCAATTGAGGGTACAAAAAGGATATAATCAACCCATGGTTTTAAATATTTTAGTAATTATAATTGCAATTATTTTAATAACTGTAATATTGTTGCAGTCACAGGGTAGCGGTTTATCGAGTGCTTTTGGCGGCGGCGGAGAATTTTATAGAAGCAAAAGAAGTGTAGAAAAAATATTATACTGGCTAACAATTATTCTTGCAGCCATTTTTGCGCTTCTTTCAATTATTCTATTGCTTCCTTAAAAATAGTTTTATGATTCTAATAAAGAGAAAAAGGCTATTGTTTTGGCTTTTTAAAGCTTATTTAAAAAAATGGGGAAAAACAATTATTTTTTCATTTTTTATAGGATTAATTGCATTTTTTGCTTTTAAATCTACGGTAATTTATTTAATAAATAAAATTCCATTTATCGAGCATGAAGAAATTGGAATAATTGGCACATACACAACAGAAAATCTCCCTTCGGAAATACTAGATAAGGTAACCATAGGATTGACAAAAATAGGCAAAAACGGTGTCGCTAATCCGGGAATTGCAGAAAGCTGGAAAATAACAAATGATGGTAAAAAATATGAATTTAAAATTAAAAAAAATGTTTTTTTCGAAGACAATACTCCACTTACCTCAAAAAGCATAAAGTATGATTTTAGAGACGTAATAATTGAAAGACCAAATGATTATGTAATTGTTTTTAATTTAAAAGACGCGTATACCCCATTTTTAATTACAGTTTCTCAGCCAATTTACAAAAAGGGATTCATAGGAGTTGGCGAATACAAAATACAAGACATTAATTTGAACGGAAGCTTTATTCAAAGTTTAAAACTCGAAAGCGTAAAAAATAAAAACAAAACAATTACATATCAATTTTATCCAACAGAAGAAGCACTAAAACTGGCATATGTATTAGGAGAAGTTACTAAGATGATTAATATTCAGAATACAAAATTTAGAAATACTGATATTTCAACATTTAAAAATTCTAAAGTTGAAAAAAACATAGACAATGCGACTTTGGTAACAGTTTTTTATAACAATTCTAATAGCTTACTTTCAGATAAAAAACTAAGAAAGGCTTTAAATTATGCTATTCCAGACAAATTTTCACAAGGAGAAAGAAACTACACTCCATATTCTCCTTTTTTGTGGATTAATGAAGGAAGTATTAATGAAAAAGAACAAGATATAGAAAAAGCAAAAGAACTTGTCGATCAAGTAATGGAAAATGCAAGTAGTAGCGGAAATCTAAAAATTGAATTAAAAACCTTACCAAAGCATTTGTCAATCGCACAAATACTTAAAGAATCATGGTCAAAGATAGGGGTAGAAACAGAAATAAAAATCGTTGAACAAAAACCAACTGATTTTCAAGCATTTTTAGGTGAATATTATCTTCCAAAAGACCCAGATCAATATGTCTTGTGGCATTCAGATCAGCAAAACAATATTACTAAATATAAAAATTTAAGAATAGATAAGCTTTTGGAAGACGGAAGAAAAACAACAGACATCGAGGAAAGAAGAAAAATATATATGGACTTTCAAAAATATCTCTTTGATGATGCGCCTGCATCTTTTTTAATTAATCCATACGTTTTTAATATTTCGAGAAAGTAGTTATCTATTTAGAAAAGTAATACGTCTTAATTTTTTGTGATAAGTAATTGCAAAACGGTGCGCTTCGTCTCTTATTCGTTTTAATAAGAGTAAAGCTTTTGAATCAAGATTAAGTTTTACTTCTTTTAAATTTGGCAATATTATAATTTCAAATTTTTTGGCTATTCCTATTACAGGAATTTTAATCTTTTTGTTTAATAATATCTTTTTAACAGAAGAAACTTGTCCTTTTCCTCCGTCCACAACAAAAAGATCAGGGTATGGCCATTCATTGTGATTTAATCTTCGGCTAATGATTTCGCTTAATGAAAAAAAATCATCCTGTTTTGCAGAAATCCCATTAATTTTGAATTTTCTATAGTCATTTTTGCTTGAATATCCATTTATAAAAACAACCATTGACCCAACAATATTTTCGTTCCCAGTGTTTGACACATCGTAACATTCAATTCTCTCAATTTTTTTTAAATTAAGGTTATGTGAGTTTAAAAAATTTAATAATTCCTTAATTTCTGTACTTCTTAAATCATCGATTAAATTAGGGTCAGTTTCATAATCAAACATTGTATAAGAAGGATTTACAATAAGGTTTATTGAATCAATTTTTTTTTGAATACTTAATGCTTTTTCGAATTCTTCGTTTTTGCTTAAACGATTCCTTTCTTTTTCCAAGTCCCTAATTATTTTTTTGTTTTGTCCCTTTAAAAATCTTATAACCTGTTTTATATTACCGGATTTATAATTTTTATCGTTTAGAACTTCAGCACATGGACATAACCCTAAATGGTAGTATAAACAAATTTTCTTTTGGTGATTTAAAACAGATTGAAAAGGAAATATTTTCCTGACAGTTTTTAATACGAGTTTTAATGCACTCACATTAGGATACGGTCCAAAAAAAATAGCGTTTTTATCATCTTCTTTCCTTGAGATTAAGACTTTCGGATATTTATCTTTAATTGTAATTTTAATTCTAGGAAATGATTTATCATCTGTTAGCCTTGCATTAAATTCAGGTTTGTATTTTTTAATTAAATTTGCTTCTAAAATTAATGAATTAATTTCTGAATAGGTTTCATATGTTTTAATTTTTTTTATTTTTGACACTAAGTTAGAAGTTTTTTCTCCGAGATTTTTTTTGTTTAAAAAATAAGAAGCAATTCTTTTTTTTAGGTTTTTTGCTTTACCTATATAAAGAATTTTGTTGTTTTCGCCTATGAATAAATATACTCCAGGACTTGTAGACACCGATTGATAAGACGATTGCAGATATAACAAATATAATCCCTCCAATTAATAAATTTTTACTTAAATGTATAGGCGAAATTTTTACATTTGAAAATTTAATTATTTCGCCGACTTGTATTGTAATTACGTCAGTTCTGTTTGTCAAAAAATCTACTTTGTTAAAAGATATATTTTTTTCCGAAAATCCGAATGGTGGTATAGATGAAAATGCCTGTATTTGTTTTTTTGGATTTAGAAAATCTGTTGATATTTCGGCATTTTTATTTAAGATTATTGAATTTCCTGTATTTTGAATTTTTATAACTCCTTCTATTTGCGTACCGGAGAATTGTTTTTCATTAAATTCGTTAACAACGTCATAAGATTCAGTTTTTTCGAAGTTGGATGTAAGCTCGATGTTAACATCTTTTCTTTCGTCATTTTCCGAAAGCTTGTATCCACCAGGAGGTATGGGATAGCTACTATTAGCTCCTTTTCTAATAAACGTTAAATGATCAAGATCTAATGTAAAAAAGTAGTCGATTCCGCCTGTAGTGTTTCCCCATGTTGGATCAACCATAACCCATGTTTTTAATGTATCATCGTAATATTCCGGCCATGCATGTAAAACATCTTTTACCAAAGACAGTGGTCTTTCATCGGTGTTTTTTGTATATGCGAATCCATTTATTTCCCTTGCCGGTATTCCTGCTGCTCTTGATAGTGCAATAAAAAGATCTGTAAATTCAAGACAAACAGCTGATTTTGGATTATTTAAAACCTCTTTTGCTCCGAGTCTTGATTTATTCGAAGTTACTCTTGAAAAATCGTAGTTTAGGTTTTTTACAATATACTGATAAATTGCATATGCACTTCCTAGATCCTTTGATAATGTTTTAATTTTTGGATCGGAAATTTCCCAATATGGTTTTTGATTTAAGTATTCTTTCTTTTTTGAATTATTAATTAGTTGTTCTTTTGGATTCAAATAAACCTTTGCCTTTCCTACAACTTTAATATCTTTTGTTTCAGATGGGTTTAATGCATATTCCGCTAACCAGTTTCCATCATTATCAACTCTTACATTACTTGGTCTTGGAGTCATTTGATCAATTATGACTTCTTGGTAATTTGTTTCCGGGGGAATAGCAATTTCTGTTTTTACAGGAAAAAGATTAGAGTTTTTTAAATGATACGAAAGATCAAATCTATATATTTGATATTCTCCAAACGCAATTGAAATACCGGAGGTTCCGAGTTCGCTTTTTGTAAAAGTTATTTTTTTATCTGTTATTCTGGATAGTGCTCCGGGAATATTTGGCTTAATATAAACGGGATTTCCTATTTCGGGAGGATAAATAACGGTAACATTAAATGAATTAAAATCATTTTTAGATGAAATTCCTGGAATATTGATTTCCCAAACATTTCCCCGATTTTCCGCTACTTCATTTGTGTCAAACGAAAGATTAAAGTTTAATTTTTTTCCTTCGCCAACGACTACATCGTTAAAATTAAGCTTAATCCGATATCCCTTATCATCTTTTTCAAGCTTTGGGTTTAATGTTCCTTTAGAATCTGATGCTTTAAGATTTTTAATATCGGAAAATCCCATTTGTAGTTCGTAGGAGCTAAAATATGAGTTATTGTCTTGATTTGTAAGTGCTACATTTACATTAACTTTTGTATTGGTATTTTTAGATATTGTGTATGTAATATTATAATCAGAGGGCGTATTTGAAGAAGCATTTGCGGGAAATGTACAAAATAAAAATAATATTAAACCTAAAAAAAGAATAAATAATCTTTTCATTAATAAATATTATATGTGTTTATTTTCAAAATATATACTTTTTAAAAACTGTCCTGTGTAAGATTCTTTATTTTTGGAAATTTCTTTCGGAGTTCCTTTAGCAACAACTCTTCCGCCTTTTTCCCCGCCTTCTGGACCAAGATCAATTATATAATCTGCATTTTTAATTACATCAAGATTGTGCTCGATTACTATTACGGTGTTATTTTGTTCAACAAGTTTTTTTAACACAATAAGTAATTTTTCCAGGTCTGCAAAATGCAATCCCGTCGTCGGTTCATCTAATAGATATAATGCATTTTGACCTTTTTTTGATAATTCTGTTGCAAGTTTTACCCTTTGCGCTTCTCCTCCTGACAATGTTGGTGCAGGTTGACCAAGTTTTATATAAGATAAACCTACATCATTTAAAGTTTTTAATTTATGGTAAATGGATGAGGAGAACGAAAAGAAATCTAAAGCCTCCTTAACGCTCATATTTAATACATCCGAAATATTTTTACCGTTAAAATTAACCTGAAGCGTCTCTTCGTTGTACATTTTTCCATTACACACCTCGCAAGTAATGTAAATGTCTGGTAGAAACTGCATTTCTATTTTAATTTTTCCTTCTCCCTGGCATGCTTCACATCTTCCCCCTTTTACGTTAAAAGAAAATCTTCCAGGTCCATATCCTTTAATTTTTGCTTCTTTTGTAGTTGCAAAAAGCTCTCTAATATAAGAAAAACAACCTGTGTATGTTGCAGGATTACTTCTTGGAGTCCTTCCAATCGGTGATTGGTCAATTAAAAAAATATTTTTAATTAGTTCATATCCTTGAATATCACTGAATTTTCCCGGTTTTTGTCTATGATACGGATTTTGTCTTTGCATTAAAGCATGATATAAAATGTCATTAATTAATGTTGATTTACCTGATCCCGAAACGCCTGTAACCACTATGAATTTTCCTAATGGGAATGAGACATCTATGTTTTTAAGATTATGTTCGGATGCTTTGTAAATTGTAAGTTTTTTTCCTCCTTCCAAGGATAAAAGATCATTGTTTTTATTGATAACCTTTATTTGTTTCTCTTTTGATAAATACTGTCCGGTTAGTGAACTTTTGTTTTTTTTAATTTCTTCGACGTTTCCTTTTGCAATAATCCTTCCGCCTTTTTCCCCTGCTTCAGGTCCAAAATCAAATATGTAGTCCGATTCTTCCATTGTTTCTTCATCATGTTCTACTACTAAAACAGTATTTCCTAAGTCTCTTAATTTTTTTAATGTATCAATTAATTTTTTGTTGTCTTTTGGATGAAGGCCAATTGATGGCTCATCTAAGACATAAAGTACTCCGGTTAACCCACTTCCAATTTGCGATGCAAGCCTGATCCTTTGCGCTTCTCCTCCTGCTAATGTTTGAGCGCCTCGGGATAATGTTAAATAATCAAGTCCTACATCTAAAAGAAAAGAAAGCCTTTGTTTTATTTCTTTTAAAACGACTTTTCCGATCTCCAATTCTCTTTTTGAAATATGAATACTTAAATTATCAATAAAATTATAAATATTTTGAATTGACATATCAGATACATCAACAATGGATTTTGATTCGATTGTTATAGAAATTGCTTCTTTTTTTAATCTTGCTCCCTTACAATCCGGACAAATTTCGTAGCGCATATATTTTTCGTAGTATGTTCTCATATAACTTGATTCTGTTTGGCGATATCTTCTCATTAATTCCCCTAATATTCCCTTAAATTCCTCGTAAATTTCCGTTTTTCTTCCCCACCTGTTTTCCCCTTCTATTTCGTAAATTTCTTCTCCGGTTCCATTGAGAATTAATTCCTTTTGGTCTTTAGTAAGTTTTCCAAGTGGTTGATTTAAAGGAATATTATTTTTTTCGCAAACCGTTTTAATTGTCCTGGTAAGCCATGTATCGTGTTCAAAAAGTGTAGTAAACGGCATTATTCCGCCTTCTAAGATTGAAAGATTGTCGTTAAATACTAAGTCTTCGTCAATTGTTAAAATTGTCCCCAATCCATTACATTTTGGACAAGCTCCGTGTGGTGTGTTAAAGGAAAAAATTCTTGGCTCTATTTCCGGAAGAGAAATATTGCAGACAGGACAGGCAAATTTTTCGGAAAATAACTCATCTTCCATTTTTTTAGGTTTTTCCGGAAGGGAAAAACCTTGATCATTAATTATTGATGCAATTAATTCTCCGTTTCCAAGTTTTAAACCTTGTTCTACATCGGTTGAGATTCTTTCTCTTTCGGTTTGTTTTGTAAGTATAATTTCATCAATGACAACTTCTATAGTATGCTTATTGGTTTTTATTAACACAAGATCTTCGTCTAATCCAAATATATGATTATCTATTCTTACTTTTTTGTACCCTCTTTTTTTGAGGTCGGAAAAAAGCTCCGTATATTCTCCTTTTCTATCTTTGACAATTGGTGCAAGAAGCATTAATTTTACCCGTTGTGTCTGTGATTTATTAATCAAATCCAAGATTGAATTTGTAATTTGCTCTTTTGATAAATGCGATATTTCCCGATGGCATTTAGGACAATGAGGGTGTCCGATTCTTGCAAATAAAAGTCTTAAATAATCATATATTTCCGTAACCGTACCAACCGTACTTCTAGGATTGTGAGAAGTAGACTTTTGGTCAATAGAGATAGCAGGAGACAATCCTTCTATTAAATCTACATCCGGTTTTTTCATTATTCCCAAAAACTGCCTTGCGTAGGAAGAAAGACTTTCCACATATCTTCTTTGTCCTTCTGCATAAATAGTGTCGAAAGCAAGCGAAGATTTACCTGATCCGGAAAGTCCCGTAAAAACCACCAGTTTATTTTTCGGTATTTCTACGTCTATATTTTTGAGGTTATGTTCTCTTGCTCCTTTTACAATAATTTTGTCCATATTTGAGGTAAAAAATCGAAACTTAATTATAGAGGAATTTTTTACCTTTGACAATCGTTAAGAAGGAGTCAAGGAGGACTTCTGATCATACCTCTTGCATTTTCTAGATATAGTAATATAATTCACAATTGATGGCAGCTATAGAGACAAAAAGAGAGGGTTTAACAGCTCGCGACACAACAGTCGTTGTGCTAGATGAGGAAATTATTAATGGTCCACGTTTTACTGAAGACAGAGCGGGAAAGGTAAGGCTTATTCAAGGAGATTGGTACAATTACATACAAGTTGGCGTAGTAGATAAGAAAAATCCTGATACTTTTATAAGAAGAGAAGTACTCGTAGCAGACCTTGAAATAGATGCTACCAAACAAGCATTTAATCAAGTGGGAGAAGAGGTCTTATTTTATACAGATAGAAATACATATCGAAGGCAATATGCAAGAGTATTGGGAGACGAAGAGGGATTTTATTGCTTCGAGATTGGTTCTAGATATGATGACAGTGAGCATTTCTCAGCGGAAAGATCTCTTAACCTTACGGAACACGGTGTAAGTGCAATAAGAAATATGTTAAATCGTCTTCAACAACTTCCTCCGCACAAGCGTTAAATTTATCAATCCAATTGTTAATTTCAAATGTTTCAGAATTGAAACCAAATACGTGCCTGTTTAAAACAATAGAAAGCACTTCTCTATCCTATCCATAATCCAACTTTGCAGTTTAACTACCAATAGTTATCGGAAATGGCTATAATCTTCTTATGTCAAATAACTTAGTTCGTAAAGGATATGATAAAGTTGCCTCAAATTATGCTGCTTGTAGAAATCAGTTTAAAAGCATCAAATACCTGAAACAATTTTCTAAGCACGTTAAGCAAGGCAAAACTATCCTTGATGTTGGTTGCGGAGCTGGTAAACCTGTAGATAAATTTTTAGTTAAACAGGGTTACGTTGTAAACGGAATTGATCTGTCTTCGTCAATGATAGAGCTTGCAAGAAAAAATGTTCCTGAAGCATTCTATAAGGTCAAAGATATGCTTGAACTAAAGGATAACGAATATTGTGTTGAGGGAATAGTATCTTTTTATGCAATATTTCACACACCTAGGGAAAAACATCAAAAAATACTTAATAAATTTTCATCTTTTATGCCAAATGGAGGAATACTTTTAATAACAATGGGTTACGATACTTGGGAAGGAATAAATAATGACTTTCACGGTGCAAAAATGTTCTGGAGCCATTATGGAGCGGAAAAGAATAGAAAATTAGTAGAAAATGCTGGATTTGCCGTTTTACTTGATGAGATAGATAATTCTGGCGGGGAAAAACATCAGATAATTTTGGCAAAATTAGATTGATTTAACAGCCTAATCTAGTACGGCGTAGGGGAGTCGAACCCCTGATTCTCGGGCTGAAAACCCGATGTCCT
>CAZKJM010000004.1:2386-53148 GCA_964553245.1 uncultured Gammaproteobacteria bacterium | reverse complement strand
TTGGTGTTATCTCTGTTCCTGCAACATACAACTTAGATCCTACCTCTAGGATATCCTCTACGTAAAGATCATCATCACTCGCTGCATAAGTTGCTGTTCCACTATCAGATATTGCAGAATAGTTCTGGCTTGCTATTCCACCAAGAGCCAGTGTTCCAGAGAATACTCCATTACCAGCTACATCCAGTTTCTGAGACGGAGAAGTTGTACCGATACCAACGTTGCCATCATTTCTGATTACAAATTTTGGAGTTCCTGCTTGAGAAGCAACAAATATATCGTTACTTCCTGTTTCGTCAAAAACAACTAAAGCGTTTGAGCCAGCTGTTCCGGAAACATGTAATTTGCCAACAGGCACAGTTGTCCCAACTCCCACATTTCCGGCAAAGTAATTTCTGTCGTCAGAGCCAGTCTGATAAATTCCGTATTGTTTAGTATGTGTCCCTGTTATTGAATCAATATGTATGCCATAAGCATTGGTGCTGCTGCCAAGTACGCTTATTTTAGCTCCGTAAGTATTATTTGTTGTACCTTGCGAATACGTGTTAGTGTATAATTCCGCAGCGATCATATCTCTTATCGTTTTTGTATCTGTTGTATTTTGTCTATTAACAGATAAGTAAGCGCTTCGCATTTTTAATACTTCAGAAGTATTGGTATTACCGGTTGTAAAAACATCGGAGTAAATTCCGTTTACTCCGCCATAGTATGCGTAATTACTTCCACCTGTGTATGCGTAAAGCCTAATAAGATTATCGGATTCTGTGGTAGATTGAGATCGTGCATATGATCCAGAAAAAGTGTTTTGATAAAATGTAGTGCTTGAGTTTGTATAGTTTCCTCCAAAAGAATTTTGACCAGAGCTTACTACTATTCCGTAATTATTATCTCCACCAGATACAGCATCGATATAAATTCCATAGTTGTTATTTGCAGTACCACTAGAACCTGTAAATGTACCCGATGATTTTACATATAGACCATACTTGTTTACTGCATCTGTAGTTGTATTCGTAGATAGGTTTTCAAAATAACCGGTATATTGATTTGATGTTACAGCTGCATTGGATAAGTATGAATGCAACTTGCCCAAGGGACTTGTTGTCCCAACCCCCACATTACCTGTACCTAGATTAAACCAGGCATCTTGATTATTAGTTCCCGGAACATGGAAGTACGCAGAGGTTGATGCTGTGCTACCTATATTGAACGCATCTGTTATATTTGCTGGAGCAACACTTCCTAAAGTTCTTTGCCATAGATTTGCCAATAGGGAACCTCCGGAATATATATTGTTTACATATAAGTTATTCCAGTAATTTGCGCTTGAACCAATATCGTATGTGTTTGGAGCAAGAGATAGAAGATTTCCCGAAGTTACTGTTCCATTATTTCCAACAGTAAATTTAGCAGTTCCAGAAGATGAGGCGCTAATTATTGGACCTGCCCCGTTTTGATTGACAGTAAAAGCTGATTGTCCGCTACTGGTTGCTAAGACCGCTAATAAATCGTCAATTTCTACAGCTCCGACCGCTGTAGAAATATTGTTATTATTTGATGTGTTTTGTAATGGTTTCTGAACGTCTATTTTTCCTAAGCCATCGGGAACCATTTGGATATCTGTATCTGTGCCTGTGGTTGTTGTTAAAGCAAGCACGTTTCCCGAAAGAGTGAACTTGCCTCCGGTAGCCTGAAACGTGGGAGTGGCGGATCCTCCAATAGAAAGGTTTCCGGAAGAATCCAGAGCTAATACAACATTTTGCTGAGTTGCTCCAGCTGCGGTAATAGGTAAAAGTCCCTGTAGTGTTTCTGCGTTTGCAGCGTAGGCAACTGTGGCTAATTGTTGGCGAGGTTCAAGCTCCGGAGTTGTTTGTACGGTAACTCCTAAATATAAAGAGGCATTTTCGGTAAAAAGAGTTGAGGGGATACTTGTGTCTCTACCTAAATAGATCGAAAAAATTCCGTCTGAATCAGGATCGACAGTATCTACTTCTTGCCATAAAAGAGCGGCTCCTGTTGCAATTAGGTCATTGTAAATTGCAAAACGAAGAGGAGTAAGGCTGTCAATTGGATTATCGTTGTTGTCAGTGAGCCTTCCTTGGAATGAGAGAATCCTTGGCGGAGCAGTTGGTAAGGCTGCCAAGGCTTTTTGTTGTTCCTGTGGAGCAACAAAAAAAGCTCTGTATATACCAAAGCCCATTGCAGACATAAAGATAATAAGGATTGCAAAGTGAAAGTAGTGAGTAATTGTATACGAGTGATACTTTTTGTACCAGTTTGGTCTTGAATATCTAATATGATGTAAGGCTTTTTTATGCCACGGATAGTTTACGATTGAGACGCTCAAAGGTGCATAGGAAACCTTCTTGATATTGGAGATCTCTTTGGTATTTAGTATTTGGTATTTAGTATTTGGTGATTTTGCTAAATTCTTAATTCTAGATTCTAAATTCTTCGCCGTGGTGAATATTGGTTTTCCCTTTCTTTTCCAATTTGCGTATTGGATTTTTTCTGTTAGCGAAGCTATTGGAGAAGTAATAAGGCTGTCAAATGCTGTGTTTCCAGCTTTGCCGAGTTTTTGAAACAGCCTAATCGGTGCAAAACCAGAATATGTTTTTTCAACTATTTTATCCTGATTTCTAGTCATTTCAGCTACTTGTTTACTGAAGTTGGTATTTTTAAACATAGAGTTTTGAGAAGCTAAATTGGAGAAGTTTGCTTCAATTCCTGGAATTAATCCTTCGGATTTTGCCCATGTAATATATTTTCTAAGAGAAGAAAGCTTTCTATTAACGGTTAATGGAGAAAAGTTCTGGGTAATTAGTCTATTTTTGTATTCATCAATGAGTTTATTATCAATTTTTTGCAAAACATCTTTATCAGCCATATCCCAAGCTTCTTTTACGCCTGTTACTTCTTCTGTCCAGTTTAAAAACTGTCTTACGTCAATAACGTAGTTTTTTATCGTGAGCTTGCTTGCGTTATATACGTAGAGATTATCTTTAAAATCCTTAATGCGATAAGGGTCAATATCTAACTTTTGACTTTTAACATCTAGTTCGAAGGGGGAATGTAAGATAATTCCATCAAGTTTTAAAAAGTTAAAAAACTTTCTAAGCGAAGATAAGTGTCTTTCGAATGTTCTCGCAGAAACTGTTGGGATTATTTGGGTGTTTTTAGATTCAAGCCTGTCAATTTTGTATTCGGATAAAGTCAAATTGGTAACATTTGCAGGATCAAATTCCTTGTGAAATTTAACCTCGAACCAGCGCACAAATTGGGTTATGTCAGCTTTATAGTTTTTAACTGTGACCTTGCTTGGCTTTTCTTTTTGATTAATTAGAAAATCAATGAATGAACTTATAATTTTTTGGGCAGAATTCATTCCCGAACAACCCCTTTCTTAAATGTTCTTTTAGCTTCAAAATTATACACATTATACGGTTTATACGTAGATAAATTCTTTTTACTCATACTATTAGAATAGGAAGTTTTTTATAGCACTGTCAAGGCCCTAGAGTATTTTAGTATTGATATGTTAATATATACTTTGAATTAAGAAATAAGACCTATATGTTTATCGTAAAAAAGTCGAAAATTAATTTTATCTAAGCTTAATTAATACTATTTACGATTTATTTTCGAGCTTTAATAATTCAGTCAAATAATCATAATACATCATTCTATATCATAAATCCCATAATATAATTTTGTGTAATTTATCCTCTAGTAACTAGTTGAGGCTGATATTTTTTAAGTTTATTAGGTAGTTATCTAGCTCAGGAGATAATGAATTAGCAGTTTGCTTAGGCAAGTGATATACAATTTAAAGTATCAATTTAGATTGATTTGACGGTTAATAATTTTAATTATTATTCGACCATTTACTCGAATTATCAGATTGAATAAAAATATTTTAAAATACAGTTAGTTTATTCGATAAATATTGCTTTATTAGCCTTGACTAACTACAATTAATATAAGAGTTAAATATAGTTTATATATTATGAAAAGATTACTGCCCGTTACTTTAATATTGTGTACTCTTATAATTTTTTTGGTGGGTAAAGCAGATGCTCAAATAACAAAAATCGGCGCAAAACCAAGTTTTAAAACAGATGTTGAGGCAAAAGTAGGGAATTACTATTTAAATATTTCCGGATGGATTTCTCCCTATGCTTCGGTAGTTTTATACTCAGACGGAGTGTTTTTAAGAGCAACCGTGGCGGATTCAAAAGGTAATTTTTATATTTCACAGGTTTTAATCAAAGAAGGATTTTCCAATTTTTGCCTTGAGGCAATTGATTTTAAGAGAATAGGGGAATCGTACACCTGTTTTAACATACCGCCTGCTAAGGGTAATGTAGAGAAGCACGGGATATTTCTTCCGCCTACATTGGGGCTTTCCAGAAACGAAATAGGGGAAAATGAGGAAGTAATGGCTTTTGGCTACACAATGCCTGGTGCTAGAGTTAAATTGTACTTAAGCGACGGTCAGGTAATAGAAACAACTGCTGATGAAACAGGTTATTATGAGTATAAGTTAAAGGGTTTAAAAGCAGGCAAGTACAAGCTTTATGCAAAAGCTACTTATCAAAATAAAGAATCGCTAGCACCGACTAAAACACTTGAGCTTAGGTCTTTAAACTGGTGGGAGATGTTTCTTGCGTTCCTAAAAGAGCTTTGGAACAAGGTTGTCAAATTTATTACTTCAATTGGCTTAGGACCGCTTTGGATTGGCTTGCCAATCATTATCCTAATTATTATACTTATTTTAAAGATTTGGCCGGAGAAATTTACCTTTATTTACGACAGCAAGTTGCTCGCTTGGCTTCCTCGTAGAAAGAAAAAACAACTACACCATAGCTGGTTTATCGGCTACTAGAAAACGATTTAAGATTTATGATTCAAGATTCATGAATAATATTAATGATAAAAGAATAAAGATAAGAGAATTTACAGACTTAAATGTTTGGAAAGAAGGTCACAAGCTAGTGATTATGATCTACAAGATAACAGATAAATTTCCAAGGAAAGAATTTTCACTGATGGATCAAATGAAAAGAGCAGCGGTATCAATTACGAGCAATATTGCAGAAGGATTTGGAAGACAAGGTTTTAGAGAAAAAATTCAGTTCTATTATCTGGCACAGGGATCGCTTACGGAACTAAAAAATCAAACTTTAATTGCTAAGGACGTTAATTTAATAACGAATAATGACGTAGTGTCGTTAAATAACCAGCTTAGCTTAGTTCATAAGCTATTGCAAGGGTTAATTACGAAATCAAAGACATTCATAAATCTTAAATCGTAAATCATGAATCGAGGGTTATTCTTCCGGGTTTTCTTTGTGGAGTTTTTCTTCTTGTTTTCTTGCCTTATTTTTCTTCCAATACATTATTCCAAGTACGACTGCTACGATTACAAGGATTACTACAAGCATTATTTTCCACGGTAGTACCCAGAAAGTTAAGGTTGCCATTAATGGAAGATTATTTTCTTTACCATAAGAGGCTAGGAAAGTGGCTTTAAATGGACCAAATAATAGTTTTTGATTAAATATGTTTTCGAAATCTCTTGCGGTTTCCGGAAATATATTGTGTTCATCAAGGGGCAAGGTAGCCATTTTTCGACCCAGCATATCGGTTATTGTTATGTTTCCAATTGGTTTTATATGAAGATCTCCCATGTTTTTAATCTGGGTTAGTATTTTAATAGGCCCGTATTCGCTAAAACCATTAGTAGTAAATGCTGTTACCTTAGCGTTTTCCTTAATATCTCCTTTAACCCCGACATAAAATAATGTACCTACTTTTGTTACAGTTGATGCTCCGCTTCCTTTAGGAGCTGTTTTATCGATTGGTTCAAAAATTACCGCTGCGTAATGTCCGCCCGGTTTTGCATCTTGAGGAACCTGAAGATAATAATTCAATTCCTGTTTTTGATGAGGTTGTATTGTAAAATATCCGGGGCTTACGCCAATCCAAGATGAAGCAGAGTATTTATTATTTAATGTATTTGGAGGTAAAATATTAGGTGTTCCGTTTGTATCCACGACTATAAAATCTTGAGTGGTTACAGAGAAGGTTACAGGTTCGTCTGCATCGTTTATAACCTTCATAAGACCTTCTTTATAAGTTCCCGGATCAACGTTTTCTTCTACAGTCGGTGGGACAAGCGTCATTGTTTTTGTACTTATTGCTGCTTCTTCTTGTGCTAAAACTTGTTTTACAACAGGGAAGCCAAGTGTTAAGAGTAATAATATTGCTCCAAAAATTCCCCAGAAACATTTTTTACATGTTTTCTTTGTTTTTTTATTCATTTTTTTAACTTTAGTTTTTGCTTTCACTTTCATATTTTTAGAATGTTGGCGTTACTACATAGGTAAATACTGTTGTGTATGTACCTGCTGGTGTTGTTGTTGAAATGGTTGCTGCATACCTAATAGCTGTTGCATCGCTTGCTACAGAGCCTCCTGTATAAGATGCTATTGTTGCGTAATAGCCATTTCCTATTGTATTCCATGGATTTGTTCCTTTACCTCCTGAACTAAAATCAATAGCTGACTCATCATCGTAATCAGGGCTTGATGTTGTGACTCTTGCTCCACAAGGAAATATACCAAACGCAGGATTTCCGGATGCGGGCATTACTGCCGGAGCTGGGGTATCATTTGCGGTTAATCCGTTACCACCATTAACATCTGTTATCCAATGTCCGGTTGCAGGATTAATAAGTCTACCCGAAGATGTTGCTGTAATGGCATATCCATTTACAGCATTAGTGGTTACCGTTATTGTTTGACCTGCTTTGTTTATTATTCCGCTTGATAATACTCCAAGATTTACTGATGTCGCAGATGCGTTAATTCCGGAATTGGTTACTTCGCTTGCACATCCAGTTACGGTGTTAAAATTGGTGTTATTATTCAATCCTGCAATAGTAACTGTTAAAGTCGGATCAACAGTTGCTTGAACTTGTACTGCTTCTACTGTTGCAATTTTAACCACTGCGCTTTCTACGGATGTGCCACCACTATCCTGTGTTTCTATGTTTAACCTCCATGTATCTGCTGCTCCAAGAGTAGTGTTGCTTTTGGTAGGGTTGATTAATCTTGGTGCCTGAGCTGTGCAGCTTCCACCGGATTGTGATGTGCACCCAATCAAGATTGTTACTGTTGTGTTAGCTGCTGCTCCGGCATTTGAAGTACAGGTAATGGTTGGCGCTCCGGTTGATGATATTGTCCATGAATCACAGGTTAATCCGTTTGCCTGAAGCTGAGTAGAGGTTATGCCATTAAAAGCAAAGGTTGTTGCGGATGGAGAAGCCGTTGTATTTGTGGATCCTGGAAATGTAATAACTATTTTTCCACTTGCCGGAATTGCTTCTTCAGTCTTAAACTGTACTTTATGCATTGCAGTGACGGGAACCATTAATAAATCTCCTGCTCCAAAAGCTACCGTCGGTCCCGTAACAAAATATACGCTTTTTGTTCCTCCGGAAGCTGCGCTAGATGAGGCAACAGTTAGGTTTTGCATAGCAGAACCGACTGATTGCTTAATTCTTGCGGTGTCAGAAGCAAGGTAGATGTTTGTTCCTACATCTACTATAGTTGCGGTTGTTGCATTTGCTGCAATTCCTGTGCTTAAATTAGCGGAAGTGGAGGGTCTGGAAGTGGAAATTGTATCAGATACGCTTGTTAATGCGTTAGCCTTTTTGACAGGGGAAAGAAGTATTATTAGCAATAATATAACAAAAGAAAATTGCAGTTTTTTCATTTAAAAAATAATTTCAATATTATAAATAGTATTGCTTTTATTTTTACATTTTGTCAAGAGGCAGTTTTATGTGTAAAAGCTTGGTAACAGGACTTATTTAGGGGTTCAGCCCTTAAAGATTACAGATAAAACTATAAAATTAACTGTTAAGTTTTTTTCTGACTTTTTTAATAATGACTGTAGCTATCAGTATTGCAATTATTATGCCGGTAATAATTTGTATAGGAAGAGCAAAAAAATAAACGGTTCTTCTAAAAAGCGGACCGTTTTCGGAAAGGGCTATTGTTAGGGTTGCGGCATATGGTCCTAGTAGTAATTTTTCGTCCCAAAAAGCAACAGGATGTTTTGATTTCTGATTTCTGATTTCTGATTTCTGATTTGCTGATCCTGTTGCTTCCGGTGATTGCTGGAAGTCAGGAATAGACCTAATAGTCTGTGCTAAAATATTAACAGGTAAAAGATCAACTCTTCCAACAGTTTGTCCAAATAAATTCTTTATTAAAATTTCTCCTCTTGGGGTTATAAAATGGCTTCCTTTATTTCTAACTCTAATAGTAAACGGGACCGGACCGCTTTCGACAAAAGAAGGAGTAGAGAACTCTTCGATGTTTCCTTTGGCAATATCTTTTGATCCAACAGAAAGAAGTACATTTATTGCTATTGCCCCAATTGAGGTTGATTGATTTGCTTCGGAACTTAAATTATTAATTGATGTAAAAACCATTGAAAAATAATAGTCTGATAGTGTTTGATCTTTTGGAATATCAACTACCAGAGTTAAGTCCTTCTTTTGTTTTGGTCCAAGCGTAAGATAGTCAATGTTTTTATTTACTTCAGGATCTATAATTTTAATTTTTTGAAATATAAAAGGGTCGTCTTTTAAAAACTGTTCGTTTGAAATAAATTCAACATCGCCATTTTCTTGATTAGAAGCAGTAAATGGTTTTAGGCTTATTTTAAGATCAATATTTTCTCCGCTTAAATTATAAACCGTAAACGTGCTCTCGACTTTTGCCGGCGGAAGCGCTTCTATCTGTATAATCGGTGGATAAACACCCAATTTTATGCTAGTAGCATATGAAGAGGGTGCATATAGCAAATAAAATATAGCAAATAGTAAGTAAATTTTTAATTTAAAATTTTTAATTTTCATAAATCTTAAATCATGAATCATAAATCTTTTAAAAGGTTGGTGTTGCAATATACATTATTGTATTTGAATATAATCCTGCAGGTTGAGTCCCAGAGACGTTTACCTTATATGTTATTTGGGATTGTTTGTTTCTTCCGACATTTGCTCCGGTCATTACTATTTCTGCCGATGGGGAAGCAGCAAAAGATTTATAATAATTAGCATCGGAAAAACCGGTTTGACAATCTGTTCCGGAAACATTATCGCACCTATATCCAAATCCATAGGTGAGGCTACTAGACCATTCGTCGGAAGTAGTTGAATCACATAAGCCGTTGTCGCAGGTTGTATTTGGAATTGTTTGTCCGGAAGAAAACATTAAAAGCGGATGATTTTCCGATGCGGTTACCTGATAACCATTAGCAGACCCGTTTGAAACAGTAAGCGTGTTGGTTCTTGTTACAGGATTATTTGCTGTAAGCGGTCCAAAATTAATATTTGTTTCCGAGATTTCAAACGAGAAAGGGATTATGGAATATATATATTGAAACCCAGATCTTACTTTGTAATTAGTTCCTGTTTTTGAATAGAGTCCCGCTCCTGTTTGTCCCATTGTGTAACTGACTTTTCCTCCTGCTCCTGTTGGTTTGCCCGAAGCCATATTAAAATTGCCCATTTGGAGAATATATTCTTCGTTGGTCATGGTTTGGGCGCTTGCGGAAGTCTGGAGAATGCTACCCATAAATACCAATGTTATCAATGTCAAATAATTTTTTATTTTTCTAGAATTGAAATCTTGAGAATTGATTGTAAATTGGAAATTGAACATTGAAAATTAATAAATCAAGGTTTTGATTCCTGTCTTAAGTCTTCGGTTTCTTCGAGGATCTCATTTAGTTTTTCAATGTCTTTTCCTTTTAAAGCCTGTTTTTCTTCTTCTAAAATTTCTTCAACGTCTTCAGAGATCGTATCGGCAGCTTCTTTTGCGCGTTCTTCCATAGCTTCAATTTCTGTTTTTTGTTGGTCAGTTTTTCGATATTCCTTGCCGAAAAAGAAAGCAAGGGGAGAAATTAGGACAAGAGAGCCAAGTCTTAACATATTTCCATAGACGTCGTCTTTAAGTGCTTGGGGAATAAAAACCAGAATTGCACCTAAAACAAAAACAAAAACAACTGCTGGATTGAATATGAAAGCAATACCAAAACCCAAAAAGTACAAAAGGAAAAAAATTGGCGAATAAATTCCATCCGTGGAAAAAACCAAGAGAAAAATTAAGGAATTTAAAATAAAAATACCCCATGGTCCGTCTCCTCCCATAGACAAAAACGCTTTACCTTTTTTTCTGGCAGAAAGCAGAAGATAGATGAATACTAAAAAACCCAAGAAGGGGACAGTGTAATTGGCGAGTGGAGTTTGTTCCCATAAATAAACGACTAAAAAAGACAGCGCAATTATTAGGCTTTGAGAAAGAACATTCATAATTTAATAATAAGAGAGTGGAGTAAAAAAGGCAAGGGGAGGCTATTCAGATAGGCATTTTTTTATGTTATACTAAGCCTAATTTAAAAAATTATAAAATTTCAATATCAGTAGTTATTTGTTTATTGAAAAATTGAAAATTAATAATATGAAAAAATATAACCCACAGGAAATTGAATCTTGTTGGCAGAAAATTTGGGAGAAAGAGGGCCTTTATAAAGCTAAAGACTTTGATAAGAAAAAAAATTTTTATATTTTAATTGAGTTTCCTTATCCGTCAGGAGCTGGTCTCCATGTCGGGCACGCACGTTCTTGGTCGGCAATGGATGCGCTATCTAGGAAGAAACGGATGGATGGTTTTAACGTTTTATATCCAATTGGCTGGGATGCTTTTGGTTTACCTGCGGAAAACTACGCAATAAAAACAGGAATTCACCCAAGTATTACAACTGCTGAAAATATTGAAAATTCCAAAAGACAAATTAAATCATGGGGACTTTCTTTTGACTGGGATAGAGAAATTAACACGTCTGATCCTAAATATTACAAATGGACTCAATGGATTTTCTTAAAACTCCTGGAAAACGACATGGCGTATCAATCGGATGTTTCGGTAAATTGGTGTCCGTTTTGTAAAACAAATTTAGCCAACGAAGAGGTAATGCCCGATGGAACGCATGAGCGCTGTGGCAGTATGACAGAGAAGCGAATGCAAAAACAGTGGCTACTTAAAATTACCAAATACGCAGAAAAGCTTTTAGATGGATTAAAAGAAGTTGACTATCCGGATAAAGTAAGAATTCAGCAGGAAAACTGGATTGGGAAATCCGAGGGAACAGAAATTAAGTTTTCCCTAGATAAGAAGCTTAATTTTGTGCTTCTGCACGGATTTACAGGAAGCCCAAAGGCAAATTTTTTTCCGTGGCTTAAGGAGTCATTAGAAGGAATGGGGCATTCTGTCTATGTGCCGGAGTTGCCTAATACAAATAATCCTTCAGAAGGAGAGCAAGTAGATTACGTATTAAAAAATGCCAAATTTGATGAAAACACAGTGCTTCTAGGACATAGCCTAGGCGCGGTAGTAGCTTTAAAAGTAATAGAAAAACTAAAAGTAAAAATAACAGGATTAGTTCTTGCAGCAGGATTTATAGAGCCTAATTTTATAGATCATGAAAGACCATTCAAAAGTAAATTTGAATGGAAGGTTAATTTTGAAGACATTAAGAATAAAGTAGGCTTTATTAAAGTTTTAAGAGCAATTAATGATACCGCTGTCCCAGCGAATCAAGCAGATTTACTAATAAGTAAATTAGGAGGAGAACTAGTTGAGGAGGTTGCTGAGGATGATCATTTTTGCGGAGAAAAAGAAGAGCTAATCCTAAAAAACGTTATCCCAAGCATTGATGTTTTTACGACTAGACCGGATACGATTTTTGGCGTAACAGCTTTAGTTGTTGCACCCGAACACCCAGTAGTAAGTTTAATTCCAAAAAGTCATGAAAAAGAAGTCTTGGAATATATAGCAAAGGCTAAAAAGAAAAGTGAAATTGAAAGATTAGCTGTAGACAAAGAAAAAACAGGAGTATTTACTGGTCTTTATGCCATAAATCCTGTTAATAATGAAAAAATTCCGGTTTGGGTAGGTGATTATGTGGTTGGTTGGTATGGAAAGGGAGCAGTAATGATGGTTCCAGCCCACGATGGTAGGGATTTTAAATTTGCACAAGAATATCACCTTCCAGTAATTAAAGTAATCGATAATCCTATTTTTTCTGATTTGCCATCAAGAAAAAAATTAAAAGACACAATTGATTTATGGGAAGGAGAAGGAAAGTTAATTAACTCAGGAGAATTTAATGGACAAGATTCAAAAGAAGCAAGAAAGAATATAACAAAATGGCTCGAAAAGCATAAGAGTGGATCATCTTCAGTTCAATATAAGTTAAGGGATTGGGTGTTTTCAAGGCAACATTATTGGGGGGAGCCAATTCCAGTTATTCATTGTGAAAAATGCGGTGTTGTAGCTGTTCCGGAAAACGAATTACCGGTTGAGCTTCCATATCTCGAAAAATATCAGCCTTCAGGAAACGGTAAGTCTCCTCTTGAAAAAGTAGAGGAATGGATAAATACGAAGTGTCCAAAATGTGGTGGTAAAGCAAAAAGAGAAACAGACACAATGCCCAATTGGGCTGGTTCAAATTGGTATTTTTTAAGATATTTAGATCCAGATAATGATAAAGTTTTTGCCGGCGAAGATAAGATGAAGTATTGGATGCCCGTAGATATTTATCAAGGTGGATTTGAGCACACAACACTACATTTATTATATTCAAGATTTATTTATCGATTCTTACACGATATAAAAGCTGTTCCAACAAAAGAGCCATATATAAAAAGAAGAGTGCATGGGATAGTTCTTGGACCGGATGGGCGAAAAATGAGTAAATCTTTAGGTAACGTAATTAATCCTGATCAAATTGTCAGAAAGTTCGGTGCTGATACACTAAGGATTTACGAAGCATTTATGGGTCCATTTGATCAGACAATTGCCTGGAGCGAAGAGGGAGTTGAGGGTTGTTTTAGATTTTTAAAAAGGGTTTACCTACTCGCGAACGAAAAAATATATAACGATAGAACATCAAAAGAACTTTTATTAAACCTTCACAAAACAGTAAAAAAGGTTAGCTTGGATATAGAAAGTTTTAAATTTAATACAGCAATTGCTTCGATGATGGAGTTTGTAAATAGTTGGCAGCAAGACAAAAATGGATTAAATAAAAATGATTTAAAAAGCTTTTTATTAATTCTTGCTCCGTTTGCGCCGCATATTGCAGAAGAAATTTGGCAAACAAATTTTTCAACTGCTAATAATTTTAATTCTATTCATAAACAATCGTGGCCGGAATTCGATCCCGAATTACTAGAGGAAGATGAAGTTAATATTATCGTACAGGTAAATGGGAGAGTGCGAGACATCATAACAACTCAAAAATCAAATATCAAAAATCAAATATCGATCGAAGAAGAAGCGAGAAAAAGTAAGAAAATCCAAGCTTATTTGCAGGATAGGGCAGTTAAAAAAGTTATCTACGTTGAGGGAAAAATAATAAACTTCGTGATTTAGCGAATAGCGTATGGCGCATAGCAAATAGTTGAACTATAAACCATTTGCTATATGCTTTGGTATTGAAAGTTTGCAAGCAACCACGTAAACTCAATTTATAATGGAAGATCAGTCAATTATAGAGAGGTTTAAGCTTGTACTAAAGCAATATTGGCTTCCGGTAATATTTGGTTTAGTTGGTTTGATATTTTTAGTATATGGTTTGATATCTTTACTTGGATCATCGAATAGTCAATCTAGCCTTAGGATAGAAACTGGTGAAAATATTAAAAACTCCGTGAAAAAAATTTATGTGGACGTAGAGGGTGCTGTTGTCAGGCCGGGAGTCTATCTGCTAGACAATGACGCAAGAGTAAAAGATGCATTAATAGCAGCATCTGGACTTTCGGAAAACGCAGATAGGGAATGGGTTGCTAAAAATTTAAACTTAGCAGCAAAGATAAACGATGGAATAAAAATATATATAGTCGAAAACGGAGAAGATCAATCTCTGGGAGGAATAAAAACAGCGGGAGTAGTTGCCGGCGCATCAATAGGAGGAATAATTAATATTAATACAGCTTCCGAACAGGAGCTGGATAAGCTGTATGGAATCGGTCCTGCTACGGCTCAAAAAATCATAGATAACAGACCGTTTTCAGGAATTGATGAATTATTAAGCAAGAAGGTTATCGGAAGCAAGGTTTTTGAGCAAATTAAAGATAAGATAACAGCGAATTAGTATTTTGTAATTAGGCTTTAGGTATAGTTTTATATTGCATTTGCCTAAGATTGTAAATACGAATTTTAGCTATAAATGCTATTATCATGAATAAAAATGGGTTGATTTTTTTCTGTCTGTTTTTAACAACTATCCTTGTTGTCAGGCTATTTATTTTTTATCAAAATAAACCTCAATTAATTACAAAAAGAGAAATAAGAACCGAGGGTACAATTGTTTCGGAGCCTGTTTTAAAAGGAAATTTTCAGACCTTTCAGCTGGAAGATAGCCTTGGAAATAAAATTTACATTACTTCCTTGCAAGATAAAGATTATACATATGGGCAGAAGATAGTAATAATTAGCAGTTTAGAAAAAAGATTGCTTGGTAGAAACAAAGAAATTCTCACAGCTTTTTTGCCCAAGATTGAGATTGTAGAAAATCCTCAAAGCCAATTTTTAGCAGTGATAAATTTTATTCGCCAGCGAATTATTGGTTTTTACAATAGGACATTATCTCCTGATCTTGCCTCGCTTGTTTCAGGGATAGTTTTCGGAATAAGAGGAAATATTTCCAAATCATTTACAGAAAGCCTGCAAACATCAGGCGTAATGCATGTTATTGCAGCGTCAGGTATGAACGTAACTTTAGTTGGAGGATTTTTAAGCTCGGTTTTTGTATTGTTTTTAAAACGACAATATGCAATTATTTTTACTCTTTTGGGGCTGTTTTTTTACGCTTTAATAGCTGGTTTTCAACCTTCAATAGTTAGGGCAACGATTATGGGAGGTTTAGTCTTTTGCTCTCAAATATTAGGAAGGCAGCATTTGGCTTCTTACGGTTTGTTTTTAACCGGTTTTTTAATGCTTTTTATTTCCCCAAATCTTCTTTTCGATGTTGGCTTTCAGCTTTCTTTTACCGCGACAGCAGGACTTTTATATTGTAAACCCGTTATCGATAGCTTATTGTTGAATCAACAAATTAAGAAAATTTTTATCCTTGAGGATTTTTCAACTACTGTAGCTGCCCAAATTGCAACCTTGCCTATTTTACTGGCAAATTTTGGCACATATTCGATTTGGTCGATTTTGGTCAATACGCTTGTTCTTTGGACAATCCCGATTATTATGATTATCGGAGCTTTTGCAGCAGGTTTTGGATTGATTTTTGAACCGCTGGGGCAATTTATAGCTTATTTAAGCATACCTCTTTTGCTTTATTTCGAAAAAACAGTTTTACTTTTTAGTAATTTTAACGGAAAACTTTCTATAGAAATTTTTCCGTGGCAGTTTACAGTGGGGTATTATTTGATTCTTTTAACGGTTTTATTCAGTTTTAAAAAAAGAAAAGGAGCTAATGAAAACAACAATAAATAAACTAGTCGCAATTTTTATATCGCTAATTATACTTTTAGGAGGAATTTATGTTTTTCAAGAATCAAAATTTAAAAGCGAAGACTTACGCGTTGTCTTTTGCGATGTCGGTCAAGGCGATGCAATTTATATAAAAACTCCAGGAGGTCAGGATATTTTAATAGATGGTGGACCGGATGAAAAAGTATTAAATTGCTTGTCTAAAAATATGCCTTTTTGGGATAGGGAAATTGAGTTAATTGTTGCAACGCATCCGGACGCAGATCATATTACAGGCTTAATTTCTGTATTAGATAGATACTCTTTGATTAATTATGTATCAGAAAAAACAGAAAATCAGGGAATTCTGGTAAAAAAACTACAAGCTAAATTGGCAGAAAAAAAAATAACTGCTAACAGTTTAAAATCGGGGGATCGGATTGTGTTTGCAGACCAAACTAAGATTGAAGTACTTTGGCCATCGGAAAATGTATTAAAAAATAATACTATAGCCTTGAAAAATTCATATTCAATAATAACAGACAATGATTTATCGATTGTAACACTTTTAACTTATGGTGATTTTAAATTACTTTTAACAGGAGACGCTGGGGTTTCTGTTCTGTCGATTATTCAAGACGAAATAGGGGATATAGATATTTTAAAAGTTCCGCATCATGGTTCTAAAACTGGGATGGATCAAAAGATTTTATCTTCTATAACGCCTGAAGTCGCAGTTATTTCGGTTGGAAAGAACAACAGATATGGTCATCCTGCAAAACAAATAATGGAGTTATTGCTAGATAATAATATTAAAACCTTAAGAACGGATCAGGTTGGGGACATCCAAATTACTTCCAATGGCAAGAGTTATGCACTGATGCAATAATTAGGGGTTCAACCCATAATTTCTCTTAATTCAGTTGATTGTTTTATAGGCAGCTTTTGGAATATAAATTTTCTGGTACTCAGATTCCGAAGTCGCAGTTTGGTTTAAAAGAGGAAGCGTAAAAGAAATAGTAGAACCTTGTCCTTCCTCCGACTCCACAAAAACGCGACCGTTATGTGCCTCAACGATTCCTTTAACAATATATAGTCCAAGACCGGTTCCTCCCTTTGCAAGCTCGTGTGGTGTTTTTCTAATTTGATAAAATTTTGTAAATAAATCTTCCTGCTCGTTTTTGGGAATTCCAATACCGTTATCTTTAACAGACACGATTAATTCTTTTGTTAACTCATCAAGCTTTGCGCTTATGATTATTTTTCCACTTTCCGGTGTAAATTTAAGGCTGTTTGAAATAAGATTGTTTAATACCTGATTTATCCTTAGGGAATCGAACTCAAACTGAGGAAGTTTGGGATTAATTTCGTGTATTATTGAAATTTGTTTTTTATCTGCATACGATTTAAATGTACTTATTGCTTCATTTACTATTTTATTAAAGCTAGACAAGGTTTTATTAATAGTAAATCTTCCGGCTTCAATTTTTGCTGCATCTAAAACAGAGCTGATTTCTTCAAGCATAGTCCTTGATTGTTGTCCGATTATATTAAGCAGTTTTAATCTTTCTTCTTCTTTTAACTCTGTTCCCAAAAGAACATCAGCAGAATATTTAATTGCTGTTAAAGGGGCTCTTAATTCATGGACCATCATATAAGTAAAATCTTCTTTAATTTTTGAAATTTGTTTTTCTATTGTAATATCATGTAGGAGAATTGAAGCACCGATTACTTCTTCTTTTTCTTCATTTCCTGTATGAACAGGAGTTATAAAAGCTTGGAAAAATTTTCCGTTAATTAAGATTTCTTTTTCTTCTATAACTTTATTCTCTTTAATTACTTCGTTTATTTTTGCTTGAATATCGTATATTCCGCTTAAGGAATGAATTATTTCAAGATAAGTTGGATCGTTGTTAATAATATTTAGGAATTTTTTTGCTGCGTTATTTATAATTAAAAGTTGGTTTTTGGTACTTACCATAAAAACGCCGTCCGCAAGACTTCCGACCATCGAAATCAGTCTTTCTTTTTCGGTTTCGAGCACGTTTTCGAGTTTAGAAAGCGCAGAAGATGCCTGATTAGTAATTTGATAAAGAATAGTCATTTCTTCCTCTTTATATAGGTTTTGTTTAGTAGATGAAACATTTATTAATCCAACAACTTTATTATTTACAATTAATGGAATATGAAAAAAAGAAGCCAGAGACAGATAATTGTTGTCATTTAGCAAAGCCCCGGTTATTTGTTCTTCCATTTCTGTTGGAGGATTTTCAACTAACGCGGATATGGAAGCAAGCATACTATTCTTGACGTGAGAAACAAAAGCGTGGCTTACGGCCTCTTCTACATAGGTTTTGATAATCATCTTATTTTCTTTTATTACTATCGACGAGGCGGTCGAGTAGGGAAAAAGTTTTTTTAAGCTTGAGGTTATTACGTCTACTATTTTTTCAACATCCAAAGAGTATCCGACCCTGTCCTGAATTTCTTTAAGCATAGATACTTGATAAATCTTTTGTCTTTGATCTTTTTCTCTTTTTTTAAGGAGATTTTCGGTTTTAATATTAAGGACTAAGAGTATTCCGGTGGTAATTCCAAAAAAAATAGATACAAATGACAAAACATATTCAATAAGCTCGGGCAGCTGCATATACATTAATTATCAGTTATAAAACTTCAATTTTCAACTAATAATTAGGGGATTATTTTGCGAGGGATTCAAGCTTGTCGCCGGTTTTCTTGCTGCCTATTACGATGATGTAAGTTCCGATTATAAAGAGAATTTCTTTGATGATGACTAGAATGGTAATAATTTCTATTACGCCCGCAATTTGAATATAGGATTGTATTGCATCAATTAAAATACCAAGAGCAATAAAAAATACACCAATGGAAATTGATTTGAATCCACTTGCTAAGATTCCTGTTCCAAATTTTTTAGTTACCTGAGCCATTATTATTCCTGCAACAATTGCCGCAAAAGCAGAAATTAATGATCCCGCCTCGACAATAATAGTGAATAATTTATTTGAGTCAATCATTGCTTAACTCCTTCCGCCGGAGTATTTACCGGTTCTATTGTTGTTTGTTGTGTTTGATTTGGGGTTGGTTGGATAGTGGATTGAGTTGGTTGTCCAGATTGTGATTCGGTTACTCCATTCCCATCCGGGTATATAGACAATAACGGTTCCATAGTTTTTTTAACAATTAAGCCCGATAATTGGACAAACTGGTCAATTAAGCTTTGGATTAATTCTTGCGGGTGTCCCTGAATATTTGTTACTGTTCCATCGTCGGCAATAGTTAATCCATGGACATTTCTTGCTTTTGCAAGGGTGATATCGGGTCCTAATATGACCATTTGCTTTTTTATTACTTCGGTTAAAACTGTTTTGTAATCTTTGTCTTGAACTTGATCCATGTTGCTAGTTTTGCTCCTCCTTATTTTTTTCCAATACTTGTTTTATTTTTGAAATTACATCATTAGGTTCAACTTGATATTTAAAAACATAGTCAACAGCGCCTTTATCGATGGCTTCTTTTACTAATTCCTGCTGGCTAAAATTAGAGAGAATAATAATCGGGATATTTTTTGCTTTTTCGTCGTTTTTTAATTGTTTAAGGACTTCGTTTCCAGAGATGTCGGGTAAAACCTGATCGAGTAAAATTAGGTCAATGCCATCTGTTTTTGCTTTTGCAAGCCCTTCTTCTCCTGTTTTTGCGACAACAATTTCGTAATGTTCTTTTTCTATAGCGGTTTTAAGAATTGTAGTTATTGCTTCATCGTCGTCGACGATAAGAATTTTCATATACAATATTTAAGCTAGCAACATTTTTACCAAAATGCAAGAGTTAATTGTTCTTCTTTTGTTTTTTTTGTTCAGGCTGATTTTGAAAAACCTTTTCCCAATCGGTAAATTTAGGCACTCTTGGATAGCGGAATTTAAATTTATTTGGATATCGTAGTCCTTGTAGTATTCCACCGACTACAATTCCCTTAAAAACCATTGGATACTGAAAATCATCACGAAGAACAATCGGAATAAGTATAGCTAAAGCCAAAACAAACCAGTGATGAAAATGGTAAGTTTTGCTTTTTATATGAACTCTGAAATTTGGCATAAATTCAATATTCCAAAATCCAATTTTTGGCACTTTATGTTTTTTCTTTTCCGGATGTGATAAGTACAAAAAAACAACATATCCTGCAATTACAGATAGGATAAAAGTAGTTATTCCTGTTATGTTCATAGTCTGTCTAATCATAGTTTGTTTGAAAGAAAAATTCAATGTTTTAAACAAAAATAAATAATGCTAGAATGATGGAGTATGGATACCAGACAAGAGATAGAAACATTACTTGTAAAAGCTCTAAAAGACTTAGGGATTAAGGATGCTTCCAGTTTTATAATAGAGCGACCAAAGAATTCAAGAAACGGTGACTGGTCAACAAATATTGCGATGGCTTTATTTCAGTCAGAAACCAGGAATCATCCGCCAGTTGGAGGATTGGAAACCAAAAATCCAAATGAATTGGCAGTAAAAATAACAGAATTGTTAAATAAAAACAAATCCTCAATCTTCGAAAAAATAGAAGTTGCAGGGTCAGGGTTTATTAATTTTTATTTATCCAAGAAATATTTACAAGATCAGATCGGAGAGATAATAAAAAAAGATCATAAATTCGGATCATTAGAGATAGGGAAGAATAAAAAAGCAAGCGTTGAATATGTTTCTGCAAATCCTACAGGACCGCTTCATATTGGCAACGCAAGAGGCGGTCCGATTGGCGATGTTTTAGCAAATGTTTTAGAAAAAGCAGGCTATAAAGTAGAAAGAGAGTATCTTCAAAATGATGCAGGATGGCAAATAATTTCTTTGGGAAAAACAATTTATAATACCGTAAAAGAAGATGACGGCAAGGAAGAAGAAATTTATTATAAAGGTGAATATGTTAAAAAATTAGCTTTAAAAGTGTGTCAAAAAGTCGATATCAATAAATTGTCAAAAGAGGAATTTGTTAAAAAGGCAGGGGAAGAAGCAGTTGAAATAATGCTTTTAGAAATTTTGGAAACTACAAAAGCAATGGGAATAAATTACGATTCAATCAGAAAAGAATCTGGCTTAAAAAAAGACGTACCTCAAATAATAAATAGGCTTCAAAAACAGGGAATTGTTAAAGAAAAAGACGGCGCACTTTGGTTTGCCCCTCACCTTCGCCAAGGCTCCGGCGGGCAAGCAAATGATGAGTTTCTAAAGGACAGAGAAACGGTGGTTAGGAAATCAAATGGTGAATACACATATTTTGCTTCGGATATTGTTTATCATAGCGAAAAGTTTAATAAGGGAAACGATTTGGTCATTGATATTTGGGGAAGCGATCATTCAGGTCATATTCCAAGAATGCAGGCGGCAATAAAATCATTAGATTTTGATCCAAGTAAATTTAAAGTTATTTTATATCAATTTGTGCGTATAAAAAGAGGGAATGAACTTTTAAAAATGAGCAAGCGAGCAGGCAATTTTATTACCGCAAAAGAGGTTTTAGATGAGGTTGGAAAAGATGCTTTTAGATTTTTTATGCTTATGCACAAAGCAGAAACTCATATGGATTTTGACTTGGAGCTTGCCAAGAAAAAAGCAAGCGATAATCCTGTTTTCTATGTTCAATATGCGTACTCTAGAATTTGCTCTATATTTGCAAAAGCAGGCACATCAGATTTTAGCAAGGCTAACTATTGTCTGCTAAATAGTGATGAAGAGGTTGCTCTAACAAGATATTTAATAATATTTCCAGAGTTAGTAGAGGAAGTTTCAAGGGATTTTAGTGTTCATTTATTGACTTCTTACGCAATAGAACTAGCTTCACTTTTTCATCGTTTTTACGAAAAACAAGTAGTTATTCTAGAAGACAAAGAACTGACTAATGCAAGACTTGCTCTTTTAAAAGCAACCCAAATCGTTTTAAAAAACACGCTTGATCTCTTGGGAATAAATCCTTCGGAAAGAATGTAATTGACTTCATCCTCTAGTAATAATAAAATCTCAAAATGAAAGAAATTTCAATAATTACCGAAAGGCAAATTAAGGAAAGAAAAAGACTTTTTACTGCATCTAGATATGCAGCTTATCTAACATTGTTATTAGCTTTAGCACCTCAATTCTTGACAAGAGTAGAAAATGGAAAAGATATGGAGCGGATATTCGAGTCTTCATTTAATTCAGTTCAGGTTAATACGCAACCAGAAGTAGTAGGAGAGGACTCGTTTACATTATTAACCTCAAAAGAAGGACTGCCAAGTATGGTTTTAGTAAATGATAAAGTTGTTCTTGTTGATCGAGATACGGCAAGAATAGCCAGGGAAAAAGCTCTTGCGGAAAAGAGCTATCAGCTTGTAGATGTAATTTCTTCAGATACGAAAATAGATAAAATTCCCTTAGTGGAAAACATTCAGCAAATAGAACAAGAAATACCAGAGGATACCTTAACAGATGAAGAATTAGCTAGAAAAGGAGTAAAAATTATACAAGCAGATTACACAAGACTTCATATAAGAAAAAGTGCATTTGAGAAGGGTGGGGTTTTGGAGGATCTTGCAAGCGGAAATAAAAGAATGTTAATTGTATTATTAGATGGGTGTGGTTTTTTTGATAAGCTTGCTTCAGGTCAAAGGTATGAAGAAATAAAAAAAATACTTCCAGAGTTTCCAAGTAGTGTTTTGGAGAAATATAGACAAGAAAAAATTGATGAATACACAAAGAAAGCTTCGGAAGAATTAAAAAAAGTTTCAGAAGGTAGAGGTTCAGAATTAGACGAAAAAGCTTTGTTAACTAATAAAATTTTTTCTTTTATTTTTGAGAATTCTGTACTAACAGAAAAAGAATTATTGGAAAATTTGTACTCCTCTGATTTAGGAAAATACTTTCATTTAATTCCTGATTTTCTTAATGATTTTATTTACAACGGAAAGTATTATCAAGAAGCTGATTTAAAGGAAGGTAGATCTTTAGTCCTTCTTAGCACAAGTGCTCCTAAAACCAAAAATCTTTTTGGTATTTACTATAATCCAGATGGAGAGTTAAAAACTATTCAAGTAGATTACTCTTTCGGTAAGCCATTTCTTGATTCAGCAATCGATGAGATTACTCTTAGTTATCCAAAAGACTACGACGATCCTAACAATTACATGCCATTAATATGCCTTCATCACGAAGTGGGACATCATGTTGATGAAGTTAGACATGGAGGACTAGGTATCCCTTTTTTTATGGAAAGAAGTGCAGATAAAATTGCAAGAAGAAACATAGAAAGGGCTTGGAAGAAATTTGTTGAATCGGGTTTTAAAGATAATTCTTTATACCCGTTTGTTTTTGAGCTTCCCGGACAGGGTTTTATAATTGGAGAAAAACTAAATTTAAAAGCATTAAGCTGTTGATTTTTTATATTGCTAATTTCTTGTGGTATAATTAAAACCTTCTATGAAGTATCAAAAGAAAAAGTTAGAAAACGGTCTTCGCGTAATAACAATTCCAATGCCATCTGTAGAATCCGCAACGGTTATGGTAATGGTTGGGGCGGGAAGCAGATATGAAACAAAGCAGAATAACGGAATTTCCCATTTTTTGGAACATATGGCTTTTAAAGGGACAAAAAAAAGACCATCTGCTTTGGCAATTTCTACATTAATCGACGGAATCGGCGGGGCATGGAATGCTTTTACAGACAGGGAAGTAACGGGATTTTTTATTAAGTCAGCCTCCGAGCATATAGATTTAGCAATGGATGTTTTATCGGATATGCTTCAGAATTCAAAGTTAGATCAAAAAGAGATAGATAAAGAAAGGGGCGTAATTTTGGAAGAAATCAATATGTACGAGGATTTACCAATGCAGCGAATAGACGATTTTTATAAAAGACTTTTATATGGAGATACGCCTATGGGAAGAGATATTGCAGGCGAAAGGGAAATAATTAGAAAAATACATAGAGACGATTTTGTTAACTACATGTCCAGTCTTTATAGTCCTAAGAATATGACGGTTGTTGTTGCGGGTGGAGTAAATTCTAAAAAAGCAGAAGATTTGGCTGTAAAATATTTTAATAATATGAATTCTTTTGATACATTAGTATATGATAAGGTAGTAGAAGATCAGCAGAAACCAGAGGTTTTTTTAAACAACAAAAAAACAGAGCAGACACACATTGCTATTGGTTTTAGAACAGCTTCTTTAGACAGTAAAGATCGATATGCACTTTCTTTATTATCGACGATTCTAGGCGGTAGTATGAGCAGTAGAATGTTTCATGAAGTAAGAGAAAAGAGAGGGCTTTGTTATTATGTAAGGACTTATACGATGCACTATCAGGATTGTGGAAGTTTAGCAACTTATGCAGGTTTGGATTCCAGTAGAATTGATGAGGCTGTAAAAGTAATTCTGGAACAATATGAGGCTGTAAAGAGTGGACAATTTAAGATTACGGAAGAAGAACTCAAAAGAGCAAAAGATTTTGTTAAGGGTCATATGGTTTTGGAGCTCGAGGATAGCAGGGCAGTTGCGGGTTTTTTTGCTCAGCAGGAAATTCTAGAAAAAGAAATTAAAACTCCAAAAGAAACAATTGAAAAAATGGAAAAAATCACTTTAGGGGAAATAGTTAATACAGCTAAAAAATACTTTGTAAAAAGTGGATTAAACTTGGCAATTATTGGTAATTTTGAAGATAAATCAAGGTTTGAAGCATTATTGAAATAATGATTTTTCTCACAGAATAAAGATTTTCTTCTTGCAAAAAAGGAAATCCTCGATTGGAAAATAGCAAACGGGAAATAGCTAATAATAATAATCAAAACACTCTTGCATAAATTAACTATATGCTATATGCTATATGCAATAAGCTAAATTATGGAACAAACAGTAGTTTTGGTAAAACCGGATGGCGTAAAAAGAGGATTAATAGGAGAAATTGTTCATAGATTTGAACGAATGAGTCTTAAAATTGTTGCCATGAAAATGGTAGTAATGAAAGATGATATATTCCACGCACATTACGGTACCGATAAAGATGCTACAATTCAAAGGCTTGGAAGTAAAACCCTGGAAACATATACAAAATACGGGAAAGACGCAAAAAAAGATTTGGGCACAGATGACGCTAAAGAACTTGGTAAAATGGTTGTTGGTTGGCTTAAAGATTATATTCAATCAGGTCCAGTTGTTGCAATGTTGGTTGAGGGAAGACATGCAGTAGATAATGTAAAGGCATTAGCAGGTCCAACAATGCCCGTTCAAGCACAACCTGGAACTATAAGAGGGGATTATTCAACAGATTCAGCAGCTTATGCCAATGACGAAAAAAGAGGAGTGTGTAATTTAATTCATATTTCCGGAAGCTTGGAAGAGGCAAATTTCGAAAAAACTCTTTGGTTTACTCCTGAGGAAGTCCACGCCTACAAAAGAGCAGAAGAGTACGTTTAGTTACTAACCTCTGATTCTAAACGACTAACCTTTAATAATCAGCTCGTTGAATAGAATATTATTATTCAAAAAATAAGTAGCCGGAAGCCAAAAATTACAAAATGTCCTTAATTATTTTTTCCAAATCGGTAGGGGTTTTAAATTCAACTAAATTTCCATTAACAAAAAAAGTTGGAGTAGAAGTGAGTCCTAAATTTAATGCTTGATTTTCCGAATCAGATACGAATCGTTGTGTATCTTTTGATTTATAATCTTTTTTAAATTTTTCAACATCCATTTTTAGATCTTTTGCATAGTTATAAAAAAGTTCATCAACGCTATCTAGGTTTACCCAGGATGCCTGATTTTCGTAAAGCAAACTATACATATCCATAAACCTACCTTGTTTATTAGAAGCATAAACAGCTTGTGCTGATGTTCTGGAATGTTTATGAATACTTGTTAATGGGAAAAATCTATATGTAAACGAAACTTTGTTTTTATTTTTCGAAAGTATATTTTTAATTACAGGTGGATATTTGGCACAAGCAGGGCACTCAAAATCCGCATACTCAACAATTTGAACTTTGGCATTTTTAGGACCGATTAATACATCTTTTTCGGAGATAGATGGAATCTTAATCTTGTTTTGGTCTCTTGCGATTAATATTAAGATCCATGCAAGTGCAATAAACCCGATTATCCCCAACATTATACCGATGATTTTTGTTTTTTTTTGTTTTTTTAGAACTTCTATCTTTTGTTGTTCTTCTAGTTTTTTAAGCTCCTTTTTTTGCTTTTTAGTTAATTTTTCCATACGGAATTTGATTTTAACAAATTTTTTTAAAAATGGCGAGATATAATTTAATTGTTTTTTTCCACAAGCGGTATAGGTACGGATATTATTTCTGCAGGATTTCCTTCTGTTCCAAGTGTTAATCTGGAATGATAAGCAACCGATAATCTAAGTCTGTTAGATCTATTTAATTGTCCATCTTGTTTTTTGAATAAAAACGTATCCGTTGGGCTAATAATAACTGTTTTCCTGCCGTGCATAAGTCTTCTTAAAAATTGCACTTCTGAATTTGAGTATTTCATTCCCCGATCATGATTTTCCGCTCCGGGAGAATTTCTTCCCACATACGCAATAGAGGTTGGTGTGTTAGATATGTATTTATATTCTAAAAAGACATCAAGACCACGCCTAAATCCTCTATGGCATATAATAATTGCCAATATTGGATTTCCTTTAGTTTCTTTTAATAAATCTTCAGCGTTTTTAAAATCTTCATCTCGAGCACTTTCCGAAGTAATTCCAAAATCAGGGAATTCTTCTACAGATCTATTAAAAACTCCTTTTAGCTCACTGTTTTTTATGAATTTTTCATAATTCTTAAGTGTTTCTAGGGAAGCTTCCTTGTTTCCGTAATATATTGCCGTTTGAAGATCTATACACATAAACATAGCTCTTATTCCGTTAATATTATCGATGTCTTTATCTACTTTTTCGTTTATTGTTGCCTTGGCAATTTCGCTGCCAAGAACAGCGCTTACGTAAAGATGTTCATCCGGATCTAGAATACTATCTTTGAGCTTAGGGATTATGTCTTTAAATGGACCCTTTTTAATAGTTTCGGCTCTTTTCATTATTTCCGGGGTAAGTTTATTAAAAGCAAGAGATTCGTAAGGGGATATTTTTCTAATGGCAGTTATTCGTTCAACCATTCAAGCATTAATATATCAGCAAGAGGGAGGTGTGTCAAATTGTTTTTTGGTATTGATTCTTTTCACGATATTTTCACTAAGAAGTTCTCTTAAGGCATCATTTGCTATCCAGCGGCTGGATTTTGAGTCAATTTTTTTGAGTTCATTTGCGGTTTTTACTGCAAGTTTATAAAGATTTTTATTTCTGGATTTTCCGATGTTTCTTAAAGCCCAATTTACAGCTTTTTTAACATAATTTCTTTCATCTTTTGCTTCTCTTTTTATGGCATCAAAAAAAGGATAAAACATTTTATCTTCTGTTTTTTTGTCGTGAACAGATAATCCCGCCATCATTGCAAAACCTGCTCTTTTTTCAAACTCCTTTTCTCTCTTGCTCCACTCAAGAGCCTTTTTAAAAGCCAGAGGAGTTTGATCAAAAAGACTGGTTGTTGCTTGGTCGCAAATATCCCAAGAATCAAAATCTTTAACCCATTTTTCCATTTGCTTTTCGGTTACATCAATTGGGTTTTCAATAAATACAGCTAGTAATCTTGCTTCGTGAATTCCTGTTTTACCCGATTTAATTGTAGTTTTCCAAAGCTCAAGCGCCAATTTGTGGGTGTCTTTAACTTCTTTTTTAATTTGTTTTGCCATTGGTCTAAGAACATAAATCGAGACTCCCAAAACTTTTGTCTTCGGGGTGATTCCAAAGCGAGCCATTCCCTTGACATTTTTGGAGTTTTCAATTGCATTTAGTTTTTTTATGATTTCGATAGCTTTTGTGGACATTAAATTGTTTCTGCTGTTAGTGTGTTTTTTTGAATTCTAAAGTTAACTATGACGATTTCTTGTTCTGGATTGCCTTTGTTAATCATTTTTCCGTCAGGAGATTTTGCAATGTCCATTGACCCTAATATTTCCTGGATTTCTTCTCCCGAAAGTTGTTCAGTTGGGTGTGCTTTTCCAAGTTCAACCCTTGTTACCAATCTATTTCTTGTGTCGTGAAGATGCAAAACTGTTCCTTCCGGTCCTATGATTCCGCTTGTAGTGTTTCCGATTCTTGTTTTAATGCCACTTAATTCGGATCCGCCTCCTTTATAAACTTCTAAATCCGATCCGAAAAATTTTGTTTTAACAGGGGGTTTATGGGTTAAATCGTCTAATTTACCCCTTGCAGAGCAGATTGCGTTGACTAATCTATGTCCAAATTCTGCTGATTTTGGCATTTTATTTTATAGGCCAAAAGCGATTATAGTTACAGTTTTTTTAAAAGTAAAGAGGGGAGTTAAGGGTTGAATTTTCTAAAGAACCTTAAATCCATCTGGAGGATTTGTTGCAGATGCTCTTTCTGTCAGTTTTCCTGTTCGTAAATCGTGTAGATGTATCATTGTTGAGTCAAACATTTCAATTATTGTTCCTGAAGGGGTTATTATTCTCAATTTATGGCTTTTTCCTGGATTTCTTGGGCTTAAATACTGTACGTATTCTTCTGTGTCTGGAAAGCGTTCTCCTCCTTCGGTTCTTCGTGCCTTTATGTGGTCGATTGTACCTAAAAATCTCTCTTTAAGATTATTCATAGAACGAAATTATAGCAAAAATAAAAAGGTTTGCAATCATTTTTTTTACTTGGTCGGAGACGAGGGAATTGAACCCTCTGCCTCTCGGTCCCGAACCGAGCGTTCTACCGATGAACTAGTCTCCGAAAAAAGTATCCTCGAGAGGAATTGAACCTCCATCTTACCCTTAGGACGGGTCTGCTCTATCCGTTGAGCTACGAGGACATACTCGATTGTATTCTAGCACAAAAATAAGTAGAATTATAACTATGACAAGGTCAGAGATCATTCGTTTTTTAATCCTTAGAACAGTCGGTAATTTTTTACTTTTATTTGCAATTTTTGGTGTTTTTGCAACATTCGGTCCGATTTTATATTACGAAGCAAGTTACCAGATAATTCAATTTAAAGGAATTAAGTATAAAGCACCGGAAATAAATTCATCAATAACAGGGTCTGAGAAAACTTCAAAATTCGGAGAGATTATCGCAAGGCAAAATCCGGGAAGAACAGTTGTTGAGGGTGGAGGGCTAGCAGGGGTTTTGTCTAATGTAAAAGAGCAAATATTGATACCAAAAGATACAGAGTTTAGTATTTTGATACCTAAAATAGGAGCAAGCTCCAAGATTTATGCAAATATAGATTCTTCTAATCAAAATAATTTTTTGCCGATTCTGCAGCACGGGGTAGCACACGCAAAAGGAACTGTTTTTCCGGGGATGAACGGCAATATTTATCTCTTTGCACATTCAACAGATAATTTTTGGAACGTAGGACGATATAATGCCATATTTTATCTTCTTAAAAACTTATCATCAGGAGATGAAATAGTGATTTTTTACCAAAATGTAAGGCACGATTATAAAGTAGTTGAATCACGAGTTGTAGAAGCATCGGATGTTTCTTATGTTACTAAAAGTCAAGAAGTAGGGCAGGAAACATTAATTCTTCAAACCTGCTGGCCGCCTGGAACCACATGGAAGAGATTATTGGTAATTGCAGAGCCGAAATAGCTATTTAGTTTATAGCATATCGGGAAATAGTATATGGTCAAGTGTAGATCCCTAATTTTCTATTTGCTAATATGCTACTTGAGGCTGATGGTGTAGAGATTTGGTTCAATTTCTTCGTTGCCAAGATTTGTTAAGATAACCAGTTTTGAGCCATCCGGCCACGGGAACACATAGCTATTAATAAATGGTCCTGCATAAACGGTTGTTTGGTTTGCTCCGTCATATTCCATAATGTCAATCTTTTTATCGTGAGTATAAATTAAATGTTTTGAATCAGGAAACCAGCTTAGTGGAATATTTTTTCCGTTTTGTTCGTTTGGATCAGGCTTCATAATTTCAAAATTTTTATCTTCTTTAATGTCATAAACATAAATTCCACCTTTTTCTATATTTCTTTGTTCAAAAGTTGAATCAACACCTATTAATCTTGGTTTGATTATTATCGGGAGTTCTGCGGATTGGGAAGCTTTATATAAAAGCTTTGTTTCGTCTAGTGACCATGAGATAATATCAAAATTTTCCGAAGTTACTTTTTTAAGGTCTTTTTTTAAACCATCAAAACGGGCTTTTTCCTTTTCTGCTTTTGACTTTTGCCATTGTGCATCAACAGTCATTAAAGTTGCGGTAACATCGGATGGGCTTGAGTTAAATCCGCCAGCTTGTATTAGATATGTCGAAGTAAAAGCTTCCGCAGAAATACTTGCAACAAGCTCTTTGGCATCCGGTGACCAAGCAATCATTGCTTTTGAAAAACTTGCGATTGTATCATCTGCTATTTGAGTTGATGCACTTTGTAGGGTTAAGATTGGTTTTATTGTCATATCTAAAACATAAATTCCATTCTTTTTTATTGCTTGCGAAGCTGTTGTGTAGGCAATTTTTGTTCTAGTGGGATCAATCGTGGGATTATTTACGCCATTATTGGTAATGCTTTCAAGCTTAGGAGCAGTTGGTAGCAATAGAGCATCTGCCTTTGTAACTACTTCTTCTTTTATTACTAATTTTTTCTGCCACGAAAAATACCCTTCTTTAAATATTTTTACATCATAAGTTCCAGGAGAAAGATTAATAGTGTTATCAGTTGCTGTTGTTAAGTGACCGTTTATAAAGACTTGTGCGCCATCCGGTACGCTCGTTGTAACCAAAAGCCCGGTTCCCGAAATTCCCACTTTTCCCTTATCAAAGCCAAATCTATAACCCCTTCCATAGAGTATGACAATGGTGGTTGCTATTAAAAGGACCGTTAAAGACAATAAAGGTATAAGCCAAGTTTTTTTCATTCTTACCGAAATTATACAAGCTAACATTGACCCTTGCAAGACTTAATAACGGTGTATATAATCGATTATATACGAGGCTAAGGCTCAAAAATGATAGACTAACTATATGGTTTGATCTATTCAATTAATAATTTTCAAGTATCAATTTTTAATAATCAAATAACCAACTAATTAGGGTTACGATTTTTAAATTGATAATTAATATATTATTATGTTATCTAAAAGAATTGGCATTGATTTAGGAACGGCAAATACAGTAGTTTACGTGGCAGGAGAGGGTATAGTTCTTAATGAGCCAACAGTTGTTGCTGTAACCGCAGAAGAAAACAAGGTTGTTGCTGTAGGAAAAGAAGCAAAGGAAATGCTTGGTAGAACCCCTGGAAATATTGTTGCAATGAGACCGCTTAGAGACGGTGTAATTGCAGATTATACGATTACAGAAACAATGCTTTCTTACTTTATAGATAAAGCTGCCGGGAGGTCCCGCTTTTTTAAACCTGAAGTTATGATTTGTATTCCATCGGGAGTCACCCAAGTAGAAAGAAGAGCAGTTTTGGACGCAACTATGGCTGCAGGTGCTAAGGTTGCTTATTTAATAGAAGAACCGTTGGCAGCAGCAATCGGCGCAAAAGTACCAATCGCCCAAGCAGCGGGACATATGGTTATAGATATCGGTGGAGGATCTGCTGAATGTGCAGTAATTTCTTTAGGAGGCGTTGTTGTTCATGATTCGGTGAGAATTGGCGGGAACAAAATAGACGAAGCATTAGCAAGCTATATAAAAAGAAAATTTAATTTGTTAATTGGAGAAAGAACAGCAGAGCAGATAAAAATTGGAATTGGAAATGCATTAATAGAAGATAAAAAGAAGGAACAGAGAAAAATGGAAATAAAAGGAAGAGATAGTATAACGGGATTACCAAGGTCAATTGAATTAACGGAAGAAACAGTAAATGAAGCAATTCAGCCGGTATTGATGAATATTATACAGGCAATAAAAAAAGTTTTAGAACAGACGCCTCCGGAGCTTGCATCAGACATTATAGATAAGGGTGTAGTTATGGCTGGAGGCACATCTCTTTTATTTAATTTTGATAAATTAATGACAAAGATTACCGGTGTTCCGTGCCACATTGCAGAGGACCCGCTTTTGTGTGTTGTTAGAGGAACTGGAGTAGCATTAGAGAATATTGAACTTTATAAAAGAAGTATTGCCAGGAAGTAATCCACAAAACAACCTATATTAATTTAAAAAAGTAATGTGTATGTATAAATTTTCACAAAAAAAACAAAATTTTCACAAAAAAAGGGTTTTATAGTATTTAAGTTATTAAACCAATTAAATTAATTGGTTTTTAGCAGATGCGTATTTAGTTATAGGTTATTTTTTTGAATACTAAAAATGTTCAAAATAAGCAATAATTAACGCATAAAAGGATTTAGTATATAAACTTATAGTAAAATAAATATGTTAGATAAAAATTTATTGCTCGGGGTAGGGATTTCAAAAGATTCTGGGGATAAAATCCTAGAGTTAATTATTAGAGGCTTAGAAAAAAAACAAAAAAAACACTATGTTGTTACTTTAAACCCTGAGCTTTTAGTGATTTCCAGTAAAGACCCCAGCTACAAAAAGGTATTAAATAATGCAAAAATAGCTTCAGTTGATGGAATAGGGGTATTAGCTGCTGCAAGATTATTTGGTGTTAAGGTTGGTAAAAGGTTAACGGGTGTTGATATGGTTAAAAACCTTTGTAAAGAGGTGTCAAAAAAGCCTATAACGGTAGGCTTTTTGGGTGCAAGACCTGGCGTAGCAGAGTTAACAGCAGAGTGCTTGCAAAAAAAGTACCCAGGATTAAATGTAGTTTTGGCAGAAAGTGGCAATCCGGATGATAAAACGGTAAGCTTAATAAATAAAAAACTTAATAAAAAAACGATAAATATTTTATTTGTGGCATTTGGATCTCCTAAGCAAGAATTCTGGATTGCAAAAAACTTAGATAAATTACCGGTTAATGTTGCTGTTGGGGTAGGTGGAGCATTTGATTTTATAAGCGGAAAGGTAAAACGGGCACCAAGTCTTTTTAGAAAGTTGGGCCTAGAATGGCTTTTCAGGCTTTTAATTCAACCATGGCGTATAAAACGTCAGCTTTCGTTAATTGTTTTTATTTTTTTGGTTTTAAAACAGAAATTTTTATCCAAAATCCCCTCATATAAAAATTTAAGACATTAATTTATATAAATTGATATATTTAAGTAGGTAAACATACCTCGATGAGCTTCTTAATTCTTTTAATTCTGATTAAATTATTAAAAATAAGTATATAAAAATATAATTATTTATATACTTTTACGTAATTAATTATTAATAAACAATATCAAGACATAAAAAGTTTTTAATAAGAAGCAATAAAAACCTATAGCAGTTGTTTAAAACCCTCCTATAGTAATAGTTGTAAATAATCCTATATTATATTTTGAGATCAAAAATGAGTATATTTTTTTAGCTTCAAATAAGTAAATTATGCAAATCATTAAATAATACTTAAAAAGCCTATAAAATGTTGACATTTATAAAATAATACTGTTAACATAGATATAGAAGCCAAATATATGATTTTTTGTAAACACATATATTTAATTTTTTGTTAACATTTTATGCCTAAAAAATTAGACTGCTGCGATAAATTTTTGTTAATTAAAAAAATGTTACAAAAAAATAGAAATGTAACAAAAATTTGCAAAGAATTTAATATCTCCAGAACTCTTGCTTATAGGTTGCTTAATAAGATTAAGAAAAACCCCAATAGAATAGTTGCCTTAATTGCAAGGAATAAAAATCAGGTAAATATAATGCTAGAAATCGAGCTTCGTTTATGCATTATTAATAAGGTTTTAATAAAAAATTGGTCGGTTCAAAAAACTTGCAAAGAGTACGGAATTTCAAGAACAATATTTTATCGATGGCTAAAGCGATATAAAGACGCTAAGGATTATCAAAAGCCGTATTCGCTAATAGATAAAAACGTATTAAATAAACTTTTTAAAGAAGCAGGGAAAAATAATAACCATGAACAAATTTAATTTTAAAGACACTAAAAATATGCTTAATAAGACAGTAATACTACTATACGTTCTTTATTTTGTATTCCCATGGGAATTTGGATTTTTATTACTTAAGCCTGGTGTTGCCGAAGCCGCATCGGTTAACATAACCAGCAGGATTGATTTTGATGCAGGAATTAAAAATGGGACGGAAACAGTTAGCAAAGAAGGTGAAATAAAGCTTCAGCCGTCCGGTACTTGGGGTGCAAGGGCATGGAAAACTCCTAATTTAGCGCTTGGAGATTCATCTCCTATAACCAGCGATGGAAGTTATGTTTATTTAATTCCTTATAGAGATAATGAACTTTCAAGATATATTCCTTCTGAAAATCGTTGGCAAATCTTATCTCCTGCACCATTTGATGCGTATATTGGATCAGATATGACTTATTTTGACGGAAATATTTATGTGATTTTTGGAGGATATCAAAAAAAGTTTGCAAGATACTCAATTGCTCAAAACACCTGGACAATACTGGCGGATTTAAAAGATTTAGTTCAAACAGGAGCGAGCATTACTAACGACGGGCGTTATGTATATGTTTTAAGAGGAACAGCGACAACTGATTTTTGGAGATATGATCCGTTAACTGATTCTTGGAGTACTAAAAATAGTCCTCCTGCTTCGATTTACACAGGATCAGATATGGTTTACAGTAACGGATTTATATATGCTCCGAGAGGATATAATAGTAAAACATTTTATGCTTATGAGGTAGAGGAAGATACCTGGACATCGCTTGGTGATGCTCCAAACAATTTTTACGATAATCGGAATATTACCATTAGGGATGGGTATATATATGTTTTGAGAGGATATAACACAACAGATTTTTATAGATATAAAATTAATGGCGGCGGTTGGGAAACATTAACATCTGCTCCTATTGCTCCAAGGTATGTAGGCGCAAGTTATAATGCCTCAGACGATACAATTTATGTTTTTAGAGGTAATGGTCAATATGATTTCTGGAAATATGATGCTACTAACAATGTGTTTTTAGGAGAAACAGATCTTCCAAATACAGCCAATACTGGTGCAGATATAATTAATCATGAAAACTACATTTATTTCAGGAGAGGTAGTAGTTCAACTAATTTTTATAGATATAATAAAAACACAGGAGTTTGGGATACTTTAGCAAATTCTTTAGCAAGCTCAGCTGATGACACAAAAGGTGCTTCTGCAGGAGCAATGCTTTACTATCCAAGAGGAAGTAACACTAGGGAATTTTATTCTTATGATACAGCCGGCGGACAATGGACAAGACTTTCTGATCCAAATTACAATTTTGGTGCGGGGGCAAGCGTTGCTTATCCTGGAACAGGTGATTATTTATATGTAACAAGGGGTGGATCAACTAGTACATTTTATAGGTATTCAATTAGTGGGAATAGTTGGGATGATGCTGGAGCTACAGATTTACCAGATAATGCAGAAGCAGGGGTTGGGTCAAGATTAACTTCAGATGGGATTGATATATATGCAATAAGCGGCATTGGAACGGCGTCTATTCTTAAATATACAATAGGTGGCTCATGGACTGTATTAAATAGCGTTCCCTTTGCTCCGTATTATGGAACTGATATTGTTTACCATAGTGGAAAAATATATGCCCAATCAGGTTATTATAAACCTGATTTTTGGGAATATACAATCGCAACAAATACGTGGAGAAGACTTCCTGATATGCAATCCAATTCAGCAGGAGATTTGGGTCCGTATACCGGTGGTTCGTTAGCTTCTAATGGTGGGGGAATGCTTTACTCAATTCCTGGTCTTGGAACAAATAGAATATTAACTTATTTAATTGATGATAAAAATTACCAGGCAAGTGGAACATGGACTAGTAATGTTTATGATCTTACATATGTTTCTAGTTGGACTTCTATAGCGTCTTCGTCTGCTGAACCAGGAGGTACATATATAAACCTTGAAACAAGAACAAGTACTGATAGTGCTCATTGGGATGAGGGATGGATATCAGTTGACGCCGACAAAATAATATCAGAAAAAAACAGGTATATTCAAGTAAAAGCAACCTTAAATTCAAGCCTAGATCAGGCTCAAACACCTGTGCTTTCTTCTTTGGTAATAAATTATAAAGGTGATGAAAGCTCACCAACGAATCCAAGTAATGTTACCGGTGCATCTCAGGTAATTAACGGTGTCTCGTTAATATCAGGGAATACTTATCGGTATCCATCGCCATATTTTTCGTGGAGCGATGGATTGGATCAAGAAAGCGCAGTTGCTGGCTATTACATCTATTTTGGGAACAGTTCTTCAGCTATTCCAAGCGAAGTAGGCAACTTGCAAACAGAAACTAATTATTTAGTTACTCAGCCGTTAACTACGGGAAGTTATTATTTTCGAATTCAAACAAAAGATACAGCAGGAAATATTAGCGATCCAGAAACTAAATTTGTTTACAACTATAGCGGAGTTACTTTAAATAACTCACTAACTGCTTCTTCAAGCGCAGATTTTTTAACAGGGCAAATGGTAAATATCTCATCCGAATCTGGAAAAATTCAATTAGCAAGCAGATCTGCTTATTGGCTGGAGGAAAGACTTAGTTTAAGCACATCTACGTTGGGAGAAGGGAGTTCAATGGCTTACGTTTCAGCGACAAATAAGCTGTATGTCTTAAGAGGATCGAATACGACTACTTTTTATGAATACGATATTGCAACTGATGCTTGGACTCAAAAAGCAAATACACCAAGTGCAGTAAATAGAGGAGGACAAATAATTGAAGGGTCATCAGGGTTTTTGTATGCATTTAGGGGCGAGAACTCATCTGCGTTCTGGAGGTACGATATTGAAAATAACACCTGGTCAGATGAATTAGCTTTAGATGCTCCTCAAACAGTATATTATGGAGCTTCAATGATTTACGATGGTAGTCGATATATCTATGCGCTTAAGGGAAGTAATGATGATACTTTTATGCGTTATGATACAGAAACAGATACTTGGGAGATAATGACAAATACTGATTTTGGTGCACCTATTGAACAATATGCCAATACTGTTTATGTAGGAGGAGATTTAACATATGATGGTAACGATACGATTTATGCAATTCAGGGATATTTATACTCAGGATTTGCTTCATATAGCATTCAATCTAATTCTTGGTCGCAATTAGCAAAGCTTCCGTCCTTGCCATATTATGGATCAAGTATTTCGTTTGATCAGACCAGTAACGCCATATATTATCTTCCTGGATATGGAAGATCATATTTTTATAAATATAGTTTAGATACGCAAGAGTGGGTGAGACTTCAGGATGCGCCGGCACTTATGTCTTCAACATCAAGCGGAGGAACAGAAATAAGAAACGTTAATGGTGTTTTATATATCACAAGAGGTGGCGGATCCCAGAATTTTTATAAATATAATATTGCTAAAAATTCATGGACGATTCCAAATATGGGATTATTTGGTGGACTATATAAAGGCACTGATAATAGGTATTTTTATTATGGAGCAGATATTGAAAAGGGGGATGAGAATAATTTTTACATAGTTAGGGGAAATTACGATAATTTATTTATTAAATACAATTCAGTAACAGGAGAAGTTACTAGGCTTGCAGATGCACCCGCCGGATTTTATTTAGGTGGAGATTTAGTTTATGAAAGTACGCACAATAAAATTTACGCAACAGTAAATAGTTATTATCGAAAACTATTTGTTTATGACATAGCAACTGACACTTGGAGCGAGGAGGTAGATGATCCTCCACCTTACGATGTAGGGGCAGGTACATCAATGGTTTACGATGGATCAAGATATATTTACTGGACAAGAGGTGGAGGAAATAATACTTTTTATCGTTTTGATACTCAGCAAATAACTCCTGGGGCAAAATGGGGAACTGCATTAGGCACTATCCCTGCTGGGGTTAGCTACGGTTCAGAAATGATTTATAAAAATGGTTATATTTATATAACTAGAGGGAATAATCAATTAGGATTTTATAGATACGATACAAACTTAGGAACTTGGGATGATGGTGCAGTTTCAGATTTACCAACGGGAGGAAATATCTACAGGGATGCATTTCTTGTTGATGGAGGAGGGGATTTATTATATGCCTGTAAAGGCGAAAATACACCTACCTGTTATAGTTATTCAATAAATTATAATTCTTGGAATTTAATTGCAAATTCACCGGCAAATATATATTATGGCGGAGCAGCTGCGAGTAATGGTGTTAATAAAATTTTTGTAATCGGAGGAGCAGGAACAAACAATACGTTTACAAATGGATTATATACTCTTGTTATGCAAACTGAGACATCTGCATTTCAAGAAGAAGGAATTTATACTTCTGCTTCATATGACCTTGGCTCAGCGTATCGTTTTTCTGGAATTACTGTAACCTATGCTTCAGCCACAAACAATACTTTAACAGTTGAGACGAGAACGTCTTCTGATGACTTAAATTGGACAACTTGGGCAGAAGCAGCGGAAGAAAAATTAATTGGAAATGTTTACAATTATAAAATTTCTTCAGCTATTAATAGATATATTCAGGTTCGATTTACACTAAATTCATCAGATGGAATATGTTCAGGTTATATAGATGATTACACAATTAATTACTATAGAGACTCTCAAGATCCAATAAATCCAACATTAATAGAAGGATTTAGTGACGCTTCACATTCAGCAGAAATTATAAGTGGTGAATGGAAAAATTTTACTAACCCATCCTTTACTTGGCCATTAGCGGAAGCAGTAGGAGGAGCATCGGATACAGCAACAGGATCTGGTGTAATTGGTTATTATGTTTATTTTGGCTCAAATCCAAACGCTACTCCTTCTGCGTCTGAAAGCTATTACCAAACTGGGAATTCATACACGGCTTCATCTCTTGTCTCGGGAACAACATATTATTTGCGAATTCAAACAAAAGATGATGCGGAAAATATTTCTGATGAAATTTGGCAGCCGTTTATTTATAAATTTGATAATACTGCGCCAACTAATCCGTCAACAGTAACAGTCGATCCTTCATATTACACGTCTTTAAATAATTATACTTTTTCTTGGAGCGGCGCAGAAGATTCAGGCTCCGGAATAAAAGATTATTGTTATAAGTTGGGTACTGATGGTTCTGAAGAATGTGGAGTTACGGTTGCATCAATGAGTGGTTCTTTTGCTTATCAAACAGGAAATAATATTTTATATTTAAGAGTAAGAGATAACGCTGATAATGGAGCAACAAGCTATATTCCAACAACTTACTATTATAGTTCTACTGCTCCAGGAGCCCCAACTAATTTAACCGTGGAACCTGAATCAAATACCGTTAATGAGTTTTCTTTTTCTTGGGATCCTCCGACGTTTTATTATGGAGCTCAAGCAAGTTTAAGATATTACTATTCGATAAATGCCTTACCAACTTCAAGAAATGTTAATCAAACAGGTCTTTCAACAACATATTTAGCAACAGACGCTTACGCTACTTTACCTGGAGAGAACATACTTTATGTTGTGGCAAAAGATGAAGCTGGAAATATCGATTACAACAATTATGCACAAGTTAGTTTTACAGCAGACACTTCAGCCCCCGGTGCACCTACAAAAGCGGATATTGCCGATATTTCTGTAAAGTCGTTAGAAAGTTGGAAATTGGCTCTTTCTTGGGAGGCACCGACTTCAACAGGGTCTGGAGTTTCTGCGTACAAAGTATACCACTCAACAACAGGGGATGCTGATTGCACAAATAATTTTGATGATTTTACTTATCTTGCATCAACAACAGGAAAGTCTTATGTTGACACGGATTTAACACAGGAAATTCATTATTACTGCGTCAAGGCATGCGATTCAACAAATAATTGCTCGGCTGTTTCCGATACTGTTTCTTTGTATCCGGACGGAAAATGGGATTCAGCTCCCGATATGACTGCCAGCCCATCGGCAACCGTTAAAACCAAATCAGCAAATATAACTTGGTCAACAAGCCGTACTTGCAGTTCATTTGTAAAATATGGAAAATCTGCAGATAGTTACGATCAAGAAGTGGGATCTTCAACACAAGTTACGTCACACGATATTGATTTAATTGGTCTTGATCCCGGTACGACATATCATTATAAAGTTTTATACACAGATGAAGATGGAAATACCGGTGAGTCATCTGATCAAGACTTTACAACAAATCCGGCTCCTTTTATATCTTCGGTAAAAGTAACTAGTGTGTCTTTATATTCGGCATATATAACCTTTACAGTTAAAAATGCTTCACAGATAAATATGAAATACGGCAAGACCCTTTCTTATGGTGGCATCAAAACGATGTCAACTTCGATAACAGAATCTACTTACACAGTCTTACTTGATAGCTTAACCGAAGGAACATTGTATCATTTACAGCTCGAAGCGGAAGACGAAGAAGGAAATGTGTTTACAGGAGATGATTATACTTTTAAAACATTACCCGTTCCGAAGATTAGTAATTTATCAATTCAGCAGGTGGTAGGAATGCCAACGGCAACGTTAAGAATTACCTGGACATCAAATACATCAATAACATCAATAATTACTTACTATCCATCGACAAATCCGGAGCTTGCTAGAGATCAAATTAGTCTTACTCCTAAAACAAAACACGAAATGATTTTGACTGACTTAAAAGATAGTATGGAATATACGGTAATAATTAAAGGTAAAGATAAAGCAAACAATGAGGCTAAAAGTACTCCCCAGAAAGTGAAGACAGCTATTGATTTTAGGCCCCCCGAAATAATAAATATGAGCGTTGAAAGCACTATTATCGGGGTTGGAGACGAAGCTAAAGCACAAATAGTAGTAAGTTGGGATACGGATGAACCAGCAACTAGTCAAGTGCAATATGCGGAAGGAACAGGAACTACTTATGGTCAAAGTACGCAAGAGGACACAAGTCTTACGACGAATCACATAGTTACAATTACAGGTCTTTCTCCAGCCAAAATTTATCATTTACAAGCTTTGTCAAAAGATAAGGCCGGAAATTTGGGTCAATCTTACGATAGCGTTACTGTTACGCCAAAAGCAACAAAGGCAGCGCTGGATCTTGTTATAAATAATTTGACTAATACATTTGGTTTCTTAGGCGGATTACCGTTTTTTAAATAATTATGGAAGAAAATAAAGGAAGTATTTTAATACAAATTCAAGATATACATAAAACCTTTAATGTAGGCAGCGGACAGGTAGAGGTTTTAAAAGGAATTAATATGAGTATTAAAAAAGGTCAATTTGTTATTATTTTCGGACCATCCGGTTGCGGAAAATCAACACTGCTTCACACGCTTTTAGGGCTTGAAGCTCCAACCTCGGGAAAAGTCTTAATGGAAAATCAAGACTTTTATGCAATGACAGAAGACGAAAGAAGTATTTACAGAAGACATAAGGTTGGAATGATTTATCAGCAGGCGCTTTGGGTTAGTTCATTTAACGTTTTTGATAATGTTTCTTTCCCTTTGCACTTAATAGATGTAGAGCCAGAAAAAATCCAGCAAAAAGTTATGGAATCGTTAACTAAAGTTGGTATGCAAGATTGGGCGAATTATGCCCCAACTGAACTTTCTTCTGGACAACAGCAAAAAATAAGCCTTGCTAGATCTTTAATGATAGATCCTGTTTTAATTGTCGCAGACGAACCGACGGGAAATTTAGACACAGTTTCGGGTCAGGAACTTATTCAAATGTTTTTAGGATTAGTAGATCAAGGAAAAACAATAGTTATGGTTACTCACGATTTGGAATATTTAAAGTATGCAACAAATATCTTTCATATAGTTGATGGACAGGTAGTAGAGGAATATTCTCCTAAGAAAAAATATAAACTTGAAGGGTTAGGTATGAAAAAGGAAATAAATAACGGTTCGTCAAAAATAGAATCAAATGTTCGTGATACGAGTTTCTTAAAAAAACTTAATTTATAAAATGAAAAACTTTTTACAAAAAATGAAAAACATAAATAATTATAAAAAGGTTCCAGTTATTTTAATTAAGTCATTTCCTAAAATTGTTAAGAATTTTTACGTTTTCTCTACATTTTTCTTTCTTTTAATCTTTTTTGCTTTAGAAAAGATCCTAGGATTTATAAAAAGATTGCCTCTTGTTGGTATTCTCTTTAAAAAACTTGAAAAACTGTGGCTAAAAGGACCTGATAAGATTTATCGGAAAGCATTTGCTAAATTTGACAGGATTGGAGATTCCGAAGTAAAAAGATCATATTTAATTTCTATTGCCCATAAAAATCTTACAGCAAAAAAAGCCCGATCAACAATTACTATTCTTGGTATGTCAACTGGCGTTGGCGTAATTGTACTCCTTTTATCTCTTGGTTATGGAATAGAAAAACTGGTTATTAGTAGAGTAGCAACATTGGAAGAATTAAAGATAGTCGATGTCTCGACCAGTTCAAGTACAGCTTTGAGATTAAACAAGGACCTGTTTAATAAAATTAAAAAAATGGATAAAGTAAGTGAAGTTATTCCTTTAACATCTTTTGTTGGAAGAGTTAGTTTTAATAAGGCAAAGACAGACGTTTTGGTTTATGCAGCCTCAAATAAATACCTGGAGCTATTAAAGATAAATCTGTTAAAGGGAAAATTATTTGACAAAAGTAATACTTTGTCATTTATGGACAAGGAAGTTGCCGGTGCGTCTGTTGATATCCCCGGCGCTTATTATGGAAAAGAAGTTAAAGCCGGCGAAAGTATATTTTTTAATATTAATCCTGAAAAACCGATTATTGCCTGGAGCGATTGCAGTACTAATTCGAAAATACTTGGATATGTGCCAAGGGTTGAGGGTGGATTTCAGGGTAAAGAATACTGGGGGAGTAGATACTTTGTTTCCGGGGAAGAAAGACGGGAAGCTTATGATAATGAAAAAAACATTTATTTAGCAAAATGGATAAAGGCAGAATTACCTCTTTTTATAAAGACTGCAGATGATTCTTTAAGACCAGTAATAGACGAAAACGGAACCCAGAAATGGGAAACTGTATGTATTCAGCAGATTGATTTAAGTAAAGAAGACAAGAATAAATTGAGGATAAAAGAGGTTTTGGGTGAGTCAACAGAAAGCGCTGAATTAACTTCTCTTGATTCTTTTACGAATGAGGCCAGTGATTCTGCTTCCCTAAGTGAAACCTTTGAATCTGTTGTGGTCGGAACAGACTCAGCGGGGGTATCTTTGGTTGAGCTAGCTGCTTCTGCATCTGCTTCAACTAAAAAATCATCAGAGATTGTTTTCAAAAGCCAACCTTCCGGAAAAGCGTTAATTTCATTAGGAATGCTTGCCTTGTTAAATATTCCTCAAGATAGTGCGATTGGAACAAAATTTAAGGTTCAGTTTGTTATTTCCAAAAACTTATCTTCCAAGCTTGAGACAAAAGCAACCACAAATGAGGTTGAATACGAAATTTTAGGCTTAATAAACGATCCATCGTCCCAATATCTTTACATCCCGATTAATGATATTACTAAGCTTGAGATTGATAATTTTTCCCAAATGAAGGTGGTTTTAGCAGATACTTCAAATATGGTAAAAATCAGAAAAAATATTGAAAATCTTGGTTTTAAAACAAATAGCACTGCAGATACCGTTAGTCAGATTGAGGGGATCTTTGCAAATGTCAGATTGATTTTGGGTTTATTAGGAATGGTTGCTTTAGTAGTGGCATCTTTAGGCATGTTTAATACTTTAACAGTATCACTTTTAGAAAGAACCAGGGAAATTGGGGGAATGAAAACAATGGGTATGATTTCGGAAGAAGTTAAAGATCTTTTTTTGGCAGAGGCAATGATAATGGGCTTGTCAGGAGGAGTTGGCGGATTAGCAATGGGTTACTTGGCTGGAAAGATCCTTTCGATACTTGTTTCGTTTATTGCTCTTTCAAAAGGAGAGGGAATTATTAATTTAACTTATATTCCTTTATTTTTAACGATATTTATTTTAATAATGTCGTTTATAGTAGGAATGGTAACTGGCTTGTATCCTGCTTGGAGAGCAAAGAAAATATCTGCACTTAATGCCTTGCGTTATGAATAATTTTACTTAATAATTAATATATAAGATATGAAAAAGCGATTAGTAAAAAAAACAGGAGAGCTGGAAAAAATGGAAAAAGTTGTCGAAAAAGAGCTCGTAAAAAAGAGAAGTCTTAAAGATATTCTTGGCTTAATAATAATATTTTTAGTTATTTGTCTAACTACTTTTTTTATTACAGTTTTAATTTTATTCGGTAAGATTAATTTGAATATTGTTAAACATAAGGTAACCTCGGATATTTTCCCAAAAATTATTTCAATTCAAGACTGGGGAAGTTTTGAGTCGTCATTAAGCGTGGAAAGATCCCTTGTTGCAGAAGAATTTGATCCTTATGAGTTAATTCTAAAATTTGATAAAAACGAGACAGATTTTACGCTTGTTGACTTAAGGGAAAAAGAATTATTTTTAAAGGAACATATTAAGACTGCAATAAGCTTTCCGGTTAACCCAAGTTTAAAAAACAAAACAGATAACGTTAATGATTTAATTAATATGCTTTACCAAAAAGACATTGGTAAATATGTAATTGTTTATGGTGATTTTTCTTCATCTAGGGCAACTAAGGAAATTGCTGGTAAGTTAAAAGAAAGAGGATTACCTGCTTATGCGTTGTCGATTGGCTGGAATGAATGGAGACATTTTAGAAATCTTTGGCTTCCGGAAAGTAAGTGGAATGAGTTTGATGCCAGTAAATACTTAACCATAAACGAGGAATAGTTTTATATATTAATAAATATTTTGATACATTAATTAATGGACTTTAAATTTATAAAAAACAAGATTTCCAAAACATGGGTTATTTCTGCCCCAAGGAGAGCAAAAAGACCTGATATAGCAAAAGGATCGGAACCGGTTTGCCCATTTTGCATTGGAAACGAGAGCCTAGAACAGGAGGTATTTAGAATAGGTGGAGAGCCGGGTGATAACAGATGGCAAGTAAGAGTTATTCCTAACAAATTTCCTTTTACACTGATTCATGAAGTTATAATTCATTCTCCTGATCATCACAAAAATTGGGATGAATTACCGGTGTTTCATTCGGAATTAATTTTAAAGACCTACAGACAGCGCTATATAACCCATCAAGATAAGGGATTAGTGTATATTTTTCATAATCACGGGAAAGGCGGAGGAGAAAGCCTTCCACATCCGCATAGCCAATTGGCAGTTGTTCCAAATGATATAGAAATGGATATTCAAGAGCTTGATTCTCCATCAAAGGAGGATTTTGCACAGGAAACAGATAATTTTACGATATTTTGTCCTTCTTACAGCCAATGGCCAGAAGAAATCTGGATTTTTCCCCAAAAGAGAGGCAGAATCTTTGGAGAAATTACTGATTCGGAAATTAAAGATTTAGCAAGAATCCTTTACAGATTAATTCAGATAATGGATTTAAGGCACGGAAATGAATTTCCTTTTAATTTTTATATTTACCCGAAAAATGATTGGTACTTAAGAATTATTCCAAGGTTTAAGACTCTTGGCGGGTTTGAGTTGGGTACGGGAGTATTTGTTAATACTCAAGATCCAAAAGAAACAATAATGTTTATTAAAGAACACTTTAAAGAGCCTAACGAAAAAGAAATCCGAACAAAACATCAAGCCCAATACAGAAGAGGGGTGTAATTATTTTCCAATTATTACAACCTTAAAGGCTTTAAGCAATCTTTTTCGAAGTAAAAATAGAATAATTAAGACCGCTAGTGCAATAGCAGCTTCTTTTACAGGAAATGCCCAAAACGCAACGTTTGCGGTTAATGTTTTGTTGCTTGCGCCATAGAAGAGTGAAGCATTTGCTGTGTACTTTCCAATCATAAAATTTGATTTCCAATCTGCATAGATTTTTCTGTAAACCCCTGGTAAAATATTTTGTCCTTCGACCGGAATTACATCTCTTCCACCGAATGAATCTTTAATCTCAATTGTTCCTACCGGTTTAATGTGAACGGAGCTATTATTTTTAACTCGGGATGTAAACTTAACAGGTCCTTGAATATAAAAATTTTTGTCTGTTGTGAACGATTCTAGATTTGCCTCTTCATTTACCGGTCCGGGAATTTTGCTTAAAATCAAGGCTCCGATTTCCTGTGTAACTACTGCTCCAGTTTGATTTAATTTAACATCTGGAACAGTTGCAAAGACAATTGAACCAAAGTGTCCACCTGGTTCTGCATTGGCAGGTGGAGTTATTGTGAATTCAAAAGTATAATTTTTCTTTGAAGGAATTTTAATTCTTTCCGGTGTAATTTTTATCCAATTTGCAAGAGAGTAGGGCGTGTCTGTTCCGGTTAGGGCTACATTTCCTTCTTCTCCTTGAGCTGTAAAGTTTCTGGTTTTTACTTCTATATCAACTTCAGCGTTGGTCATATTATAAAGAGAAATTTTTCTTGTTGTAGCTTTACCCGGATTTACTTCCAGTTCAAAATTTGTAGGAATAACCATTAATCCCTGAGGTGGTTTTTGAGCAAATAGCTTAATATATGCAGCAGATACACCACTAATTATTAGTATTATAAAAAGCAGAATAAAACCATATTTTCGTTTCATTTAATAAGTAGGTACTGCAACGAGTATGACTGTCGTAGTGTATGTTCCAGCTTCTTGAGTCGAGCTTACGCCGACCTGATATCCAATTCTGTCTGTTTCGTCAGCCACTTTTCCAGACTGGTATGCAACCGGATATCCCCATGTTTCAAACTTTGACCATTTGTTTGATTGAAATCTAGAAAGATCGGTGTCATCGGTTGTATATCCAAATGCAGAAGTTCCCGCAGCAGGGAATGAATCAGGTGATCCATTTGCGTATGACAGGTCGGCAATTGTGTTTGAACCAAATGTAAGCGTTCCCGAATAACTTGCGTAAATTGTGTAACCATTGGTTGCATTAGTTGAGACGGTTAAATCATGAGCTGCAATGGCATTTGTTGTTGGATTTACGTTTCCAAGAGGGATAGTATTGGCGTCGGTTACCGTTGCAACAGTTGTTGTTGCACCATTTACGGTTTGAGACTGTGCTACTCCTGCTATGGCAAAAGACAGGGATGGTTCAACGGTTACCGATAAAGCCTGTCCTGTTGTAATTGCAAAAGCTACGGTTGCCGTGTCTACAGAGCCTGTAGAGCAATCAGTATTTGTATAAGTATTAATCTGAGCATAAATTACCCCTGCCGAAGAAGGGTTGGTTATACCGTATGTTGTAATGGTGATTGCGGACGTAGTTGTTGCTTCACCTGTTGCATAAGTATATTTTAAGGTTCCGTCTGTGCCATTATCCAATGTCCAGTTTCCATTTGTTAATCCTCCTCCGGAAATTGCCACTTTTGATGCTGAAGTGGTTGTCATTCCAGTTGGCTTTGTGGAGCCGCCGGCAGTAGTTGTATATTTAATTTGCATACATTTAATAGCTGTTGTTCCCGGAAATGTCCATCCTGTGACATAAGTAGTGTTTGTAATACTTGGTCTTGAGTCATTAATTTTATTGTAAGCGGAGCTTAAACCTGCTGCATGGGATAACTGAACGTTGTAGGCTAGGGAAGTAAAGGTTATGCAAAACATTGCTATTAAAGCAATTACTCTTCTTTTGTTTTTTTGGTTTAATCTTTTAAAAAAGCGATAAACAAATAAAATCATTGTTAATATAAGAATGTCATAAAAATAAGTTGGTTGTCAATATCTTTTTTAGCTTCAAATTAGGCTATTTTCCTTTAAATAGTATAAAAATTGCTTTTTTTAACCTTTTTCTCAGTATAAATGCTAGTGCTAAACATATGCTAATAATTAAAATAATTGTAAATTCTTTAATAGGAAAAACAACAAATGTTTTTTTTGCGTAAATATATTCTCCGCCCTTTAGAGAGATAGCTGCCTTTACTTGATAAATTCCCGTTTTAAGCTTTAGAGTTTTTGACCATTTTCTGATTTTATCGGGCAAAACTCGTTTGTCTTCAAATTCAATTTTTGGTTCTTTTCCAAAAATAGACGAAATTTCAATAAACGGTTTTACCGATAAATGATAAGGATAGGTGTTCTTGACCCTTACGATCAAATTTTTATTTACTGAATTATTAAGCGCATTTTCAAGTTTAAGTTCCTCTACTAGCGCCATTTTTGAAGCCTTTTCTTTATAAGGCTTTCCGATATTTGCTAAAAGAAGGGTTCCAATTCTACTTACAACAGTTGGGGAAAGCTTGTCTAGTGGTTTAGTAAAATAGGGGGTTGCAAATAAAATCCCATAATAGCTGCCTTTCTTAGTATTTTTGGGTACATTTACGATTATGGTTATTGTTTCTGAATTTCTCTCCTGAATAATAAACTCATTTTTGGACATTGTTATCCATGAAAGAAGGGGACTGTTTTCTTCCGGTAATCCAAATTGCATTCCAGTAATTTCGTCTGAGGCATTTAAAGTTTCAAGAGAAAGTTTTACTCCAAGAGGGGCATCTAAAAGATTTTCAATTTTAATCTTATACTCCTGTTTTTTTTCATTTTCCAGATTTAAATCCAAAATAATAGGAGCAATTTTTAATATTTGGTTTTCCGGTTGATTGATTTCTTTTGCAAGGGCTTTGTCTTTAAGAAAAATAACAAGAACAGCAAAAAATAGGCTTATTAATATATATTTTGATATGTTTTTTAACATAATGCTATACTCCTAAGTTTTCCTTTCTTAATTTAATTAATCTTAAACCTAATAAATAGGTACTATTGTATAAATAATTGTATTTGTATAGTTTCCGCTTTCCTGATCGGATGCTACAGTTACCCTATAAGAAATATCAAATGCTTCAGCAGAAATTGCCGTTTCTTCAACTACTGCTGTATGGTCTGCAACCGGATCTTGCGCATCGGTTGTAAAACCGGCATATTTTGATCCGACAAACCTATTTGCAAGACCTGGACCTGTGTCTAAGCTCGTATCGGAAGTCGTATAACCAAAACCAGTTCCTGTCCAGCTTGTTGGCGCTTCGTTTGTCCCGGCATAATTGGTAATTGTTTTATCAGAATAAGTTAGTGCCTGTGTTTCCTTGGCGTAAACAATATATCCATTGTATGCATTTGTGGAAGTCGTTATAGTAGTTTGCTTAGATGAGTCAGTATATGAATTTTCAGTATTTAAATTATTAAAATTAATACTTGCGGTATCCAGTCCAAAAGATAATGATGGATCATTGGTTGTAGTGCTTGCGCTTGGGCCAAACCCGCTCTCGGTAAAATTGCCTTGTTTTGCTTTTACTTTTATATAATAAGTCGTGCCGCTATTTAAACCCCAGATGAAGCTGCCGCTTGATCCACCCCATTCTGTATAAGTGAGAAAGTCCGATGATTCTAAGGTATCTCCAATAGATTTATCGCTTTTTATGTAACGAGTATCAGTAACAAAATTATCTGTACTTATTGCCACTGCATAAGTTGTATCGCTTGGATTTCCCGAGATATTAATGACCATTTTTATTCGATCATAATTACTCCCAGGAGTTGTAAGAGTAGGGGATTCAGGTATATTTGCCTGCATTGTAAAAGTAAGACCTAGTCCTGCTTTGTAATTTGCTGATCCCGGAAGCCCGATTTCCACCTCTCCTGCTGTTCCAAATGCCTTAAAGTTTGTTGATGCAGAATCTGTTGTTCCTCCGCTTCCGAACCCGTATTCAATTAATTTGTAATTAGTACTTGATGGATTTTCGGCAAAAGTGAAATCAGCAAATAACAAATAACAAATAACAAATAACAAGGAGATAAAAATTCGTAATTTGTGTTCCATATTTTAATTATAGCTATATTGGCAGATAAAAAGTAGTCTGCCCGAATAGTTGATGAAGATAGTCAAAAGTAAATATTTGTGAAATCCCGCGCCTATTGGCAAGCACTGCCATTAAGCTTTGACCAAAAGTAAGTTCAGTCGATTGATAATTCACTAAAGTTTTTAATGCGGCTTTAAAATCTCCTTCTTCGGGATAAATAATATTTATGTTTCCCAAAAAAATTGTCCTTAAAAAATCCTTGGCAAGCGAAGGACTAATCTCCTGATAGATACGATTATATGTATTGTTAATTGTTAATATATCTGTATATAGAGTGTAATTTTCAATTCCAAAATATCTAAAAAACGCAGCAGCGTGTTCATATTTTTGATGCGCTCTATCAACTAAAGCATAAAATCCGCTTGATGCAATATATACTTTTTTACTTTGTAATGTCATATTAACTGCTTAGGGTTAGACTTGCTCCCCTTCCTTTTAACCTAAATAACGGGTCATCTAAGTTAAAAACTTTTGCATTTGGGATTTTCCTTTTAAATATTCTCTGGGCAGGAGGAATAGGGGAAAAGTCTTTGTTAAAATCAAGAAGCTGTGATTCTTTAATTCTTATATTTCCACCAACCTTTATTGCCTTTAAACGGCCTTCATTAATGTAGCGTCTAATAGTTAGGGGATGAACTTTTAAAATAAATGCTGCCTGGTTGACGTTTAGTAAATTTTCCATAATTGTAACTCAGAACTTAAAATTCAAAAGTCAAGAATACAACTAAAAAATAAAAAATTTATTTACTTTTCAGCTTAATAATTCCAGACGCGATCATTTTTGATATTTCAGTTACTTCATTTAATAAAGAATTTACTTTTTCCCTAGAGGCAAATCTAGAATCTCTTAATAATCCTAGCCAATACTTTGATTCATTGGCGCTTTTAAGAGCAATTTCGTTGAACTTTTTAAATTCCAATCTTGAGCTAGAGGCTGAAGCTTCAACTAAATTTGCTCCTATGGATGTTCCGCTCCTGACTAGTTGGTTTGAAATAATTTTACTTGAATTGCTTGTTTTTACAGAATCAATAAAGGAGATTAAATTCAAGCTGAATTTGTAACATCTAGTTTTTAAATCAATTTTAAATTTTGAATTGTAATTTTGCATTTTAATTTTAAACTTTTTATTTTTAGTAAATTGCCTATCAATTTATACTATGCAATTTTATACAATAGTATATAATACTATACAAGGGTTGTCAATATTTGAC
>CAZKJM010000004.1:0-2286 GCA_964553245.1 uncultured Gammaproteobacteria bacterium | reverse complement strand
TATGCAATTTTATACAATAGTATATAATACTATACAAGGGTTGTCAATATTTGACTAGCCTCAATTTTGGTCTTTTAATTAATATTACGTAGTAATATTAATTAATGACAAAATTCTGCCCATTTTTCACAAGATTTTTTAAGACGATAACGATAATTACAATTATTGCTTGTTTTGCTTTCGTTTTTTTATCATTCTTTTATGCTTCTAATATTTACGCTTTAACAGGAATAAACAGACAAATTAATTTTCAGGGAAAATTGGTTGATGATGAAGGTTTAAACGTTGCGGATACAAATTACACCATTGTTTTTACCCTTTACGACGATCCTGATTCTGGAGAGGGAACAGCTTTGTGGACAGAAACTCAAACAGTGCCTGTTAATAACGGAATTTTTAGAGTTGCATTAGGATCGGTTACGGCAATTCCCTCTAATTTTAACTTTAATTGGGATGGGCTTTATTTAGGAATTAAGGTTAACAGTGATGACGAAATGACACCGAGGGTAAGAATGGCTGCAGTTCCTTATGCTTTTAACGCGGAGAAAGTTGCCGGTCTAACTGTTCAGGATGAAAGCGGGAACGCTTCTACTTCGGGATTAATTAAGGTTCCCAATGCTGCAGTAGTTACTTTACCTAGCTTAGGAACTTTGCTTACGAATACAACTACAGCTGTCCAGACAATTACATCTACTCAAACAACGGGAACAATTTTCGGAATAACTGATTCTACCGGTTTGTCAGGAGCAGTTAAGGGTTTAGTAGTTACTCTTTCCGGATCAGGTGCTTTTGATCAAACAGGTCTTGAGTTTAACTTATCTAATGCATCGGGTAGTAATGTTAATGATATTGTTGGAACAGGAGGAAGCTGGAAAATTTCAAGAACTGGTGATTTAACAGTTGCTTCTTGTACTGGTTGTGGAGGCGCACCAGGCGGGGGGACTAATTATTGGGTAATTTCATCAGAAGGAGTTTTGTTTAACGGAAATCAAACAGTTGATTTTGCAATTGGTGGGACATCAACCGCTTCTGCAAAATTTGCAGTTTTAAATATGAATTCAGGCACTCCTGTTGCATCTGTTTCTGCAGGAACAGGAACTAAAGCATTGTCTTTGATCGGAGATGGAACTATTCAATCCCAACAAAACAACACCCTAACCATTGGAGGCAATACTACTGGAAATATTGCTTTAATGCCAATAAATGGTAGCGGTTACGTTGGAATAGGAACAACTAATCCAGCTTATGTGTTGGATGTTGTTGGTGCAAACGGGATGATTAAGCTGTCCGATAATCTTACAGATTCAACCACGAAGGTAGGAAGACTAACCACTGGACACTATAGCAACACGGAAGAACCGTTGTATATTTTGGGAGCAGCCTCAACTGCAACGGACAATTTTTTAGCATTTGGTGGAGGAAGCGCTCTTGGTAATACAGCAACAACAATTGATTTTTTTACTGCTGAAAACACTATCACCACGACAGGAAGTTACAGAATGAGAATAACTTCCGTTGGTAACGTTGGAATCGGAACAACCGCTCCTTTAGCAAAATTGGATGTTGCCGGAGCAGCTACTGTTTCCGGAAATCTTACCTTAGCAGGAGCCGCAAGAAGTATACAGACTACCCTTAACTCAACTCTTACTATCGGAGGGGATTCAACTGGAAATATTGTACTTTCTCCACGAAATAATAGTGGCTACGTAGATATTGGCGGATACGGAGACCCTGTTCTTCTTGGCTCTGGAGCTAACGCGGGATTATTAATTAAGACAAACACCAATGACTCAACAGGCGTTCAGATGTATAATGCATCAACTGGTTCTTCTGCTGATTTTAGGTTTTCCATCTTTGATACAAACAAGACTCATTATTTTTCTTTTGCAACTCCTGGAAATAATAACGTAGCCACGCTTTTTGGCTTAACAAGAGGAACAACAGATTACATCTTTAACAATACTTTAGATGGTGGGACGGATAGAGATCTTGCAATAGGAACGGTTAAGGCAACTAACTTTATTTTAGGAACAAACAATACGGAGGTATTAAGATTAGCATCTGGAGGTAATGTTGGTATTGGAACAACCAATCCGCTTGCAAAACTGGATGTAGCTGGTAATGCAACAATATCCGGGAATCTGGTATTAGCAAGTTCCGATGGAACAGGAAGAAGTATTCAAGCAACCAGGAATAACACTCTAACCATTGGTGGAGATACTACTGGAAACATTGCTTTAATGCCTCTTGGCGGAAACGGTGGAGTTGGGATAGGAACAACCAATC
>CAZKJM010000003.1:0-59100 GCA_964553245.1 uncultured Gammaproteobacteria bacterium | reverse complement strand
CAGGTTACAAAACAACTGCAGATCTTGCATTCATAGTAAAAGGCAATGGTAATGTAGGAATTGGGACAACTGATCCTACTATTGGAAAACTGCAAATTATAACAGGAACAGATCCAAACAGTGGTTTAACTCTTTACAGAGGAACGGGCACTTCTTCAAGAATATGGAAAGATTCATCTGATAGGCTTATTTTTTCTGCAGGATATGATACCGCATTGCTTGCATTACAAACCAACGGTAATATTGGCATTGGTACAACAAACCCAGGACATACACTAGATATTAACGGTAGTTTAAACATATCTGGTTTTGCAACTGCCTCCGGATCCCTTGCTATTGGATACTCTTCTGTAATAGGAGGACCTGGTCACGGAGTATTTGCTGGTAATGTTGGAATTGGTACAACTAGCCCTGGTTATAAATTAGAAGTTAATCAGACTTCTGCCTCTCAGGCAGTGAGAGTTTCCTCTGGTTTTAATACGCTGGGAAGTTCTAATTACATTATTGATTTTTACAATAATTCTGTATTAAGAAGCAGGTTAAGAGATAGCGGTAAACAAGAATGGTATATAAACTCCGATGTAGCTGAGGTTGGTAAAATTGAATATCAAACACCGGGTGGATTAGGGCCGGGAATTGTTTTTTACACTGGCGCCACATATGACCAAAACAGATTTAACATAACAAATACCGGAGGTTACTTTAATTTAGGTTTTGACGCTGATGGAAGAAATACTGCTGGATTAAATATACAATCAGGTGGTAACGTTGGTATCGGAACAACCAATCCACTTGCAAAACTGGATGTAGCTGGAGCGGCTACAGTTTCCGGTGGGCTTACTTTTAGCACGACTCAAACAATTCAGGGAACCGCCAATAAAACCTTAACTATTGGCGGAGATTCAACTGGAAATATTGTTTTTTCGCCAAACAACGGAATTTCCGGTCTTGTTCAGATTGGACAAGCAGGAACGGGAACAGAAACGCCAGCACTTTTAGGTTTGGCAGTTAAGTCCACAACTGGAGACCCAGCATATGGAAAAGAAGGAGATATTTATTACAATACTTTTGATAATAAATTTAGATGTTATCAGAATAGTGGATGGACAGATTGTATTGGTTCGGGTGGTCCTGGAGGCGATTCTGTAAATTACTGGACATTATTAGACCAGGGACTTCTTAGAGCAGGAAACGAAACTGTAGATTTTGTAATTGGTGGAAACAGTACGGAATCGGCAAAGTTTGCAGTATTAGGAGTATTATCTGATACTCCTTCAGCTTCTGTCTCAGCTGGATTAACTGGTGGTTTGTATATTAGAGCAGATGGATTAATTCAAACAACCAATAATCAGACTTTGACAATTGGCGGAGACACAACAGGGGAAATAATACTTAACGCTGGGAATGGATCAGGTTTAATTAGCCTTGGGTCTGGTAGTAATAAAATTGTGTTCAATCCATCAAGCGGGGTAACTTATTCAGGTACAGCAAGGCTTACAAAAAAGATTGTATTGTCTCCAGAATATGCAGGGGCTTCTTTAACAGCTTCCGGTTCGGCAAATGTATTTGGAAATATGACATCCGATGCATCTCCATCTGCAAATTATAGAACTTATTACGAATGGAATTCATCGCACGCAAGTCTTCAAGATTACACAATTGCAGTAAGGATAACTTTGCCAAAAGACTTCTCTTCTTGGACAACTTCCGATGCCCTACAAATAGATTACAATACAGAGCTTACGACCATAGATACAAATAAATTCGATTTAATTATTTATAATCCAAGCGAAACAGATCCATCAACGCCAGTTGTATATAGGCAAGCTCAAAAATCAGCAACAGAGAAAACCTGGGCAACTTTAACAATTGATGATAGCGAATTAACAACTACAACTTCTTGGGACACAGCGGGGCATACAGCAGTTATATATATCAAAATGTATTCAAAAGACGATAATTACGTTCAAGTTGGAGATATTGTTTTAAATTATCTTGCTCAATTTTAATTTATGAAAAAATTATCTGTAATATTTTTATTATTTTTTATTTCATCGACGTTTGGTAAATATACCTACGCAGAAGAAGATTTAAGTATTGCAACAAAAAGCGCGAATAATAAAGAGGAAGTTATCAGTGTTGATCCGACACCAATTCTAAACAATGATCAATCATCTACTAGCGGTGCGGTGGTGGATTTAAATATTAGGATTGATAATAGTTCTGCAATTATGAGTCCAGATATTTATCTCTTGTTTTCGAGATCTGATTTTCAAGCAGCAGAGGCAATAGATTTTGAAGTTATAAATTTAGAAAAAGGAGATTACTTTATTGGTCTTTTTGATCAATCAGGAACAAGAATCCCCGTTGAAATAGAAGAAAAATTTGAATCAGAAATTTTAAAAATAAAACTTTATCCTCCAATTTCTTTTAAGCCAAATATTTATAAAATTAAAGTTTTAAATTCCAGCAATAAAATATTGGCAGAAAAACAAATTAACTGGGGTTTTTTAAGTATTAATTTTGACAATACAACAATTAATCCCCAGGATACGGTAAATATTAAAATTGAAGCACTTGATCAATATCAAGATTTAAATTGTGGAGCAATTCTAGTCTTAAAAATAATTAGCCCAAGTGGAACCGAAGAAGAATTTTCAACAGAGAAAGGAACAATTAATAAGGCTTCTGATTGTAGTCTTCATAGACCGATAAGCGATTCTAATTACTCATTTAGTTACAAAGTTAAAGAGATAGGAGAGTATAAAATAATTTTAACTGATTCTTCTTTAGGAATAGCAAAAACAGTTTTTGATAGCTTCACTGTTGAAAACAATAAATTATCTATTCAAAAAATCTTTCCATCAAGGCTACATTACAAAAAAGATTACGATGTTTTAATAAAAGTTAGAGCAAATGAGGATTTTGAGGGGAAATTAACTGAATTAGTCTCCAAATATTTTGATTTACAGGAGCTTGAAAATGCAAAGTTTTTTGATGAAATAGGGACAGATTCGGCAAAATACAAAGTTCCTTCAGTTTTAGATAACACAACACATTATTTAACTGATCCAGTTCAGGATAATTTTGTGTTTACTTTAGGTTTTGGAGAAGATGAGCCGGAAGAAGTTAGGGCAAAAATCAAAACCTTAGGTCTTGAAAAGCACGACGGTTTAGATTTTGCAGTTGAAGAGGGAAGTAATGTCCATGCAGTTGATGATGGATATATTGAGGATGTAAGAAACGATAAAACATCGTATGGATTAACTGTAGTTGTAAAACATCAATGGGGAAGAACATATTATGGCCACTTAAGTAGGGCATTATTTGAAGTAGGTCAAAATATTTCAAAAGGTACCATAATAGCACTTTCTGGAAATACTGGGATCAGCACCGGGCCACATTTGCATTTTTCCCTAGAAGAGAATAGTCTTGATAAAAAAAACGGGTATTTTGGAAAAATTGATCCTCAAAATATGCTCCCTGCAACCGTATTAAATTCTTTTTCAACAAAAAAGTTAGTTTGGAACTTAAAACTTAAAAAGGGTGAGGAAATAGTTCTTGGGTATAAAATAAATACTAGCAATCCAAAACTTCAATATTATTTTACTGGAAAAACAGGATATCTTGATAATAGTAATCAAAGCTTTGAAAGCCAAAGGGTTTATCAAACGGTTTTAGATAAGAGTTCAATTGCTCTTTTGAACGGCGAAAAACCAGATCTTGCCAATGAGAAAGTTTTAAAAATCTTAAGTCAAGATGGTTCATCGGTTCTTCTATTGGAAAATAAATTAACAAATTATCAGTCTCTTTGGGTTTTGCAAAGATTAAATGGAGAGTCTTGGCAAAGAATTGCCTCGCAAGAGGAGTTAATGAAAAATTCAGTGATTTCATTTAAAGAGGGAAGTGTTTTTTGGTTATCTCCCGATGGAAATGCACTAAATGGATATCAAATATCAGGAAACAGTTACTTTAGTCAAACAATTGATAAGACTCAAGAAGAAGAAAGCCAAATTGCATTTGGGCAAAATAAAAAAGCATTTTATAAAGATGGCAACATCGCCTTTATGGATCTACAAAGCAATGAAGAGTTAGAAACTGACGATAACGAGATAGAAAATATTGCTTTTGCACAAGATTTCCTAGGAGAGGAAAAAAATAATCCAAGCTTATCCCAAATGGTTGCAGGTGTTGAGGATGATGCTTCTTCAAAAAGTGCTATAGAGGAGGAGAATAATGTTAAAAAATAATAAATTTATTATTTTAATTTTATTTTTAGTAATCTTTCAATTTGTTTTTAAACAAGACACATTTGCAATTGGCCAATTTACACCAACCGGTGGGCAATTAGTAGTTGGGGCAGAAAGAACAATAGATGCAAATGGAGCAACGGCTGGAAACATTGGATCATGGAAAGGGACGTTAAACGACGATGCATATCGTTGGGATGTCGATGTTAATTCTTCAACTGGCCTTGATCAACAGGTTTTCTTAGATAACGTGGACTCTAATAATGCTAATAAGTTAATCATTAAAATGATAGTAAAAAGCAATTATTCTACACATCCTCGTTACTATCAAATTTGTGACTTTGTAAATAGTACAGATACTGTTGCGGATACGTCCGGAAATTGTTCTGGAGGATGGAGAACACTTAATAAGACAGACGGCTCAATTAGAAGATACATTGATGAAACTAATGAAAGAACATTAACTTATCATATTTATGACGGCTATTGGAATAGCGGAACAGTTGGGACAAGCAATACTCCTGTTTCTACCCCAATTACTAATTTTATAAATGCCAATAAGAGAATGATAATCAGAGCATATTCAGCAACTGGTTTGATAGCAACGACTCATTATTTTGATTTAGTTTCAGTTCAAACTGTAATTGATCCTGTTTATCACCCTGCAGGATATGGGAAAAATAGTGGCGGAGATGCAACAACCAGTTATATTAATGCTCAAAATCCACCGACTTTAATTTCAGGAGATGGAGCCGCAACAGGGTCTGACAATGTTGATTTTTCTATTCCTGGAACAGATAGTGAGATAGCGGATTTTTATTTTAAATTTCAAAACATAAAAACATTACCTGCATTTAATACAATTGTTATGGCAGGAGAATATAGCTGCGGTGCCTCAGGTCAAAACATAATTCCTCAAATTTATAATTTTAAAACGGGTTTTTTTGAAGATTTATCTTCAGCAACTACTGCATGTCCAACTTCAGATACGGTGTATAGATTTGCAAAAAATAACATTGTAATTGAAGATTATGTTCAAAATGGAGAAGCAAGAATAGGGCTTAGAGATTCATCGGCAGCTACAACAACAATAACAGTTGATTATATGTATATTATGGTTGGGATGACTAATAAAGACTCAAGTAGTGAATATTGTAGATTAGAATTTGGAACAGGAGTGGCGTCTGATTGTACAAAAACCAGAAGTTTGGATACAACAAATATTGATCCTTGGTCAATAACAACAGAGTTGGAAGCAGATGGAAGAGCAGACTATGTCCCGTATGGAAATGATGCTGATAATGTCGTAAATGAAGCAATTGCAACACCACACGTAAGAATTAGTAATATTATCCCTAACAATGTTAGCCTCGTTGGATTTGCATATGCATTATATTTTAGATCCAATGCAACAACCGTAACTCTTTATCCTCAAATGAAAGATGAATCAGGAGGAAATACGGTCACGATGGGAGGATATACAAACTTTGCTACCTCAAACGCTACAACTACCTATACTTACACAGACTCAATAATTACTAATTATTTTGCTTCAAATCCAACAGACTATGTAGACAGGCGGGATCAAGTATCAACAATTAGATTTAGAACCAGCGCATCAACGTTAGTTGGTAGTAATGTTTCCCCAGATATTGATTTTATATTTTTAAGCGTTCAGTATATTCAAAAGGCAAGAGATTACCCTTCTTTAAATGCTCAATTTATAGGAACAGGTGGCCAACTTGTATCAGGAACAGAAATCCCAACTCAACTTAGAGCACAAGGTAGTGCTGGGTCATACAAAGGGACAATGAATGATGATGTTTTTTATTGGCAGGTTAATCAAGATACTAGTAATGGTTTAAATCAGCAAGTACAAATAGATGATGTAAGATTAAACAATGCAAATACATTAATAATTACAACAATTGCAAGTGCAAGCGCTGCTACCCTAAACAGGTATTACCAAATTTGTGATTGGAAGAATCCTAATTTTGTAAACAACGTTGCAGACACTGAATGTACTGGTGGTGGGTGGAGAACTTTAAACAAAACCAATGGAACAGCAAGGGCCGCAATCGCCGAAACAACCCAAAGAACTTATCGTTGGTTTATATACAATGGCTATTGGACAACTTCTGATACGGGAAATACTCCAGTTAATACTCCACTAGCGAATTTTGTGGAACCAGGAGTAAATAGAGTTTTAATAAGAACATATGCTCCAGCTTCTGTAGCAGCTATTCATTACTGGGATTATATCGCTGTTCAGCCGGTTATTGACTCATATTATTATCCCAGTGGATATCTTAAAATAAGAGGTGGATCAGTAGCTGGATCTTATATAAACGCGGAAAATCCTCCTACTCAGGTTAGCGGAACAAATGCCAATGGGTCTGACGGTTATTACGTTGGGTTACCCGGAACTTCAGAATTGCCATCTGAATCGTATATGGTATTTGATGATGTTAGAAAATATGAAGGAATAAATACTATTGCAGCTGGAATAGAGTTTGACTGTACCAATACAGGACCCAGTGTTCAAACAAAACTTTATAATTTTACTTCTGATCAGTGGGTAAACATTGGTTCAGCATACGCTTGTTCAACTACGGACACAATTCATTACATTGCACTTAACAATATTAATATTAATGAATACGTGAGTAAAAATAAGCAGGTTTGGCTTGGATTTTTCGGTGATATTAATAGTACAGTTACAATTAGATTTGATTTTGCCTTTATTGCCCTGGGAACTACTGTTTCAAGCGCTTCGGATTGCGATTTGAGTCTTGGAACCAGTGGCAGTGGTAGTTGTACAGATACCGCAACCCTTGATACCATTGGAGCAACTACTCCTTGGGTAATTGCAAACGAGGCAGATGCTGCAACAAGAGCAACAGATTTTTATCCTTACGATGGAGACATAGATGCAGTAGTTAATGAATACACGGCTGCTGTTAACGCAAACTTTTCAGTTAAGGTTCCAGAACATGGATCAATTGCTGGCCATGGTTATTTCTTAAGATACAGAGCAAATACAACCTCGCAGAGAGTATACTATCAGTTTCGAGATTATTCAGGTCTTAACACCAGTACGATGGGAGGGTGGACAAATGGGTCAACTTATAATGCTTCAGCCACTTATTCAGTATTTAATGCACCAACTAATTTCTACTTCCAGCAGAATCCAAATGACTATGTAAACTACGCAACCAATACAATAAATATGCGTATTAGAACAGAGAGATCAACAGTAACATCTGCAAACAACTGGGATGTAGATTTTCTTATGGTTTGTCCGCAATGGATTGAATCCGGGGGATCAAGCGATCCGTTAGATTCACAAGAAATGAGGCATGGTAATTGGTTTAGCGATTATGGAATAGAGAAAGTATTTAGTTTTTAATGCGGTCTTTTCGTAAATAAAAACCCCAAAGGTAGATGTTAAAAAGTGAAATTAAAATAAAGGGTGCTACTTTTTCTAAACCAACTTCAAATGTAAGCAAGAGTTCAAAAACGAGAGAGATTACAAGTAGGGTAGAGAAGCTTAGTTCAGCAATCCTATCAAAAGTTCGTTCGATAACTGTTATTATTATGTGCTTTTGTTCTTCTAATCGGTTAATTTCTAAAACGAGTTTTTGATTTGTCTCCAAGGATTCAGAGCTGTATTCAAAAAATGGCTTAATTTCAAACCCTTTTTTTGCAACTAGGATCTTGTAATGTTTTGCAGGAACTCTTTTTAAGAAAAATTCACCAAGATGATTGGTCATTGTTTTTGAAAGAATAATATTTTTATCAGCATTAATTAAATAGACCATTGCTTTACCTTGAGCAAAGCCATTTGTCTCCGTAACAATTCCGTAATAGTATCTTTGCAATTTATGTTTTGTAAATCTGTCTTTTATTTCTACGATTGGATGCCAGAATAGAAAGACGATTGGAATATGTGCTCTAAGAGAGATTGACAGCCAAGATAAGAGAATTGAAGTAATTATAATTAAAATTGAGATAAGTTCAAAAAATCTAACGGAGACTGTTACTTGAGAAACATAGTTTGCAGTTAGACTTATAAAGTCATTTAATGCTGCCCAGTAATATTCAATTAAATTTAAAACACTAAAACCTTGACTTTTAAGTAAAATCCTTGGGTAGTCATTTCCTCCTTGAAAGTTTATTCTAAAATTTTGAGTGTTTTTTTCATAGCCAATTGCTATTACTTCCGCTTTATATATCCCATTTGGTAAAACTACATTAAATTCTCCCTTTGCGTTTGAAAAACTCGGGTTTTTAATTGGTATATTCTCTGAAGAGATTGGTTCAAATTCTCCAAGTCTTGCGTTATATAAATAAAGTAATAATCTTGCTCCCTCAATTGGTTTATTATTTTTATTAAACACTGACAAAGGACTTGAAACTCTTACATCAGCAATTTTTTGTTCATTAATGTTTCCATTTACATCAATAATTCGAACAATTACCTCGTAATTTCCAGGCTCTTTAGGGCTTTTTAATTTCCCGATAAAAATTCCAGGCTCAATTTCAGTAATATTAGTTAAGACAACACTTGCATCAGCTTCTCTTATAAAACTACTAATTCCTAAGACATTTTTGTTTTTTAAAACTGCTTTTATTTCCTTTATGCTTTCATATTTTTTTAAAGAAAATTTAAACTCATAAATAGTATCTTTTGGAATAACAATTGAGGCATTTGGTTGCTTCTGAGTAATTCCTTCGATTGAAGGAGAAGCTAAAACATTATTATTACTAGTGATAATAACTGAAGTGTTATTTACTTCAGGGGCAATTGAAATGGGGGGAGTTTTAAAGGTAAAAATATCAGAGAATGAGGTTTTAAGATTAGCATTTGTAACATTTACTTTAAAATAATAAGTTGTTTCTTCTATTAAGTCCTCTAGGTTAAGTTCGTGTTCTTTTGTTAGCGTTAATGAATTAATGGTATTAGTTAGTGATTTAAGGGAAGTTCCATAGTAAAATTTAGCAGTTGTAGCTTGGTCAGTGGTAACAGAAACAACAGCATTATTACTCGATAATGATCTAATTATGAGATCTTCAATAACCGGAGTTTTAGGAATTATAGGCGTTGGAGTAGGCGATATTGTTGGGGTTGGAGTAGTAGATGAAGTTACAGCAGTTGCACCAGGAGTAGGAGTTAGGGTTGGAGTTGGAGTGATTATTGGAGTTGAAGTAGGGGCTGATGTTGGACTTGGAGTTGGGGATGGAGTAATGCTTAGATCATATTCATAATAATTCGTTACAGTTTCATCCGAAGTAGTCATATCGTCGTTGGTGAGCCTTGAAGATATCGTGAATGCAACTTGCTTTGAACCTGTATAATTTGCGGTTGTTTTTAATTTAAAGCTTACTGTTTGATTTGTTGTATTGGCAGGAAAAGAACTGATATTCCATATAATTTTTCTGTTTACTAGGTCAATTACAGCGGGGGTACTATTGTATGCAGTTGAAGCGCTGCCGATGACATATTCAGCAATATCTACGGCTGGTGTTGATTCGCCTTCGATTGTTCCCAGGCTCCATTCTGCCTGAATTTCTAAATTATCGGCATAATCCAAATTGGATCCATAGGTTATTTCGTAAGTAACAGTTTCGTATTGAGGGACCGGAGCGGAAACATCAGCATTAACTGTAAGTTCAAAATCAGTTGCTTTAGATGGAACCGTAACGCTTAAATCTAATTCCGATGAAAAAGCGGCTTGTTTAAAAAATAAAAGAGCAAAAACCGCAATAAACATTTTTAGTTTATTTTTGTATAAAAATTTTAACAGATAGTGCATTAGTTCTATGTTAACAATAATTTTAAAATAAAGCCAGATTATTGACAAAAGTATTATGCTTAACTATTATGTTTATTACTGTGACTGCGGCAACAAAAATAAATAAAAAATACATTTTATATATTGCACTCGCGATTTCATTAATTGCTATCGCTGTTGTTCCCTCATTTTATTTTTATAGCCAATATCAAAATGCACAGAAACTCTTAGGGAGTACAAAGATCTCAACGGAAGAAGAAAACAGTAAATTAATAGAGACAATAGGTAAGTTAATTGAGCTTCCCAAGAATGAATTGCCTCAAATAGCAACAGTTACCGATAAAAACAAGCTTCAAAATCAGCAGTTTTTTCTTAAGGCGGAAAATGGAGATAAAGTTTTAGTTTACTCTCAATCCAAAAAGATAATTCTATATAGACCCAGTATAAACAAAATCATTGATGTTGCTCCTGTTAATTTAGGACAAATTCAAGAAACAGAACAGGCTTCTCCTACGGCAACTCTTACTCCAAAACAGGAAAAGATCAAATTTGCTTTATATAATGGTACCAAAACTGTTGGAATAACCGATAAGGCAGAGAGTAGGATTTTGGGAAAAATAGATAATTATGAATTAGCTGTACAGCTAAAAGCAGATAAAAGCGATTACGATACTACTTTTGTTGCTGATTTATCTGGAAAAAATGAACAGGTTGCTAAAGAGGTGGCAACAATATTGGGCGGTAGAGTAGTAGCTAAGTCACAAGTATCAAATCAGCAAGGCTATAAGGACGCAGATATTTTAGTTATTGTCGGTAATGATTTTAAATAGTTTTTATAGGTAGTTAGACGACTTCGCTTTTTTGCTGAATTCCCAAAAGCCAGAGGACTGCTTCCTTTTTATAGCGTCTGTCTCCTCTTGAATTAATTCTAATGGCTGGAAGTTTTCCTCTTTTACCCCAGCGTTTAATTGTAAGTGGGGATACTCTTAATACTTGAGCAACTTCTCTAACAGTTAAAAGATCGGGTAGATTGTTGATTGATATATTTTGATCAGCCATAGCTTTGATACTAGATTAATATTAATCATTATGAATATTAATCATCTATAAAGTAACAAAGTATAACAAGAATGTCAAGGGACTAAAATGAATTAGCCACTAAAAAACTCCTCTTTCAAGGAGTTGTTTAGAAAGAAGGCAACAATTTTACCTAAATCTTATTTAAGTTCAACTGTGGCTTCCTCCTAATCTTACCGTTCGGCTTTTCGATTTTATTCAAATACGCCTCACGGAGCGATTTTAGAAGGACTTCACTGTTTCGTTATTTTAACTCAACAGTTGCGCCTGCTGTTGTTAATTTTTCCTTTGCTTCGTCAGCAGTTTTCTTATTAACAGCAGTCATTACTTCTTTTGGTGCAGCATCAACTAAGTCTTTTGCTTCCTTAAGACCCAAGGTTGGAACTAATTCTCTTAAGGCCTTAATTACAGCAAGTTTGTTTGCTCCCGAAGAAGCAATAACGACGTTAAATACTGTCTGTTCTTCTTTTGGTTCATCAGTTGCTGTTGCTCCGTTTGCACCAGCTGGTGCTGCGGCAACCATTGCTTGAGCTGAAACTCCAAACTTTTCTTCTATAGCCTTAACTAATTCGGAAAGTTCTAAAACAGACATTTCTTCGATTGCTTTTATTAATTCATCTTTTGAAAGTTTTGCCATTTATTAGTTCACCTCCTCCTGTAAAAAACTCTAAATTCGAGTTTCATGCTTAGGATTTGCTCGATGCGACCGCATTGAGTGTCATTGCTAATTTTTGGATATTCCATTGTAGGCTTCGATGAAGTCCGTAAATTGGTCCTTTTAAGCCACCGACAACTTGGGCAAGAAGCATTTCGCGAGAAGGGAGAGTGGATAATTTTAGCACTTCATTTGCTGTAAGCGCTTGATTATCAAGAATGCCAATTTTTATACTTGGGAGTCCGAATTCTTTAATAGTTTTTGCTAATTGTTTTAATGGATTTACAACATCCGAATATAAAAGCATGGTTCCGGTTGGTCCATCAATAGATTTTTCGTCGTCTATTTTTAGCTTAGCTTCATTTAAAGATCTTAAAACTAAGGTATTCTTAGCCACAACGTAGTCACTATCCATAGTTTTAATCTTCTTTTTAAAATCCTCAAGTTGCTTATGAGTTAAGCCTTGGTAATTAGTAAAGACTATAGCTTTGGCTTTTTGTAGTTTTTCTGTTAAAGAAGCCACAATTTGCTGTTTCTTTTCTTTATTTTTATTCATTTTTGTTTCATCTTTCATAATAAAAAAACACTCTTGCCGAGTGTTTCTAGTTTATGGCGCATAGCTTATTACCTATTGTTCTATATACTATTTGCCATTAGCTATTTGCTAACATCCTCGGCAGGTCTTATTTTGCCCGCTGTCTTAGGTAACTTAAGAGTTTAGCAGATTAGTTTTAATTAGTCAAATTTAATTTATGCTTTATTTTTAACAATAGTATTTAATGAAAGTTTTTTCCGTGATTAATATCTGTATCTGTTTTTGGAGAGTCGCAAACGAGATTAAAAGCTTTTTGGTCTATATCTCTAGGACTTTTATAGGTTTCATCAATTTCTCTTCTTAATTTAATTCCTTCAGATAAAAGCTTTCTCAATTCTTCTTGTCTAATTTCTATTGCCATTTTTGTTTTGTTGTCAATCGGTTGTTGCTCTGGTTTAGACATACTTTAAGTAATAGTTATTTATATTATTAATTAAACCATATTAATGGAACCTGTTGCCTATGACTTCTCCAAGTTTATCCCATTCAAACTGAGATATTTTAATTTTTTTAGCGATTCTTGCAAATAATTCATTGACAAATCTATCTTCGTTTCTCTTTCTTTGTTTTTCTAATGTATCACCACGACCAAAGTATTTAGGAATTCTTATACAATCGTGAGGTAAAGATTTTCTTCGAGGGTGACAGCTGAATTTTATTTCGCAAGTCATAATTATTCTGAATAATACTTTTTAAAAAGTATTTTGTCAACAAGAACTAAGTTAAAAATGCAAAAACGGGACCAAACGGCTTTTGTTGCTTTGCCTGTTTTAAAACAGAATTTATTCTTAAATTCGGATCTGATTTTTTTGCTTTTTGCTTTTGATTTTCCAAAAAGTATTCAACATCTCTTGGTAAAAGACTCGGATCACTATGTGGTCTTACTAGCCAATTTGGATCTTTTTCTGTATTTACAAAACCAAAAACATCTATTTTGTGCCTGACCGGATCAATAAAATGTTGATGCATTGTGGTTTCGGAAATTGTTCTTAAATAAATAATATATGGATCGTAACTGTAGGAATCGACAATGGCAGCCTTAAAGCGATCTATGTCATTAAAACTTGAGTATTTGACTGTTATAATTGGACCAATGTCATAAGATGCCCAAAAATGAAATCCTGGTTGCGCTTTTTCTTCCCGGATTATGCCGTTTTCTGCAAGTTCCATACAGTTTTGCACAAAAAGCATTGGTTGTTCTATTCGGGCTTCTCTTAATCCTAATATTTCTTGCATACTCATAGGAGGTTATTTTATGAAAGGCTTTTTTACTTGTCAAGACAATCTATTCAAAAAAACGGGCATAACAACCCCTGTTTTTATTTGGTAGTAAGGAGGCAAGTTTAATCATCATAATGTCTGTAATTGTCAGATTTTGACCATCTTGTTGTCTTTTGTCTGCAACTTCATTTTTTAATTGTTCGTAAGAAAAAGTTGAAGCTCCATAAATTAATCTCGTAGTTGTAAAATAAGGTACTATTTTTGATTTATGAGGCATTGCAACGGGGTAGGCAAGAGCGGTATTTTTTGACCTTTCCAGTAGTAGCTCTAAGGTTCTGTCTGCATTTTGGAGACCACCGGTTCTGGATCTTTCTCCTTCAGGGGCAATTAAAACAATATTTCCTGTCGTATTTAACGTTTCTATTGCTTTTCTAAGCATCTCAAAGTTATATTTAGTAGCTTCTTTGTATTTGTCTAAATCTTTTTTTTGAATTATTTCAATCGGAATAAATCCCTCTGATTTACTAACTGAATTCACAATTGCCGATTGAAATTTAAGAGCATATCCTTGACTTGGATCCATATGTCTTCTAGAGGTAAAAACATAAACATTATCTAACCTTCCTTTTTGATGGTGTTGTAATGATTTTAATAAAACACCAGGATCCAATAAACTAAAGTGATTAAAATAAATAATTAGCGACTTGCTATTTAGAGTGCTTAAGGCGTTATCTAAAAAAAGTCCGTTTTCTTCTATGGTTTTTAATTCTACTGCTTTCCAAATTGCTCTTCCGCGTTCTTTCATATGTTTTAATAAAAATATATCCTATATTTAATAAATAAAAAAGTCAATACAAAAACCGATAGTAAACTAAAAATTAAAAAGAAAAAAAGACTTATAGAAAATAGGGGGTTATTTAGGATCTCCGCCTAAAATATGTTTTTGTCCGTGCCAGTCAAAATGATATTTTTTAGGATCGATTCTTGTATTTATATCTATTTCTTCCATAATTTTTACTAATCCGTTAATTTTATCGTCTTTTGATAATTGTTTTTCTTTAACGCATTTTTCAAGCAATGCGAGTTTTGCTTCCGGAGGAATTGAGTCCTTGCCCTGAAGATATATATGGTCAGGTCTTCCGGTTTTATCCCTGATTATTGTATGTTTTCCATCAGGATCCGTAAAGCCGGCAATACTTATTCCGTAATGAACACCTTTTTTGGTCGAAAAATAACTTTCTCTAACACGTATCGTATAACCGTTAATAACAGCTTTTTCGACCAAAAAAGCCATATATTGATCAGAGGTTGTATGACCGGTTTTTCCGTTTCTAAATGATGCATTATGCAAAAGAGTTAAGGTTAGATTATCGCTAAGCTTGTAAGATGCTCCGTAAGATTCCCTTGTTTCCCCGTGTTTTGTTAGTTTTCCGACGAGTCCCTCAAAGATCTCTTTAGGAGTTTTTACTGGTTCTTTTTCTGTTGCATCTGGAATTAATTTTTCTTTCATATAAACGCAGATTATATCTTATAGTTGAATTTTTGTAAAGCTGGGGTAAGGAATTATTTCTTAGTAGCTTTTTTTTCAAGCTCTCTAATTTCTGATTTCAATTTAAATAATTTTCTTCTTTCCTCATCTGACAAATTAGTTTTTACTTTTTTGTAAGTTTCAATTTTTCTGGAAACAACAGTATGATTTCTTTCCGCGCGATGAAATTGTTCAAGTCCAGCTAAAAATATTAAAATGGCAGAATTTGCTGTGCACATTCTAGCGTAACCTCTATCTGTTTTACCTTTTTTGATATCAGCCAATACTTCAGATACAGGAACGTAGTCAGCATTAAATATTGGTTCTGTTCTATCCATTTTCATTTTATCAATTTGTGTTAAATCAACTTCTACAAAAACCAAATCAGAGTTAGTCCCGATAAACGTTGGATTAGGATAGTGTTTTGAATATTCAGGGCATGCAATATCTAAAACTGCAATTGCACCTGTTTCTTCTTGTGTCTCTCTAGTAGCTGCTTCATGTGCGTGTTCAAATCTTTCCATCTGATCTTTTCCAATAACTTTATCTACGAAACCCATTGGAATTTGCTCAAATATCATTGGCTCAGTGTTTTCAGGCTCAAATTCATTATCGGCGTGTGGTCTTGATTGACTAATTAATGCAACTTTTACTTTTCCTTTCTTATCTTTTCCCCATGCTACGATGTTAACGTTTGGGGCTTCGTCGTAACGGGGTCTGTCAAAAGCAGGGGAACCGTCCGGATTTGTGACAACAGCAGATCTTATTACTCCGAATCTACTTACAGCTTCCCAATCTGTTCCGGCAGGAAGTTTTTCGATTCTTCCATCTAAGTGGCGAACCGTTAAAGTCCAAGATACATCAGTCGGTCTGCCTTCAAAGAAATTAGGATTTCTTCTTAAAGCCTCGGATGGAGAAATTAATTGTCTGCATTTTCCCGGATCTGAAATTCCGAGTTCTTGTTTTGCCATATTAAGGAGTTAATTTTAGCAAAAATTATTTACGCTGTCAAATACTATAAGTTTATATCTGAATCTTAATTCCGGGGGACATTGTGGATTTAAGAGTAATTTTCTGAATATTCTCTTTTTTAATAGCGGAAATTAATGATTTTATATTGTCGGTTAGTTTGGTTTTTCCAAAAGAAACTTTTCCTACAGATATATGAAGAAGTGGTGCTTTAGCTTCGGTTCTAAAGGAAATTTGACCACCTTCGTATTTTTTAACTAAGTCTTCCGGCTTTGGTGTAATTGTTCCGTTTTTAGGATTAGGCATCAATCCTCTTGGTCCTAAAATTTTAGCTACTTTTGCCAATTTTGGCATCATTGCCGGTTCTGCAACTAAAATATCAAAGCTTATTACGCCTTTTTCTATTTCGGCAATTATTTGATCGCTTGCAATAACAACTTTTGTTTTTTTACCTGTTCCATGAGGAAGTGTAACGTTTCCGGAAATTCCGGTAGCAATAGTGTTTATATGGAGCTCAACTGTTTCGTCAAAACTTTTTCTTTGTAGTTTTTCTAGGATATCCAGTCCTTCGGAAAGAGAATGAGTTTTATTCTTTTCAAAAGAGTCTTTTAAACCCTGATATTTTTCAGATCTTGGAGTTTTTTGATCTTTTTTTGCAAATTTTGTTTTCTTTTTTATGCTAGAGGATGATTTTTCTTCGTTCAGTTTTTTTTCGGTTGGTTTATCGTTGGCTTCTTTTTTTTCTTCAATTTCCTCTTTATTTTCAACGGCTTTAAAAGCAGCTTTTTTAGCTTCCGCTCTTTTTTTAGCTTCTTTTTTTTCTTTTTCTTCGAGCTCTTCAACTCCTAATGTTTTTACTCTGATTTTTCCCATATTATTTAACTTCCACTCCCATTGATCTTGCAACTCCTGCAACTATCTTTGCACCTTGTTTTATGTCGGTTGTGTTAAGATCTTCCAGTTTTGCCGCCGCTATTTCTTCTGCTTGAGTTTGTGTTAAAGTTCCGGCTTTTTCTTTTCCCGGTTTTTGTGAACCCTTTTCTTTTCCAAGCGCCTTTTTAATCATTTCGGCAATCGGCGGTTTTTTGGTTATAAAAGAAAAAGTTCTATCTTCATAAACAGTAATTACTGCTGGTACGATTGTGCCTTTTTGATCAGCTGTTTTGTCATTAAATGCTTTAACAAATTCCATAATAGGAAGTCCATGTTGACCCAAAGCAGGTCCAACAGGTGGCGCAGGAGTTGCTGCTCCTGCCGGAATGTTTAATTTAATTAATGTTTTTATCTTTTTTGCCATATTTCTCGTTTAATTCGTAAATTCTAATTTAAAAATCCTAAAATCCGAAACTTTTGAATGTCCACCATTTTAATTTTATTATTGCTTCGAATTTCGATATTCTTGTTTCGAATTTGTTCCAGTAGAGGAGATCCTTGCGGTTCTTATCTACTGGTTCAAGCGCTCCTTCGACTTTGCTCAAGACCTTCGGCCCTCAAATGTCTTTGGATCTCCCAGATTTGATTACTCCCGATTTAATCGGGTTAAGTTTTATTATTATAGCTTACTGACTTGTAAAAAGTCCAGTTCTACGGGTGTTTCGCGTCCAAAAATACTTACTAAAACTTTTAATTTTCCTTTTGCTTCGTCAATTTCATCAATTGTACCTAAGAAATCTGCAAACGGACCATCTACAATCTTAACTGCTTCACCTGTAATAAAAGCTGCTTTATAAAGAGGCTCTTCGGTTTTCATAAACTTTTGAATTGCTTCTACTTCTTTTCCGGAAATAGGCGTTGGTTTGTTTCCTGCCCCAATAAAAGAGGTTACTCCTTGAGTTGTTCTTACTAAAAGCCATGATTCATTATCTAGAATCATTTTTACCAAGACATAGCCTGGAAAAATCTTTTCTTCTACGCTTTCTTTTTTTCCACCGGCTACTTTTATCGTATTTCTAACAGGTACTAATACGTCAAAAATTCGGTTTTCGAAACCTAAAGCCTGAACTCTTTGTTTTAAATTCTTGGCAACTTTATTTTCGTGACCGGAATAAGTGTGAACAATAAACCAGCTTGCGCCAGTATCATCTACCTTTACAGAAGGGTTTAATGCTTCATCCAGTGTTTTTTCTTCGTTGCTTGGCGCTGGCGGATTTTTATCTTCGATTTTTTCCGGTTCAACTTCTGTTGTATCAGACATTGATTGACTTTTTGTTTCTTCTTGTATTTTTTTGTCGTCCATATTATTTAACAAATAAGGCTAGAAGCGTAGTAAAAATGTAATCAGCTCCTCCTAAGAATAATCCTACCCCAAGGCTTACTATTATTACAATAGAGGTTAATCTTATTACTTCGCTTTTAGTGGGCCAGACTACTTTTTTAAGTTCGTCTTTGACCTCCTTAAAAAAATTAACAGGCGTTGTCGCCATATTCAAGATATTTTACCAGAAGCTGGTTGACATGTAAAGGGGATTAACTGTAAAATAAATTTTGTCACCTTATGAAAAAGATCAGAAAAGTAGTAATCCCTGCAGCAGGTTTTGGAACGAGATTTTTACCCCAGACAAAAGCAATGCCTAAAGAAATGCTCCCGATCGTAGATAAACCGGTAATTCAATATGTCGTAGAAGAGGCGGTTGAATCGGGAATTCAGGATATAGTAATAGTAACAGGTTACGTAAAAAGGGCAATTGAGGATCATTTTGATTTACCCAATGCAGAATTAATCAAAAACTTAGAGGCAGGAGAAAAGCATAAGCTCTTAGATGATGTTAAAAAAATTTCAGAGATGGCTAATTTTATTTATATAAGGCAAAAAGGTCCATATGGTAATGGAACTCCTGTTTTATCCGCAGAATCTGTCATAGAAGACGAGCCGTTTGCAGTTTTATGGGGAGATGAGTTTATTTACGCAACGCCCCCAAGACTTAAACAAATGGTTGGTGTTTACGAAAAATACGGAGGGATTGTTATTTCTGGAGTTAGAATAGAAAAACAGGAAGATTTAAAGCGCTATGGAATAGCAGATGTTACAAAAGTTGAGGGAAATGTTTATAGAATTAACGAGATTATAGAAAAACCGGAACCGGACAAAGCCCCTTCTAATCTAGCAACTCATGGTGCATATATTTTACCGCCGGAAATTTTTGGTGCATTAAAAGAAGTCGGTCCGGGAAAGGGTGGAGAAATTTGGCTTACAGATGCAATTAATCTTCTTAAAAATAAAGGCGTGCCGATTTATGCAGTAGAAATTGAAAACGGTAAATACTACGATACGGGAAATAAAATTGAGTATATGAAAACAGTTGTAGAAATGGCCTTAAAACACGAAGAGATAAATGGAGAATTCCGCAAATTCCTCAAAGAATTAGATTTATAATTTAATAATGAAAAAAAATATAAAAATTTTTGGAATAGGTTTTTTAGTGTTTTTAGTATTTTTAATATTTTCATATTTTGTTGCCAGGGAACATTTTGTGCAGCTAGACTTTGATACAACAGTAAAAATGCAGGATAATTTGTCCAGAAGACTAGATGAAGCATTTTCGACCTTTAGTATTATTGGAAGCTTTGAAATTGTAAGCTTGCTTTTATTGATATTAATAGTTTTTTTAAAAAAATTGAAGGGAATAATTATTCTAATTCCTTACTTTTTTCTACATCTTATAGAAATTTTTGGAAAGACAATAATTGATCAAAATAACCCTCCTTTCTTCTTTTTACGCACAGAAGTTCCATTTCAATTTCCAAGCGGTTATGTTCAGCCGGGTTATTCTTATCCATCTGGTCATTCTGCAAGAACAGCCTTTATTTCATTAATTTTTTTATTCTTAATACATAAAAGTAAAAAGATTAATCAAACACAAAAAGTGGTCATTTATTCATTAGTACTTATATTTGATTTAATTATGTTTACAAGCAGAATTTATCTTGGGGAGCATTGGTCAACAGACGTAATTGGGGGAATACTACTCGGAATATCTTTTGCGGTCATATCTTTAGTGTTTACTTAGTCTTCTTTAACTTCGCCTAAATAGGTTTGCAAGTCCTTAACAAGCTTACAGGCGTTTCTTCCCATAGCATCTCTAGAAATATATTTATAAAGAGTAGTAAATTGATTTTCTGTAAGATCAACAGGTACTAATTGTCTTGCTTCTTCTATTAATTTTTGTGCCGTGCAATAGCCAAATGGTCTACAAGAGGAACATAGTTCTGTGTTCATATTTGCGCCCTTTTACATCCTTTAGATTTTGCAAATGTCTTAAGCTTGTCATATTCCTCGCTTGCTTCTTTCATTGTCATCATTCCTTTTTCTACAGCATTAGCGTATTGAGCTAGATATTTTTCTCTTAAGCAATGACCTTCCGGCTTGCAAAAATCACACAAATTATTATTAATTTCCTTTTTGTTCATAATTAAGATTGGATTATATCATAACAAAGAATAATAATTTGACAAATTATTGTATAATAATTCGATATGGAAAGAAAAATAGAGGGATTTTTTATTGGCAACGGACATATGGGAATTTTGGGAATAAAGGAAAATCACACAACTTTCCCTATACGCGAAGTTAATAAAGAACCGTACACAGGAAAAGGAAAAGTTTGGGGATTTAGTAATTGGGATGGATCAAATTGGCAGCCTAAGGAACCAAGTTTTAATTGCGGTTATATTCCTTCTGATTGTGATCCAAAAGCTCCATATACAGGTAAAAAATAATTCATCATTATTTTTTATGATTTTTGCATTTTGGATTACGGCAGCAATGCGCACTATTTCTAATTCGTTCTATCCGTTTTCTTAAGTCTATAATATGACGCTTATGATGTTTTTCCGATCTAACAGGAATTCCTGTGATAGAGTTAATTTCCGGAATTATTTTATCGTTTTTTGCTCTTTCAAGCGCTACATATTGTTCGGAAAGTCTTGTTCTTAGGTCTGCGATTCTTGCCGCAACAGAATATTTTGTTCTTTTTAAAGGCGTTTTGGTATTATCAACTTCTCGTTTTGTTAAAAAAAACTTTGCAAATCTCATTAAACAAGGATGATTAATTGCTTTTTGTTTCTCTTTCACGTAAAAGATTATATCAGAATGTAGAGCTATATCAAGGCATGAACGGATTAAATATCAGCAGGGACTAAGTAACTATGTTGGAAATTATTATAGCGAGTATCAATACAAATTCATTTGAAAAAGGTTGAATTATATTCCTATTTGGTTATAATTACCTTAATGATCGGACAACAGGAATTTCAAATTCAGACAAATATTGAAGCTTTTCAGAGCTTATCTTCTCAAGACTTTATGGCGAAATATAGCTCATCGACGCCAACGCCAAAAGCTTTCTTCGATGAAGTTGGTCATTTTACGACTAATGAATATGACTATCCAGATCTACTCAAAGAAATAAAAGTTAGAAGAGGTATTCATTTAGCTGTTATGGGAGGATTGGACCCCGTGTTGGGACAAGTTGCAGTAGCAAATCCAGATTTGACAATAATTACGGATGTTAACAAAAAAGCAATGAATATTTCTGTCGATGGTCGAATAAAACCAATTCTAGAATCGGAAGATGGGAATGATTATTGGCGAAGAGTTGGCGATTATTTTGTAAAAGTTATAAGAAAAATAGATAAAACAAGATGGGATTTTCCAGTTGGACAAGACGCAAGTATGGGTGGTTGGTCTAATCCTGAATATTTTGATAAAGTTAAGCAGGCTTTGTTAGATGGAAAAATAAAATGGGCCTCCGGAGATATGACCACAGAAGGAATTGATTTAGGTTTTCAAATTGCCAGAGAAACAGGAGTCTCAATAAGGTTATTATATGTTTCAAATATTTTTGATTACTCTATAAACAGTAGGCAAAAATTTATAGAAAAATTGTCAAAAGGAATAGAAGAAGGATTGATAGATAAAAATGCTCAAATAATAGATGCGGGGCTAGGAGAAAAAGGAATAGAGACAAAAGTTTTTGATATTTCCTCCTATCTACAAATAAAATAATTTAGAAAGCCTCGGCAACTCTTATTAGTATATCAAACTATATCAGCAGGGGTAGAGGGAATCGAACCCCCAGTCGCGGTTTTGGAGACCGCTGGTTTACCGTTAACCGATACCCCTATTAAGCAACAAAATAGCATATAGATTATAGTATATTATTTAACCATTTACCATTTGCTATACGCTATATGCTATTTTAATTTTTCGGTTTCTTTATGATCGGTTATTTTTCTGCAATGGTTACAGAATTTTTTTAATAACAATTTATTTACCGTATTTAATTTATTCCTTGTTGTTACGTAATTTCTGTTTTTGCAAATACTGCAAACCAATCCTAATTTTATTCTGTGTTCACCTTTTTTTGCCATAGATAGTAATGAGTTATGAGATTTTAATTATGAGATTCTAATAGAATTTTTTAACTTGCTTAACATCTTAGAAATAATAATAATCTCTTCTCTTAATTCCTCCTTTCTTTTCTTATTAATTATACCTTGTTTTTCTGCAATCTCAAGAATCGGTATGCATTCATGAGCAGATCCTCTTGAGATAGTTATAAATCTTTTAAACTCGGGTTTTGTTCTACTTGCTCCTTCAGCAATATTTAGAGCAATTGATAACGAAGCTCTTCTAAATTGGTCGGTTAGGGAAAAACTTAAATCTCTTGACCATAATTTTGTAATTTTATAAACCTGATTAACAAAATTTACGGTTCTTTTATAAACTTCAAGCTTTTCAAAATTAAATAAACTATCCATCGTCTCATAACTCCGAACTAATAACCCATAACTATCTTGAGCCGACAATGGGAATCGGACCCATGCTCTAGTCATTACCAATGACTTGTTTTACCATTAAACTATGTCGGCAAGATTTGTGCTGGAGGAGGGAATTGCACCCCCGTAGCCCTTTCGGACGCGTGGTCTACAGCCACGTGCAATTGCTACTCTGCCACCCCAGCATGGAGCCGTCTCTCGGATTCGAACCGAGGACCTGCTGTTTACAAAACAGCTGCTCTAACCACTGAGCTAAGACGGCAAAAATCACCAACGACTATATGATTTTATCAAAAAGGTTAAAGCTAAACAAGCCTTCTTAAATGAAAGCAGAGGTTAATAATAAGATAAATACGATCCTTGGTATAGAGTCCGGTCGGCGTTTCCCTAGACCGTTAATTAGGTGAACTCAGTTTCATTTTTTAGGATGAAACGCTTTGTTCTGTCCCCTTCGATTATACTTAGGGTACCTCAAGTCTAGCGAAAATGTAGGGAAAATCTCCCAACTTTTCTCTTATACCAAAGAACGAGTATAGTGTAGGAAATCTTTTGTAAAAAGTCAAGTAACTTTAGGCTCCCAAAAGAGTCATAGCAAAGCTTAGGAGATTAAAAATTAAGGAAGAAAGAGAAAGTCCGCCGATTGGAAACATAAGTAGGAAAAAAATTACAAAAAAACCGATTGAACCAAAAGACAAATAAATTCTTGCGTCCTTTTCCGGCAGAATTAGAGCAAAAACTTTTGAACCATCAAGCGGAGGAATTGGAATTAAGTTAAAAATAGCAAGTAAAAGATTTAACTGAATTATTATAGTAAGTAAATAATTTAATACTAAAAAGAATAATTCTTCGGTAAAAACTAAAGATAAAGTTCTTAAAATAAGAGCAGCAAAAATCGCAATCAGAATATTGGTTAATGGACCAGCTAAGGAAACTAATGCAATATCTTTTCTTCCTTCTTTGAGATTGAATGGATCAACCGGAACAGGTTTTGCAGCGCCAATTATTACGGGTGAGCCGGAAATTAATAAAAGAAGTGGAATTGCAATGCTCATAAAGGGGTCAATATGATTTTTAGGATTTAAAGTAAGTCTTCCCAAAAGCCTTGCTGTTGGATCGCCGAGTCTATCTGCAACAAAACCGTGAGCGACCTCATGAAGAATTGCAGAGTAAATTAAAATTATAAGCGATATAATCATTGGTATTAGTTCCATAAAATCCTTACTTCTTGTTATATTAGCTTAACTATGGTATATTATTATAATCCAAAAAAGGAAAATTTACTATGGCTTATAGATGTGATTATTGCGGAAAAGGCGTTATGTACGGACATAATGTTTCGCATTCAAAAAGAAGGACAAGAAAAATTTTTAAACCAAATTTGCATTCAGCGAAAGTTGTTATTAACGGTTTAAGTAGAAAATTAAAGCTTTGCACAAAGTGCTTAAGGGCATTAAAAAAGCTTCCTTTAAAAGACACATTAGAAGCTAAAAAAGTTGAAGCTTCTCAAGAATAATTTTTCCTTCGTTATATCCGTTTAAAAAATCCCTATAACTCATCGGTTTTTTTCCTTCGACTTGAATTTTATTATTCGGCAAAAGTTTAATTCTTGTATTTTTGTTTTTTAAATTTGTTTTAATCCAAACACCGGGCCAGGGATAGTAAGCCTTTATTATTCTTCTTAAGTTATCCGGAGGATTTTTATAATCAATATATCCGTCTTCCTTTGATAATTTATTCGAGTAAGTTGCCAGTTTATGGTTTTGTTCAATAAGCTTTACTTCGTTATTCAGATAATTATGAATTGTGTCTTTTAATAGTTCAGCGCCGACTTTAAAAAGTCTTAAATATAAACTTTCCGAGGTGTCATTTGCTAATATTTCTTCTTCTTTTTGGGCAAGAACTGGACCATGATCCATTTCTTCGTCTAGTTTTATAATACTTACCCCAGTTGTTTTATCTTCATTTAAAATCGCAGTTTGTCCGGGTGTTGCACCGCGGTATTTCGGCAATAATGAAGGGTGAATATTTAAGACACCAAACTTAAAAGTATTAAGAATTTGCTTGGGAATTATTAATCTAAAATTTGCCAATACAGCAACATCGGATTTAAGATTTGAGATTATTAATTTAATATTTTCATCAAAAGCCGATATAGAAACATAGGGGATTTTGTTTTCTATTGAGTATTTAATTAGCGGATTTTGTTTTTCTTTTTCTGTTGTAATAATAAACGGTTCAAAATCTTTTTTTAACGCTTCAATAACTGGGATTACGTAGTCTCCGGATCCAAAAAAAACAAGTTTCATATGGATATTTCTTCAAAAATATCTTCGTTTTTTTCGTTTTTAGAAGATTTAAATAAAGTTCGTTTTTGCTCCAAGACTCTTTTTGGAAACAAAACTCCTTCCAAGTGGTCGATTTCATGTTGAATAATTGTTGCCATAAATCCAGTAAATGTTTCTTCTTTTCTATTCCCTTTTTCATCTAAAAAAGTAATCGTGATTGACGAATTTCTTTTTACCTCTCCCCAAATATTTGGTAGGGAAAGACAACCTTCAAGTTTTATCGGTCCTTTTTTTGTTTTCTTTGATCTTATTTTAGGATCAACTTTTTTTTCGAGACTAATATTAATTATTTCCGGATTTATAAAAATTCTAATCTTTGAATTTGGGGTTGGTTTTGTTATAAAAATTCTAAGAGATTCGCCGATTTGCGGTGCAGCAAGACCGACCCCAATAGGATCTGTTGCAGAATTTAACGCGTCAATCATATTGGCAATAACCTTTTTTATATTAGTGTCAATTTTTTTTACAGATTTTGCTTTGCTTGACAGTACTGGATTTGGAGAGTTAACAATATTTGTCATTATTTATTTTCCCAGGCAGCAATTGCCTCTTGAGCCCTTTTATCATTTTTAACAACTTTTAACAATATCTCCTTCATTTGATTAATTGCTTTTTGATGATAATCTCTGTTAACAATTTGTCCGCTTTCGTCTGTTGCAAGTTGTTCGTAAAATATGCCAAGCGCATAATGCGCATCATAATAATCCGGTTTTAGTTTTACGGTTTTTTCCAATAATTCAACTGCTTTTTTTACATCTCCCGCTTGGCCACTTATGACACCATAATTATAAAAAATATTTGCATCTGTTGGTGCAAGTTCACTTACTTTTTTAATAGCCTGAAGTGCAAATTGAATATATTGAGGATCAATTTGCGATAAGGTATAGTAAACTCTTACCTTTGATTTCCAATAAACGACGTTTTTGGGATAATTAGAGGTTAAGCTTTCGGTTACATAAGCTGATTCTTGAGCAAGTTTTTGGGCAATTTCTGCAGATTCAGTACTGTCTTTTTGTCCCGCAAACATAACAGCTAAAATAGATGAATTAATAGAATATTCATCTTTAAAAGTTGGTTCTCCTGGTCGTCTTTCTATTGCTTTTAAAAGATATGGTCTTGCCTCTTGATATTGGCGCGCTCTGTTTAAATTCATTCCCATAGCATAGCTTTTATCTGCTTCCCAAAATCTAATTAAAAGAACAATTAAATAAAAGGCAATAATTGCCGTTATCACGATAAAAACTTTTGAAAGAGTCGGAACTTTTGTTTTTTCGTTTAATTCGAGAGAGTTTTTAGGGAAATTAATTGTTTTTTTTGTTTCGATTTTTTCAAGCATTATCATTGCAAAAGCGGGGATCAAAAACAGATAAATATTGGTAATCACAACAGAAAACCCGAAAAAGTTAGTAACTAAAATAGTTAGAAAGCTGCATATTAGGGCAAAAACCAAAAATTGCTCTTTTCCTTTATTCTTATGTAAATTTTTTAAAACTTTTACATATTTAATTAAAAATACTATTATTAATGCAACGTAAGTTCCTAATCCGAAAAGTCCGGTTGTCCCAAGATAATTTAAAAATTCATTATGCGCTTTGTTGTATAAAAAGTTCCATTCGGATGTTAAGTTGTGCGCTGCGGGTCGGTATGTATAGTATGCGTAAGCAAAAGTTTCTACACCTGTTCCAAATAGCGGATTTGCTTTCCACATATTAAAAGCGCCTTCCCAAACAATTAGCCTTATTTTTTTAGAATCTGTTCCGCCTAATTCGCCCAGATGAACAGGTTCACTAGTTTCTTTTTCTACTTGAGTTTTAGGAGTTTCTTTTTCTGTTTTTTTCTCAGCCATATTTTGTAGGATTCCGTTTAGGGTATATGGCTGTAGTTGAGTAAACGGAATGCTTGTTAAAAACGTTGTTAAAAAGAATGCTATTAAAAGAATAATTGGGGTAAAGTTGAGCAGATGATATTTATTTTTGAAAAACGAATTTTTATAAAGATGTAAGAAATACACACCGCAAATTAAAAAAATTATAAAGAATCCTGCAATTCCTCCCGATCTTGAATTTGTGTACATTAAATCGGCATAGAAAAGAATGGTTAAAAACAGATAATAAATTGAAGTCAGTAGGTTTTTTCTGGAGATAAATAGTTTTTTATTTTTACTGTAATCAAATTTAAATGATCTTAAAAATTGAATTGTAGAGACTGGTAAAAGAATTAAAAGATAGGCTGCCATCCAGTCAGGTTGTCCAAGAGTTGAAAATATTCTTACTCTTGGCTGAAATTCGTTTGTCCAGCAGGAAACATCAAAAGTGCCCCTAAATAAAAGACATGTCGGATCATATCCAAAATGGGACGGCAATCCCCACAAAGAAACAATTAATCCCGCAATAAGGCTTACCTTTAAGACTCTTTTAACATATTTTATTGTTCCAAGATTAGTTATAAAAGCATAATAGAGGAAAATATATGTAATCATTGAATATAGTCCTCCATTAAATCTTGAATAATATCCCCACAAAGAAACATGTTTATCTATAGAAAAAAGAGTAGAGATTATTTGGGAAGCCAAAAATAAAAGTATAGGAATATCAAGCGGAGTTTTTTGGATTCTAAACTGTTTGTTTAAAATCATTTTACCCGTCCATGCAAAAGCTATTATAATAGTAATGCCAAAAGTAACCCAAAGCTTATTGAATTCAAAAAGCTCGGATGTGTCACTTGTAAAAGCTAACGGAACCAATAAAAACAGGGCATAAAAACTATACTCAATAATTTTGCTAAAGATGTTATGTAATTTCATTACGCAATTTATGTTAACATATTGTAGTTTTTTGGGCAATAATTACTTGACAAAATAACTAAGTAATAGTATTTTAAATTTGTTATGCCAAAAGAAGCATTAAAAGAAGATCATTTTAGGAAAATAGGTCAAGCTAATTTAAAATCAGCAGCAGAGTGGAGAAGGCTTCATAATCTGTATAAAAAAATAAGAGAAAGTCAAGCGGATAATTCGCCAAAATCTTCTTTGGGGCATTAATATTCCCATTAAATAATCTTTTAAAATTCTATTGTTAAACCTCAAATTAGATGTTATTATAAAAATGATTTTAGTTTCATTTTTAAATTATGTTTAAAAAATTCTTCAGTTTTTTTTCTCAAGACATTGGTATTGATTTAGGTACTGCAAATACTCTTGTTTGGGTAAAAGGAAAAGGCATTGTTATTAGAGAGCCATCGGTTGTTGCCATGCACAAGAAAACAAAAAAAGTAATTGCCATAGGAACCGAGGCAAAAAGAATGCTTGGAAAAACTCCCGACCCAATAGTAACCATAAAGCCGTTACACGGAGGAGTAATCGCAGATTTTGACGCTACTGCGGCAATGATTTCCAAGTATATTCAACAGGTACATGAAGTTGGAAATGTTTTGCCCGTTGCCTGGTCAAGGCCTAAAGTTGTTATTGGAATTCCCTCGTCAGTTACCGAAGTAGAAAGAAGAGCTGTTTGGGAAGCAGCCTTAAACGCTGGAGCAAGGGAAGCTTTTTTAATTGAAGAGCCAATGGCAGCAGCAATTGGGGAAGGTGTTTCAATTTTTGCTCCAACAGGTGTAATGGTTGTTGATGTAGGAGGAGGAACAACGGAAGTTGCAATAATTTCCTTGGGTGGAATTGTTGTTAGTAAGTCCTTAAAAGTTGCAGGAGAAGATTTTGATAAGGCAATAATCCATTATATTAGATTAAAACACGGGCTTTTATTAGGAGAAAAAACAGCAGAAGAATTAAAAATAAAAATTGGAACAGCGTTTGCTACTAAATCAAAGATTGTTCGCCGCTCGGTTGATCAAAAGTCAAAAAACGAAGACATAGATAAAAAAGAAGAGTCATTAATTGACGAAATAAAGGAAAGAGGAGAGAAGATGGCGATCGTAAGAGGTAGGGACATAGAAACAGGGCTTCCTAAAAGCTTAAGAGTTACAGAAACAGAAGTAAGAGAAGCATTGTCTCCTGTTCTTTCACAGGTTATAGATGGAATATCCGATGTTTTAGAAGAAGCTCCACCGGAGCTGGAAAGCGATATTTTAGAACACGGAATATTGTTAACCGGTGGAGGATCCTTACTTTCCGGATTTGATCATTTAATAGTCGAAAGAACACACATACCGGTAATAGTATCAGAAGATCCGTTAACCAGTGTTGCCAGAGGAACCGGAAAAGTCTTGGAGGATAACACACTTCTTCAAAGAGTTAAGGTAATTGGCGGACTAAAATAGTTTGTTTTCTGCTTTAATTTTAAATTTTCAGGCGTTTGAGATTTGATTAATTAGTTATTTATTGTTAATTGATAATTAATGTTGTCTTCGCTTGTTCAATAGTTCAAAAAGGGTTAAAATAGTGATTATGCTTAAGAAAAGCAAAATAACTGTATTTTTAATCGTAATTTTTTTAACATTTTTAATCATACTTTTATCAAACTTTGGTATTACAAATGGTATAACGTCATTTTTTTCAAGAATTTTATTCCCAATACAAAAGAGTTTTTATCAGTCTTTTGGTTTACTTTTTAACAATCAGGAAAACTTAAAATTAACTGAAGAAAACTTAGACTTTTTAAAAATAAAAACAGATTTAGAAAAATTGGAAAAAGATAATTATGCCTTAAGAGATCAATTTTCGGTTCAAAAGCCTGAGGCACAAAATCTACTTCCAGCAAAAGTTATTGGGTTTCCGAGTTTTATTCCAAATGTTTCGTATCCAGAAAATTTAATACTAGACAAGGGATTAGACGACGGTTTAAAAGTCGGCAATGCTGTTTTATACAAAGATAATTTAGTTGGAAAAATAACAAGAATTGATTCGTCAAAATCAATAGTATCTTTAATTACGAATCCCAATATGACACTTGCTGTAAAAACAGGATCTAAAAACGCAATAGGACTCGTAAAAGGACTTGGTGGAGGAGAAATGATTTTAGGCAATGTTCTTTTATCGGAACCTTTAAAAAATTCAGATATCGTTTTTACAAAAGGGGATTTAAACATCGACGGAGTAGGTTTTCCACCTGATCTAATTGTTGGAAAAATAATTTCCATAGATAAAAATCCCAGCGCGCTTTTTCAGAATGCGGAAGTAAAAAGCATGCTTGATTTTACGAAACTAAATATAGTTTTTGTTTATAAAGGAAGCCGATGAAGCAATGGATTATTTGGTTGATATTATTTTTGTCTATTATTGCTGAAGGTACAATTACAACATTGCCTCTAGTATTATCCTCTTTTTTAATATTAATGGTTTTTTTAAGAAAAAATATTTTATTTTGGATTGCCCTTATTGTTGGTTTAATTTTAGACTTAATGTTAGTTAGAGATCTCGGATTAACAAGTGTAATTTTTTTATTTTTTTTAATTATTATCAGTCTTTACGAAAATAAATTTGAAACTTCCACAAGTGCGTTTATTTTAATAAGTTCATTTTTAGGAAGCTTAATATACTTGCTTTTTTTTGGGATTCAAAATGCATTTATTCAAAGCATTTTTTGTAGCTTTTTAACTCTTTTGATATTTAAGCTGCTTTTGATCTCTGAAATAAAAACAAAAAAATATAAATTCGAATAAAATAGATTATGTATAAAAATAAAATCGGTGCAGCGTTTCCGGAATTTATTTATTTGGATAAATCAAAAAAACGATCAGGAGAAAGTGGTTTTAAAAGTGCTTTTACAAGAGAGTATTTTCTTTTAGTTTGTTTGGTGGTTATAATTGCAGCAATATTTTTAAAACTTTTTTATCTCCAGGTGATAAAAGGTTCCTATTATAGATATTTAGCCGATAGCAATAGGATTAAAACGGTAATTATCCATGCTCCAAGAGGAATTATTTTAGACAGAAACAACACTCCACTGGTGTTTAATGTTCCGGGGTTTAGAAAAACCGTAAACGGAAAAACAAAAATTTTAGAAAAAGACGAGGTTGTAAATTTAATGGCAAAAGGCGAACAGGGATTCGAAATGGATGTCTTGCGTGAATATCCATATAAAGAGAGCGCTTCTCACGTTTTAGGCTATATTGGTCAAATTTCGGAAGAAGAATTAAAAAATTCAAAATTTGTGGATTACAAATCCGGTGATTTAATTGGAAAAATGGGTATAGAAAACGAGTATGAAGAAAGACTAAGAGGGACAAACGGAAAACAACTATTTGAAGTGGATAGTTTTGGAAAAGAGGTAAGAAAGCTAGGGCAGACAGATCCGGTTTCGGGACAAAACATAAAGCTTACTTTGGATATAAAGCTTCAGGAAGCTACTAACAATGCTATGAAAGATATAAAAAGAGGTGCTGTTGTCATCTCAAACACAAAAGGGGAGATTTTAGCTTTAGTTTCTAAGCCAAGTTTTGATCCAAATTTATTTACAATGGGTTCTAAATATAATCAATCATCTGATTCAGCAAGTCTTAAGGAAATTCTTACAGATACGAAATATCAAACAATGTTAAATAGGACAATTTCGGGAATGTATCCTCCCGGCTCAACTTTTAAGCTTGTTGTTGCAGCTGCCGGTTTAGAGGAGAATATAATAGACGAAAATTATACCATAGAGGATACGGGAGTCTTAAAAATAGGCGATTTTTCTTTTGCCAACTGGTATTACACAAGTTATGGAGGAAAAGAAGGAGAAGTAGATATTGTAAAAGGAATAAAAAGATCAAATGATATTTTCTTTTATAAATTAGCAGAAAAAATCGGAGTTAATAATATTTCTAAATGGGCAAAAAAATTCGGTCTAGGAGAAGCTTTAGGGATAGATTTGCCGGGAGAGGTGGGTGGAACTGTTCCAAATCCCGAATGGAAGGAAAAAACAATTGGGGAACAATGGTACTTAGGGGATACATACCATTACGGAATAGGACAAGGGTATTTATTAACAACGCCTCTTCAGGTTAATTCCTTAACAGAAGCAATTGCTAATGATGGAAAATTTTATCAACCGCATTTACTAAAAAATAAAAAAATAACGGAAAATAATAAAAGATTTTTAAGCGATAAAACAATTGGTTTAATAAAGCAGGGAATGATAGAAAGTTGTAGCGAGGGGGGAGTTGCATGGCCTTTATTTAATTTTAAAGTAAAAAATAAAGACTTAAAAGTAGATGGAAAAAACTTTATGGAAGTACCAATTTCTTCTGGTTCAGCAGACATGAGAGAAATTTCAATCGCTTGTAAGACTGGAACCGCCCAGCACGGAGGCGAGCAAACACTACCGCATTCATGGATTACCCTTTTTGCTCCAGCGTATGATCCGCAAATTGTAGTAACGGTTTTGGCAGAAGAAACCGGGGAAGGTTCTAATGTAGCTGGTCCAATCTCCAAAAAAATATTGGAAGAATATTTTAAGAATATAAAAAATAAATTATAATTAGAAGATGACTGAGTTTATACGGTCAGAATTACCAGAAAGTGGGAAAATAGAGGACTATAAAAAATTTTTTTCAGAAAATGACAAGGAGACTTTTAATTGGACTAAAAAATTAAGAGAAGAAGTTGAACCTTTGTCGAAATGGAAAGAAATAAAACAAGTAGCAGCTGAAGAAATCGAAGGCTTAGATCCGGATGTTACACTTAAGCTACTGGAAAGATTTAAGCCTTACATAAAAGAAGCGAAAGCAGGTCATAGTCAAGGGCATGTCTATAGAGATTTAATAAATATTGTTATTGTTTTAAAAAACGATCCCTCACTAAAAGAAATCGATTATGTGGAAAAAACAGTTGGTCTTTTTGGTGCGGTCTTTCACGATATTGGAAATTCTGTAGTAGATAGATATCAAGAATCAAAAAGATTTTCTGGGCATGCAGAAGTCGGAGCAGCTTTATTTGACAAAATTTCAAAAGACCTCATTCCGCCTAACCTAAGAAAACTAGTCTGCTATGCAATTGCAGCTCACACTCACTACACAAGAGACATAGAGGTTGTAAAGGACGGAGAAACTGTTACTAAAAAACCTTATGAGGATGAGATCATAGATGAAAACAGGTGGGGAGTTTGGTTAACAAGATGGACAGATAGAGTTGATATTCAAGGAATGCAGGGAATGGCAAGGCATATGCTGACAAAAGCAACTCCGACAGAAGATTATTCACAAGAAGGATTTCATCAGGTAAAAGAAGACGAAAAAGAAGATTTTATTCATCATTTTACTCCTTTCGAAAGAACAGATGACCAGATAAAAAATACAGACAGAAAAGATCAAGCTAGGAACGTTTTGGAGCATATGAGAATGTTTAGAAATTCTGCTTTGACAAAAAATATTTATTCTCAATATGATACTCAATATTTTACAAATGAAGTAATTCTTCCGGCAGTAGTAGAGCAATTGGAATTTGTAGATGCGATACTAAGAAAAGACCCGATATCCGATCCGGTTTTGTTAGTAAAATATATGGAGGATTTTTTTAGTTTTTGTAGGCAAATGGAGTCTGGACCGGACGTTGATATGGCAATAGAGGCTATTAAAAATAAATTCAGTCTTTTGTCAGAAGAAGAAAAAGGAAAATGGGCTCGCGGATTTTCTTTAATACCTAATTTACATGAAAAATGGTACAGAAGAATATTGCTTAGTTTATCAAAGCCCGGGGCTCAAGAAGGCAGAAAGTTAGATCAAATTATTGAAAAAAGTTCAGAAGAAGCAGTAAGAAAATTAAGTTCTTTTGCTCCTAAAAAATAGAATTTTTTTTGATTTTTGCCCGCAAATTGTAGTAACGGTTTTGGCAGAAGAAAGTGGCGAGGGATCAAATATTGCAGCGTCAATTACTAAAAAAATCCTCGAGGCTTATTTTTCTGAAAAATAATTTTTAATTTAACCCTTGAAAAACAGATTTAGTTTGTTAAAATAACATAAATGGGAAACATAGAAAGTCGAAGAGGTTTGTTACCAACGGCAGTAAGTAAAGTTATAGACAATCGTCATTTAAAATACGATGGGACATTAAACTTAGAGGGTAATCAGCCGGCAAAACTTACAGAAACCATTGCAAAAATCTTCGATCATTTTTTTGATCAACAAAAAGAAGAGATGGTATTAAAATTGGGCATACCAGTGCCGGAAGGAAGTAAAATTAATGGAATTAACCCCGATGTTGTTGTTGTCTTAACAAAAAGTAACAAAGAAGGATCAAAATCTACAGTGTATTTAGAAGAAACGCTTAGATTTTTAAAAATTACAGATGGAGTTGCGGAGATATGTTCTTCTTTACCTCATTCTGAACAAAGAAGAGATCCTTTTGTTTCTGATTTGGAAAAGTATAGAGAATTACTGGATTACATCTATGAAAAAAGAGAAAATTTACACGTTATAGAAAATCCAGTTTAAAAACAAAACATCTTCAATAAACTTCTAAAAAAAGCTACACTTATTAAGTGGACGATAAAAAATACTATTTGGGGTTTTCTGCATTTTCCGGAATTGGTCCGATTAAATTCAAAACTTTATTAATCGAATTTGGGTCAGCAAAAAATATTTGGTATTCGTCTATAGATGATCTTTCAAAAATAATCGGAAAAAAATTAGCCTTTAAATTTGATAAGTTCAGAAATAACTTTTCATTAACAGATTACGAAAGAAAGTTAGTAAAGAAAAAAGTTTGGTTTTTGTGCTTAAATGACAAGAACTATCCAAAGCTTTTAAAAGAAATTAGCAACCCTCCGATTGTTTTATATGGAAAAGGGAAGCTTCCGATTAATGACAGAATTATTGCTGTTGTCGGAGCCAGAAAAACAACGCAATATGGCAGGGAAGTAACAAAAATTATTACACAAGGACTGGTTCAAAACTGTTTTACGATAGTATCGGGGTTAGCATTGGGCGTTGATGCAGTTGCTGCTACTACTGCAATTGAACAAGAGGGTAAGACTATTGCAGTTTTAGGATCGGGCGTTGATGTGTGTCACCCTTCTACAAATATTAATATATATAATAGTATAGTTAAAAATTCCGGGGCAATTGTTTCGGAAGTTCCCTTAGGTCAAACACCAACCAAAGGATTATTTCCTGCAAGAAATAGAATTATTGCCGGTCTTTCTTTGGGAGTTTTGGTAACCGAAGGGGAGGAGGACAGTGGATCATTAATAACCGCAGATTATGCTTTTAAATTTAACCGCAAGGTTTTTGCAGTACCAGGTCCGATTAACTCAAGATTTTCAAAAGGTCCTTATAAATTGATTCAAAAAGGAGCAAAATTGGTAACATCTGCGGAAGACATCTTAAAAGAATTTAAGTATCAAAAATCAAACATTAAAAATGCAAATAAAAAATTAAAGATAAAAGGGAATACAAGGGAAGAACAGGAAATTATCAAAATATTAGAAAATGAGTCTTTACATTTTGATGAGATTGTTAGAAGATTAAAACTTGAACCGTCAGTTATCGGAAGCACTCTTTCTTTACTGGAGATGAAAGGTTATGTTAACAATGAAAACGGTATTTATGATCTAAGATGAAAAATCTTGTAATAGTAGAAAGTCCTACAAAAGCAAAAACAATCGGAAGATTTTTGGGAGATGGATACGAAATAAAAGCCTCAATGGGGCACATTATGGATCTTCCTAAAAGTACATTAGGCGTTGATGTCGAGAACAATTTTCAACCTCAGTACGAGCAATTAAAAGATAAGAAAAAAACAATTAGTGAGTTAAAATCAGCTGTTAAAAGCGTAGATCAAATAATCTTAGCAACTGATCCGGATAGGGAAGGAGAGGCAATCGCTTCGCATGTTAAGGAATTGCTTGGTTCAAAACTGCATTTCAAAAGAATAGTTTTTCATGAAATTACCAAAGAAGCAATTGAAGAGGCAATTAAAAACCCCAGGGAAATAGACGAACATTTAGTTGAGGCGCAAACCGCAAGACGCGTTCTGGATAGGTTAGTAGGCTATAAAATTTCTCCGATTTTATGGCAAAAAGTAAGACGGGGTTTATCTGCTGGAAGAGTTCAATCAGTTGCGCTAAGACTTATTGTCGAGCGGGAAAAAGAGATAGAAAAGTTTAAAAAAGAAAAATATTTTACAATAAGCGTTTTTACACTAGAAGACGGGAAAGACGTGGAGTTTGAATTATTCGAACTTGATGGGAAGAAAATTGAGTTTCAGACCGTAATTAACCTTTACGATGGAAATTACAGCTTTAAAAAAACTCTAATAGGAGGCTTGGATCAGGCAAAGGATTTTATCTCCAAAATGTCCCAAGAAAAGTACAAAATTTTAGATGTTCTAAAAAAAGAGACAAAAAGATCACCGCTTCCTCCATTTACAACATCGACTCTTCAGCAAGAAGCATCCAGGCGTTATGGTTTTGCCGGAAGGCGCACAATGACTCTTGCGCAAAAACTTTATGAGGAAGGCTTTATTACATATCACAGAACAGATTCTGTAATAATGGCGACTTCTGCTCTTACGTCAATTAGGAATTATATAGATAAAATTTATGGTAAAAAATACTTACCGGAAAAGCCCAAATTTTACACGACAAAGCAAAAACTAGCTCAAGAAGCCCATGAGGCAATTAGACCAACGCATATTAACCGTAACGCAGAAGAAATTGGTGAAACTTTAGGAAGAGATTATGCCAGGGTTTATGAACTTATCTGGAAAAGAGCAGTAGCTTCTCAAATGAATGATGCAATAATTGAGTCAACGACTGTATTTGCAGACTCCGATAATAAAAAATATAAATTAAAAACCAATGGTTCAATTTTGCTATTTGATGGATTTTTAAAGTTGACACCGCAGGCTCTAAGCGATAAAGTTTTGCCGGATTTTAAAGCAAATCAAGTCCTGAATATTAAAAGCATAAATGAATTAGAACACGAAACACAAGCTCCGCCAAGATATAACGACGCGTCATTGATTGCAACTCTTGAAGAAAAAGGAATAGGAAGGCCATCTACTTATGCAACTATTGTTTCAACAATAGAAACAAGAAAATATATAGAAAGAGTTGAGGGAAGATTTCTTCCAACTTCTGTTGGGGTTGCTGTAAATGACTTTTTGGTTAAGAATTTTTCTACGATTGACGACATTCCTTTTACGGCAGAAATGGAAGATGGATTAGATGAAGTTGCAAATGGAAATAAAGACTGGGTTCCTTTTATGAATGCTTTTTACAAACCTTTTGAAAAGACACTTGAAGAAGCAAAGGATACAGAAAGGGTAAAGATTAAGGTGGAAGAAACTTCGGAAAAATGTCCGGAATGTGGTTCAAATTTGGTAATAAGACTTGGTCGATTCGGAAAATTCTTATCTTGTAAAACTTTTCCTAACTGTAAATTTACAAAACCGTTTATTGAGGAAACTAAATTTAATTGTCCAAAATGCGGAGGAAAAATTATCCTCAAAAGAACAAGAAAAGGTCGTAAATTCTATGGTTGCTCAACTTACCCAAAATGTGATTTTGCAGCATGGAAGTTGGAGGATATTAAAAAACAAGCCCAAGAAGAATTACCAAAGAAACAAAAATAACCTGAGTTAAAATTCCCCAAGGCTTATCTAGTTTTCTGTCAAATATTTTTTGAAATTTATAAACGGATTTAAAAAGGGGTTTTTCAACCCCAAAAAAATAAAACGGAACTGTAAGCCAATCCAAGGCTTGAGACATAATTACTAAAAGAAAAGCATAGCCTATGTTTGTAGCTGGAAACAAAAAGTAAATTAATAAATAGGAAAGAATAAAGCTTATTAAAACATCGGCTATAGTATCGTAAAACATTCGCACGGAACCTTTCCCGTTACCATTAGTTGCTGTGTCCCAATGCGGTATGGAATCTGCTATTACGTGGGATGCGATTGCAAGAGGAATTCCTAGAACTGGGTTTCCGATTTTTGCCGCAATTACAGTTCCTATTAAAGCGTGTGCGCTTGCTGTCATATTTCGATTTTATTCAACATGACCCTTAACGATAGTCAAATGGGTCATAATATATTAAAGATCATTATGATCCGATAAAATATGGTTGTCAACTTTTGTCACAACACTTGACAAATATAAATATTTAGGTTCATACTAAATTTGTGAAAAGATTTATAGGAGTTGTAATAATATTTGTTATATTTTTCACAATCGTTAATTCATGCTCTGCGATTTCTAGAAAAGCAGTGCTTGGAGCAGAAACAGGTAAATTATCAATGCCTCCAACAATAGAAGGCCCCGGAATAATTTTACCCGATAGTCCGTTTTATTTTCTTGATCAATTAAAACAAAATACAAGGTTATTTTTAGCCTTTACTCCGGAAGCAAAAACAAAAGTATATAACAACATAGCCGGAGAAAGAATGGCAGAGTTTAGGTTTATGTTAGTTAAGCAAAACGAGGATGGCTTAAGGGTTGCATTAGCCGGACTTTCTCAAAGTTATAAAAATGCAGTTGAGCAGCTTGCATCTGCAAAGTTTTCCGGAAAAGACGTAAGAGACTTGGCAAAAGAAATAAACGATAGTATAAAGCTAAAACAGGAAGTAATGGATGAATTAATTATTAAAGCAGAAGGAGAAACAAAGAAGCAATTGCAGGCTGCATTGGAGGGGGTTACCGAAGCCAAGATTAAATCGGAAGAATATCTTTCCGAGGAGGATTTGGCAAATGAAATTAAATATGACGTAAATAGAGAGGTAAATCTTCAAATGCAGGAGACTTCTAATACCGCACAAAGCTTGAAAGAAGCGCTTTTAGATTTACAGGAGCAAAGAAAGCAAGCTTCGGAAAATGAATTAAAAAATAGAGAAAAAGTATTAGTAGAGGAAATAAATAAACAAAACGAAACTATACAAAAAGAAGAGCAGAAAGCTCTTGAGTTGGATAAAAAGAATCAAAGCGAAGTTTCTAAATTAGAAGAAGCTGCTATAAAAGAAATACAGGATTTAGTGGAAAAAGCACAACAAGCAGCAGTAAAATACCAATCTCTTCGAGCTAATCAATAGTAATTTCTTGTAAAAACGCCTCAATTTTAATAAAATTAGCAAATGATTAAGTTAAAACCCGCGGACTTAAGGACTAAGGTTCCAACGGAAGAGGAGTTAAAAAAAATACGAGAAAAAAGAAACGCAATTTATATTGTTTTAGATAATGTCTTGGATACATATAATGTTGGCGCGATTTTCCGTTTGGCAGATGCAGTTGCTGCAGAAAAAGTGTTTTTATGTGGGGAAACAGAAACACCACCGAATACAAGAATCAAAAAAGCTTCTATTAATACTACCGAGTGGGTTCCTTGGGAATACAGTAAATCAACACTAGATGCAATTAAAAAACTAAAAAAAGAAATCCCGAAAATAAAGATTATTTCAATAGAACAAGATAAAAAGTCAGTTCCTTTTGAAGTGGTAAGTTATGAATTTCCGGTTGCTTTTGTTGTCGGAAACGAAACCAGAGGTGTTTCAAACGAAGTTTTAGAATTGTCAGATACGATAGTGGAATTACCTATGTTTGGAGTAAACACATCATTAAATGTAATGGTAAGCCTTGGAATTATTCTTTATCAGTCAATAAACTATTTATTATTTCCATTCCGTTTTCCTAAAAAAAAATAAAGTTTCAAGAGTTTTAAGGCTTATCTTTGGAGATTTTATCTATTATTTCCCATGCGATTTTAAGTGCTCGTCCATTTCCGAACTCTGGAGTTCCCACCCTTGAATCATAAACATCCAGCATTGCTTTCTGTTTTGATTCGGATGATTCCAAGGGAAAAAATAATCTTAAGTTCATTACATCTCCGGATTCTGTATATGATCTAAGTGACATATCTATGCATCCATCTAATTGACGAGTAAAGTAAGAATAGATGTCATCTTTTATCGAAAATCCCGCTTCCGTAATAATTGATTCGTCTTCTGTTTGTTCTTTGACGACCTTAGTTACCTTTTTTACAGAGCAATCCAGCTCTTTCCCAAGATCCCGGGTTTTTTCTAATAATTCTTTATCGGATAATGGTTGTTGATAAAGCTTATCTTTAATGTGTTTTTCAACTCGTTTTTCAAAATCCCTGTCTGTCATATTAAAAAATATAACACAGAATTTGCTTTTTTGCATATAGAAGAATATTTAATAAAGATTTGATAAAATTAAGGATATTATGAAAACAGATAACTTCGAAAAACACACAAGTAAAAATCCACTTAAGAAGATATTTATTGGTAACTTTTTTAAAACTGTTTTGAATCAGCTTAAGAATCTAAATCTAGAAAATATTCTAGACGTTGGTTGTGGAGAAGGATTTACCTTAAATAAATTAAAGGAAAATAATGTTGGTAAAAAATATTTAGGAATTGATTATTCAAAAACAGCAATAGAAATCGGCAAGAAACTTTATTCTGATTTAGATTTAAAAACAGGCAATATTTACAAATTAGGATTTAAGGATAATTCATTTGATTTAGTTATTTGCTCGGAGGTTTTAGAGCATTTAGAAAACCCCAAAAAGGGTTTAAAAGAATTAATAAGAGTTTCTAAAAAATATATTTTACTTAGTGTTCCGAATGAACCATTTTTTGAAATTTTTAATTTTACTCAATGGGGAAAAGATATTGGCCATATAAATCATTGGACATCTTTTGGGTTTAGGAAATTTGTGGAATCAGAAAAGGTAAAAATTATTTATTTTAAAACTCCATTCCCATGGGCGGTTGTTCTATTGGAAAAATGCATTTAGTTAGCTCGTATTCATTTCCTGTATTTTCTTTTACAAATTGAATAACTTCAGCTTTTCCCTCATATGTTACAAGCGGTGATTTTCGTCTTTTTAAAACATCGACAATATATTGTTCTGTTGGCCATGCTCCTCCTTCAAATTTTTCTATATCGTTTAAAACTCCCCGTAAATTATCTGAGCTAAAGAATCGTTTTAACCTTGAATTTTCCCCACTATATCTTTCGTGATTTGCCGGACTTGCCGCATGCCAAATTCCAGCATTATCTCTTATCAAGAAATACTCGTGAAAGACTCCGATTGGCTTATTTTGTTTTGTTGTTTCAAATTTTTCGTAATGCAAAAGCGCTATCGTTTTAAATAGTTCTGAATGATTTCTGTGTAAAAAGCTTGCGGCAATAAGGCATCCTTCCAAGCATCTTCCTGCGGTTATATTTTCCAGTTTTTTTTCAAAGACAGAAGGATCGATTTTTTCAAAATCTAAACCTTTTGTTAATTCATTTACAGCATGTTCCATTGCTTTTTTAATAGCGGTTCTTGGAGTAATTAGTTCTGCCTCTTGTAGTTGATTATCTGCTTTACTTAATTCTTTTATTATAGGCATATTTTGTATTAATTAGGGAATACTATATTATGGAGATTAATTTGTCAAACTAAGCTAGTAGTTGTTATAATTCAACAATAAAATGAAGAAATGTTTAATTTGCAAAAGAATAAATGAAATCAAAAATAATAAAAACAAATTCTTTGTAAAAGAACTTAAAACAGGGTATGTTGTTTTAGAAGATTATCAATTTTATAGAGGATACACAATTTTTTTATGTAAAAAACACGTTTTTGAAATTCACGAATTAGACCGAAAATACAAAAACTTATTTTTAGAGGAAATGAGTAATGTTGCCAAAGCAGTTTTCAAAGCTTTCAAGCCCGTTAAGCTAAATTACGAGTTGTTGGGTAATAGTCATCCCCATCTTCATTGGCACATAATCCCAAGATATAAAGATGATTTAAGTCCTAAAGAGCCTATTTGGGTAATAGGGAAAACGAAAAGAATGTTAAGAACCAACTTTAAAGATTTAAATAAGCTAAAAAAGAAATTATTAAAAAACCTTTAAAAATTCAAAGGCTTAACCCCTAAATACTAATTTATTAATAAATAGCTTTGCTTATTGACAAAAAGTCCAAATTCCCTATAATTGAATAACTAATATGTAAGACTAACTAGCCAGAGTTTTGCGAGGAACAATCCCGCCTTTGGCGGGTTTTTTTGTCTTAATACGCCAAAGTGGCGAAGCACTTTGACAACTTTTGTGACAGGATACGCAACTAATAATGTCAAGATTTTTAATTAGGTTGCCTACCAGGAAGTGGTAGGAATTTATCGGATTGTCCTAAACCTCGATCTAATCGGGGTAAATTAATAATCCGATTTTCTTGAGAGTTTGATCCTGGCTCAGGATGAACGCTGGCGGCGTGCCTTAGGCATGCAAGTCGAACGAATCTTGTGTTTCACACAAGGAAATTCTAAACACGAATGTCGAAGCTCTAAACAAATTCAAAATCTAAATTTTGAAATGTTTTAAACATTTGAATTTTGGAAATTATAGCTTGTTTCGGATTTCGAATTTTAAATTTAGGATTTTCTCGTGTGGAACACGAGTTGAGTGGCAGACGGGTGAGTAACGCGTAGGAATCTACCCCTAGGTGGAGCATAGCTCATCGAAAGATGGGATAATTCTCCATAGTTCTCGTAAGAGTAAAGACCTTAACTGGTCGCCAAGGGAGGAGCCTGCGTCCTATCAGCTAGTTGGTGGGGTAAAAGCCTACCAAGGCAATGACGGGTAGCTGGACTGAGAGGTCGATCAGCCACAACTGCACTGAGACACGGGCAGTACACCTACGGGTGGCAGCAACCAGGAATATTGGGCAATGGGGGAAACCCTGACCCAGCGACGCCGCGTGGAGGAAGAAGGCTTTCGGGTCGTAAACTCCTTTTGCCAAGCTCTTCACAGCTTGGCGAATAAGCCTCTACTAACTACGTGCCAGAAGTCTCGGTAATACGTAGGAGGCAAGCGTTATCCGGATTCACTGGGCGTAAAGTGTGCGTAGGCGCCTTAATGAGTTGTACTTTAAATACCAAGGCTCAACCTTGGAAATGGGTACAATACTATTAAGGTTGAGGATTATCAGGGATGCTGGAACAGTTAGTGTAGTAGTGAAATGCGTTGATATTAACTGGAACACCAAGGGCGAAGGCAGGCATCTGGGATTTTCCTGACGCTGAGGCACGAAAGCTAGGGTAGCGAAACGGATTAGATACCCGTGTAGTCCTAGCCGTAAACAATGTTCGCTAGCTCTGTCTTACTTGTAAGGCGGGGTGTAAGCTAACGCGTTAAGCGAACCGCCTGGGGACTACGGCCGCAAGGCTAAAACTCAAAGGAATTGACGGGGACCCGCACAACCGGTGGAGCGTGTGGTTCAATTCGAGACAAAACGAAGAACCTCACCAGGGCTTGACATGCAATCGTACATTCCTCTGGAAACAGAGGGAAATCCGTAAGGATGATTGCACAGGTGCTGCATGGCTGTCGTCAGCTCGTGCCGTGAGGTGTTCCCTTAAGTGGGGAAACGAGCGCAACCCCCATCCAATGTTAAATATTCATTGGAGACGGTCCCATTTTTTGGGAAGGAAGGAGGGGAAGACGTCAAGTCAGCACGGCCCTTACGCCCTGGGCTACACACACACTACAATGGCGAAAAACAACGAGTTGCAAAATGGCAACATTAAGCTAATCTCTCAAATTTCGCCTCAGTTCAGATTGGAGGCTGAAACTCGCCTCCATGAAGTCGGAATCGGTAGTAATCGCAGATCAGCAAGCTGCGGTGAATACGTTCTCGGGTCTTGTACACACCGCCCGTCAAGGCAGCAAAGTCGGTAGCTATCGAATATTGTATTTGCGATAGAGATAGAGATCGGCGATGAGGCTTAAGTCGTAACAAGGTATCCCTACCCGAAGGTGGGGATGGATCACCTCCTTTCTAAAATCAAAATAGGCGCGTCCTATTTTGCAGAGTAAGAAAGAGAGAAGACACGGAAGTTAGCATATGGCATATTGCTTATAGCAAATAGTCATTAATGTTAATATAAAGTGAAAAACACACCCAAGTGAGAATAGCACTTGTCCGCCAGATGGCGGAAAAAACCTATTCAGTTGCCCCGCAAAAAGCGTTCTCAAGCGCAGGGGCTTTTCCTACCACTTCCTGGTAATAACAAAATAACCACCCGATCCCGGCATTGCCACATCAAACGTGGCTTTGTCGGAATTTCCAATTCTCAATTTTCAACTTCAAATAATTTGGGGTTTGAATTTTGGAGATTTAGAAATTAATATAAGGGTGGTTTTTTTTGTAAGATCGACAATTTATTGTATAATCGTCACTTATGGAAAGGGAAAGACGACTGTTAGATGATAACATAGGTGAAAAGATAACCTGTGAAGTAAAAATACCTATCGTCTGCGAAGATGTATTAATTGAAGCATCAAGAGAATCTATTTGTGATTACTATTGTGCGCTTGCAGAACATCTTGGTCTTTCTCCTAAAACTGCTAAGGATCATTTTGAAAAAAAAGTAGTATTTAAATTACCTCCTTTAGAAAAAAAATCTGGTATAAAGAAAAAACATATTCAGAGACAATTTATTTTAGGTAGCACCCATAATAATCCTATTAATGGAAAATTAACCGTAGAAATATATCCGGAAATGGTGGCAATGAGTTCTTTTTGTTTAGATCATGGTCCGATAACAAGCGTTGATGCATTTTTAAAATCTGTAGAAATTAACTTCGAAAACAGAATGAATGATGTTTTGGTTCATGAACTAACTCACGTGGCGCAGAAAATGAGAAATCCAAAAGAAGATATAGGTAATTTTATTGGAGTGACGGTTCCAACGCTAATGATAGCGGGAGGAGAATTAATTACGGTTTTTTCTAATTCGCGCTCGGTTGGTTATTCAATAGTTAGCGCTGGGCTTATTAGTTCTTTTGCAAACACTTATCGGATGAGGAGGCAGAATAAGTCCAGTGAGAAAGAAGCATATTCAACGGAAGCAATAGCGATAAAATTACGTGAAGAAACAGGAATTAGGCCTTTTGTTATCACAAAAATTTCTGATAAAAAATATAGTCTTTAAAATTAGATAATTTACAATATTGGTATAATGGTTTTTAAATGAAAATTGGAATTTTTACAGATACATATTTGCCAGAAGCCAATGGCATAACAACATATCTTGATTTTATTTTTAATAAATTGCCAAAAAAAGGAAACAAGTTACATGTAGTTGCTCCGAGGTATTCGATATATAAAAAACAAAAAAACGAAGAAAACATCTCCAGATTAGTTTCAATACGAGTAAACAAGGCTTATAATTATCGTCTCGCAGTATATATACCAATAAAAACTTTTATAAAGCTTTTAAGAACAGATTTTGATATTATCCACGGTCACTCCAATGGATCAATTAGTCTAATGGGATTATTTATGGCAAAAATAAAAAGAGTTCCTTTTGTTTATACTTACCACACAATGATACAGGATTACTCACATTACATTTTGAGAGGATTATTTAGTCCCAGCATCATAAGGAAAATAAGTAGAGTTACATGCAATTTATGTGATGTTATTATTGCGCCTTCGGAAAAAGCTAAAAACGAATTAATTAATCAAAAAATTAAAAAACCGGTTATTGTAGTGCCATATGGTATAGAGACTAAAAATTTTCAAATTAAAAAATCTGATTTTTTAAGAAAAAAATTAGGGATAGCAAGAAATGCAAAAATTTTACTTTATGCTGGTAGACTAGGTAGGGAAAAGTCAGTCGATTTTTTGATTTACGCATTTAATATTATTTTGAAAAGCAATTCAAGAACTCACTTTGTGATTATTGGAAAAGGGCCCGAATATACCTATCTAAAAAGCTTATCGGAAAGATTAAAAATAGATAAAAACGTTTATTTTTTAGGTGCCATTGAGCCAAAAAATATGCCAATTATTTATAAAAGCGCAGATATTTTTGTATTCTCCTCAAAGACAGAAACACAAGGTTTGGTTGTGTTGGAAGCTATGGCATCAGGATTGCCTGTTGTTGCTGTTAAAGATTCGCCGATCGAGAATGTAATTAGAAATAAAGAAAGTGGCGTATTGGTGGATAATGATGTTGTTCAGTTTGCAGAAGAGGTTATAAAACTTTTAAAAAACAAGAAAGAAAGAGAAAGATTAGGAAAAAATGCTAGAGTTAGCGCAAATTTGTTTGTGGAAAATTCAGTTTTAAAACTGGAAGAGATTTACAATAAGGTTTTAAAAAAGAAATAAAGCCTTTACCTTGCAAAAACAGCTGTTTGAATTTTTTCCGACTTAGCTAGATTTTTACCTAGGGCTGTGTTAAGATTTAAGGGTAATTAGGTGCGATGGTGAAGAGGCTTAACACGCCTGTCTGCAGAACAGGTATTCGCCGGTTCAAATCCGGCTCGCACCTCAATATTAAAATAAACAATATAGATTTAAGGAAAAATTTTCAATCTTCTTTTAAATATACATTCAATTTGCTAAAATGCTAGAATGGGTACGTAGTTCACCGGTTAGAACGCTTCTCTGATAAAGAAGAGGCAGATGGTTCGATTCCATCCGTACCCACAATTTTATGGTTGAAGTAAAAAATAAAACTATGAATAATCCGGAAAACGGAACAGTTGATATTTTAAAATTTGAGAAATATATTAAGGAAAATATTGTTTTAGCAAACAATAAGGGCGCTGCTTGTCCGGATGGTAGATACACTCAGGAACAAGATAGTGGTTGGATAAGGATATTTGGAGCACATTTGGGAGTTTCTATGGCAATAATGGCTTCGTTGGTAGAGAAAGACAAAGAATTTTTAGTAGAAGACGTTTATTCAAAAACAAAACAGGCTTTATTTAGTGTGTTTGGAAAAGAAAACAAGCTTCAAGCGCATACAGATGATCATAACGAAATCGGTTGTGGCCATATGGCACAGGCAGCATTGAAAAAAAACGAAGATTTATATGGAATAAAGGCAGAGCATTCTCTTGAGCTTTGGGAAATTTCGAGAAAAGATGCCGATGTAAATTGGATTACGTTGGAAGGATCACACAGAGAGAAAGCGATATTACTAATTAGAGGTAAAGATGCAACGGTTCATTCGCAAAACAAAGATAAGACAGAAATGTATTTCGTTGTAGATATAGACAGAACCAATGAGTTGTTGACGAGGATAGGTAATATTCTAAGCATGGAAGATGTTACTTCGGAAGATATAATCAGAAATTATTGGAAGCAAGTTAATGCTACATCAACACTTTTAGCAAAAGACCTTCCGCAATTAGATATAATCTTGGATAAAGAGGGTAATTCCACTATTAAGTTTATAGGAAACGTTAAATAAGTCTAAAAAATATTTATCTACGATAATAATTTCCAATACAACATTTTATATTGTTTGGTCCAGGACAAAGTCCAGAAATATAAGCGTTGCAACTATAAATATTAAGATCTAAACATCTTCCATTTCTACTGGAGCATGTGTTTAAAGCCGGAGTAGGCGTTGCTTTAACGCAGCATTGAATATTAGATGCTCCCGGACAGAGACCTTTTACAAGAGTTCTTCCGGAAGAAAAACATCGCTGGACTGTATTTTGAAAATCAGTGTTAATACAGGTTCCTCCTCTTGTTGCGCAAAGCGAAGCTGCTTCTTGTTGGGTGTTTTGTTGTTGTTTAAGCATTAGTATTGTTAAGGGAATTGCAAGTACAACTATTACTAAAGATGCGAGTTGCATTAACTTTGACCCGCTTAATCCTTTTAATAAATTTATCCCCGGTTTTCTTGATTTTTTAGCAGCCATTAATTTAATTAAGCAACATTTTTACCGTCTTGTCAAGATTAATTTAATTCTTGTATTCGAAATTTTTTAGTGTTAAACTTTTTTTTATGGTTCTATCGGATAGAGATATTAAAAAAGCATTAAATAACGGAAAGATAAAAATAGCTCCGGTTCCTGATTTAAAAATACAACTTGGTTCTTGTTCAATTGATCTTCGTTTGGGTAATACTTTTAGAATTTTTGAATATAGCAAGCATTCACTTATTGATACAAACTCAAAAAATATAAAAGATAAAGTTTTTACTAAAGAAATTATTATTAAAGATAATGAACCATTTTATATTCAACCGGGAGATTTTGTTTTGGCAATAACTAAAGAAAGAATTACTATTGATCCATCTCTTTTGGGTAGATTAGAGGGTCGTTCTTCTCTTGGAAGATTAGGTATTGTAGTTCATTCAACAGCCAGTATTTTTGATCCGGGTTGGGATGGTCAAGCAGTATTAGAACTTGGAAACTTGGGAAGACTTCCAATTGCGCTTTATCCAGGAATGAGAATTTGCGCAATGACCTTCGAAGAATTATCTTCGGAATCAGAAGTTCCATATATTAAAAAAAAGTCTGCAAAATATAAAAATCAAAATCAGCCTTATGAATCAAAGATAAACGAGGAGAAAATATGACAAAAGAAGCGATTGTGACGATTCAAGGAATTAATCAGGAAACAACGGAACAAAAGAAACCGTCTATTAAAGAAAAAAATTCTTTTATTGCCGGATTACTAGATATAGAATGTGGTTTAGTTTGTAAAGAGCAAATTAGAGGATTAGAGAATTTGGATGATATAAGAATTTTACTAGAAGAAAAAAAGCCTGTTTTTTTTATGGCAAATCATCTAAGCAACGCTGATGCGCCGGTTCTTCAATATGCATTATCAAGACACGGTTTTTCCGACATAAGACATAAATTAGTTTTTTTAAGAGGTATAAGATTGGATAAAAAAATCATTACAAAAACGCTTTCTAACTCTTGCACACATATAGATGTTTGGCCACCAACAGTTAGTCCATCAACACCGGAGGAAAGAAAGCAGGCAATGGCAATGAGTAGAAATTCTCTTAATGCAATTTCTTATGCTTTAGAAAACGGAAAAATAATTATGGTTTTTCCAGAAGGAACAAGAAGTAGAGATTGTCAGCTTGGAAAAGGAGTAGAGCAGGTTGCTCATTATTTAAGTGACGAAACTTATATTTTGCCGATAGCCATTTCTGGTACAGAAAAAATTCTTCCAACAGAAAAAGGATTAAGAAGTGTGATTCCGGTAAGAGCAGGAGCAGAAATTGTTTTTGGAAAACCATTTTCGATAAGTGAATTAAGAGAATCAGTTAAAGGTAGAAATAATGCAAGTAGAAAAAGCTCGAGGCAAGAGCTCATGGATAATATTATGGGTCAAAAAATTGCTCCTCTTTTACCAAATCAATACAGAGGAGTTTATAAATAATTATGAGATATAAAATTAGTTTAAATCTAGATTTTAAAAGAAATCCATATAAGGGAAAATTTATTGCTTTTGAGGGAATCGACGGTTCAGGAAAAACAACACAAGTAAAATTACTAAAAAAAGCCTTGGAGAAGAAAGGAAAGAAAGTTTTTTTAACCAAGAATCCGACCAGAAAAGGTCCGATTGGAAGATTGATTCACCAGGTTTTAAGAGGAAAAATCAAAATTCCATTAATTTCTTTTCAATATTTATATTCAGCAGATAGACAAGTTCAGCAGCTAGAAATAATCGAGCATTTAAAAAAAGGAGAAATAGTTATAACCGACAGATATTTTTGGTCATCTGTTGCTTATGGAATCTCCGATAGAGATGCAACCGACTATAAAAATACAACTAATTTTCTATTAATCAGTCAATCAATTCTTTCTATGTTTTATCAATTCATTCTTCCGGATGTTTTTATTTATTTGGATATTAGCTCAAAGACAGCTTTAAAAAGACTTTCGGGAATGGATAAAGAAAAAGAAATTTACGAAGATGTATTAAAGCTTGATAAAATCAGAAACGGCTATCTTTTTGTAATAAAAATGTTTAAAAAAGAAATGTCCGTATTTGATGGTGAAAAGGATGTCAGAGAGATGTCAAAAGAGATCGTTAAAAAGGTAGAAAAAGTTATATGATTATAAGTCCGAAAGTTTTATTAAAACTTGTAAAAACAAAAAAGCTTGTTGAGGGATTATCCGAAAGAGAATTGACTAATCCGGAAGGAACTGGTTTTGATTTAAGATTAGGAGAAGTTTTTAAGATTTCAGGAAGCGCATTTCTTGGTGAAACACACAGAAAAACTCCAGATATAGTATCGGTTAAAAAATATGGTAAAGATAAAAGTGTAAAAATAAAACCCGGAGATTTTTTCTTAGTAAAAACAATCGAAAAAATTAATTTACCGATAAGCTTATCCGCAACAATTTTACCAAGAACAACAACTTTTCGCTCCGGTCTTTTTTTAAGGACAGGTCCTGTTCAGCCGGGCTATAGCGGCGAATTGACTTTTGGTCTTAAAAATGAAGGACCGGTTACAGTAGAAATCGAAATGGGAGCAAGATTTGTTCACATTATTTTTAACGAAATAAAAGGAGTTGGTAGCAAATACCGTGGGCAATGGCAGGGTGGAAGAGTTTCGGCAGTAAAAAGAGAAAAACAGGTATGATGGCGAAATGGCGTATGGCACATAGTGAATAGCATATAGCAAATAGGAGATAGCGTATAAATTTAATGAATTTAGATAGTCTTCGAAAATTTCTTATAGAAGCAAATAAAGCAGGATATACCTCCGGTAAAGAACAAAAATCAGAAAAAGATTTATCACATACATTTATTTATGAATCAGGTGATTGGAAATATCACGATAATTATTTTGGCGGTGAGCCGTACGGCGGAAGGACAATTATTTTTTACAAAGAAAAACCGGTTTGGATAATGGTTTATTACGGAAAAGTAAATAATAACATTTATGACATTAACGGAATTTATGGCTTTTTAAAAAAAGCCCTGTCATTGGTTCCGCAAGATTATCCGTTTAGAGGTCCGGCAATTTATAACGAAACAAATTTAAAATACAGAAATAAGTGGGATGGAAATATTAAAAGTTTTTACGGTAATGAATATATTAGTTATAAAGGAAAAAGAATTTACAAAGCTCATTATATGGGCGGGTTAGTGGATTTAAGAAAAGATTAAAACGGAAGACCCTCTTCGTCGGGATCATTTTGTGAATCCATTCCCAATTGATCTTGATTTATTCTCGTGATATTTCTGCCTTTAAATTCACCTTTTAAAATATATCCATATATTTTTTTTCCGTCTATTTCGGTAGAAATTAAGATTCTCTGGTCATTTGGCGTCTTTGGTGAATAAACCATTTCCTCTTTTTCATACACAAGTAATTTTGTATTTGAATCTAGAGATAAATTATTCAACTGCTCAAATAATCCGTCATTATCCTCTGCTAATTTAAAAGGATCAACAATTGTAAGCATGTGTTCTTTATCCGCTTTTAAGGTTCGTATAAATGGATGCGTTGGGTTTCTTTCTTGTTTTAGTGTAAACAACGTTTCCGCTTGGGCGGTTTTCATTATAAGCGTATTATACCAAAACTAAAATAATTTGACATAATTTGATCTATTGTAAAATTTTTGGCAAACAGTTAAAAAAGAAGATGTGAAAACTATGCATAAACATCCGGAATATCAATATTTGGATTTACTTTCGGATATTTTAAAAAAAGGCAATGATAAACCGGTTTTTGGACATAAAGACGTTTTTATCAGAAGTGTTTTTGGAAGGCAATGCCGTTATGATTTATCTAAAGGATTTCCTTTGTTAACTACAAAAAAAGTTTTTTTACGCGGGATTATTCACGAGCTTTTATGGTTTATTGGTGGCAATTCCAATATTAAATATTTAGTTGACAATGATGTTCATATTTGGGATGACTGGGCGTATAAGCGCTTCAAAGAAGCGCAAAAGAATGGCAAATGGCAAATGGCAAATGGCAAAATTGCCGGAAATAAATTAACAGATAAAGAAAAAAAGATTAAAGATCAAGATGAATTTATAGCACATTTAAAAGAAGTTTCTAAAAATTCTGAATTTGCAAAATGGGGGGATATTGGAAATGTATATGGTGTTCAATGGCGAAAATGGAAAACATCGGACGGGAGGATTATTGATCAACTTGCTTGGGCTATTAACGAATTAAAAACTACACCTTATAGGAAATCAATTGTAGTTTCCGCATGGAATCCTGAATTTATTTACGAAATGGCATCTCCTGGAATGTCAATGGCACTTCCGCCTTGTCACACAATTTATCAATTTAGCGTTGTAAACGATAGGCTTTCTTTACAACTTTATCAAAGATCCGCAGATATGTTTTTGGGTGTACCTTTTAACATTGCCAGTTATTCTCTCTTGGCAATTATGATTTCGCAGGTTGTTGGTTTAAAGCCAGGATTTTTTGTCCATACTTTTGGCGATGCGCATATTTATTCAAATCATTTTTCGCAAGTTAAAGAGCAAATAAAAAGAAAACCAAGAAAATTTCCGATTATAAAGATTAATCCAAAAATTAAAAATATTGATGATTTTAAATTTGAAGATTTTGAGATCGTGGGATACAATCCTTATCCACCAATTAAAGGCGATATTACAGTTGTTGGAGGATTTTAATATGACAAAAGAACTAGTTACTTGTTGTTTAAGACCAGATGTTTTCAAACAAAAAGAATTAAATGATTTAATTGACCCTAAGATATTAGACGCTCTTGGTTTACCCTCCGATAATGAGCCGACTGTTCAACAAAGAATACATACCGGTAAACATGCTACTGCTTCTAATGTGTGTGATTATTATATAGGCACTAAAAAACTAGAGCCATGTGGACGATTTAAAGGTGGTTATCCGGTTGTAGTTTTCGAAAGAACAAAAAAAGAATGGTATGTAAACGGGATTGAACATAAAGATAGAAGAGATTGCTCGTCTGAAGAGGAGCAAGTATTTTTTGATAAAGCAGAAGAAGTAAAAAACGACCCTCGTAATTTAGTTCCCGCTTTTTCCTTAGGAGTTTTGTTAAATGAATTAGTAAAGCAGTTATGAGTAAAGTAAAATTATCAATAATAGTTGCAGTTGACGAAAAAAACGGTATTGGAAAAAATAACCAAATGTCATGGCATATTTCAGAAGACTTTAAAAGATTTAAAGAAAAGACAACAGGGCACCCGATTATTATGGGAAGAAAAACATGGGAATCTCTTCCTGTTAAACCATTGCCGGATCGCTACAATATTATTGTTACGAGGGATCCAGAATTCAAGATTTCCTTCGGCAATGCTCAGGACAAGCAGGATTTAAGAATAGGAGATAATTTTTCCATTGTTAGTTCACTAGAGGAAGCAATTGATGTTGCAAAAAAACAAAACGGCTCCGAAGAAATTTTTATTATCGGCGGTGGGCAGATTTTTGGGCAGGCAATAAAACTTGCAGACAAACTTTATATAACAAAAGTAAAAGGAGATTATGACTCGGATGCTTTTTTTCCGGATTATTCAAATTTTAAAAAAGTTATTTTCGAAAAAAAATCCAAAGAGGGAAATTACGAATATACTTTTTTTGAATTGGAAAAATAGTTTTTTATATTAGCTCGAAACAAAATTTTCTTGGACCCGTAATTCGCCTATGTCCTAGCGAAAATTTTATTTCTTGCTTAACCATAAATTACTAATTGATAATCGTTAGGAACTAGTGTTAAAATAATCGACATGTTAAAACAAAAAGATCCGCAAATTTTTAAATTAATTAAAGGAGAAGAAAAAAGACAAAAAGAAGTCCTCGAAATGATTGCCTCGGAAAACTATGCATCTAAAGAAGTTTTAGAAGCATTAGGATCTGTTTTAAACAATAAATATTCAGAAGGTTATCCAAGAGCAAGATATTATCAGGGAAACGATATTATAGATGAGGTAGAAATTCTTGCAGAAGAAAGAGCAAAAAAATTATTTGGCGTGCCATATGTAAATTTGCAGCCATATTCAGGATCTCCTGCAAACGCTGCAGTTTATCTGGCATTACTCACTCCCGTAAAGGATAAAATAATGGGATTATCATTGGCATTTGGAGGGCATCTTACTCACGGAGCGAAAGTTTCGTTTTCCGGCAAACATTTTAATTCTGTTCTTTACGAATTAGGTAAGGATGGAAAGCTGGATTACGATGCAATCGAAAAAATGGCAATTAAGGAGAAACCAAAAATCTTAGTTTGCGGAACAACAGCATATCCAAGAAAGCTCGATTTTAAAAAATTTGCAGAAATTGCCGAAAAAGTCGGTGCTTATCTTTTGGCAGATGTTTCCCATATAACAGGACTTATAATTGCAGGGGTTCATCCAAGTCCTTTTCCGTATGCAGACATTGTTACTTCTACAACTCATAAAACTTTTCGCGGACCAAGGGGAGCAATGATAATGGTTACAAAAAAAGGAATAAAAAAAGACCCAGATTTGCCAAGTAAAATTGATAAGGCAGTTTTCCCCGGACTTCAAGGTGGGCCACACGATAATCAAACTGCAGCAATTGCAGTTGCGTTAAAAGAGGCAAGTACATTGTCGTTTAAAAAATACGGAGAGCAGATTGTTAAAAATTCCAAAAAGCTCGCTGAAGAATTAAAAAAATATGGATTTAATATGGTAAGTGGTGGAACAGATAATCATTTGATTTTAATGGATTTAACCAATAAAAAAGTAAATGGTGCAGTTGCTGCCCTTGCTTTGGAAATTGCAGGAATTGTTTTAAATAAAAATGCTGTTCCAAATGATCCGATGCCTCCTTTTTTCCCATCCGGTCTAAGACTTGGTACACCTGCAATTACAACTAGGGGAATGAAAGAAAAAGAAATGGTTAAAATTGCAAAATGGATTAATGACGTAATTGAAATTTGTCCTAAGATTGATTTACCAAAAACAAAAGAGGAAAGGGCTGTTGTTTGGAAAAAAACAAAAACGGAAATTGTTAAAAATAAAAAACTTTTGAAAATTGCAAAAGAAATTAAGTCACTTTGTCAAAAATTCCCCATAAAACACTAATTCTTTTATGGCAGAAATCGGTAAATTTTATCATTTGAGTTATGAAGTTTTACAGCCCTTGGGTTTTGTTGGTTCTTGGGAAATATCAAAAGAACAACACGTGGATGTAATAAGACGCACGTTTTCCAATAACGGAAAACATGATTTAAGCGTTTTATATCTTGGGACAGCAACTGCAAAAAATCCACTGGATGTTAAAGATGCAATTTCAGAATTAGGTTACGCTTCGGATATAACTGTTGTAGATCTTGCAAGTAGGCCGTTAAGAAAATTACACAAAAAAGATTCTACAGTAAAAGCAATAAAACTAGATGCTTGTAGCGTTCCGTTTTCCGATTCTAGCTTTGATGTAGTAACCACTGATTTTTTGTTTAATATGTGCTCTTTGGAACAATGTGAAAAAATCGTCGGGGAGATAGGACGCGTTCTAACACCTGATGGGGTTACGACAATGACTGTGTTTACAAAAGAAAACCACGTAAATAATGCTCAATCATTTTTAATTAATAACCTTAGTAGGAAACATTTTGCAAGCGAATGGGATTGGATAAGAGTTTTTGACAAAGCGGGGATGAATTTGGATATTCAAGTTTTTAAAGCAAGAAGGAAACCGTTTTTATATCATACCGATCATTTTACCCAACTTATTGCCAGAAGAAGGATTTAAACTTTTCTTATAATTTCTACTGATTTTTTGAAGGATTCAAGATTAAGCTTTGTAAAAGTAATTAGTCTTGGATAGAAAATTTCCAAAGTAACAAGTCCATCGTAATTATTCTTAATTAAAAAATTAATAAATTCATCAGTTTTAAAATTACCTAAATAAAGTGGAAGATGAAATTTGTTTTCTGTAAAACTGCTTAAATGAATATTTTTTATTTTTGGAAAAACTTTTTTAAACCATTCTTCGCTTTGTGGTATTTCATTTTCTAAATGAGTTGTATCAAAAGTAATCCCAAAATCATACTTATCGGCGATTTTTAAAATTTTTAAAAGGTCATTTGAATCTTTTCCGGCAGGGAAGTATTTGTCAACAATTTTAATTTGATAATTGTTTGGCAAATTTTCCAAAAGTATTTTTACTTTGTATTTCTTGGAATAATTATGCATTTTTCTAAAAAATTGTAAACTTTTTACATCATCCAAGTTTAAACAAGGAAGAGGGTGTAAAACGATATATTTTGTTTTTAATTCTTTTGCGAGTTTAAAAAAACTAAAATCCGGGAAAATATTAATACCTGTCCATATTGGCATATGAATAGAAAATACAGGAAGATTATATTTTTGAGAAAGCTTTTTGACAGATTTAAATGGACGATGACATTTAAATCCACTTACAAGTTCTATTCCGTCTGCTCCGGATTCCTTGGCAATTTTAAATGAATAATCAAGATTTCTAAAAATAGGAAAGTCGGAAATCGTAATGTTGATTTTGAATTTTCTTTTATCCATAAAAGTTAAATTATACTATTAAGTTGGAATTTTTGTAAGATTTTTACTGGCAAATTTTTATAGCAATTTCGTTTAAAATTTTTTCGATCTGTTCTTCATTGGGAACATAATATGCATCATCGGGAGATGTTGCGATCTTTTTCATAAGCGGTTTTACTCCTTCTGCAGAAGAACCATAGGCGATTGTAAAAATTCTAACATTCATATTTTTTAATTCATTAATTAATGCGTCATTGGGTGTTTCGGTGTCTGGTGGAACAGGTAATCCGTCAGATAAAAAAAGAAAGGCAAATTTACGATCAGGAAATTTAACTTGTGCCTCTTTAATCCTTTCTTTTGTAAAATTAAGCGCAGACTTCATATTAGTGTTGCCACCTGCGGACAAGCTGTTAATAAGACTTGGTAAATTAGATCTTACATTTTTATAATAATCTACAGGCACAAGTACTTTTACTAATATTCCATTTGGATGCTCTGGTGAACTAAAATCCTGTATGCCGATAATTGAATTGTCGGATAATTTATTTGCAAAAGAAAGCATTCCACTTTTAAGTTTAGAAATCTTATTTCCGTTCATCGAATAAGATCTGTCCAGTAAGAAAATTAATGCAGCGGTTGACGAGCAGGATTTAAATTTTAAAGTTTTGAGCTGTAAAGAATTATCTTTTGATTCATCTTCTGCTTCAATGGGAATGTATCCCGTATTAGCATCTTCGGAATAATCATATTTTGGTAAATCGAATCCACCTATGAGTAAAAAACCAAACACAAATGCTACAAGAAGTATCGCAACAACAAAAGCAGAAAGTATATTTGCAAATCCTTTTTGTTTGTTCACTTAATTTATTGTATTTTTTAAAAAGTAGTCTGTCAAATAATTTTTAACCTTCTTGGCAGATTTTAACAGCAATTTGGTCGAGGATTTCTTTAATTTTTGTTTCGTCAGGAGCGCTGTAATAATCATCTTTGGATGATGCAATTCTTTCCATTAATCCCTGTAGGAGATTATTTAGATGTTCATCTGTTTTGTCTATATAGGAAATAGAAAAAATTCTTACGCCCTTATCTTTGATTCTTTTAGGGATATCAACTTTTGAAGAATCATAAAAATTTGTGGGATCCTGTTTTTGAGAATAACAACGGCATCCGCCGTTTTCGTTTGCTCCACACCACGCTCCGCCTATTCCTCCCGGACATTCTATATTAGTAGCATCTTCCGGAATGCCATCGGATATAAAAATAAGGGCAAATTTGTAATTGGGAAATTTTTTAATCGCTTCATCTAAAACTTTTTCTGTTTCTAAAAATGCATCTCTTGTATAAGTTCCTCCGTTTGGTTGTACTGCACAAATTTTATTTTTTAAACCGTTTTTAACATTTTTATAATAATCAGGATCAACTATGTTGCACCATGGTTTTCCTTGATTATTGCAAGATCTGTTTGCGCTATCATCGCTATAAATTTGAAGACCAAAAATATTGTCATCCGATAATTTATTTTTAAAACTTAAAAGTGCATTCCTAAGGTTTTTAATTTTTTTACCGCCGTCAAAACCCATTGAGCCGGATCGGTCAACCAAAAAATTAACAGCAGCAGTAGACGAACATCCTTTTAGTTTTATTAAATTTAATTGTAGTCCTTGTGCGGAATCTGCTTTTGCATCGGGATTTGCAGGCGTGTATTTTTGATTGTCAGAGTACTTGGTAACTTTAAAATTTTTTGGCATTAGTCCACCGGCAAGAAAAACCCCAAATATTATCATTAAAGAAATGATAGCAATAGTAAATAAGTCAAGTCTTACAATTTTTGGTTTTTTAACAGGTTTAATTGAGTTCATATTCTTCTGTAAAGTTAGCTTTTGGTTTTGTTGTTGTAGTTGTTTGGGGTGGCTTAGGTGTTGGTGTTATACATTTTGAACAGTCGATAGGTTCGCAAGGTCTTGAACTTTTTGAATCAACACACTGACCTGCTATTGTTCTTGAACAAACCTTACAAATATGCCACTCTGTTGTTGGACCAGGGGTAGCAGTGACGGTTTTAATAATTATTTTTGAGGTTTTATCTTCGCAGGTTTCGCTTTCTTCTTCGGGAATTTCCGGTGATTTTGAATTTAGCTTAACGCTTTTAAGCTGAAGGCTTTCATCGCTGGTTTTATCTGAATAAGGGAAAAGGGTATTTTCTTGGTTTTCTTCTAAAATTGGAGTTTTAGAAAAGGGCAAAAGCAGTCCCGCAAAAGAAATGGCAAGAATAAAAACAGCAATTAAAATAATATAGTCAAGACTTGGCAATAAGTTTTTATTTTGTTTTTGGATCACATTTATATTGTAAGCCGAATTTAAAACATCAGTCAAATAGCGCGTTTAAATTCAAGAACAATAATTAGGTCTAATTAGGGGTTCAACCCCTAAGTGTAATTTGGGACGTGTGGGATTGGTATTTTCTTGAATATTTTCTTCTTGCTTGTTATACTCTCTGGATTATGAAACAGGAAAGACAGGGATTTATTCAAAGGGTAAGATCGGGGATAGAAAAGCACAAAAAAGGAATAGCCATTGCTACTGCTATTTCTACGCTTCCTCTTCTTGGAGGATGTAATAAGGAAGAACAAAAACCCCAGACAAATATAACCGCAACCCTGACAACCAATGAAGCATCCGGAAACGGTGGAACAGTCCCAACAACCGAGGGAGGAATTGTTGTAACGGTTCCTG
>CAZKJM010000002.1:0-123068 GCA_964553245.1 uncultured Gammaproteobacteria bacterium | reverse complement strand
GTAAAATTGATACTTTTTTCATAAAAATATTATATCATTTTGAGGCTAATCCGAAACTGAAAGGGTCAGACTAGACCTATTTAGGCCTTATAGCGTTTGACACCTATAATACTTATTATCTAAAACATTTTCTGTTAATATGAGTCTGATGAACAAAGCGGAACTTGGAAGCCAGATTTATACTGCATCACATTTAACAGGAAGGTTTGAGCTCCATTCAGGAATTATGTCGGATGAATATTTTGATAAATATCAATTTGAATCAAATCCTACATTGCTTAAAGAAGTAGCTAGACAAATGGCTCAATTAGTTCCATCTGATACTGATATTTTAGCAGGGCTTGAAATGGGTGGAATTTCCCTATCAACAGCTTTATCATTAGAAACAGGTCTTCCACAAGTGCAAGTTAGAAAAGAAGCAAAAAAATATGGTACAAAGAAATTAGCAGAAGGACCCGATATTGCTGGGAAAAATTTAACAATAGTGGAAGATATTATAACTACTGGAAAACAGATTATTTTAAGCGCTAATGATTTAAGAATTCTTGGTGCAAATGTTGAATATGCGCTAGGTGTATTAGAAAGAAATCCTAAGGCAAGAGAAAATCTTCAAGAAAATAAAATTAAATTAATTACTCTTTTCACCGCTGAAGAATTAGCAAAATAAAAATATATCAGTGCTGGCTGTTCTGGGTAATTTCCGGACTTTTGAGTCGAGATATCCAGAGGTGATTTATAGAAAAACAGAGGGGTTTTTAGGAAACTTATCAATCATACCTTCTAGTCAGTTCGTCAGGAGAAAGTCTATGAACAGCTTCTTGCTCTTTAAAAAACTCTTCTCTAAGTTCCTGACCTTTTTTCATCAATTCTTCTATTTCGTCATTGTCTAATCTTGATTTTTCTGTAGTAAATATAGTTTTTTCTCTAGGTTGCTCTTGAAAACTTTTTAATGGGGGTCTTAATTGCTCAGGCAATTGTGTTCCGAAACAAACACCTTCATTAAAGCCATATGTTTGTTCTAGTTCTCTTAGCCTTTTTATATGTCTCTCTATTAACATAGAACAATAATATCAATATGAAATCTTAACTTCAAGCGTCAAGAGTCTATCATTTTGAGGCTAATCCGAAGCTGGCTGTCGTTGATGATTTCCGAACTTATGAGTGGGAAAATGTTAATGAGATTTACTGGAGAGGTAGGGAGTTTTACAGTTAATAGCTTGAATTAAAATAATAATCTAATGCCTTAAAATGTCCACCTTTTTTAATCAATCTTTTATAATTATCTTTAGAAACCCATTCGGAACTAACATGCTCGTCGCTTAATAAAACCTCTCCTGATAATAGCTCACATTTATATCCTACTAAATATAAATTTCCATCTGTCCTTTTATCTAAACCTTTTTCCTGAAATGGATAATTAAAAACCCATGTATAAAAAGGTTGTTTTACATTAATTTTTAACTTTGTTTCTTCCTCAACCTCTCTTTTTAATGAATAAATTAAATCTTGCTCACCAGATTGAACTTTCCCTCCTGGTAAATCTAATCCTATCTTTTCATCATAAAGCACTAAAACTTCGCCTTTTGTATTTCTAATAAATGCTTTTTGTCCTACAAAAAATACTTGATCTTTGTTCATTAATTTATTATATCAGACTCACTCTTGAGGCTAATCCGAAGCTGAAATTCTCCTATATTGAATATTTACCACTTGAAAAACTTATTTGCACAAAGTAGTATGATAATAATTATGGATGATAATAAATTATTGGATAAAATTGACAATTTAATTAAGAAGCAATTAAAACCAATAAAAACACAACTAGATACTGTAGAAATAAAAGTGGAACTTGTCAATAAAAAGATAGACCAAGTTCAGGAAGAAACAATAGATACGCTTTCTGAGCTTATTCAGACTGGATATAATTCTCATGAAAAAAGAATAACAAAAATGGAAAAGCATCTTAATATTCCGCAAGCTCAATAAAAGAATCGTAGGGTTTTTGGATAACATCTAATTGCTTACGAAAACTTCCATGTATGACACATCTGAATTTATTTTTAGTCATATTGTCCAAATTATATAACTTTGAAGCTAACACGAAGCTGGGAGGCTTGGATTCGAACCAAAATAAACGGATCCAAAGTCCGTTGTCCTACCATTAGACGACCTCCCAATGCAAAAACTTAATTGTAATTATACCAGATTAAAAGGTTTTTTAGATACCAGAGTAGGAGATTTTAGAAGAATCATCATCAGAAAATATAAACACAGCTAAATTAGTTCCGTCAAATTTAAAGTAAAAAGTAATCGATTTTTCTTTATTATTTGTAATATAAAGATTCTGCATTGAGCTTATATCCTCTTTCCCCGGATAATTATAAATAGAAACACCGTATTCTTTTGGAACTTCCGGTATTTCCATAAAATCATGATTTGTAGGAGCTTCTGTACTAAGCCCAGCGTCTTTTGCAGCCCAATAAATAATCGATGCCAAATGGCAAACCCCATCTCCGACTAAATACCCATCGGATAAAAATCCTTCTTGAGAATTAAAGTGAGCATTAGTAGTTTTAGCGACTTTATTTTCATATTTGCTAAGTACATCGTCATGAAAAGCAAAAGTCTCATTAGGATTTAAAGAAAAACTGTATTCAAAGGGTTTTTGAATTTTGTCCCAATCAATCAAACTATTTTTTTCTACAGATCCCTTCATGTAGCCAATGTTAAGAAGAATATTTTTTTTAAAAACTGTATTTATAAATTCGTTATTGTATCTTTTTTCCAAAGAAATCGCACGAGAGGCAAGTACTTGCTCTTTGCTATAGGTTATATTATCTTTTGTAGAAACAAAAAGATATAAAATAAGGCTGAATAAATCAGTCATAAGTTCGCTATTTTAGCATACTATAAGATAAGTGTCAAGTTGTTTAAGGAGGTTAAAAATACTTCTTTACAAGCTTTTAAAAAATGATCTATTATGATATTGTGGGTAAGAAAAGGGTAAAGAAAAAACAGTTAAAAAATTACAAAAAAAGAAAGTCAATACTAGGTAAAAATACTACTTTAATTATTTTATTGGTTTTGCTTCTGGGAGTTATTTTTTTAGTTTCATATTTTCTAAGTAACAAAAAAGGGGATAAGCTCGTATGCGCAAATTCCATTAGTTGCATAGATAATCTCTCTGGTGGCTATGAATATACAAAAACATATGGAACATATATGGGAGAAGTTGTTAAATCCCCAGACGAAATTGTTCAAAACATAGACAATAATCAGGTTTTGGGAGAAAATACGAATGAAAAAAGAATTGAAATCGACTTATCCGTTCAAAGATTAAGGGCTTTCGAAGGAGACAGACTGGTTTACGAATTTCCTGTATCTACTGGAAAATGGTACAAAACCCCAACCGGAATTTTTAATATTTGGGTAAAACTTAGGTACACAAGAATGACTGGTGGGACTAAAGATTGGGGAACATACTATGACCTGCCCAATGTTCCCTATACGATGTTTTTTTACAATAACGAAATACCAAAATACGTTGGATACGGAATTCATGGAGCATATTGGCATAATAATTTTGGTCATCCAATGAGCCACGGATGCGTAAATATGAAAACTGAAGATGTAGAAAAAATATACTACTGGGCAGACCCGCCAACCACGGGCTGGACAAATTATGGAAACGGAACACAAGTTGTAATTTTTGGGAAAACCCCTTCTGCTTAAAAACTGCTTGAAATAAAACCTGCGCTTAAATTGTATTAACAATAGAAAAGGAGGTGAGTAAATTGAAACTTAAAAATATAACAATAACAATTGCAACGCTAGGTTTAGTTCTGATTTTAGGACAAACAATGACTTCAGAAACCTTTGCATACAGAAGTGATCCGAATAAGCTTGGGCCAAATTGTACAAAAGAACAACATGCTGCTGTTCAAAAAGCACTCGAAAGTAAAAATTATAACGAGTGGAAAAAGCTTATGATCGGAAAACCAGTTCTTAACAAAATAGATGAAAAAAATTTTGCAAAATTTGCTGAAATGCATAAATTAATGCTTCAAGGCAAAAAAGACGAAGCAAATAAAATAAGAACGGAATTGGGACTGGGTCAAGGTCAAAAATTAGGTAACGGTAAAGGAATGGGAAGAAATTTCCAAAAATAAGATTAATTAAGTAAGTCTCTGCTACAAATAAGTAGCAGGGATTTACTTGCTGTAATATACTATGCAATATGCAGAATTTAAAAGAATTAACAGACGAAGAAATTGTTAAATTAGTGATTTCAAAAGATAAAAATATATATAACGAACTGGTAAAACGCTACGAAAATAAATTATTGCGTTACGTTAAATATATAACAAATAATAGTCATAAAGCCGAAGATGTTGTTCAAGAAACATTTATAAAAACATTTATAAATCTAAAAGGGTTTAATAAAAAATTAAAGTTTTCAAGCTGGATTTATAGAATAGCCCATAACGAGGCCATAAATGCTCTTGAAAAACATAAAAAAGAAGTTAAAATTGATGAAAATATTTTTATCGATGAAAAAGAGAATTTGGAATTAGAGTTAGATAAAAAAATTGTTATGGAGAAAGTAAAAAAATGTTTAAATAAAATATCCTTACTTTACAGAGAACCGGTATCTCTTTTTTATCTAGAAGAAAAATCATACGAGGAAATCAGCGATATTTTAAGAATCCCAATAGGAACTGTAGGAACAAGAATTAATAGAGCAAAATTATTAATGAAAAAACTATGTCAAAAAATATAAAAAAAGATAAAATCTTAAAAAAAGTAATGTCGGAAATTGATTCCGGTAATGTAAAAATGAAACCAAAAAGTTATTTTATTTTTGGCGCTATTGCCATGATTATTGGACTAACCTCAATGCTTATTATCGGGATTCTTTTTACGAGTATTATTATATTTTCTTTAAGACTACACGGTCCTATGGCTCAATTTAAAATCAATACCATGATTGAATCATTTCCCTGGTGGGCACTTGTATTAGGAATTTTAGGAACTGTAGTCGGAATAAGGCTACTTAAAAAATATGATTTTTCCTATAAAAAAAATTTTGGGGCAATAACCGGAATAATCATCTTTGCAATATTAATTTCTTCATACTTAATTGATTTTTGGGGGATTGATAATTTATGGCTGAAAAAAGGACCCTTGAAAGGATTTTATCAAGATCAAATAAGAAAAGGCTGTCAGATTAATCCAAATTGTAAATTTAATAAAAGAATTAATCATAATGAAAAATATTTTTATAAATAAAATGTTATAATTAATCTATGGCCAAACAAACTAAAAAAGAATCATATAAAATCGAAGGAATTAATTTGCTCGAAAAAGTAAAAGAGTTAATAAAAGAAGGAAATGTAAGACGAATTATTGTTAAAGACAAAAATGGTAAAACGATGATTGAATTCCCGTTGACCATCGGCGTTGTAGGAACAGTACTTGCCCCTGTTCTTGCTGCAATAGGAGCTATCGCAGCGCTTATTACAGAATGCACCCTAACAGTAGAAAAAGAAATTTAGACACTTTATTGATTTTTAAACACTAATTTTCTATACTTCCCGATATGACAATAGAGGCTTTGGAGTTTGTAGAAGGGTATGATGTTCCCGATAAAAATAGCCAAAAAGAAGTTAGAAAAGTAATTTTCGAAAGTGAACAGTATTTTAAAAAACTTAAACCGGACGAATATGAACTTATCCCTTTCGATAGCGATCCCTACACTACAAATGTAATTGTTAAAAACGACGGAACCGGAATAGTAAGAACAATTCCTATTCCGGAAAGAAAAGATCTAAGAGGGAAAATGGTCGAGCTTCCATCGGGAGAAACTAACGAAGTACAGATTTTTTCTGATTTTCACGGAAAAAGATTGCTTCATTGGGTTATTCGATATAAGCCTTAATAAATTGCCACTTAACAAAAGCATAAAATTTCTTTATAATCTTTTTTGTGACTAAAATAATTAGTAATAATCCATGGACTAGGGCAAGAGAACAAATAAAAGAAATCGCCTCAAAAATAAAACTGGATAAAGATTTAACCGAAAGATTATTAGAGCCGGATAGAATAGTAGAGGTGTCATTACCATTAAAAAGAAAAAACGGAAAAACGGAAATCCTCAAAGGCTATAGGGTCCAACACAATAACACTCTTGGTCCGTATAAAGGAGGACTTCGATATCATCAGCAAGTTTCTATGGACGAGGTAAAAGCACTTGCTTCATGGATGACTATAAAAAATGCAGTAGTAGATGTTCCTTTTGGTGGAGGAAAGGGGGGAATTATAGTTAATCCAAAAACCTTAGAAGGAGATGAACTCGAAAAATTAACCCGTATTTTTACTCAAAAACTTTATAATATTATCGGGGTAAAAATAGATGTTCCTGCTCCTGATGTAAATACAAATCCTAAAATAATGTCTTGGATCGTGGATGAATACAGTAAAATAGCAGGCAGAGAAACCTTAGGAGTTGTTACGGGAAAACCGCTTGATAGAGGCGGATCCGAAGGAAGAACAGAAGCGACAGGTCTTGGTGGAGTTTATGCACTCCTAACCACACTTAAGAAAATAAAAATTAACTATAAGGGCATGACTGTTGCTATTCAGGGTTTTGGAAACGTTGGTAGATATCTTGCTCATTTTTTACAAAAAGAAGGCTTAAAAGTTGTTGCGCTTTCTGACTCTAAAGGCTGTCTCTACATACCAAACGGTATACCAAACACGGAAAATGTGGAAACTTGCAAAGAAGAAAAAGGGGTTGTCGCAGAGTGTTATTGCCTCGGGTCAGTTTGTGATTTATCTAATAAAAAAGCATTAGGAGGCAAAAATATAACCCCAAAAGAACTATTAGAACTTCCTGTTGATATTATTATTCCTGCTGCTTTAGAAAATGTAATAACCGAAGAAAATGCACCAAAGATTAAGGCAAAAATAATTCTTGAAATGGCAAATGGTCCAACAACGCTTGGCGCGGATAAAATTTTAAAGAAAAAGGGTAAAATTGTAATTCCGGATATACTTGCTAACTCAGGAGGAGTTGCCGGAAGCTACTTTGAATGGTACCAAAACATAAATGACGAAAAATGGACTAAAGAAGAAGTATTTAAAAAACTTAAAGAAAAAATGGAAAATGCTACAAACCAGGTTTTAAAAGCAAAAGAGAAATACAAGGTAACCTTAAGAGAAGCTGCGTATATCGTAGCACTTAAAAGAATCGAAAAAAAATTTAAGAGAAGCAATTAACCTCTGTTATAAACCCCTACGTAATTCGCTTTAACAACAGTATGTTCTTTAAGTATCTTTTTAAATTCATCTATTTTTATGTCCGATTGTAAAACAAGTTTAGTATTCAAAGCATAAAGGTTAAACACGTATCTATGAATACCCGATGGCGGACAAGGACCTCCATAGCTTAATTTCTTAAGATCATTTATTATTAATCTTGCTCCTTTTGGAACTGAATTTTCTTTAATTTTTGTAGTGTTAGAATCAATATTGTAAACAATCCAATGAATAAATATTCCAAATGGAGCATCTAAATCTTCTAATATTAAAGCCAATGATTTTGCATCCTTAGGAACATCGTATATAGAAAGTGGAGGATTAACATTTATTCCGTCACAAGTATACCTTTCGGGTATACGGTCTTTATTTTTAAAGGCAGGGCTTGTTATATTCATTTTTATCACCCCCTGTCTTAGTAATTGGCTGAGCGGGCGATCCCGATTGAATTGGGACTACTTTTTCCTTGCCCTACCCGCAATGTCGTTCTTGAGCGGCGGACCGGATTCGAACCGGCGACCTCTTCCTTGGCAAGGAAGCATTCTACCACTGAACTACCACCGCATAGCTTCGGCAGGCGGAGCAAGGAGACGTTCTACCGGTGAACTACGCCCTCATCTTCGCTACGCTCATCTGCGTAAACGCAATTAAACTTTCTTTTTTATCTTTTCTCCAACCTTTTATTTCTTTCTCTCTTTTTAATGCTTCGCTTATACTAGGTAAAATCTCTTTATGCACTAATTTTACCGGTAATTTACCCTTAATCGATTTTGCGCCTCTATTACTAAAATTATGCTCTATTATCCTCTTTTCTAAATTACGTGTAAACCCCGTATACAAAGACCCATCATTACATCTAACAATGTAAACGTAATACATAAAATCTTGTTTTCAGTGCCTGCACTGAGATCATTGTCAAATGACCGAAATGCCTGCACTGAGATCATTGTCAAATGACCGAAATGCCTGCACTGAGATCATTGTCAAATGACCGAAGTGCTGAGGGCGTGAGTCGAACACGCATCTGATGTTCTTCAGACACCCGCCGTGACCACCTTGGCTACCTCAGCAAGTTAAATCATTATACTACATTTTTGTGGATCCTAGAGGACTCGAACCTCTGACCTCCTCGGTGTAAACGAGGCGCTCTAACCAGCTGAGCTAAGGATCCTTTTGTGCGGATGAGAGGACTCGAACCTCCACGCTTTTTACGGCACAGCCACCTCAAGGCTGCGTGTATACCATTTCACCACATCCGCGTTCTAGCTTGTAGCAAATAGTATGTAGCTAATGGTTAAGAAATTATATCAAAACCAACTATTATTCTCTATACGCCATTTGCTATTTACCTATTTGTGCCCAGGGGGAGATTTGAACTCCCACGTCGTTACCGACACTAACTCCTGAAGCTAGCGCGTCTGCCATTTCGCCACCTGGGCAAAAGCTTTTAGGCATATTCTAACAAACCAAAGTTAACTTGACAATTAAACTTAATTTATGCAACTATTAAACTGTGATTAGAAAGCTAATAAAAGTAGCTGTATTTTGTTGTATAACACCAATCACTTTGGTAACCTGTATATTATATTTTTCATATCTTACTTTTCACTTAAGCAATTATAAATACTCAAAAGACGCGTATACATCTAATGTTTCATTTGCTGCCCTGCCCGGAACAGAAAATACAATAGAAGATATCGTTGAGCAAAAAGACGCAAGAGTTGAATCGGTAAAACGTTTTTTTATCCGCTACAAATCGGATCTTGAACCTTTTGCAGGAGATGTTATTATGGCTGCTGATAAATACGGACTAGACTACAAACTGATTCCTGCGATCGCAATGCAAGAATCAAATTTATGTAAAAAAGCTCCTAAAAATTCATATAATTGCTGGGGATTTGGAATTTACGGAAAAAAAGTCACAAAATTTGAAAACTACAAAGAAGCAATAGATGTTGTTACAAAAACATTAGCTATGGAATATAAGGGAAAAGGAATGGAAACTGCAGAGGAAATTATGGCAAAATATACACCTTCTAACACCGGCGCATGGGCAGATAGCGTCAATTTCTTCATGGAGCAGCTTAAAATATAGCTTATAGTTAGGTACTTGACAAACCTATAGTCTTATGATATAATCTTCGACTAGATCCTTAGGTATGCCCTTCCAAATGCATACGTAAGGATTTTTTTATGGTTAAATCCGATCAAATCGGATTCCTAAACCATAAAATCATGAAACAAATAATTAGTTTTATAGTGCTTATAACATTTATCGTTATAACATTAACTGCTCCAAAAAATTCATTTGCCGAGGAAAGGGCATCTTATTCCTCTGCAAAAATCCAGTCAAAACTTGCAAGAGCCAAATCTGATTATCGAGTAAATATCCTTAAAAAGTATTTACAAACGTATAATTCACCTTTAGCTGATAATGCAGACGATTTTGTTAAATATGCAGATATGTATAATCTTGACTGGAAATTCGTTGCCGCAATTTCCGGAGTTGAATCAACTTTTGGACATAATATTCCAAACAACTCATATAACGGATGGGGCTGGGGAGTTTATGGAGATAATGTAACTAGGTTTACTTCTTGGGAAGAAGGAATTCTTACTGTGTCTAAGGGATTAAGAGAGAATTATATGGACAAATGGGGAGCTCAAAATGTTTATGAAATTGGTAGAATTTATGCTGCTTCTCCAAGATGGACAGGGAACGTTATGCTATACATGAACAGAATTCAAGATTTTACTTTAAAAAATACTATGGAAGCTATTCCACTATCAATCTAATTCTTGTATAATTATAGGGTTAGCGGACGTGGTGGAATGGTAGACACGCAAGGTTTAGGACCTTGTAGCTTAAAACGCTGTGGGGGTTCAAATCCCTTCGTCCGCACAGCATAAATAATGATATAATAAAAAACTGTATGATTTCAGCTATAGAAAAACAACAAAACGGAAATATAAAATTAACTATTACAATACCTTTGCAAGAAATCGCCAAGGTTAAAGAAGAAGTAATAAAAGAGCTTATTGAACATGCAGAACTTCCAGGCTTTAGAAAAGGAAAAGCTCCTAAAAAGTTAGTAGAAAAAAACTTTAGTAAAGAAAAAATAAACGAAGAAATACTAAGAAAAGTGTTACCAAAAGGATACGTTGAGGCAATAAAAGAACATAAAATTAACCCTGTAATATCACCAAGAATTCAAGTAGAAAAAATAGAGGAAGGAAAAGACTGGCAATTTAGCGCAGTAACCTGTGAAGCACCAAAAGTGGATTTAGGAAATTACAAAGAAGGTATTAAAAAAATAACTGCAAAATCAAAAATTGTAATACCCGGTAAGGAACAAACTCCACCAAGCTTGGATGAAATAATTTCTGAATTATTAAAATCAACGAGCATTACTATTCCACAAGTTATAACCGAAAGCGAAACAGAAAGATTACTTTCACAAACTTTAGATGAGATTAAAAAACTCGGTTTAACACTGGACCAATATTTAGCATCGAGTGGAAAAACTGCAGAAACATTAAGACAAGAATATCAACTAAAAGCAGAAAATGATATAAAATTGGAATTCGCTTTAAGAGAAATTGCCGAAACAGAAAAAATTACAGTAGACGAAAAGGAAGTAGATGAGGCAATTAATCAAGCCAAAAGTAATGAGGAAAAACAAAGTCTTCAGTCTAATAAATATTTACTGGCTAGCATATTAAGACAGCAAAAAACCCTTGATTTCCTTAAAAACCTGTGATATAAGGAGGGGTAGTTATGGCTAAAGTAAAAATAAAACAGGAAGGTAAGCTAGAAGAAAATCCGATTGAGGCAGTTAGAAACATCGGGCGAAATTTTAGTGATTCTGTTAAAAATGACGTTTTAAAAGAATCCGCAAGAACATTTTGGGAACAACTACTTACTTCAAAAAAAACTGATAGTAAAGAACGCTCGCAGACATCTGGTGAGCTAATTGAAGGAGAAGAAATAAGTTTTAATAAAAAAACCGAAAAAGAAAAAACAAGAATAGAAGCTGCAATCGATTACAAAAGTGAGATTATTCATGCAGAAAGAAGAATAGGAAATGAACATAATCAAGAATTAAGCGCAAAAATTCAGGAATTAATTATTGAACTTAAAAAACTCACCAAGAGTTCAAAAACATTGGAAATACAATTTAAAGAAGTAAACGCACAAATTGCACCGATAAATAAACCTGGAAAATACCATCAAAACTTTTTTGAATGGATGCTTTCCGTTGTAAAAACCGCAAGGGTAAGAGTAGAAAGCGCAGAGCAATGGTTAAAGGCAGTCGCCGGAAAAGGAAAGAAAAAAGACTTTTGGGGCTTATACAAAAAACACGGTACAAGTTTTGGATTATCCGGAGAACGTGCAGTTTCACAACAAACAGGTTAAATCTTCTTTTTAACTTTGCTATAATACCAAAGCGGATCCATAGCTCAGCTGGTTAGAGCGTTCGCTTGACGTGCGAAAGGTCAGAGGTTCGAGTCCTCTTGGATCCACAACTGTTATAATATTATTATGACAAGGGAAGAAGCATTTAATTTTTTATCCTCTCAAGTTAAGAATCCAAATCTTATTAAACATCACCTCGCTGCAGAAGCTGTAATGAAAGCGCTTTATGCGAAATTAAATCCCCAGGTAAATCCAGCTGAATTGGAAAAATGGGGATTAGTCGGTCTTTTGCATGATGCGGATTATGAACTTTCCAAAAACCATCCGGAAAAACACTCTTTAATACTGGAGAAAAAAATCGGCAATCAATTACCACCCGATGTTTTATATGCAATAAAATCACACGCTTTTCAATACAATCTTGTCGAACCAAAATCCCAAATGGATTGGGCAATGTATTGCTCCGATGAATTAACAGGCTTAATAATTGCAGCTATGCTTATTCATCCGGATAAAAAATTATCATCCTTAACCGTTGATTTTATCCTAAACCGTTTTAATGAACCATTATTTGCTAAAGGAGCAAACAGAGAGCAAATCAAAACGTGCGAATCAAAGCTAGGAATTTCTTTAAATGAATTTATTAACACTGCACTTTTAGCAATGCAATCAATTGCACAAGAGCTGGAAAAAAATAATTGACAAATAAAACATCTAACTCTATGCTTTAATTAGATGGAAAAACATAACGAAGTTTTATTAAGTAAGAAACGCATTTTCTTAAACAACATTATCGGAGGAATTGGATGGGGATTAGGAGCAACAATCGGATTCTCTATAATTGTTACTATAATCACATATGTCTTAAGGCAAATTAACCTAATGCCTTTTATCGGAACGTTTGCAACCGACATTACCGCTTTTGTCTTAAAAAATTTACAATCATCACCTCATTTGATAAAATAGCCGAAATGAGCAATAAAAATAATATTGATTTAGCAAGACACTCCTGTTCACATTTATTAGCAGCTGCAGTACTTAATCTTTATCCAAATACCAAGCTTGGGATAGGTCCAATTATAGAAAACGGTTTTTATTATGATTTCCAATTTAAAAAACCAATTTCGGAAGAAGATTTGCCCAAGATTGAGGCGGAAATGAAAAAGCTGCAAAAAGACTGGCAAAAATTTGAAAAACTGGAAAAAACCATTGACGAAGCAAAAGAAATAGAAAAAGATGAACCATTTAAACTAGAGCTAATCGATGAACTAGGTCAAAAAGGAGAAAAAATTTCTTTTTATAAATCAGGTAATTTTATTGATTTGTGCAAAGGTCCTCACGTAGAAAAAGCCTCCGAAATTGGACATTTTAAACTCTTAAGCATTGCTGGAGCATATTGGAAAGGAAGCGAAAAAAATCCAATGTTAACAAGAATTTATGGAATATGTTTTCCGACCCAAAAAGAATTAGAAGATTATTTTAAAATGGTTGAAGAAGCCAAAAAAAGAGATCATAAAAAGATTGGTCAAGAATTAGATTTGTTCTCTTTTCATAAAGAAGGAGCAGGGTTCCCGTTTTGGCATCCGAACGGAATGATTATTAAAAATACAATTATAGAATTCTGGAGAAAAGAGCATGAGGAAGCAGGATATAAAGAAATCCAAACACCCATTATTTTAAAAGAAGAACTATGGCATCAAAGCGGACATTGGGAAAACTACAAGGAAAATATGTATTTTACCAAAATAGATTCAGATAAATATGCTGTAAAACCAATGAATTGCCCCGGCGGTATTCAAATTTATAAATCCACACTCCACTCGTATAGAGATTTTCCACTAAGAATAGCAGAACTAGGATTAGTTCATAGGCATGAATTAAGCGGAGTGCTAAATGGACTCTTTAGAGTTAGGGCATTTACGCAAGATGATGCACACATTTACTGTACAGACCAGCAAATTGAACAAGAAATAGAAGGAGTTATAAAACTAGTCGAAAAAATTTACAAAGTTTTTGGATTTAATAATTATCATATTGAGCTGTCAACTAAACCCCAAAAACATATCGGCTCAGAAGAAATATGGAATAAATCAGAAAAAATAATGAAAGACGTAGTTAAAAAAATGAAAATGAAAATTAAAATAAACGAAGGAGATGGAGCATTTTATGGACCGAAATTTGATTTTCACATTAAAGATTCTATTGGCAGAACTTGGCAATGCGCAACAATACAATTGGATTTTTCTATGCCAGAAAGATTTAATCTTGAATATGTAGACAAAACAGGAGAAAGAAAAAGACCCGTAATGATACATCGTACCGTATTTGGTTCCTTTGAAAGATTCATCGGAATATTATTGGAACACTACGGCGGAAACTTACCGCTTTGGCTTTCGCCTTATCAAATTGCAATTTTACCTATAACCGATAAGCACAATGCATACTCGGAAAAAATTAAAACAGAACTTGAAAAAGAAAAAATCCGAGTTTATTTTGATAACAGAAACGAAAGATTACAGGCAAAAATTAGACAGGCTACTTTACAAAAAGTACCTTTTATGGGTATAATAGGGGATAAAGAAGTAAATAGTGGTAAAAACTATTCAATTTCGGTTAGAACAAAAGATGGGAAAGATTTGGGAACACTGAATCTTTCTCAATTTGTTAAAAGGGTAAAAATAGAAATTGATAAAAAGATATAAGAAAAAAACAGAAGAAAGAAAGTTTTATAGGGTAAATGAAAAAATATTTGCTCAAACGCTTCGCGTTATCGACAGCGAGGGAAAGCAAATAGGAATATTAAAAAAATTCGAAGCGTTAGAAAAAGCAAGAGAACAAGAATTGGACTTGGTGGAAATTGCTCCAAAAGCACAACCACCAGTAGCAAAAATAATTGATTTTAAAAAATTCTTGTATCAAGAATCAAAGAAAAAGCAAGAAGAAAAAAGGAAGAATAAAGCTTCCGAGACGAAAGAGGTAAGACTAGGTCCTTTTATGAGCGAAAATGACCTAATGGTCATGGTAAAAAGAGCAAGAGAATTTTTGGAAGATGGAGACAAAGTAAGACTAGTTTTAAAATTTACCGGAAGACAAATAACCCATCCGGAATTCGGAGAAAGAATAGTAGATAAGACAATACAGGAATTAAGTAACGTATCAAAAATAGAAAGAGAAAGGCATTTCGAGGGAAGACAAATAATCAGTTTGCTTGCCCCGGAAAAGAAAGGTCAAAATGTTAAAGAAAAAAATCAAGAAATCAGTTAGTAAAAGATTTAAGGTTACAAAAACTGGAAAAGTAATGTTTTCACACCAGTTTAAAAGTCATTTAAAAATAAACAAGTCAAAATCAAGACTTAGAAGGCAAAAAGAGCCGGCAGTAATAGGTGGAAAATTTGCAAAAAAAATTAAACAAATGTTAGGAGAAAAATAATAGTTCGACAGAACTTACTATAAATATATGGCAAGAGTTAAAAGAGGAACAGTATCAAGAAGAAAACACAATAAACTTCATAGTCAAGTAAAGGGTTATCGAGGCACAAAAAGAAGGCTAATAAAAGTTGCAAAAGAAGCAATGCTTCATGCAAGTTCTTATGCATATCATGGAAGAAAGCTTAAAAAAAGAGACTTTAGAGCATTATGGATATTAAGAATAGGAGAGGCTTGTAAAAAAGAGGGGACATCCTACAGCAAATTTATTAGTGCATTAAAAAAAGCAAAAATTGAACTAGACAGAAAAATTCTTGCAGATTTAGTTACAAACGACTACAACGCATTTAAAGAAGTTATTAAGGCAGTCAAATAACATGAAAATCAAAAAAATAACATTTAGTTTTTTCTTTACCTTCGCTTAGCGGAGGTAAAATAGTAGGTATTTACCTCCGAAAGCATTGAATAAATGCAAGTGGAGGTTTTTTTATGGAAAAAATATGATAGAAGATTTAAGACACCCGGAAATAAAAGAAAAAGTAAAACCAGCTATTGGTTTAAGAATGCAGGATGTAATAATGCGCTCAGAAACTACAAATAAAAAAATTCTTAAACTACGCGAAAAAATATTTAAACAAAACTCTCCAACAGAAATAGAAAGAGAAGAAAGGTTAATAGTTTTAAATGCAGTTACGGAGGAATTATTAGGATTAAGTCTTCCTAAAGTAAAAGAAGAAGCAGGTAAAATTTTATTTCCCTATAAAACTAATGGAGAAAAAAGACAAACCTTAATTATGAGTAGCGCAAGCTCTTCTTCTGATTCCCATAAGATAGAAAACGAGATTTTAAAAGCAAGAGGTCATATTATCGATATTCCCGGAGCCATAGAAGGAAGAGATACTAGAAGTGCTAAAACAGGAGATATATCTTTAATCAGCACAAAATCTGGTTTGCAAATGGCAAAAGAAAAAAACGGAGTAGAAATAATAAACTTAACAGAAGAAACAATTTTGGAGCTAGATGGAGAAGAATTGAAAGGTGCAGATTTTTATTACAAAGCTGATGCTTTACTATTGCTAATGCTTATCAATCCAAATTCTAATGTTTTAGTTAAATTGAATAATCAGTTAAGAAATAATCCTCTTATATATCCGTATAGCCTAGATGAAGAAACTCAATCGGTTTTGCTATGGCTTGCGCGAAAATCAGAATTATCTACTATTGACGTTAATGCAAATTCTCCCGAGGTGGCAGTAGAGTTAACAAGAAAAGGCTATCGATACCCAAAAATAGAGGAAGCATTATTAATTAAGAATTACGACAATCCTTATGTTATGCAAATAGAAGAATGGAAATTGTCTCAATCTGCGATGGAAATTGGATATCACCCCGATTGTGTCCCAGGGTACGTAATCTGTGAAAATCAAACCTACGAAGAAATGAATACAAAATCTTTAACTGCATGTATGCTTTTAGCGTCGCGTTACGGATTGCAAACGGGATGGATTAAACCAGATCGCGGAACTGATGGAGGAGGGCAAGGTCCAATAGAATTAGGCATTTTAGAAAAAGATCAACAAGTAATAATGGAACATTTACAAAAAGGAGAACTAAGCAAAGCAGTTGAATTTTATAAATCTATTTTACCAAACTTAAAAGATGCAGAAAAAAAATTTAAATATATGTGGGAAAATGGCGAATCTTGGGTTATAGAAGCAAAAACAAATTTTTTTAACATTAGCTTCTCCTATGATGGAAAAGAGCGTATTTTAACGACGACACCATCTGTTCATATAATTAAAGGTGAACCAAGACAAATAGGTTCTATGCAACTTGTAGATGAAGTCGCTTGGGGCGGTAATTTGATTTGCTCAGAATGTACTTGGAAAAAATTAATACAATCAATAAAAGGCAGTCCACAACTTTTAGCTGAGCTTTCAAGAGCTTATAAACCAATGTTAAAAGCAATGCAAGGTTATGTTGATGCAATAAACTCTTCGGATAAATATAAAAATGGTCAGGTTAGAGGAGGGGCAGATTTGGCTATTTGCACACTGGGCGGGAAATTCGGACAGGATTTAATAATTGCTATTCAGGATTATAACGCTCGGGCAAACGGTTGCGAAGCAGCACATGCCCTTTATGACCACGCAAGAGAGATTTATGGAGAAAACGGAGAAGCTGTAACTAGAAATATTACTCCCAAGGCAGATTTTGATACATTTATAAAAGTATTGCCTTTGGCTATAAATGAAGTAAATAAGAATTATAAAAAAAATATTTTACCTGAACAAATAAGCTTAATTGCTGTTTCTGAAGGTTGGGGACAAATAGGAATTATAGGTACAGATGCTTTGGAAATTATGCGGGAGGTATTTTTAATAGAAGATGAACTTTGCAGAATGAATATTGTACAATGAAAAAGAAGATTTTAGTTTTACAATTTAGAACCGGAAAATCACTTGCTCACGAACGTAAATGCCTTTTAAAAAATGGTTACTTTAAAAAAGATAATTTTAAATTTGTTAATATTTTAAATCCAAAAAAAATAAAGATAAAAAATATAAATTCATATACAGGAGTAATTTTAGGCGGATCCGGAGAAATTAATATTTCCAACTGGGATAAAAAAATTCAAAGTAAAATCATTAAAATAAAACCGATTTTGAAAAAAATAATTAGAGAGGATTTTCCAACATTAGGAATTTGTTTCGGCCATCAACTCATAGCTGATTTAATGGGCGGAAAGGTCGTAAGACATAAAGATAAAGCAGAAACAGGTGTATATAAAATTTGTATCAATAAAGAAGGACTAAGATCCCCTCTATTCAAGAATTTTCCAAAAACTTTTTTTGCTGTTAATGGACACAATGATTCAGTAGTAAAAATTCCTAAAAATGCTAAATTATTAGCGAGCTCAAAAAGATGTAAAATACACGCGCTAAGAATAAGACAAAATATTTACACTGTCCAATTTCATCCGGAATTAGACGAAAAAGAAATGTATCTTCGTGCCGGAATCCTTAAAGGATACGCATTAAAAAAACAACTTATAAAAAGAAATATAAATAAAAAATTGACAAAAATGATTTTTAAAAACTTTCACACGATTTGTGTTCAAAATTCACTTAGAAAAGAAACTTTGGAAGTATAAGTAAATTTATGCTATTCTTAAAGCTATGGAAGAAACTTTAATTTCTATAAAAAATTCAGCGGTATCCTTAATCATAGATGCCAAAGAAAGAAAAGAATTAGAAGAATTGGAAATACAATTTTTGGGAAGAAATGGAAGTCTTACACAAGCTATCAAAAGCATTCCAAAGCTTCCAATAGAAAAAAGGCCGGAAATCGGAAGCCTGGCAAATGATGTAAAAAAAATTATCGAGGAAACAATAAAACAAAAACAAGAAGAATTACTTGCGCAAAATATAAAAACAAGAAAAGAAAAAATTGATATTACAAATCCTGGAATAAAACCACCACTTGGACATTTGCATTTAATAACCCAAGCAATTGAAGAAATAACAACTATCTTTGAAAAAATCGGTTTTACAAAAGTAAGGTATCCTGAAGTTGAATGGGACTGGTATGCGTTTGAAGCCCTAAATTTTCCAGACAACCACCCGGCAAGAGATGATTGGGAAACTTTTTTTATAAAACAAGAAAAAGATCCAAAAAAAGGCGGAGTTTTATTAACGCCTCATACCTCATCTGGCCAAGTAAGGGAAATGGAACGAAAAAAACCACCAATTAGAATGCTTAATATCGCTAAATGCTACAGAAGACAATCTGACGTTTCTCATACACCAATGTTTCACCAATTCGAGGGACTAGTGATTGATAAAGAAATTTCCATAACGCACCTAAAGGGGACTTTGGATTATTTTGTAAAATCTTATTTTGGAGAAAAAAGAAAATCGAGAATAAGACCCTACCATTTTCAATTTACAGAACCCTCATTTGAAGTTGATGTGTCCTGCGGGGTTTGTAACGGGAATGGATGTAAGCTTTGCAAAGAAGGCTGGCTGGAAATGGGGGGAGCAGGAATGGTTCATCCAAATGTATTAAAATACGGAAAAATTGATCCAAATGAATATACCGGTTTTGCATTTGGATGGGGAATAGAAAGGGTTTTAATGATGAAAGAGGGAATAGAAATTGATGACTTAAGACTTTTATATTCCAATAAATTAGATTTTCTGGAACAGTTTTAGTATGAATATAAAAATTTTAGATAGTTGGTTAAGAGAACATTTAAAGACAAAGGCAACGCCTCAAAAAATTGCCGAATTTCTTTCCTTAACAAGCGTATCTGTAGAAAAAATAGTAAAAATAAATAATGATTATCTATATGATATCGAGGTAACCAGTAACCGCCCCGAATTAATGTCTATTATCGGCATAGCAAAAGAAGCATCTGCAATTTTGCCTCAATTCGGCATTTCTGCTGAGTATATTCCACTAAATTTAAACAAAAATTTTGAAACAGTTAAAGAAAGCCCATTATTAAAAATAGACATAGATCCTAAAATTGTTAACAGAGTTTGCGCTGTAATTATTGATGTTAAAATTAAACACTCTCCCAAGTTTATTCAAGAAAGATTGGAATCAACAGACATAAGAAGTTTGAATAATTTAATTGATGTTACAAATTATATAATGAGAGAGATTGGTCATCCAACCCATGTTTTTGACTACGACAGAATCACAACTCATAAATTAATAATACGGGAATCAAAAAAGAACGAAAAAATAAAAACGCTTGATAATAAAGAATATCAATTAAAGGGAGGCGATATTGTTGCAGACAACGGAGAAGGTGAAATTGTAGATCTTTTGGGAGTAATGGGAACATCCAATAGCGTTGTAACGGATAAAACAAAAAGAATTATCTTTTTTATTAATAATAACGATCCGCATAGAATTAGAAAAACATCAATGACAAATGGCATCAGAACAGAAGCTGCAGTTGTAAACGAAAAAGGAATTGATCCGGAAATAGCCATTAACGCATTATTCAGGGGAATAAAACTATACGAAGAATTTGCCGAAGGAAAAGTTGTTTCAAAAATAATTGATATTTATCCTAATAAACCAAAAATAATAACTATAAAATCCTCTTTTAAGAAAATAAATAAAATAATTGGTGTGGAGATTTTACCAGAAAAATCTACAGATATTTTAAAAAGTTTAGGTTTTAAACTTAAAATTGAAGGTGAAAATTTTTTAGCAACTGTTCCTACTATTAGGATTAACGATATAACAATCGAAGAAGACCTTGCAGAGGAAATTGCCAGAATTTACGGATACCATAAATTACCATGCATTATTCCTCCTTTAACAGAGGTAGAAAGCGAAAATATAGAAAAAAATGAATATTACTGGACAAAAAGAATCAAGAATACTTTTAAATATTGGGGATTTAATGAGGTTTATACTTATTCTATGGTTTCCGAAGAAATGCTTGAATGCCCAATAAACGATGCTGTAGAAATCGCAAACCCATTAACAGAAGACATGGTTTATATGAGAAAAACAATAATACCTAGTCTTATCGCTGTAATAAAAGAAAATACAATAAAAGAAGAAATTAAAATTTTTGAAATTGCTAATGTTTATGAAAAAGTAAAAAATAATTTACCAAAAGAAACACAACATTTAGCAGGAATCATTAAAAAAAGAGATGTTACATTTTTTGACGGAAAAGGAATTTTGGAACAACTTTTTAATGATCTTGGAATAATGGATGTTAACTATAAAGAATCAGAAAAAAATGTTACTGGAGCATCTATTTATGTAAAAGGTAGGTATTTAGGAGAATTAGAATTATTAGATGAAGACATCATTGATTTTGAAATTGATTTTAATTTACTCTTAAGTCTCGTTAGTCTTAAAAAAACGTATAAACCAATAGGTAAGTATCCTGCAGTTTTTGAAGATCTAGCATTTACAATTAAAGAAAACGTAGCAACAAGCGATATAATAAGTGAAATTAAAAAACAAAGTGACAAAATTATAAGTGTTGAACTTTTAGATCAATACAAAAATACAAAAACATTTCATATAGCTTATCAGGACCTTGAAAAAAATCTTAACAGTGAAGACGTTAAAAAAATTAGAGAAAAAATTACTACCTCAATCAAAGAAAAATTTAATGCTGCTCTCAAAGATTGACTATGGCAAAAAAATCAATATTAATCTTCGATAAGATTTATGGAAAAACTAAAATTACATCTCCTGTAATTATTGAATTAATTAATTCAAAACCATTGCAAAGATTAAAAAAAATTGGACAGTTTGGGGTTCCGGATGAATTCTACCATCTTAAAAATTATTCAAGGTACGATCACAGTATAGGAGTAATGATTCTTTTAAATAAATTGGGTGCAAACGAAGAGGAACAAGTCGCAGGATTATTGCATGATATTTCACATACTGCTTTTTCTCACGTAATCGACTGGGTAATAGGAGAAAGCGAAGTTTCGGAAGATTATCAAGATAATCAACACAGAGATTATATTTTACAATCTGAGATTTCTAATATCTTAAAAAAATACAACCTTGACCCGGAAAGAATTTCAGAACATAAAAACTTTTATTTATTAGAAAAAGACATTCCTTTTGTCTGCGCAGACAGAGTAGATTATTCACTAAGAGAATTCCCGATAAAAATTGCGAAAAAATGTTTTTCCGGAATAAATGCATATAAAGAAGATATTGTTTTTAACAATAAAGAAATTGCATTTTCATTTGCAAAAAGTTTTCTTGAAAGAAATATTAAGCATTGGGGAGGATTTGAAGCAGTTGTAAGATATAGATTATTCGCAAATGTTTTAAGAATTGCTTTAAAAGATAAAATAATAAATTTTGATGATTTTAAAAAAGATGACGAATATATAATTAAAATTATTTTAAAATCAAAAAATAAAAAGATCAAAAAAATATTATCTGTATTAAGAGAAAAATCGCTTAAAAATTTACCACTCGGTAAAAAAACTGCACATAAAAAATTTAGGTACGTTGATCCATATATTGCAAAAAATGGAAAGCTTTTAAAACTCAGCGAAATTAATCCTGTTTTTAAAAAAATATTAAATTACTATCAAAAAATAAATACTAAAGGCGTAACGCTACCCAAGATTACGGAGTTGGAGTAGGGGTTTCTGTTAATGTAGGAGTTGACGAAGGCTCCTCTTTTTTTTCTTCGGAAATGGTTTTACTTGAGGTCTCTGTTGGCGGATGGTATAAAGCTTCATCCTTATAATTATCATTTACCCAAGTATCTATTCCTTCCTGCCAGCGATTTTTACCATCTGTGGAAATAGGATCTTTTTCTTTAAAAACGACAAATTTTTTTGTTTCATATTCACTGTGATCTATTTCCGATTGACTTGCTAATTTATTTTTATCGTCTTTTGAAACCTTTATATCTTGGTATATTACCGATGGACTTTGTGGTTCTGTTCCCTTCATAAAATATTCTGTCCTTGTCGGTCTTCCATCAACAGGTAATCCACCACCAAAAGCATCTATTGTTACCGCTAAAACATTATCCGGTTTTTTAAACTCCTCATTTGGCAAATTCTTAATTGCTTCCAAAATTATTCTTCGCCAAATCGGGGTTGCCCCTGTAACCCCTGATGCAACTGCGCCCATTGGACTATTATCGTTATTTCCAACCCAAGAAAGTACTAAAACGTTTGGTGTCCAACCAACTGCCCAGTTGTCTCTTTTGTCATCGGTTGTTCCGGTTTTTACCGCAATTTCCCTTGTTCCGATATTAAGATAACTGTTTATCCCAAATGTTATTAACCTTGCGTTATTATCTAAAAGTATATGAGAAATTATAAACGCAACCTCGGGCTTAATAACTTGTTTTTTTGAACTTGTTTCTTTATTTTCATAAAGCACCTTTCCTTTCCTATCGGTCACTTTTAATATCGAAACAGGTTCTACTTTATACCCTCCATTAGCAAAAGCAGAATAAGACGTTGCAAGCTCAATGGGATATACCTCTCCTCCTCCAAGCGTAATAGATAAACCAAATCTACTTACATTATCCGATGTTGGCTCAAGGGTGGAAATACCCATATCATAAGCGGTATTCAAAACGCTTTTTATTCCGACCATAGCAAGCATTTTTACAGCAGGAATGTTTAAAGATGACCCTAACGCAAATCTTGCCTGAACCGGACCATGATATTTTCCATCGTAATTTACAGGGATATAATCTTTTCCCCCCTGATTTGGGAAAATTGTTTTTGTATCCATAAGCAAAGTTGCCGCCGTGTATCCTTTTTCAAGAGCTGTTGCATAAGTAATTGGTTTTATAGAAGAGCCTGGCTGCCTTGTTCCCTGAGTTATTACGTTAAATTGACCTTCAAATGGAAATTTTGTATCCTTATTTGTGGTTGTGGCCTCTGTTGCAAAAAAATCACGACTTCCTACCATTGATAAAATTTGTCCGTTTTTTGGGTTTAAAACGATACTTGCACCATTTCCTACTTTTAAGTAAGCTGAATTATCAACTTCGTCTTTTACTATTTCTTCTGCTTTTTCCTGAAGTTTATAATCAAGTGTTGTTGTAACTTGTAATCCGCCGCTTTCCACCATTGCTTCACCAAATTTATCAATTAGCTGATTCTTTACATAAAAAGAAAAATGAGGCGCTTTAATTGAATGGCTTTGAGCTAAAAATTTTACCTTTGGAAGTTTTACCACAGCGTCTTCCTCCTGCTTTTTGGTTATGTAACCGTCTTCTCTCATTCTTCTTAAAACGTCTTTTGTTCTGTTGATATATGCTTTTGGATTTGCTCCATAGGGATAAAAAAAGGACGGTCTCTGGGGCATTCCCGCTAAGATTGCGGACTCCACTAAATCGAGTTCCTGAACTTTTTTACCAAAATAATTTTCAGATGCTGTTTCAACGCCGACGTTTGTGCCTCCATAGGGGACACTGTTTAAATAAAGTTCTAAAATTTGATCCTTGCTGTATTTTCTATCTACCTGAACTGCAAGAATAAATTCTTTTATCTTTCTTGGAATTGTTCTTTCTGCAGTAATTAGAGTATTTCTAACCAGCTGTTGGGTTAAAGTTGACCCACCTGTAATTCCCTTAAAAGTTAAGGCATTAAGAATGGATCTTAAGTAACCCGTAATAGAATATCCGGGATTTTTATAAAAATCTTTATCTTCTATCGCAATTGTACCTTGCTTTACGTATTTTGGAATTTTATCAAGCTCTACATACGTTCTATTTTGTTGATCATAAATATCGTAAAGAACAATACCATTTCTATCTAAAATTCTTGTAGACTGGGAAAGATTTGCTTCGGAGAGTTTTCCCGGAGTTGGTAAATCTCTTGAATACCAGGTAAACAAAACTATTAAAAACAAAATTGACCCTAAGATTCCAAAAAATATATATTTTGTAATCTTATTGGCTTTAAAAATATTTGAAGGACTTTTTAATCTTTTAAGTCTTGATCTTCTACCGTAATCGATCATCAATTATATAGTATATCAAATTTACTACCATTCTTAAAATATGTTATACTTTTGGGTATGGAAAACATAGATGAAATATTAAAAAAAGGCGTCGCTAATATTATTCCCGGCAAAGAAACACTAGAAAAACTTCTTAAATCAGGAAAAAAATTGAATATCTACTTGGGAATTGATCCAACCTCACCAAGAATTCATTTAGGACACGCTGTTGCATTAAGAAAACTTCAGGCTTTTTCCAAGTTAGGACATAATGTAACGCTTGTTATAGGTGATTTTACAGCTCTTATAGGAGATACTTCCGACAAGGAATCGGAAAGACCCGCGTTAACCATTAATCAAATTGAAGAAAATTTTAAAACCTACAAAAAACAGGCAGAAAAAATTTTGGATTTTTCAAAAATTAAGATTAAGCATAATAGCGAATGGCTTGAAAAAATTAATTTTGAAGAATTGATTAAGCTTTGTCAACAATTTTCAGTAGGAGATTTTATTAGCAGGGAATTAATTAAAAAAAGGTTAAATAATGGAAAACGGGTTGGATTACACGAAATGCTTTATCCTGTGATGCAAGGTTATGACAGTTATTATCTTGATATTGATATTCAGCTTGGCGGAACAGACCAAACATTTAATATTCAAGCGGGAAGAACGCTTATAAAATTATGGCGAAAAAAGGAGTCTTATGTTTTAACAACTCCAATACTAGAAGGTACTGATGGGAGAAAAATGAGCAAATCTTGGGGTAATGCTATTTGGCTGGACGATTTGCCAAATGATATTTTTGCAAAAGTTATGGCAATAAATGATGATTTAATAATTCAGTACTATACTTTATCGACAAATTTAAAACTAGATGAGATTGAGAAAATAAAAAAAGACCTTAAAGACAACAAAAACCCAATGCAAGTAAAAAAAGACCTGGCTTTTAAAATAACAGAAGAGCTATGCGGAAAAAAAGAAGCAGAAAATGCAAAAATTAATTTTAAAAAAACAGTTCAAAATAATGATGCGCCACAAGAAGTAAAAATCATTAGCTTGCCCAAAAGCTATACAGATCACTACGATTTATTCGTAAAGATTGGGATTAGATCATCAAAATCAGAAATAAAACGATTAATAGAGCAAGGAGGAATGGTAGTTGACGGAATAAATTTAAAAGATGAGAAATTTTTTAAGATAAACAATGGATCGATAATTCAAGTTGGAAAAAGATTAATTTTTAAGATAAAATATTAATATGGATAAATTTAGAAAACATACATGGGTTTGGAAAACAATAGTTATAGTAGCATCTCTTGCCTTGGTTGCAACATCTTTTCTGCCGTTTTTAAGTCTTCGCTAATTTAGGTATGGATTTAAATACACCGATTAAAGACGCTTCTAAGTCTTACAAAATGTTTGCCAAAAGACTTGAAAAACTTGGAATTAGAAAAGTAGAAGATTTTCTGTTTCATATTCCTTTTAGATACGAAAACTATTCGCTTGTTTCAAAAATAAATAGGGTACAACCGGGTGAAATAGTAACAATAAAAGGAACTGTTAAAGAAATAAAAAACGAATTTACATCCAGATGGAAAAAAATTCAAAGAGCATCTGTTGAAGACGAAACCGGAGAATTAGAAATTATTTGGTTTAATCAACCATATCTTTTAAATATTATAAAACCCAAGTCAAAAATTTCCGTATCCGGTAAAATTGGTTTATTTAGGAATAAAAAAACAATTCTTTCTCCTGAATATGAATTAATTTACGATGAAGACGAAGATTTAACTATTCATACAGGAAGACTAGTTCCTGTATATCCGGAGACAAGAGGTGTAAGCTCAAAATGGTTAAGACGTCAAGTCTTTAATATTCTTAAAAATAACAAAGACGAAATAGAGGATTTTCTCCCTGAAGAAATTAAAAAAGAAAACAATCTAACGGCACTTAAAAATGCTTTGTTTAACATTCATTTTCCAAAAACAATTGAAGATGTAAGTTTTGCCAAAAAAAGACTTTCTTTTGATGAGCTTTTCGCAATGCAATTAAATTCATTAATAAGAAAAAAATCATGGTCCAATGCAGTAATAAAAAAACCATTAAAAATAGACTGCTACAACAAAGAAATTGAAAATTTTATAAATAATTTGCCATTTGAATTAACAAACGCCCAAAAAAGAGTGGTTAAGGAAATTTTTAAAGATTTTTCACTTAAAAAACCAATGAACCGACTTTTGGAAGGAGAGGTTGGAAGCGGAAAAACAATTATTGCTGCAATTTCTATATACATAGCCTATTTAAACGGATACCAATCCATACTAATGGCTCCTACTGAAATCTTAGCAAAGCAACACAATAAGACTATTAAAGACCTCCTTGAACCATTGGGGGTCAAAGTTGAATTACTCACTTCTGAATCAAAACTGAAAAAAAATCAAAAATTTGACATTATTGTGGGGACACACGCAATTTTGTATTCAAAATTAAAACAAAAAAATATTGGCTTTGTTGTTATTGATGAACAACAAAGATTTGGAGTAGAACAAAGGTCAATTTTAAGAAAAATGGGACAAAATCCGCATACGCTAACAATGACAGCAACTCCAATTCCAAGAACAGTGGCTTTAACTATGTATGGAGATTTAGATTTATCGTTTTTAGACGAGATGCCAAAAGGAAGGAAAAAAATCAAAACATGGCTTGTGCCTTTAGAAAAACGTGAGAAAGCATATAAATGGATTCTGGATGAAATTATAAAAAACAAATCTCAAGTATTTATTATCTGTCCTTTAATAGAAGAGTCTGAAAATCTAAAAAGCATTAAGGCGGTAACCAAAGAATATGAATGGCTTAAAGACAAGATCTTTCCGAATTTAAAACTTGGATTACTGCATGGTCGAATGAAAGCAAAAGAAAAAGATGAAACTTTAAAAAAATTTAAAAATAAAAAATTCGACATTTTGGTTTCCACACCAGTTGTTGAAGTAGGAATTGATATTCCCAATGCAACAATAATGCTAATTGAACAATCGGAAAGATTTGGACTTTCCCAACTTCATCAGTTAAGAGGAAGGGTGGGCAGGGGAGATAAACAATCATACTGCCTATTGTTTACTTCATCAAAAAATGGAAAAACTATCGAAAGATTAAAATCAATGGAAAAAATTGACTTTGGACCGGAACTTGCAGAGTTAGATTTAAAATTAAGAGGTCCTGGACAACTTTATGGAATAATGCAGCATGGAATTACTGCTTTAAAGATTGCTACATTTTCCGATTTTGATTTAATAAGAAAAACTAAAAATGAAGCGGAAAAAATAATTGATAAGCTTAACGAATATCCTAAGTTAAAAGAAAAAATAGAACGGGAGTCAAATCAGAATATTTCTCCAGATTAAATTAATCTTGCAAGTAAGATCAAAATAAAGTAAAATACTAGCTATGCCACAAGAACCAAAGAAAAGACATTCAAGGCAAAGACAAGGAAAAAGAAGAGCAGCTATTAAGCTTGCTGTTTTAAAAGCAGTAATTTGTAAAAACTGCGGTAAAAATATAAAACCGCATAATGTATGTAGATATTGTGGCTACTACAAAGGAAAACAAATTGTAAACGTAAATAAAAAGAAAGAGAAAAAAGAAAAGAAAGCAAAAGAAGAAAAATAGTTTAGATGAAAAATCCTCTTGACCCGCGACATACAAAAAGACAAAAAATCGTTGAGGACTTGTTTAGATACGATTTTCACAAACAAAGAATATCCAACATCGCAAGAAAAATTCTAAATCAAAAAGATCTTATAGATGAAACTATTGAAAAAGCAGCTCCAGAATTTCCAATAAATAAAATTAATAAAACTGATTTATCTATTTTAAGGCTGGCTGTTTATGAATTAATTACAGAAAAAAAAGAGCCGGAAAAGGTTATAATTGATGAAGCAATAGAATTGGCAAAAGAATATGGAGGAGAAACAAGTCCTGGTTTTATAAACGGGGCACTTGGTAATGTTTTAAAATTAAAAAATGATACCAAAATTTAAAAACCAAAAATTACTAGAACAAGCTTTTGTACATAGATCTTATTTAAACGAAACGAAAGAAAAATTATCATCTAATGAAAGATTGGAATTTTTAGGAGACAGCATACTATCTTTTATAGTTTCAAAATATTTATATGAAAAATATCCAAATTACGAAGAAGGAACTTTAACTAACTTAAGATCGCTTTTAGTTAACACGAAAAGTCTTGCTGAAATTTCAAAGAATCTTGGATTTGGAAACAGACTCAAGTTATCAAAGGGAGAAGAGGATTCAAAAGGCAGAGAAAACCAAAGTCTTTTAGCCGATAGCTTTGAAGGATTCATTGGAGCATTATTTTTGGATCAAGGGATAGAAGAAACATCAAGGTTTATTCAGCTAACACTTCTTCCAAAAGCAGAGGAATTGGTTAAAAAAAGAGCATTTAAAGATCCTAAGAGCTTACTTCAAGAAGCAGTTCAGTCAAGAAAAAAAAATTCACCAATTTATAAAGTAATAGAAGAAGAGGGACCACCGCACTCTAAAATTTTTACAATAGGTGTATATATAAATCAAGAATTATTAGGAACTGGCATAGGAAAATCCAAACAAGAAGGCGAAGAAAAAGCAGCAAAACAAGCGCTTGAGAGAATTCAAAAATAATGATAAAATAAGCAATATGGCATTAGCTATTAGATTAACAAAAACAGGTAAAAAGGGTGAGCGAAAATATCGAATTGCAGTTAAAGAAACACGCTCCAGAAGAGACGGAAAAGCCGTAGAAATAATCGGTTATCATGAAAAAGGAAAAAACGGAAAAACCGAAATCAACAAAGAAAGGTATCAATACTGGCTATCTGTTGGAGCAAGGCCTAGCGAAACTGTTGAAAAAATAATTACCAAATGAAAAATACATTAACTTATATCATTTCCTCTATCGTCAATAACCCAGACGAAATAAAAATAGAAGAACAGGAAGAAAACGGAATAGTAAATTTTATAATAACTGTTTCGAAAGAAGATATGGGAAGGGTAATTGGGAAAAATGGAAAAATAATCAAATCCATAAGGAATATAATGAAGATTCCAGCCTTAAAACAAAATAAAAAAATATTTATTTCACTTTCTGATACCCCGCAAGAGTAAAGTAATATAATAGTTACAAATATTATATGAAAATTTCTATATTAACACTTTTTCCAGAAATGTTTAAAGGACCTTTTGACTATTCCATAATAAAACGCGCTCGTAACGAAAAGATTGTCGACATAGAATTAATAAATCTTAGAGATTTTGGAATAGGAAAACATAAAATCGTTGACGACAAACCATACGGCGGAGGATCTGGAATGATATTAAAAGTTGATGTCTTGGACAAAGCTATTAAATTTATTAAAAACAAAAATAAGACAAGAAAACATAAAGTAATTTTATTAAGCGCACAAGGTAAAACATTTAATCAAAAACTTGCGAAGAGTTATTCAAGATCAGATCATATAATTTTAATTTCTGGACACTACGAAGACTACGATACAAGAATAAAAGAATTTATAGATGACGAAATTTCTATTGGCGACTTTATATTAACCGGTGGAGAACTGCCTGCAATGATTATTACAGATTGTATAATAAGGTTATTACCAAAAGTTTTAAAAAAAGGAGTAACCGATAATGAGTCTTTTTCAGAATATTTGGAGTTTCCTCAATATACCAAACCAAATATTTATAAAAATTTAAAAGTGCCCGAAATTTTGAAATCTGGAAATCATAAAAAAATAAAAGAGTGGAGATTAGAAAAATCAATTGAGTTAACAAAAAAAATAAGACCGGATCTTCTTAAAAAGAAAGACCTCTAAAAATACTACTGGGAGAAGAGCTTGGTGAAATATTATATTCTTCTTCTAATAATTGAATATTATTCCATTCTGAAATATTGTTTATAATATTGATGCTCTGAGAAGAAAGAGGAATTAGCGGAATATCATCTCTAAGCTTTACCGGAGCGAGAGGTTTATAATAAAAAACTAAACTTAAATTAGATCCTCGATTATTCAGATTAACATCTGTAACTTCAGATATTGGAACAGTTTTTTCTAATTCTTTTAAGAAATTTATTGAGTTATCTAAATTACCTGATATATTAAGAACAAGCTGAATACTCGGATAACCTTTTACGCTTGTAGGAAGTTTCGTTAAATCACCAACCTGAAATCCGTAATCTCCTAGGCTGACCTTTGCTCTGCTTGCAGCCACCGAAATTCCATTTAGGATTCCTATAAAGTCTTTATCCACTGGAAGTGTTTTAGAAGTAATCTTCAATTGATTATCTAAAGTATCTTGATTAAGGTTATACAATAAGGTTAAATTGTTTTTTAAAATCTGTAATTTTTGATTTTCCTTCTCCTCTTGTTTTTTTAAATCAGTTAAGTTTTGTATTTGAGGAATGATTAATTTAACAAATAATATTAAACATATCAAAACCGCTGCTATAGGCAATAAATAATCCTTGTATCTTAGGTATAATTTATTAAAAGCATCTTTGTCTAAATTTACTTTTTTTTCCGATAAACTCATAATAATTTCGAGCTAACTGTTAAATTGTATTTATTGTTCTTTGCATCTAAAGACAATCCATCAATAGTTAAGTCGCTAACTAATTCTTTTTTTTCTGCGAGTCCAATCATATTGTCTAAAAAAATATTAAGTGCTAGAAGAGAAGAGGATGTAATTCTTAAATCTATTGCTTTAGAAGACAAATCTATAGTTGCAATACTAGCATCTTTTGGCAGCTGTTTTAGTATTAAGTTTATTGTACCTATGTAATTTTTTCTTTTTTTAACAATATCTGATATTGATTTTACTCGATCATTAACAGCATCTAATTTTGCCGATTTTTCTCTTAAAATGGTCATATTTCTAATTGCAGATTCCTGATCTCTTTTTATTGAGGCTATTTGGAGTTGATTATAAAGAATAAACAATATTATAGATGTAAAAACAGTAATTCCAAGCGCGCACCCTGCAATAATTCTTGCAATTTTTACTTTCTTTTTTTCCTTAAGACCAACATCTTCTTTTTTAGTAATTAAATTTATTCCGCTATTCATAATCTTTCATAGCAAGGCCAACAGCAATAGTATAATCAGAAGCATTATCTAAAATATCCTTAGGAACAGGTTGGGGAGACAACACTTTCCAGGGATTAGCTATTGCTGTTTCTATACCTGAATTTTGAGCAAAATACATATCTATACCGGGAAGTTTTGCTGTTCCGCCGGAAAGAAGAATTTGCCTAATCGGATCTTCGTTTGAATATTTTTGATTGTAATACGCAATCGCTTTTTTTGCCTCTGCCAAAATCGCAGATAATATCGGCTGTGTAGCTTTACCGATTTTTCCTCCCAGTGTTTGATCAGCAATTCCATACACTCTTTTATATTCTTCTGCCTGTTCTGGTGTCAAAGCCAAGTCTGTAGCTATGGCTCTGTTTATCGCAGTTCCACCAACAGCCATAGTATAGGTAAATATCATTACATTTCTTTTTATTATTGCTATCGAAGTTGTTATCGAGCCTATACTAATAATTAACGTTGTCGGAAAAACCTCTCCAATTACTAAGGCTCTTGCCGTAGACAAAATTTCTGTTTCCATAGCATTAATGTTTAATCCTGCCATTGTTAATATTTTTTGATATTTAACAACAAGGACTGTAGGAGCTCCAACCATCAAAACCTGCATCTTTTCATTAACAGTAGGATTTTCCGGCTGTTTTAAAATTGTCCACGCAAGCGTAATGCTAGTCAAAGGCACCGGAATATGGCGTTCTGCTTCCCAATAAATAGCTGATGCTAATTCCTTATCCGAAAGAATAGGCATTTCCAAAACTTTTGTGTAAACCTGGTTCTCAGCCAAAGCTACATTCACATTTTTTGTATCCACATTACCTTCGGATACTATTTTCTGAATCGCCCTTGCCATTTCTTCCTCGTCAAGCGGCGATTCAGACATAAGACCTTTTAAAGGTGCTGGCATAGTTAGCGCAGATTTTAAAAGATATCCGTCTTTTTGCTTTTCTAAGCAAACCAATTTAATTGTTGTCGCGCCTATGTCAAGACCAAATGCTTCTTTTATCATTTATTAATCACTATTGTAGTAAAACAAGTTATACGGGAAAAATTCTGCAGGCAGTGAGGGATATCCCTGAAAAACAGTAACTCTTCTTTCTGTTGACCCAGACGTTCCTGTTGAATTGATAACAGAACCCTGAGACGGTAAGTCAACAGATCCAACTACTGCAATCGGGGCATTTGCGTATAGAGGAATTATTCTGGTAATTAAACCGTTTGTTATAGAAATCTGTTTTCTATGCTTAAAGTCTTTTCCTGCAATAGCAAAACTTCCAGTCTCATCTTCTTCCGAAAATTTATTGTGGTCATTTCTTCTTAAATCACAAGGATCTAATGCATAGCGGTTAATAGAAGGCGCTTCTCTCGTACCGGAAACAACGACAACTTCCAAAGCTGCCATTGTGTTTGAAATTTGCGAAGTAGAACAATTATCTCCTGTGTTTCCCCAATAAATCGTGATTGATCCTGTCCACGGAGATGAATAATTCGGTGTTCCGTCAGAATTGTGTTCAATAAACCATAAATCAACCCCTTCATCTTTTGTAATAATATTTCCTCCGTTTAAAAGCATCTGCCTACCTTTAAGAGTAGAAACAGTTGCTGTATATGTTAAATTATCCGTAATCGGTGTATCTGTAGAGGTAATTTTTTGAAGAGCTCTTTCTACACCAGCCTCTGCTGCGGATAATGCTTTTTGTGAATTTGCCTCCTCTGTGGTTGTTTTAATGTTTGTAATCATTCTCGAGGCAACTGACAAACTAACTGTTAACGCAATTACAACCGCAAGCACAACAATTAATAGTGTCTGACCACTTTGATTTATAAAAGTAGCTTTTGGCATAAATGTTTCCTATTTTATAGAGTATCAGCCATTTAGCCTCTATGTCAACCCCGCCTGAGTTCAGTAGTTATTTTCCTAAGTTTCGCATTGTAGCAGAAGTCTCAAACGACATAGAGGTCTTGTTTTCAAAAAGAGCTTCCTGATTTTTCTGAGAAAGAGAAAAGTTAATTTTTATTGTTGGGGGTTGAATAATATTTAATTGCTCACAGTTAAATTTACATGAATCAACGCTAACTGTACTTTCATTAATCATGCTTGCTGTATTTGAAGAAATCTCATCCGGATCGCTTAAGCACACAAAAGTAATCTGCCCTCCGTCAAATCCTGTAATCTTTAAGTAATGATACTCCGAGGGAGTAGGGGTAGGCGTATTCTCAAGAACAGGTTCAATATAACATTCGCTATCGTAGTTTACCCCGTCAACGCTAATACCATCAAAACTCTTGGCATAAGTAATCATTCTGGATATTTGTGTTAATGCATAATTTCCGTTTTGTCTTACCTCATTGGTAACATTTGCCTTATTTGAACCCCTTAAAGAAGAAGCAAAAATTGCTGCAATTATCCCACCGATCACTGAAAAAACAACAATAACCGCAAGCATTTCAACCAATGTGTATCCTTTTGAATTTGAAATTTTTCCGCAATCTGGCGGATTGGTTTTTGATATTTTCATTATGGCGTTGGAACAGCGTTTATATTTTGCAAACAGGAATCAAGCCCTACCTGATGACAGAAAATGGAATCCGATCCACACTTACTATCATTCCAATAAATTGTAACCGTAACCTTTGATCCGTAATTAGCCGGAGATTGAGCAATTTGACAAGAATCACTGTTGTGATCTATCTGCACTTCTCTTATAAAATTACCGACATTTTTGGGACACTCACCATTAGGAAGCAATGCCTTTTCCTCCAAAACATTATTACTACCAAGACAGTAATCTGTATTAGAATAATTATTAAATGCTGTCCAATTGGATCTACTTAATTGTCTTATTAACTCCATTCCTTGCCTTGCATAAGATGTTGCCAAATTCTGGCTTTTGGCAAACTGCGCATTAACAATTGCTAAAACCACAGACATCACTATTGCAGTAATAATAATTACGGAAACACCTAATGCGACTAAAACCTCTATCAAACTTTGTCCTTTTTCTTTCATTGAATTATTCCACTAGAATAAACCGAGATTATTTTATATCTTCCATCAACACTAATAAGCCTAATTTGCCAAGGAGAAGGGGAATCAGGATCTGCCTCAATTCCTCCTTTTAAAATCGGAAACTCAAAGTAATTAGAGGTTGTATTCGCAGAATCAATATCAACATCTTTAGGAAGCTTATTGTTTAAAAGCTCGTAAGAGTTTGCTCCACAAAAAACACTTAAAACATAATAAGGATCTTCGCCGGAATCAACAAGATCAAAACGGTAATATTTAAGATCCTGTGTATTGCAATCATCCGGCTTATACTGTGACTGAGCATACGACTTTGCTTGGTTTAACGTATTTATTAAATCAAGACTAGCTGTTTGAAGCGTCTGTGCGCGACTATAATTAATTGACGCAGCGATTCCAACAGACGAAAGGATTGCAATCACAGAAAAAACTATTACTAATTCTATAATCGTAAATCCGTCATTGGATTTTAAAAAAAAATTAAAAAAAGATCTCATGGATTTGTTACTACGTAGTATTTTCCAGTAGAGCAGCCTGATCCTCCCGGACTTGTTGTAATAGCTTGTGAATCATTAGAGTTTTCAAGACATCCTCCGAGAACATAGGTAGCATTACCAGTTCCTACTTCATAATAATAAGATCCCGAATTATAGTAAGTCGAGCCAAGAGGATCCGAAGGAGTATCTTGCATATAAACAATAGCATCGGAAGCAACACAGTCACTTTTTATAGAATCTGTACAATTTGGAACTAGATTAGGATAAGTACCAACATCAGCTCTGTATAATTCTAATGCTGCCTGAATCTGTCTTACGTCTGACTTTCTCTGCGCATCTCTTGCTCTTTGCCTAATACCGACAAAATTTGCCATCAAAAGCGCTGCTAAAACACCAATAATCGATATTACAATCAAAAGCTCTATAAGAGTAAAGCCATTTTTTTTAAGTATTTTTGAAAATTGAAAATTGATACCTGAAAATTGTTTTCTCATGGACTTACATTTGCACTTGTTACTCCGTAACTACATACTCCCGTGCAATTTATACTATATGTTTGGGCACCATCACATGCGCTTCCATCTGTCTTACAAGCTTGAGGATCTTTTCCTCCTCTACTTAGACTAGCATATAGATAATATGACTGTCCACCTTCCGGAGCATAATATGCATAGCTTGTACCATCTGGTGATTTTGGTAGAATATTCATATATGGCTGCCATGGTTGACCCCAGTCAATTGCAGCAGGCGTTTCTGCATTGCTCATTATCTGAAAAGAAGCATTCGTTTCCGGATAACGGCTATTATCCTGATAGTATGCTTCCAAAGCTTTTTGAATCTGGGAAAGATCTGACTTTTTCCGTGCGTCTGTAGACTTTTGATATTGCGCAATCGGATCAAGAGTAGAAATCGTCATTGTAGCTAAAATCGATATTACTCCAATTACAACTATAAGTTCAATAAGCGTAAAGCCGTTTTTATTATTAAATCTCCCCAAAAAAGACATAAAAAAGTTGAAAAGGAAAGAAATGGACCGAAAGGAATTGTGTCTTTTTGAAATTTTTTCCTTCTGCATAAGATTAGTATGATCGACACAATTCCACCTGTCAAGAATGCCAGATACAAAGAAAATACAATGTTGGGAAAACCTAATAAAAGACCTATTAAAAAGACAAATTTTACATCACCATAACCCATTCCTTTTCCTTTTGTAATTAAAATAAGGAATAAAAAAAATAAAGATGCACCGATTGCGGAAAAAAACATATTTAATATTTGGTCATATGAATTTAAGATATTAAATATTAAAGTAATTAAAACCGCGGGAAATAATATCTTGTCGGGTATAATTCCGTATTTTAAATCAATAAAAAAAATTATTATTAAAACGGAAACTATATAAAGATAAAAAATCAAGTCCATCATAAATTTTAAATTATAAATCTCAATCGCTGATTGATGTTTTGAAAAAATAAATTGTGCGCTAATTAAAAAACAAACTCCTGTAATAAATTCAATAATCGGATAAAAAGGGGATAGGGAAGTCTTACAATATCGGCATTTTCCCTTTATAAGTAAAAAAGAAAATATAGGAACAAGATCTTTCCATATTAATTTCTTTTTACATTCATCACAACAGGATCTTCCTTTTACAATAGTTTTATTTTTAGTTATCCTATCAACTATAACGCCTAAAAACGAACCAATAAAAAAACCCGTAATCATAAATATTACGGGCATATACACTTTTGTCACTTATTTATTGTGTACACCAGCAACATGTTCCGTCTGCTGCAGTTGCGCTTGGACAAGTATCACCGGTGTCTACCAGTCCTGTCTCACATAATATGTTTGCGTCCGGTGCAGACTTCTGAGATTTTGATGTCGGAGAAAAACATACTTTTAGATTGTTTGCATCATCAGTATCCCAGAATACAAGTACATCTTCTAAATCATTCGTATTCGTTGTAAACGCTGATTTTAATTCTCCTTCTCCAATTAATGTATACCCTGTTGACGAATTTCCCAAACAGGAAGATAAATCACTTAAGCTTGCTCCTACAATATCTGCTGCTCCTAAATCAGTGCAAGCCTCCGGTGCATCTGCTGCTTCTTCTGTCCACGGAAACGCATTATGGGTAGTAAAATATCTTACATTAGCTGTTTGAAATTCAACTGCCATGTTTTTTATTTTTGAATCATTTGCTTTTTTAATTTGTTCAAAAGGATCGATTGTTGCTACTAAGGCTGCTGCTAATATTCCTAAGATTCCTATAACAACAAGAAGTTCTATTAACGTAAATCCTGCGGTTTTTTTAATACTTTCGATGTGATTTTTCATCTATATATTAAGTTTAAACATAGACAAAATTACTTGTCAAGGGGTATTTTAAAGCTATTATTATTGAATAGAGGAAATAAGACTATAAATAGGAGTAATAACAGACATAATTAAAAAAGAAACTCCGACTCCTAAGACAACCATAATAAACGGTTCCATTGCTGCAGTAAGACCTCTTACGCTTTGATCCACTTCTCTTTCAAAGTATTCTGATGCCTTTACTAATGTTTCGTCTACTTTTCCTGTTTGCTCACCAATTTTTACGAGCTGGACTAACATCGGAGGAAATAAGGGATAGTAAGCCAAAGCATCCCCAACCGACACTCCTTTTTCTACTTGTTTTGCAACATCTTTAATTGCGTTTCTGTAAAAAACATTGTTTGCCGTATCTGCAGTTTGCACCAAAGCTTCTACAACTAATGTACCTGTTCCTACAAGTAAACCAAAGGTTCTAGAGAATTCCGCCAATATTGTCTGTTTTATTAACTTTCCGAAAACAGGAAGTTTCAAAACCAAATTATCAATAATTAATTCTCCGTCTGGGGTTTTTTTCCATTTTCTAAAACCTAATAAGCCACCTGCTATGCCGATTATAAACAATGGCCAAAATGAAACAATAAAATTAGATAAACCAACGACAATTTGAGTTGGCAAGGGGAGCTCTATATTTAGATTTTTATAAAGAACCGAAAGCTGGGGAATAACAAAAATCATCATTACAAAAACTACAACAACCATTAAAACAACAATAATAACAGGGTATGTTAAAGCTCCTTTGATCGTTGACCTTAATTTCTGCTGCTTTTCCATATTGTCTGCAAGTCGCATAAGAACCTTGTCTAAAAGTCCTGATTTTTCCCCTGCTTTTATTAAAGATATATAAATTGGAGAAAAAACCTCTGGATATTTTGATATTGCCATAGAAAAAGATTTGCCATTTTCTACCTCATTGACTACGCCTTCTAAGACATCCATCATTGCTTTGTTTTGAACTTGATCTTTAAAAATTTCAAGTGATCGTAAAAGCGTTAACCCCGATGCAAGCATTGAAGATAGCTGTCTTGTAAATAAAACTACATCATTATTTTTTACCTTATTAAGCATTGGTAACAACTTAGAAAAAGATGCATCTTTTTCTGGAGCAACCTGAATTGGAATTAAGTCTTTTGCGCGGAGATATTTAACAACTTCATTTATATCTTTAGCATCCATTAAGCCTTGTATGATTTTACCTGTTTGGCTAGATGCTTTATAGCGTAATTTCATACTAATTTAACCATCCTAAGAAGTTCTTCCGGACGAAGTGCATAACTCTTAGCAGTCTCAAGACTAATTGCGCCTGTTAAAACCAAAGAGGCAAGAGAAGATTCCAATGTAACCATTCCAATATCCTGCGATGTTTGTATTACGGAATCTATGAGGTGAGTTTTTCCGTCTCGAATATTACTTGCGATTGCTGAATTTCCAATTAAAACCTCAAACGCGGGAATTCTTCCTCCATCTATTCTGGGAAGTAACCTTTGAGAGACAATGCCCTTTAAAGTAGAAGAGAGCTGAATCCTGATTTGTGCTTGCTGATTGGATGGAAAGGAATCAATAATCCTGTCTATTGTCTGCGATGCAGAATTAGTATGAAGAGTAGAAAAAACCAAATGCCCTGTTTCTGCAATAGTAATTGCAGAAGAAATTGTTTCCGGATCACGCATTTCTCCGATTAATACAACGTCAGGATCCTCTCTTAACGCGGATCTTAATGCCATAGACCATGAATGACTGTCGATTCCCATTTCTCGTTGAGAAACAATGCTTTTACCAAACGGATAAACATATTCAATCGGATCTTCTATTGTTAATATGTGTGCACTTTTTGTTAAGTTTATTTCGTTAATAATTGCTGCCAAAGTTGTAGACTTACCATGACCGGTTGGTCCACAAACTAAGACAAATCCTTGTTTGTAAGTTGCAAAAGTATGTAAAATTTTTGGGAGCTTTAATTCCTCTATGGATCTTATGTTTACCGGCAAAAACCTAAAAGCTGCGCAAAGCCTTGCTCTTTGATAATATGCATTCACGCGAAATCTTCCAAGTCCGCTAAAATCACCGCCGGCATATTCTATTGCAAAATCAATTTCTTTATTTGCCAAAAGAAGATCTTTCTGTTCGGGCGTTAAAATCTGAAAAACCAATTCCTCTACTTGTTCTTTAGTTAATTTTTCAAAAGTTGCCAGGGGTTGCAACACACCATCTAATCTAATAGTTGGTGTAACATCCGGAATAAGATGTAAATCCGAAGCATTGTTTTTAACAGTTAATTGCAATAATTCTTTTATTTCCATAATTTATTCCTGGGCGACTCTTAAAACCTCTTCTATTGTTGTTGATCCTTGCATCACTTTAAGATAACCATCTTGTTTCATGGTTATCATACCCTCTGCAATTGCTTCTTTTTCTATTGTACCACTGTCCGCTTTTTCCAAAACCAAGCTGGCAATTTTATCTGTAATCGGTAACGTTTCAAAGATGCCCATTCTTCCCAAATAGCCTGCACCGCCACATTCATCACACCCTTTTCCTTTATAGAGCTTTATTTCACCTGTTTGCAGAGGAAATAGTTTTCCAAGAACTACCTTCATCTCTTCTATTAATTGCTGTGGGGGAACATAAGCTTGTTTACAATGCGGACAAATTCTTCGAACAATTCTTTGCGCCAAAATTGCGTTCATCGTAGATGCCAGTAAAAAATTCTCCGCTCCTAAATCAATTAAACGCGGAAGCGCTCCTGCTGCGCTTGAAGTATGAAGAGTAGAAAAAACTAAATGACCTGTTAAGGCTGCCTGAATGGCAAGATCAGCAGTTTCTCCATCGCGAATTTCTCCAACCAATATAATATTTGGGTCCTGGCGAAGAAACGATCTTAATCCGCTTGCAAAAGTTAATCCGACAGCCGGATTTATCTGAACCTGATTAATTCCGGCAATTTGATATTCAACAGGATCTTCCAAAGTCATAATATTAACTCTTGTAGTATTAAGCCTTGACAAAACCGAATACAAAGTAGTAGTTTTTCCAGATCCGGTAGGACCACAAACTATAATTATTCCGTGGGGACGAAGTATCGCTGATTCCAAATTTTTTAAGGTGTTTCCTGTTAGTCCAAGCTCATTAAGAGTAGGTAATCCACCCGATTTTCTTAAAAGTCTCATGACAATTTTTTCACCAAAAACCGTAGGCAAAACAGAAATACGAAGATCCACTTCTTTTTCGTCAACTTTAAAATTAAAACGACCATCTTGAGGAGTTCTATGCTCATCTATTTTCATTTCCGACAGAATCTTAATTCTCGAAATTACTGCTTCCTGGACAGTTTTTGGAAGACTAAGCCTGTCATAAAGTATTCCATCAATTCTGTATCTTACCCTAATTCTATCTTCTTGCGGCTCTATGTGAATATCGGAAGATCGACTCGTAACCGCATATTCAAGAATTGTAGAAACAATTTTAGCAATCGGGGCTTCTTTTATAATTTGCGTAATTTCTGTGCTGTCAATTGTTTTTGGCTTGGAAAATTCTTCCGTCTCCTTAATTGCTTCTCCAACTTCACCAACTATTTCTTGTCTGTATTGCTGATTTATTGCTCGCTGTACCTCAGATGGAGAAGAAGCAAATGTTTTTAAACTTAAACCTGTTTTTTGTCCAACAAAAGAAGACGCTTCAAGATCAACAGGATTTGCCATTGCAAGGGACAATATTCTTGATTTATCGTCATAGGAAAAAGGTATTATCGAAAATCTTTCCGCAACTGCTCTGGGCACGAAACTAATTGCTTGAGGGGAAAAAGAAGCAGTATCGAGCGAAATATATGGTATCCCTAAAAGCTTTGCTTTTGCCTCTGCTAGTTTTTCCTCACTAACCAGATTTCCCGATTTTATTACTTCCTCGTCTAAGATTCCTTCTGTGGCGCTTTTAACTTTTACTTCATTGTATTGCTCCGGAGTAATTACATGCTCAGAAAGCAAAATATCAATTAATGTTTGATTTGTTTTTTGTGTTTGGGAATTATCGGGCATTGCTTTAATAGTAAGAGAAATTAGACTATAATGTCAAGGTAAGAAGTAAAAATCATGCAATCATTTATTGTTTCCTCAAAAAATAAAGACCAACTTTTAAGAGAAGTAGATAAAATCTGTAAAGAAAAAAAAATTAATAAATTTGACGTTAATTTTTTAGAATCGGAAAAACAGATTGGCATCCCAGATATTAGAAATTTTCAAAAAAATGCTTATCTAAAACCATTTAAAAGCAAAGAAAAATTGTTGGTTTTGTTTGCAGTAAACGGAATTACTATAGAAGCTCAAAATGCTTTACTTAAAATATTGGAAGAACCACCTCTTAATACTATTATTATATTGGCTGTAGAAAATACCGATTTAATTCTTCCAACGGTTTTATCACGATGTAAAATCATTAAATTAAAAGACAATAAAGAAACAGATGAAGAAAAATATTTACTACTTTTAGAATCAATTAAAAAAGCAGGAATAGGGGAGAGGTTAAAAATCGCAGAGAAGCTTTCAAAAGAAAAAGAGAATATATTACTTATCTTAAAAGAACTAATAGAAATATTAAGAAGAGATTTAATTTGTAGTCCAACTAAGGAAAAAATTAAAGCAATAAAAGCGTTTCAAAAAACTTATGCAATTATAAAAACGACCAATGCAAATCGGAGATTAGTAATCGAAAATCTTTTATTAAATTTGTAATTTCTACCTCTCTTTACTGCTGGAAATTGTTAAAAATATCTGTTAAGATAAGATAATTGCAATACTTATGCAAGGTTTATTTTTAGTGAAAAAATGGATAAAAAAATAAAAACATCCTCAGAATATTCAGCACAACAAATCCAAGTTCTAGAAGGACTAGAACCAGTAAGAAAAAGACCCGGAATGTATATTGGCTCAATTGACATTATCGGTCTTCATGAATCATTAAGAGAAATTATCGATAATGCCGTAGATGAGGCCTTAGCAGGATTTGCCAAAAATGTTTTTGTAGTCATTAATAAAGACGGAAGCGCAACGGTAATAGACGACGGAAGAGGAATACCCGTAGATATTATGCCAAATTATAAAAAAAGCGCTCTTGAAATTGTTATGACAAAGCTTCATGCAGGTGGAAAATTCGGCGGATCAGCTTATAAAATCTCCGGAGGTCTTCACGGAGTAGGCTCATCTGTTGTAAATGCTCTATCCAAATGGATGTGGGTAGAAGTAACAAGAGACAATAATATTTATAGACAAGAATACGAAAGAGGAGTTCCTAAGACTGGGCTTTTAACAAATAAAGAATCAAAATATCAACTTCCAATAAACCATGTTTCGATAAAAACCGGAACAACCGTAACATTTTTCCCTGATGACGAAATATTTACCGAAACGAAATTTGATTTTGATATGGTTAAAAAAACCATAAGAGAAAGAGCTTATCTTATACCCGGACTTTATTTTCATCTTTATGACACAAGAGAAGGTCAGGAAAAAGAAGTAAATTATTATTTTGAAGGAGGTATAACCTCACTGGTTTCAAAATTAAACGAAAATAAAAATCCTATTCACGACGTGATTTACATAAAAAAAACAGAGAAAGATATCGAAGTAGAAGTTGCTATTCAATATAATAACGCTTACAGCGAATCTGTAGAAAGCTTTGTAAATGTAATTAACACTATAAATGGAGGAACACATCTAACGGGATTTCGAATGGCGCTAACAAGAGCTATAAACGATTACGGCAAAAAAATCGGAACATTTAAGGAGGACGAAGATTCAATAACAGGAGACGATACAAGAGAAGGATTAACTGCTGTTGTTTTTGTAAAAATGCCTCAGGATATGATTCAATTCGAGGGTCAAACCAAAGGAAAACTTGGAAATTCAGAAATTCAACCAATCGTGCAAACAATTGTAAGGGACGGACTAAGCACATATTTTGAGGAAAACCCAAGCATTGGGAGAAAAATTTTGGAAAAGGTATATTTAGCAGCTAAAGCGAGATTAGCAGCAAGAGCTGCAAAAGAAGCAATTTTAAGAAAAGGCGCTTTGGAAGGATCATCTCTTCCCGGAAAGCTTGCAGATTGCCAGGAAAAAGATCCTACTGTTTCTGAATTATATTTAGTAGAGGGAGATTCTGCAGGAGGATCTGCAAAACAGGGAAGAGACAGAAAATTTCAGGCAATCCTACCTTTAAAAGGAAAAATTTTAAATACCGAAAGAGCAAGATTAGATAAAATAATTGAACATGACGAAATTAAATATTTAGTAATAGCGCTTGGAGCAGGAATCGGCGAAAATGTTAAATTCGAAAAACTTAGATATCATAGAATTATTATAATGACCGACGCGGATGTAGATGGACAACATATCGAAACACTTATACTTACTTTCTTTTTTAGGCATTTACCAGAAATAATTAGACAGGGTTATTTATACATTGCTCAACCTCCTTTGTATAAAATTACACACGGGAAAAATATTACATATGTTTTAACCGATCAGGAAAAAGACGAATATATAAAAAAACTTGGCAGCGGAGCAAAAGTAGGAACTCAAAGATATAAAGGTTTAGGAGAAATGAATCCGGAACAGCTTTGGGAAACGACTATGAATCCAAAAAACAGAAGCCTAAAACAAGTTACAATTGAAGATGCAGAAGAAGCAGATGCAACATTTACGATGCTTATGGGTGATGAAGTTCCACCGAGAAAACACTTTATTCAGACGAACGCAAAAATGGCTAATCTTGATATATAAAAAGTTAGAAATTAGTTGTTAGAATTTAGAAGTTAATTGTCGTTTTCTAAGGAGGTGAAAAATATGGATATTAAAAAAATAAAAGTAGGAAAAAATCCGCCGGAAGAAGTGAATGTTTTTGTAGAAATTCCAAAAGACAGTAATGTAAAGTACGAATTAGATAAAGAAAGCGGAGTGGTAGTTGTTGACAGATTTTTATATACAGCAATGAATTTTCCTTTTAATTACGGGTTTGTTCCAAATACTTTAACAGACGACGGAGATCCTTTGGATGTTATTGTTTTAAGCGAGCACACTTTAGCACCGGGAGTTGTAATTCCGACAAAAGTGATCGGATATTTAGAAATGGAAGACGAGGCAGGATTAGACGCAAAAGTTGTTGCAGTACCTATTGAAAAAATAGATCCAAATTTTGGAAGATACAAAGATATTATTGAAGTTCCAGAAGCAATAAAAAACAAAATTAAGCATTTCTTTGAGAATTATAAAACGCTGGAACCGGGAAAATGGGTAAAACTCAAAGATTGGAAGGGCAAAAAAGAAGCCTTGGAAATGGTTTTAAAAGCTATCAAATAATTTCCGAGAACTAATTTCTAAACGGATAGTTTTATTAGAAATTAGTTGTTAGAAGTTATGGAAATTGGAAAAATACAAAAAGTAGAAATTACAGGTGAAGTTAAAAAGGCATATCTTGATTATGCAATGTCTGTTATCGTATCTCGTGCCTTACCGGATGTCAGAGACGGATTAAAACCAGTACACAGAAGAATACTTTATGCTATGAGTGAATTAAGCCTAACGCATCAGGCAAAATTCTCAAAATCCGCAAAAATTGTTGGAGAGGTAATGGGAAAATACCATCCTCACGGAGACGTTGCAATTTATGATGCAATGGTAAGGCTTGCACAAGATTTCTCTATGAGATACCCGCTTATTGAAGGACAGGGAAATTTCGGTTCAATGGATGGAGATCCACCGGCACATATGCGCTACACAGAGGCCCGAATGGCAGCAATTACCGATGAGATGCTTAGGGATTTAGACAAAGAAACTGTTGATTATCTAGATAATTTCGACGGATCTTTAAAAGAACCTCTTTTTCTTCCAAGTCTTTTACCCAATCTTTTATTAATGGGATCAGAGGGAATTGCTGTTGGAATGGCTACGAAAATTCCTCCGCATAACTTAAGCGAAGTAATTGAAGCAATTAATTACGTTATCGACAAAACAACTTTTGGTCAAAGTGTTAACCCATCTGCAATGACTTCCAGCGCTACAGTAGATGAGTTATTGGAATTTGTTAAAGGACCCGACTTTCCAACTGCTGGAGCAATTTATGATTTTGAAGAAATTAAAAATATGTATACAACCGGCAGGGGCAGAATAATTATCCGAGGAAAAGCCGAAATAGAAGAAATCGGAAATGGAAAATCAGCGATCATTATTACAGAACTTCCTTATCAGGTTAATAAAGCGCTGTTGGTGGCGCGCATTGCAGACTTAGCAAAAGAAAAAAAGATTGAGGGAATCTCTGATCTTCGGGATGAATCAGATAGACATGGAACAAGAGTTGTTGTTGAATTAAAAAGGGATGCTGCCCCAAAAAAGGTTTTAAACAATTTGTTTAAGCATACAAGTCTTCAGACAACATTTCCTGCCAATATTGTTGCTTTAGTTGATGGAACTCCGCAAACATTAAATCTCAAGACAATTCTTGATGAATATATTAAGCACCGCTACAGTGTTGTTAGAAAAAGATCCGAGTTCGAATTAAAGCAAGCAAAAGCAAGGCTTCATATCCTAGAAGGGCTTAAGATTGCTGTAGAAAATTTAGATGCGGTAATTAAAACTATTAGAGAATCCAAAACACAGGAAGATGCAAAGCAAAACTTAATACTGCGTTTTAAACTTTCTGAAATTCAGGCAACCGCAATCCTGGATCTACAGCTAAGAAGACTTGCTGCGCTTGAAAGGCAAAAAATTGAAGACGAATATCAAATGGTTAAAGAGACAATTGAATACCTTGAAGATCTTTTGGCCCACCCAATAAAAATCCTAGATATTGTAAAAGCAGAACTTTCAAGATTAAAAGAAAAATACGGAGATCCAAGAAGAACAAAAGTTTATAAAAGCAAAGTCGGAGAATTTTCGGAAGAAGATCTTATCCCAAATGAACCAACTGTTATTACGCTTACCGAAACAGGTTATGTTAAAAGACAAAGTATGTCCAGTTTTAAAACACAACATCGCGGGGGAAAAGGCGTAAAGGGAATGACTACAAAAGAAGAAGACGCAATTGCCCATATAAGATATGCTCAAACCCATGACAATCTTTTATTCTTTACAAATAAAGGAAAAGCTTATCAATTAAAAGCTTACGATATTTCCGAATCAAGTAGAACAAGCAAGGGAACAGCCATCGTTAATTTATTAAATATAGAAGGCGGAGAAAAAGTTGAATCATTTATTAACTATAAAAAGGACGAACAGAAAAAATATGTTTTCTTAACAACAAGAAAAGGAACAGTAAAAAAATCAAAAGTTTCCGAATTTGAAAACATCAGAAGAAGCGGAATACTGGCAATAAAACTTGATAAAGGAGACGAGCTTGTATGGAGCAAATTAACAAGTGGAGAAAGTGATATATTTTTAGCTACAAAAAATGGAAAAGCAATTAGATTTTCCGAAAAATCAGTTAGGCCAATGGGCAGAAATACAATGGGGGTAAGAGGAATAAAATTGGTCGACGACGATAAGGTAATGAGCATGGATATTTTAGAAGGGAAAGACGAATTAAATCTTTTAACGATTATGGAAAATGGGCTCGGTAAACAAACTCCGGCAAAACTATTTAGAGGACAGGGTAGAGGAGGTCAAGGAATAAAAGTTGCAAAAGTCACTGCAAAAACAGGAAAAGTTACCTTTGCACAAATTCTTCCCGTAAACGCAAAAGAGGTAATTATGACTTCTCAAAAAGGACAAGTCGTGAAGCTTGACGTAAATTCAATTCCAAGGCTTTCTCGCGATACACAAGGAGTAATTTTAATGAGATTTTCTAATCAAAACGATCATGTTGCATCTGCCACATGTGTAGAAAATGAAGATTGACGGAATAAAAATCGCTCAGAAAATCTTGGATGACTTAAAAAGAAAAATCATAGAATCAAAAATTGTCCCTCATTTAGCAATAATAAACGTCGGCGATAATCCTTCATCCTTAAGTTATATTAATATTAAAAAAGTAAAAGCAAAAGAAATCGGAGCAAAAACATCCATTTATAATTTTTTAAAAAAATCAACAGAACAAGAAATCGTAGACTGTGTAAATAAACTAAATAAAGAAAAAAATATTCACGGAATAATCATTCAATTGCCGCTTCCTGAAAATTTTAATCAAAAAAAAATTATATCTTTGGTAAAACCCAATAAAGATATTGATGGATTTACTTCTAATTCAAAATTCGAATACCCAATAGGAATGGCTGTTTTGGAAGTGCTAAAAAAAATTAATAACCTTAATTATAAAAAAATTACAATTTTAGGGAAAGGCTTAACAGGAGGAATTCCAATAAAAAAAACTCTTCAAAAAAACAAAATTAAAGTAAATTCATTAGACAGCAAAACTGAAAATTCAATTAAAATTATTAAAGAAAGCGATATTATTATTTCTGCAGTAGGGAAGAGGGAATTAATCAAGCCGGACATGCTTAAAAAAGACGTAATTTTAATTGGCATTGGACAACATAAAGAAGAAGATGGAAAATTTTATGGAGATTACATCGAGAATAAAATTAAAAATATTGCATCTTTGTATACGACAACTCCTGGAGGAATAGGGCCAATTAACGTTGCTACGCTTTTAAAAAACTTAACTATGGCTGCTTTTTTCCAGCTAAAAAAGAATAATTAACCCACCATAGAATTATTAACCCATACAAAGGATGTGATTGTAAAATTACCGGGATACCATCTGGATTTTTAATATTAAGTGTTGTTAATAAATAAGCTAATCCTATTAATAAATAATATTTATAAAAAAATAGTTTATTATTTAGTAAATAAAATATTATTGTTAAAAATGGGAATGTCAATAAAACAAAATGATGTTGCCATGTAAAATTGTTTATCGCTAAACTTAAAATTATTAAAATACTTAAAGATAAATTAATCTTATTTTTAATCTCTTTTTTATGGATTAAATATATTGCTTTAAACGAGAGTGCTATAAAGAAAAAGGAAGCAATAATTTTAACTACCTCTTTAAGCGAAGGTTCTATCAAAAGTCTTCCCACAAACGCAGATATTGATTGATTATAATATTCCGTTTTCCATGAATTTAAAAGAGATGGAAGAATTGAATTATAAAAATAAATATTTAGGTCATAACCAATAAAAATAAATCCCAAAACTAAAAAAATAAAAAAACTTAAAATTGTTGTTATTAATAATTTATATCGCTTTAATAAAATGAAGTAAATTAAAAATAGCAAAGGGAAAAATTTTATAGAAATTGCTAATCCAAAAAAAATACCGCTTTTAAAATCATCTTTTTTATTTAGGTAATAAATTCCTAACACGGTAATGAATAATATTAAATTATTTATTTGTCCCATTCCCAATGTAAATCGTGAAGGAAAATATAAAAAAATTAATCCCATTATCAAAAATCCCATTGTTGAAAATAAATTCTCCTTATTAATTTTAAAAATTATATAAATAGATAAAAGAAAAAACGTTAAGGAAAGAAAGAACCATATTTTTTGTGCTAGAAAAAAATTTAGAAAGCTAAACGGGTAAAAAAACAGTAGCGCAAAAGGAGGATAAACATGAGGAACAAACATTTCTCCCTTGTTAATATAAGGATTTAAGTTTTCTAAAACCATTCTGTATCCGTAATAGTGAACACTAAAATCAGGGTAATAGTTGGAAAACATTGAGCGTATTAAAACCAAAAAAGAAAAAACAAAAAAAATTATTAAGATTTTTCTTAACATAATAAATTTTTTATACTCAATTATTTATAACATAATCTTAAAAGGTTCTAAAGTTGACAAGCTCTTTATAAATATTTAAAATTTAACTAATGAAAACTTTTTATCAGGAATTTAAAAAACCGATAATTTATATCTTATTAATACTTGCTGGTTTTTTTCTCTATACAAAAATTGCAGGTCCAATACCATTTTATATAAATAGCACAATAACAAGTAAAAATGATTTTTTTACTGCTGAAGGAACAGGCAAGGCAGTGGGAATACCGGATATAGCAACCGTAACAGTAGGGGTTAGCGGAAAAGGAATAACTGTTTTAGAAGCTCAAGAAAAAATTAATTCCGCTTCTAAAAAAATCACTAGCGCTATTAAGAAACTTGGTATCGAGGAAAAAAATATTGAAACATTAAACTATAATATTTACCCTGAATATAATTATAATACCTACCCGGTACAAATTAGTGAATTAACCAGATCCAAAGACGACATATCAAGAATAACCGGCTATAGCGCTACGCAAAACATACAAATAAAAATAAAAGATATTAAAAAAATAAATAATGTCATTGACGCTGCAACCAAAGAAGGAGCAAATATCGTTAATAATGTAAATTTTGATTTTAGCGATGAATTAAAAACTCAACTTGAAAATGAAGCAAGAAAAAAAGCAATTAATATGGCTAAGCAAAAAGCCGGGAATATCGCAAAGCTTTCGGGAGTAAGATTAGGCAGACTAATCAATGTTTATGAATCAAAATACGGAACTCCTTACAATAATCAAAAAGCAAACATAGGGGGCTTAACCAAAGAAGATGATAGCAGTACTCCTACAGAATTGAATCCGGGAGAAGGAACAATCAGCGTAACCATAACTCTAAGCTACGAAACCCTCTGAATTAAACTTGCCATTATAAAGATTTAATGTTATAGTTACCAAGAATTATGTCAAATCAAGAAAAATATCCACTAGGTTGTGCCGATGATACATTAAGGACTTTGCTTAAAGATTCATTTAAAGCAGGCGAAAGAAATATTACAGCCATTGATCCGACTACAGGAGAAAAAATAACCCAAATTGTACCGGATACAAGAAGAATTAATGCTGCTCTTAGAGTTGCATCAGCATTTCATAAAAAATAAATACTGCCTCATCGTGTATTTAACAAAGTATGTCTAAGGAAATAAACACAAGCCCTAATCATGAACTAAAAATAACTGCTGAAAAAATGAACTTACATCCGGCCAAAGTTTCCGCCTGCGAAAGTAATGATTTAGAATGCATTATTACAGACAAGGAGCCACTAGGATCAAACTTACATATTCAAAGAGCAAGAAACAGGGTTTTTGAATTTTGGTACAACGCAATAGAATCTTTTCTAACAACAAAAGGTAAAATAACCTCTATGCTTCAATGCTTTCCCGAAAAACTTAGAATTGTACAAACTGTAGTTAATATAAAAGATAAAGAACAATTAAGAGTAAAAATGGCCGAAGCATTACAATCCGATAAAGAGGTTGGATTAAGAACTTGTTATAAAACTTCTAAAAAACGACTGGGAAATACACCTTGGGTAATGGGAATATCCTCTATGGAACAACTTGAAGCTTTTTTTGGAGAAAGAGAATTATCATCGGTAAGATTGTGGCAACAACCAAACTTTAAAGACAAAAATGGAAAAAGAATCAATCAAACTTATGATGAATGGTGTAAAGAAAAAGATTTAGGATTGCAAGAAATAATAGTTATGGAAAACCCAAAAGGACTGGGAGAGGAAACGCTAAAAAAAGACCATTTTGTTTTTCGTGTTGGACTTTTCCCTAAAAACACAATGCACATAGAATTAAGGGATTTTACTGATCAATTAAGAGGAGTCGAAGAAAGCGTAAAACGCTTTCAGTTAATTGAAATAAGCATAAAAATACCCAAAAGTCATTATGGCACTTTTTCAACAAGCGATATTTATGTTTTTCCCGGAGCAAGTTACCTTCCGGGAATTACAAGAAAAGATAAAGGACTGGAAAAGCTAATAGAAAAAGAGGGAATTATTTGGAATAGCGACGAAGGGCAAAATTTGGCAAAAAGATTATTTTCTGAAATAACTAGACAAACAATCGACGACATTTTGGATTTTATTTTTAAAGAAGGTTGTAGCAATCCAAATAATCATATATATTACCTTCTTTATGCTCTGTCCGAATTTGGACTAGAAGCAGCAGAATTTCAAGGGAGACATAGGGGTATTAAAGATTCGGGCTGGATAAAATTATATGGATTAAGAGGAACTAGAGAAAAATAATTATTTATTACCGCTATGAAAGTTTTTATGAACGTTTTTTAACTGAAGATTAGTTATGTGTGTGTAGATCTGAGTTGTTGCAATATTTTTGTGTCCAAGCATTTCCTGAACAGAACGAAGATCTGCACCATTGGTTAAAAGATCCGTTGCAAATGAATGACGAAGAGTATGAACAGTAGGCTCTATCGGCAAATGAGCAAGCCTTGCATATTTCTTGACTATTCTCTCTATACTTCTTACCGTGAGTCTCATTTTTTCTCCACCATTTTCTATTGTTTCTTTTCCTGAATAGCGAATAAAAAGCGGTTTAAAAACATCCTCCCGTTTTTCCAAGTAACGTTTAATCCAATCAGAAGCTCTGTCAGAAATAAAAACAAGTCGCAATTTTCCTCCTTTTCCAATAACTCCGAATTCACGCCTTTCTAGATTTATCTTATCCCTATTCAAGCTTACAAGCTCCGATACGCGAAGACCGGTAGAAAACAATAACTCCAAAATCGCCCTGTCTCTAATTCCTTCTATTTTTGAAGTATCGGCAACTGTTACCATCCTATCTATTTGATCTTTTTCTAAAAATTTAAGACTTCTGCTTTCCGTTTTTGGTAAATCTATTTTTGAAGGCTCAAGCGTTTCGAAATCATTTTTTATTAAAAATCTTAAAAAAGAACGAAGTGCAATAATGTAATAATTTTGCGTTACTCTTTTTAAAGTTAGTCCTTTTTCATCAGTTCTGTTTGCTAAAAAAACTCTGTATTTTCTAATTATTGTAAGGTCTAAATCTTTTATAGACTTCTCTGGTAGAGTAGAGATGAACCATTTTTCAAAAACCTTTAGATAATGACGGTAGTCACGAATGGTTAGTTTTGAACAATTTTTTTCTATTTCTAAATATTCTAAAAATTGATCAATTAATTCGGGCAGATTATTTGTCATATTTTATTCTACGACATAAGATAGCTTTGGTCTTATCCGCTTTAATTAAATTATGCGACATATAGTGATAAAAAGTCAAATTGTTAACTTGACAATACAAGTTTTTAAAATTAATATAACATTATGTCAGAATTTGGCGAGAATCAAAACAACAGCGTTACCCACGTAAACTTTAAAACCGGAGAAATCTTATCAGAAGATCAGATACCCGATGGAATCAACGAAGTTAATCAAAAACTAGATCATGATCAATCTCCTTACAAAAAACCTGCGAAAAAACATTTGACTAGAAGGCAAAAATTTATTCATAGACTTGTTGCTCCACTTGCTTTTGCACTTGGCATAGGTACAGCAACATATATAGGATTAGAATCAAGAAAATCTTCCGAAGAAGGAAAATCAGGAAAAGAAATTGCGATAGAAATGGTTTTAAACAAAGGAATGGAGCCAACAAAATTAATCCCGGAAGTATCAATATTGGAAGGGGCACGATTCAGAAATAAGCCTACCACAACTGACTCTACCTATCTTAAGTTTTCCGATATTAGCGAGATAAACGGAGTTTCCATTAATGATGCCAAGGGAGCGTTAATCTCATTTGCAACAGTTGTAGAATATGGCGATGATCCGGATGGAGAAATAATTAAAGACAATAATAATAACTGGGTAAAACTTGAAATAAAACCAAAAGTTGGGTCTAAAGAAATTGCATATATAAGTATAAGCAACGAAACAAGCGGTATAGTTATTCCAGGTGAAAAAGGAATGATTGCTTTATTAAAAGATCCAATAGACGGAGAATATAAAGCTCATTATTTTGGAGAAAAAATTGGCGAAGATAAAATTAACCAAACTAAAATTATAAAAGAACTGCCTAAAGAAAGTGAAAAATAGGCGGGATGCACGAAGTATATAAACCTAGAAATCAAATCGAACAACCAAAAGAAGATAAAATTCCCTATGTTTTATCCACAAACGAAACTCTTCAAAAAATTGTAGAAGAAATAGGAAAATTACCACCAGATATAAGCGAAATCCAAACATTAATAAATAATGGAATTAGAGTAAATAACGGAAATGGTAAAAACAAAAGTAGAAATGGTGATTTCATGGGTAAAATGGCTGAATTACATATTGCGTCTTTAATAGGAAAAATGTCTGAAATATTACCAATAACTATTGCGCCTATACCAGATGATACTTTAAAAGGAAAATATAGATTTAGACAAAAGGGTATTAATTATGTTGTTTTTAGAGAACCAAAACCATTATCAGCAATAATTGAATACGATATATTAAGCGTAATTGACGGATTACCTGTGGTTTGGGAAGCAAAGCTTGGTCACACCGTACAGCCAGCAATAAGAAGTAAAAGAATTATTGATGTATTTAAACCTCTTAGTGAATACTACGGACAAACAAACTTTGGTTATGTACTCGTGGTTCCAAAAGATGTTCCCGACGAAAATTCGGTTGCTCAAAACAGATTTATCGAAAGAGGAGGAGTTATTGCCACGCTTTATGGAACAAAAGAACAATTCCAAAAAGACACGATCGCTAGTCTATAAATATATCCTATAGTTGATTTTGGGGATATTTTATGCTATATTATTAAAATATGATACCAGAGTTACAAAGAGCTCTAGAGTGGAATTCAAATAACTATAATCAAGAAGATCCTATTCGATATGTTCCGAATAGATACAATAAGCCAAATGCACGCATTGCCGTTGTTCACAGCTTAGCTGATTTTATTAATGCTGTAGATAATTATTCTTCAAAAAACAACGAAGTAACAATTAAATCAAGTACCGAAAAAATTGATGCTATAAGTCGTGGTTTTTCAAGGTTTATCAGGCCAATATCCGGTAATGAAAAAGAATATTACAATGTTTTTGAATTAGATACGCATGTTTTTACAATCCTTTATATTGAACGATATGGCGAAAGCGGAATTGTAAAAAAAGAAGACACTGAGTTTTTTGGGCTTTTTGAACCACCTATTGTACATAGCTGCAGAAGAACAGCCTTACATAGAATGAAACGTTTTAGTATGAAATTGCCAAATATCGACACTCAATTAATTGATGATTCGGGTGCACCATTATCATCTATACAAACAGAACAGTTAAATATAGCAATACAAAATAATATGGCAGAGATATTTATTATTTAACACCACTCTAGCTTCGGAGAATACATAAAATTATTTAATCTAGGCTCAATTTCTGCAAAAAAATAAAATTATTAAATCCTATAGTAGGGGATAGTGTAAATATTTAGCATAAAGATAAAACGGAGAAATATTCAATACGAGAGCAGCTAATATAAATAAATTGTTAAAAAAAACGAAAAGAAATACTGATTTTTTACCACTTCTCCTGGAAATCGTGCCTGAGAGATGTCGTAAAAGTATTATTGTGCGACATAATCACTTTCTCTTTCCCAGCGCTTATAAAAATGTTTTTTTTACCATTTGGCAATACTATGGAGAGTATAAAGGAATAAATATCAACATCTATAATAATCATTATTACTCCCTTTATTGATCTAATGGTTTTTTTCTTAATTTATTAACTTTTAAGCACCTCTCTTCCCATCGGTCGATACCTAATTGAATTTAGCCCGTCAAATCAATCTATTTTGTATTTTTTAGCTTCAAAAATAAATAACTTAGCATATCAACATAGGGAGCGAAAAGGGTTTCGTATTTTTTTCGCATTAATGCCATTTATAGCTTATTACTTGAGTGGTTTCTATGGTCCATAGAGTAGTTACCCTGCTTTAATCCCGTGAAAATTTTACTTTAATCTGTGTGAAAAGAAAAAGTTATCCACAAAAAATTTTACTGTAACTTATAATATTATAGGATACTTTTATAGACTATATCAAACTATACCAATTTTAATTTACTGCTGTTGCTTCTTGAGGCTCCTCCCCTCTTCTCCAGTGGATAGAAAAATTTTTAAGTCCAAGAGGTAAAAAATACAAGCACTAAAAATATTATTGAGATAACCCAGATATATTCCCAAATTATACCTTTAAAAAGCCTTTTTTCTAACCAGACATGTGATAACCCTAATACGCTATAAAAAATACCGCTTATAAATAACGCCAGAAGTGTTGGAGTACTTGGCCAAAACCATAAAAGCACAGCAATTTGTATTAAGCATATCGTTAAGGACACTACCCAAAAAATATTAGAGAATAGCTTCCTTTCGAGCGTATATATCCAAATTGACTGAAGAATTATCGGAAAGGTGTAAAGTGAAATGAGTAATATTGTTAAAGGTAAATTCAAATGCAGAGAAAACACAACATTGGATAGAAAAAAATATGATAACAAAGTTAATGCAACGGATACTGTCCTTGCGCTTGATAATAAGGCTATTGTCCTAATTGATGAAACCGTAAAAATATTTTCCGCTAAAAATAATGAATACAAACCGATTGCGTAAAACGTTGTCATTATAATTCTTGTTATATATCTTGCAGGAATCAAAAGATAAAATAAACCGAACGCCAAGCTATAAAAAAATGGCAATATAAATATTTGCCAAAAAAAATTTCCTTTTAAATCATTCCTAATACAAAGATAAAGAAGAAAACTCGTGATAAACGACAGAATAAAAATCATTAACACACCTGACCTACCTAAAAAATGTTCTGCAATAAATAAACCAACAGAAAGTCCCAACACCGATGATATAAACTTTTGTCTTTTATCTTCAACTATCTTTTTTATCAATTGTTTTACCTTTGAAAAAAATGAGGATCGTATTTTAATGCTGTAATTACTTTTGCTATTTAATTTCATTTATTTTAAACCATATTTGAGTAAACTTTTTGAACATCTTCTAATTCTTCTATTGTTTCTAAAAGTTTTATTATTTTACCTTGTTGTTCCTGGTCACTAATTTCAACCGTAATAATTGGCAATCTTACAAGGTCTGAATCCAAAATTTTCATTCCTTTATTCATAAGGCCTTCTCTTGCTTTAGCAAGAGAAGAAACCTGAGTATAAATAAACACTTCGCTGTCTACGTCTAAAATATCCTCTGCCCCGCATTCCAATGCCAACTCAAAAACTTCATCAAAACTCTTATTTTCTTTTTCTATAATTATTTGACCCATCTGTTTAAATTGGTAAGCAACACAACCGGGTTGCCCAAAGCTTCCTCCATGTTTATTAAAAATGTTTTTTATTTCCGAGGTTGTTCTGGTTGAATTATCTGTTGCGGCTTCAACGATTACCGAAACTCCACCCGGGGCAAATCCTTCGTATATTACCTCTTCCAATTCCCCCACTTCTCTTCCCATCGCACGTTTTATTGCTCTTTCTATATTTTCCTTGGGCATATTAACCGCTTTTGCCGCATCAATTGCTAATCTTAAACGAAAATTCTGATTTGGATCTCCTATTCCCCCACCTTGTTTAACAGCAATGATTATTGCCTTGGCAAGCTTGGTAAAAGTCTTTCCCTTTTTAACATCTGCTGCTCCTTTTTGACGCTTAATTTGTGCCCATTTTGAATGTCCACTCATGGTTTAATATTCTACACATATACCTTGACTTTTGCAATAAATAATAGTAGAATTTTTCAGTTCGCACCCCTAAAAAATGACATTAAAAAATCAAGCAATTCAAACTGCACTAGAAGGAAATTGGGAAGAGGCTATAAGCCTTAATAAAGTCTTATTATCTGAAAACCCAAATGACATAGAAACCCTCAATCGATTAGCCTTGGCATATATGGTTCTTGGTAAAATTGATAAAGCAAAAATAGCTTATCAAAAAGTTTTTAAACTTGATCCTCTTAATCCAATAGCAATAAAAAACCTAAAATGCCTTAAGGAAAAAATCTCGAAAAAATCCAACGGATCTACGGGATTACAGCTTAATAATAATTTTCTCGAGGAATCAGGAAAAACTAAAGTCATAGAACTGGTAAACATTGCTACTCCAAGGGTACTTCAGATGTTAAGAACGGGACAATCAGTAATTTTATCCATTAAAAGATCAAAAATATTCATACTTAATGAGGAAAATACATATATTGGTGTCCTTCCTGATGACATTGGAAAAAGATTAATTCGTTTTATTAAAAACGGAAATAAATACGACGCATACATCAAATGCGCTGATATACACAAAGTAATAATTTTTATTAAAGAAATAAAAAGAGCATCAAGGTATAAGGATCATCCGACTTTTACTCATCTTGAGAATAATTGTCTTGAGCTGGATAAAAATATAAAATTTAAAAAGAATGAAGAAGGTACCGAACAAACCAGCAATAAAGATCAGGCAGAATGATGACTTTGGTATAACACCCTACCCTTGTTTAGTTTTCTTTTTATTTTTTCAATATCCTGTTTTTCATTGTTTTTTTTAAGAGAAAACAATGCCCAAATAAAAGAGATAATAAATATTATTAAAATTATTTTTAACATCATATTAAAATTTTAAGTCATCTAGGGAGTCTTTGCCAATAATTATTGTAACCTCACCGAATTTTTTATTTTTTGTTTTTTCTTTTTTTAGATTTAAAATTCTTGCCAATTTTTTAACAGTATAGTTTTCTTCTTCAAAATAAATTATTTTTGAACTCAACTCTTCTTTATCTGCATTTGAAACCATTATTACATTTCCGCCTGTGTTTGAAACAAAACTAGCTAGTTTATTGCCTAATCCATAAACGTCTGTTCCGTTAATAATTTCTATGGACACTTTTTCCTCTGCAATCTTTGGATCTATAAAAAATGAATATATCCCAGAATTTTTTATTAAATTAAAATCGTTTTTTAATGATATTTCCTTTGTATATAAAGAATTCGAAGGAACTGAATTTGCATATAAGAATAACCTGATAAAATCAACTATTGTTAAATCAGTTTTATCTTTTAAAAAAGGTATTGAATATAAAAATAGTGTTTGTTTAAGGTTTTTTTCACTTATATTTTTTTTTGTATAAATAAATTTGTCAACCGGAATTTCCAACGCGCTTTTTATATTTTTATTTCCCTCTGTATTTATTACATCAACAATATAAATAGAATTATTTTTAGGAGAAAATGATATCAATTTATTTCTGCCCTTATCACCAATAATTTCTATGGTTAATTGATTTTCTCCATCAAAAATGCTTTTATTAATCAAAACAACAGCTTTACATATTAATGAAACTATTATTAAAAATATAAAAAACGCAAAAAAAATTATCGCAAGATTAAGTGATTTATTGTAGTTTTTTTTTACCATAAATATCTTTATTCCTGTTTTTTCTTTGATATTATTTCCGGCATAGAATAAATTGGTTTATCGCTAAATACGCTTTTTGATTGTTTATCTTTTTTTTGTTTCTTCTTTTCTCCCTTATAAAATCCACCAAAGCTACCCATAACAATCACCTCCTTATTTTATACTAGCAAAAATTACTTGTTTAAATCCATAAAATTTTAAAACTTCAGTAAGCTCTTCCGGAATTTGTGCTTCAAAGCTTACAAGCTTTTTTGTTACAGGATGAAAAAAGCTAATTTTTTTTGCATGTAAAAAAACCCTTGGAAGGATTTTTCGATCATCTCTTGCGGTTTTTCTTCCTGCATAAAGATAATCGCTAAAAATTGGTCTATTTATGTATTTTAAATGAACTCTTATTTGATGAGTTCTTCCTGTTTCGGGAAAAAGCTCTAAAAGAGTAAGAATTTCTCTAGAATTTTTTATTTTTACTTCGAGCGCTTCTAATACTTTGTATTTCGTTAATGCTTCTCTACCTCCAGCTAAAACACCAAATCTTTTTCTATTCCAGGGAAGACGACCAACTGGAACCCTAATTTCCCCATTTTCTTCAAGCATTTTTCCGTGAGCAAGTGCTATATATGTTTTTTTTACCTTCCTTTCTTTAAACTGTTTTTGAAGATTCAAAAAAGCATCAGGGGTTTTTGCAGCAATTAAAATTCCTGACGTTTCTTTGTCCAGCCTATGAACTATTCCCGCTCTTTTAAAAAAATCAGAAGAATTGTCACAAGAAGTATCGTTTAATCTTAGTTTTTCTTCTAAGAAATCCTGAACTGTATGCTCACCACGAGTAGTATCAGATTTATTAACCGTAATTCCTGCGTCTTTATTTAAAATTAAAATATCTGAATCTTCGTATACAATTTTTGTATTTTTCATTTTTTGATTGAGGATCTAATTGCAATTTCCTGTTTTACAATAAAAACAATCGATGCCATAAGTATTATTACCCAAAGTAAATTGTCTTTGCTAAACAACACTACCCTTCCCCAATTTGTAATAATATTAAATAAATAATTAATTAACGAAAGTGCTGTTAAAAAAATTATTCCTAGACTTCCTTCCTTTAGATTATTTTTTTGGGAATATGGCCATATAATTTTAAATAGAATTATTGAAATAATTAAGTTAATTAAAAATAATAATCCCAAGCTTAATGCATTTTTAAAACCGGTTAATAAAATAGTTCCCAAAATACCTATCGGTAAAACTACAGACAAGCTTAGAATAAATATGTCGAAAATTCTTCCAATGGGCATTTTTTTAAAATTAATATGAATTAATAAATAACTTAATCCCCCAATCAATCCCCCCGCCAAAGAAAGACCTGGAAAATAAGGAAAAACCATAAAACCTAAAAAAGTTTTTAAAATCGGGGTGGGATTAAATATAACATAAAAAAATCTAGCAAAAAAAAGCGATATAAAAGCAACGCTAAATGCAGTATTAAAAAGGCTTTCCAACGCAATATCTTTTCTTATAATTAAGAAATCGTCTTTAGAGAGATTGTATAAAACAAACAAGAATATAAAAAAACAAATTGCCAAAACGAAAATAAAAAATTGCATAGGATTTTGCTTTATGCTTTTTCTGTGTACGCTCCAGTTCTAGTATCTATGCGGACCTTATCGCCAATATTTATAAAAAGTGGAACTCTCGCTTTAACACCATTTTCTAATACAGCATCTTTAAAGATATTTGTCGCTGAATTTCCTTTTACACCCGGTCCAGTTTCCGCTACAACTAAATCCATTTTAGGAGGTAACATTACAGACAATGGCTCATCGTTTAAAACACTTACCATAAAATTCATACCCTCTTTAAGAAAATCATATCCGTCAATTAAATCAAGTTTTACTGTAGTCTGTTCAAAGGTTTTCGGGTCCATAAAATAGGCAAAATCATCATCTTTATACAAATACTGCAATTCTTTTTTAAAAACCGTAACCGGTTTTACTTTAGCTCCATTTATGTATCCTTTTTCTGTGGTTGCACCGGTTTTTATGTTTTTTACTTTTACCTTGATATTTGCACTTCCCCTACCCATTTTTATATGTTCATAAGAAAGAACTATGTAGGTATTTCCACCGTCCTCAAAAACAGTTCCGCTTCGAAGTTCTGTAACTGAAATCATAATTATTTAATTCCTCCTCTTTTGTATCTTATTAATCCCGAAAACGGAATAACCTCAATGCCTTTTTTTTCGAGCTCATCCAGAAACAAATTTACTCCCAAAGAATCAGATGCCATATGACCGGAGACAATAACATTTAAATGTTGTCCTTTAGCTTCTTTAAAATGATCTTCACTCATATGCATTTCAACAATTGTTCCAATACCTGCCTGCGACATTTTTTCATAAATTAACCTTGACCCCTCTGTTCCACCTGTAAATCCGGTAATTGCTACTTTTCCTGCTCTGTTTTTTTCTGAACCAACAGTAATTCTTGGTCCTGCTTTTTTTGTTTTTGATTCTCTGAATTCGGGAATTTTCAAAATTTCCTCTAAAACTTCACCAACCGTATCCCAATTTTTTTGTTCCAATTTCTGAGATAAAAAATTATGTCCTAAATTATCACAAATCGTATGAATAACCATAAATGGAATATCTAATAGTTTTGCAGCATCAACGCTTCTTTGATGATTTGTCGGATTTAATCCCCTTTTAACCTGACTTACTCTATCTTTTAACAATGACTCTGCCACGTTAATGGGTACTCCATAGTTACTTAATAAATCCACCTGAATGTCCATAACTTCGTCCAATCCTGCTAAGGCACAACCTTCGGGATGATGACCAATGATTAAGTCTATTTTTCCTTGTCCTTCCGAAGTCTTTGACGTAGAAGGGTTGAATTTTTGATTTAACATATCCACCAATGCAATTTCTCCCGATTCCACATCTATGCCCGAAATTACTTTTTTAATATTTAATTTAGGATTTCCATATAAGATTCTTGAATCAGCATATGGGTTTATTAATGACTCCTGATCAAAATACTTTTTCTTCTCCGAAGAAAGTTCTTCATATTCTTTTTTATTTTTTTTTAAGATTTTAATAACTTGATCTTCACCACGGGGATCTGCATTAATTCCCATTTTTATTGCTAATTCATATATTTCTTGAAGTGTCATAAACTAAATTATATAATAGAGAGGTTCAAAACGCAAAGCTAAATAAGGGCAAGTGGCGGAACGGTATACGCGATAGTCTCAAAAACTATTGGTTGCAAGACCTTGAGAGTTCGAATCTCTCCTTGCCCACCCTTAATCAAATAATTTATTTTTTGAATTTCTTGCTACCACAGGCAGTTTATTACGCATAATATGATAAACAAAACCTACTATCGTTAATGGCAGAAGCGCTAATGCTAATACTGTAATAACCGAACCAATAATTTCTGTTTTTTTATTCTCTGGATTAATTTGTAAAATTTTGTTAACTTTCGCAAATCTTACATCGCTTGCGGTTTTGGAAAATGGTTTTTTAAATAAAAATGTCCAAATATAATTAATAGTATACCTAAAAGAAGTAGTAACCGGACCTTCCTTGGCGAGTCTTCTTGCTGAAGCATATATTGGAAAATTAAAAGTCCATTTTACCGGTCCGACTTTATGAAGCCTTCTTGCAACGTCTGCATCTTCTCCATAAAAGTCATAATCATCATTAAATTCTCCTGCTTTTACAAAGCTGGATCTTCTCACTACAAAATTACCTCCCTGAATCATCGAACCCTGCTTTAAAACAAACCTGTTTAATAAATAAACACCAAAAGCATAGTAATAAAATATTCTTACTGTTTTAACCATCCACTTGGAAACATCATAATATAAAAACGGACCTGATAATGCAGCCAAATTCTTGTCTTTTGAAAATTCGTAGAAAACTCTATCTATCCATCCGGGAGTTAAAATGGTATCGGAATCTACATTAGCAATTAAATCTCCTTTTGAAACCAAATACCCCGCTCTTCTGGCATTAACCAAACCTTTCTTAGGCTCATCAACAACTTTAACTTTTTTAAATGAGGAGGCGATTTTTTTTGTATTATCTGTACTAGCATTGTTTACTACGATTACTTCGTAATCATAATTTTTTCCTTCTGCGTCTTTAAAAATCGACTCCAGACATTTTCCTACATACGCTTCTTCGTTATATGCCGGAATAACAAAACTTAATTTCATAACTATAAAAGTATTATATCTAAAAGAAAAATTAAAACAATAATGTTTATCTCGAGGATTTGTAGCTTTTTATTGTTTCTTCGTATATGCTTTCCCATTCTTTTGCGATTTTTATCGGTGAAAAATTTTCCACAAAATCCCTACCTCCTTCTCCAAGTTTCTCTGAAACACTAGGGTTATTATATAAATATTCAATTTTTTCCGCTAATTCATCTGGGTTGTTTACATTGATAAGAATTCCATTTTTTTCGTTAACATACTCTTTTAATCCCCAAGCTTTTACAGCAATAACAGGTATTTTACAAGCCATTGCTTGCATCATTACAATGCTTTGCGTTTCTGCAATACTTGTCATAGAGAAAAGATCACAAGCATTATAAATTCCAACCATATCTTTTTTATCTTTTAAGAACCCAAAGAACTTAACATTATTTTCTAAATCTAATTCTTTAGTTAAGGTCTTTAAATCTTTTTCAACAGCTCCTTTTCCTGCAATCACAAAACCTATCTTCGGATATTTTCTTACCAGTTTTGCTAAGGCTTTTAAAGAAATATCTATTCTTTTTTCGAAAGCTAGTCTTCCCATATAAAGAATTGAGTAATCAAACAAACCGTACTTTTTTTTAAGAGACCATTTATTTTTAACCGGTTTGTATTCTTCAATATATATAGGATTAGAAAGAGCTTTATGAACCGGTTTATTGAATCCAAATTTTTCAATTTCTTCGAAGATTGCATTACACGGCGAGGAAACAAAATTGCATTGATTATAATACAATGCATCATATCTTGATATCATTGACTGAATAAATTTACCCTTAATTGGTGAATACTTTAAAAATTCAACCATTGGAGTATGATCTGTCCCGACTAATGGTTTTTTAAGAAATTTTGCGCAAATTAAGGCTTCTATACCCATGCTAGCTATGTCATTTGTATGAATTATATCGGGATTAAACTTTTTTACCGCAGATAGAGAAAAACCACATGGAATAACAAGTCTGCTTTGCGCGGTTCCAGTTGGATAAGGAAAAGAGGTCAACCTTGTAACCCTAATATTCTCTCCTAAATTAATTTCTTCATTTGGAAGCTTTAATAAATCGTAATTTTTTCGAGAATATTTTGGAGCAAAAAAATTTATTTTATGACCTAATTTTGCCAGTTCTTTTCCGGTAGTTATAATTGAATCGGAAATCCCACTTATTTCAGGATAAAAGTTATCGGAAAAAATTGCAATTCTCATTCAATATCTAATATATCTTCTTTTCTTAGTTTGTCCAAAAACATTCTATACTTAAGCTTATATTTATTATACAGATAATAAATCAAAACGAAAGTGACTCCAATGATAATAAACGTTATCGTAAAATAATCTAAGTATTGATCTAGCTTTACATAAGCCTGTCCAAAATGATAACCGATAAAAAGAAATAAAAAAGATTTGGGCAAAGTTGCCAGAAGATTAACCCATAAAAATTCTATTATTGGAACCTTCACTATTCCTGCAGCAACCAATATAGGAGCACCAATTGCGTGTGAAATTTTTCCGATAATCAATGTTTTTTTTCTGTGTTTTAGAAAATGATCCTCGAGTCTTCCTATTCTCGCTGGATCAATTCCTATATATTTTCCCCATTTGTCTATAAATTTTTTTCTTCCCCACCTACCTATTGAATAATAAATAAAATCTCCTGTTAAGTCAGCCACAACAACAACTAAAAAAGCAATGTAAATGCTTAAAAGCTCCAATGATGACAAAAAACCTGCAATAATAGTAATTATCGGACCCTCTATTACCATTATCGGAAAAAGAACAATATATTTATAAATCAAAAGCCATTCAATAATTTGCTCTAATGAAAACATAATGATTATGACTTATTGCTATTTATTATAAAACATAATGGGTTAAAACAACACTTAAACACATTATTTTAACCCATTATAAATTAAGCTCCAACCTGTGTATTTTGCTCATCGCCTTGTACGGGCTGTTCTCCCGCGACTGGTGCCTGTTCTGGAACTTGGGATTCCGAAACTGGCGCTTGAACTGGTGGTTCAACCGGAGTTACCGGCGGAACTACTGGCTCTGCTGGCGGAGGAGGAACTTGCCCCGGAACATCAGGTGTTTCTGTAGGAACACTTGGTGTCTCGGTTGGAATATTTGGTGTAGGTTGAGAAACTGGCTGTTGTCCTTGGTTCATTACATCATCCATTACTTATCACCTCCCTCCATTTTTTTCTCCACATTATAAAATCTTATCCTATCTCCTCTAAAAAGTAAATCCACCTCTCCTACTGGACCATTCCTGTGTTTTGCTATAAGCAATTTTGTTGGAATTATATTAGAAATAACATCAGGATCAGGTCTATAAATAAACATAACCACATCAGCATCCTGCTCAATGGCTCCAGATTCCCTTAAATCAGCCAATTGAGGCTTTCTTTCCCCTCTGTGTTCAACTGCACGAGAAAGCTGCGAAGCAGCAATGATCGGTATTTTAAGTTCTCTTGCTAAATTTTTTAAAGCCTGCGAAATAATAGAAACTTCCTGAACTCTATTATCATACCTTCTTCCAGGATCCGCTAGCTGAAGATAATCAACAACTAAAAGCTTTATTCCGTATTCCAGTTGAAGCCTTCTTGCTTTAGTTCTCATTTCAGAAACCGAAATTCCCGGAGTATCGTCTATAAAAATAGGGGCATCTGCTAACTCCCCCATTGCCTGAGATAGTTTTGTAAAATCCGACTCAGATAGCTTACCTGTTTTTAATTTCCATGCATCCACGTCTGACTGGCCAACTAAAAGCCTGTCTACTAATTCTTCTTTACTCATTTCCAAAGAAAAAATTCCAACCGGCTGTTTTTCGTTAACAGAAATATATTGAGCAATATTTACAATCATGGCTGTTTTTCCTTGACCAGGGCGAGCTGCCAAAATTATCAAGTTAGATTGCTGCATTCCAGAAAGAATATTATCCAAATCAACGAATCCTGTCTTAACTCCTCTTAAGCCTGCGCCTTTTTTATGAAGCTCATCAATTCTGTCAAAACTTCCTGCTAATGCGTCTTTAATGGGAATAAAACTTTTTAAAGTATGTCCTTGAGAAATTGAAAAAACAGAAGTCTCGGCGGTATTTATAAGCTCATTGACTTCCTTATCCTCCATATATCCCATTTCCGCAATATGGGTTCCTATTTGTATTAATTGTCTTTTTGTTGATGCTTCCTTTATTAACAATGCATAGTGCTCTATATTCGCTGCCGTCGGAACACTATTTACCAATTCTGTTAAATAACTGGAATCAATTTTTTCGCTTAATTTTTCTTTTTTTAGCTTTGCTGTTAAAGTCAGCACGTCTATTGGCTTTCTTTCTTCGTATAAAGAAAGCATTGCCCCGTAGATTAAACCGTTGATGTCATTGTAAAAATCTTTAGGTTTTAGAATTTGAGAAACTGTGCCGATAGAATCTTTATCTATTAAAATCCCTCCCAATACGCTTTGCTCAGCCTCTTCGTTTTGTGGTGGAAGTTTAATCTTTGTCATACAGAAATAATACTATTATTTAATTTATTTTCAACTGGAACAAATTAGGTCAAATAATTACAGGCGGTTACTCTCGTAAAGATTACTCTAAAATAATTATTTGCATTTCTTCGGAAAGCTTATCCTCATTTATTGTTAATTTTTGTGATTGTTCTGTCTTTCTTTCTAATGCTTCTTTCCCCAATGATTCTAATCCTTCTTTTACCATCTCTCCATATAAAACAAGACAGTTTGGTTCGATTGCGGTAACTATTGATGGATTCATTTTTGCATCAACATCCAAAATTGCAATCTTGTGCTCGTCAATTTTATCTAATATTTTCTCAAGCGAACTAACTTTACCAACCAAAACAGATATGTTACCTGTTATAAAACTGTATGATGTAAACTCGTTATCGTATTTATATCCGATTAGTTTAATTCCTCCAATTTCATATTCCCCTGGGCCTTTAATAATAATTCTATAATCTGCTACCCTGGTTGCATCAAAGCTTTCTCTATCTAAAGCTATAATTGCGTCTGCACTTGTTTTTGGAGTTTTCTCTTTAGGATCTACAACAAAGTTTGTTTTTTTTAGTTTTATTTTTAAGGTGTTTTTGTCGAGAAGATTTATGTCCATTTTTAAAATCCTATCATATTCTGATTTTCTTGACAAGAGAATCTTTTTACTGTATCATCAAGTCCCGAAACGCATATGAGGAAAGAAAAAATTGTACTAGCATTTATTGCTGTTGCTGTTGGATTAATATTTGCAGGTGGAGCTTTTTACTTCTATCAAACTACAAAATCATTACCAGATTCAAAGCAAAAAACAGTTACCGTAAAAAATCCTTCACCTACTCCTGAAGAAACAATTTTTTTAACTATTTCGGAACCCTCCGACGAAAAAGTGCTTGATAAAAAGGTGGTCAATGTAATAGGCAAAACAAAAACAGATGCAACAATCATAATAGTTACAAAATCAGATCAACAAGTTATAAAACCAACGGCCATAGGAAGTTTTTCCACAACCGTAAACATAGAAGACGGACAAAATATTATTAGGATTACGGCAATATCGGCAAACGGAGAAGAAAAAACCGTAGAAAAAATTGTAACCTTCTCTACAGAAGAATTTTAATTATGAAAAAAGCTTTGTTTTTTTGTTTAATATTATGCCTATTACTGACAATAAATTCATCCGTATATGCTATTTCTGAAGAATCAACCGAAACCGAATCCCCTACTCCAACTGTTAAAAAAAATCAGCTGGATGATCTTAAATCAAGAATTGCTTCAAAAGTTGCACAACTTAAGCTCACCGAAAAAAAGGGAACGATCGGAACAGTAACCGATATTTCCGACACGCAAATAACGATTAGTGAGATGAATGAAAACCAAAGATTTATAGATCTAGACGAACTTACGAAATTTAACTCACCATCAGATAAAAGCTTTGGTGTTTCCGATCTAAAAAAAGGGACAACAATTGGAATATTAGGAATTTACAACAAGCAATCAAGAAGAATATTGGCAAGAGAAATAAATTTAATTACCATACCAAAATTTATAAATGGAGCTGTAATTTTAATAAACAAAAAAGAATTTTCATTAATTGTTGTTGATAAAGATCAAAAACAAACAACGGTTGATATAGAAAATATAACCAAAACTTATTCTTATGATAAGTCATCAGGTCTTATAAAATCAGGATTTTCTAAAATTGAGGAAAATACAAATATCGTCGTTGTTGGATACGAAAACAAAGAAGACAATAAAAGAATTACTGCATCAACCATAATCTTGCTTCCGCAAATCCCAATAAACCCAAAAATAAATATTGCAACCGATGCCTTGGAAAAAGGCGCCACAATTGTTCCATCTACAGGTAGTGGCAAAAAATTAACCCCTATTACAAAAGACTAAATTTCTTCTTTTGCAAAACTAAAAATTCCTATATAATAAATTTGTAGATATGTTTGATGAAATAAAAAAGGAATTATCTTCAATTAAGCTTCTCTCTATACTTTTAACACTAGCTGTTGGAATGTATCTTTTAACTTTCGTCTGGAAAATACTCGGAAATTTTTCAGATATTATTATAATATTAATTCTTTCCTGGCTAATAAGTTTCATACTCGAACCGATTGCAAAAAAAATAAACAGTTTTACAAAATTATCATTAACTTTATCAACGATAATTACCTACCTTTTTACAGCACTTCTTTTAACGATAGTTATTATTCTTTTTATACCTGTTGTAAGCAAACAATTCGAAACGCTTTCTTTAATGTTGCCAAAATACCTAGAAACTTCACCGGATTTTGTTAAAAAATGGAACGATAATTTACTAAGCTCCTTATATAACTATATTTCTTATATTCCATCCGTTGCTAACTTTTTGTTTTCGATAGTAATAATTCTTATACTCTCTTTTTATTTTATTATCGACAAGGAAAAAATTTCGAAAGAAATAATTGATCTTGTTCCCGATAAGTGGCATGAGGATTTAAGACATATCCGAAGAATAACGAATCAAACATTCTCTTCTTTTATTCAGGTCCAACTGCTTTTTGGAGTAGTAAACGGAATCGCAACATGGCTTGTTTTAAGAATACTTGGAATTGATTTTGCAGCATCTGTTGGGTTACTGGCAGGCTTTTTTGGTGCAATTCCAGTAATAGGACCATATTTTGCTTTAATCCCACCGGTTTTTATAAGCCTTGTTGAAGATCCGGCAAAAACCATAATTATCTTAATTCTTATTCTTGTAATCCAGCAATTGATTTATAATATTTGGGGTCCAAAACTTTTAGGAAAAACATTTAGAATTCATCCCGTAATTGTTCTTTTATCTTTTCTTGTAGGGTTTAAAATCGCAGGCGCAACAGGCGCAATATTTGCAATTCCCGTAATCAGCATAATAAGCATAATCATAAGAGAACTCGGGCATCTTTATAAAATTCCCAAAGAAAAACGCCAGTAAATTCGCTTCTTTTGTGGTATCATATAAATATTATGATTGAGCCTAAGACCCTAAAAGGATTTCGCGATTTTTTGCCAAAAACAGCAAAAAAAAGACAATATGTTTTAAACATCTTAAAAGAGGTGTTTGAATCTTATGGTTTTAAGCCGCTTGAAACACCAAGTCTTGAATACGAAGAAATTTTAACAGGAAAGTACGGCGAAGAAGGAGAAAAACTAATGTACAAATTTGAAGATAATGGAAAGAGAAAAGTAGCTCTTCGTTACGATCAAACGGTTCCTCTTGCCCGCGTTGTTGCACAGTATCAAAACGAAATTAAATTTCCTTTTAAGCGTTATCAGATTCAAAATGTCTGGCGCGCAGAAAACACACAAAAGGGAAGATACAGGGAATTTTTACAAGTTGACGCAGATATTGTTGGAACTAATTCCTCCCTTTCCGATGCAGAAATAATTTCTCTTGCAACAGATTGTTTTAAAAAATTAGGATTTAAGAATTTTAAAATTCTAATTAATACAAGAAGCGTATTTACTGATCTAGAAGTAACAGACGAAAAGCTAGCAAGTGTTATTAGAGCTATAGATAAAATTAAAAAAATCGGAAAAGAAAATGTTTTAAAAGAAATTGAAAAAAACGGTTTTTCAAAAAAAGAAGCTGAAGAAATATTAAGCAAAATTGAAAGCAAAAAACCAACGAAAGAAATGGAAGAATTATTAAAAATATTAAAAGGAAAAAATGTAGAGTTCATACCGATTCTTGCAAGAGGACTTGACTATTATACTGGCTTAATTTTTGAAATTGAAATTGATGAATATTCTAGTGGTATGGTAGCTGGCGGAGGAAGATACGATAATTTAATTGGGATGTTTACAAATAAGCAAATTCCCGCAGTCGGATTTGCTTTTGGATTCGATAGGCTAATAGAAGCAATGGAAGAATTAAATCTTTTTCCAAATAACCTGCAAACGACTAAAGTTTTAGTGACTATCCCCTCTTTGGAAAATACTGAACAATCTTTAAAAATTGCCCGACAGTTAAGAGATAAAAAAATTAACACCGAGGTTTATTTAGGAAATAATTTAGATTTGGAAAAACAATTAAAATATGCTAATAATGAAGCCATTCCCTACGTAATAATTGTCGGAGAAAAACTAATTCTCAAAAATATGCAAAAACGAACCCAGGAAGAATTATCCCCTAATCAACTCCTTGACGAACTAACTTCGCTGGCAAGAATTTGAACCTGCGAACAAAAATTTGCCATCGCAGGTAAGATACCGTACCTTTCCGAAAGTCTTTTTAAACACGAATTTTCAAATTCATCTAGTAAACCTGATGCTTCTTCTAAAAATTTTCCATAACATGGATCTTGTATCTTCATTCTTCTTTTCGTTTCCGAAATATGCCCTAAAGTATTTTTAGCCGTTTCAATTTCTGATTTCTTTATTGTTATTTGATCTTTATCTTCCAGCGAAATTTTACTCATTTCTTCTTGCAACGCTCGTAAGTGTTTTATGTAGAATCTTTCTTGAGCATCATCATAAACGGCAATGCAAGCTTTTGGATTTTTTTCTAAATAATGTCTTATCTCTCCTAATGCAATTTCGCAATTTATCTTAGATGCTTTATCTGGCTTTCTCCTAAAAACGTTTAAAAATTTTTCTTTCATTGTTCAGTATTTTAAAACATTGATAAAAAACTTTCAAGAATAAAAAGCAGAAAATGATTATTAATTTAATAAAAATTCAATTAATGGTTAACATTAAATAAATGCATTGCATTTGCCTTGCATTAAGATCAAAATTTAGATATAATAACATTTGTGAAACAAGCAATTCATCCACAATATTTTGAAAATGCGCAGGTTATTTGCGTATGCGGAAATAGATTTACAACCGGCTCTACGCAGGAAATCATTCATGTAGAGCTTTGTGATAAATGTCATCCTTTTTATACAGGTGAGCAAAGATTTGTTGATTCTGCTTCCAGAATCCAAAAATTTGCAAACAAACAAAAAAAAGCTCAGGATATCCAAAGTAAAATCGTAAAGAAAAAGGAAGAAAAAACAAAAGCGGATAATGCTCCAAAAACTCTTCGAGAAATGTTAATGGGTTTAAAATAGATCGTCTATTAAATAAACCAAACCAATCCCACTATGGAAGACTATAGACTAATACAGCTTGAGGAAATTTCAAGAAAAATTGAAGAAACGAAACCTCTTTTGGAAAATCCGGAATTTTCTGACTTAGCAAAAGAGGAAATAAAAGAACTTGAAAAACAAAAAGAAGCATTAGAGCTTAGTCTTAATATGGTAAAAAGAGAAGAAAATAATGATGATTTTAATCAGAGAAATGTTATTTTGGAGCTAAAAGGCGCAGCCGGAGGAGAAGAAGCAAAACTTTGGTCCGAAGAATTATTAAGAATGTACACTCGTTTTGCACAAATTAAGGGCTTTAAAGTCGAACAATTAGACGAAAATGTCATAAAAATAGACGGAAACTCGTCAACAGGCGGAGCTTTTGAAATTTTTAAATATGAGGCAGGCGTCCATAGGGTTCAAAGAATACCAATTACAGAAAAACGGGGAAGAATTCATACTTCTACGGCAACTGTTTCCATTCTTCCGGAGCTTGAAGATATTGACTTGCATATATCGCCTGACGACATTATTTTTGAAGCATTTAGAGCGGGAGGACACGGCGGTCAAAACGTTAACAAAGTTTCTACTGCAGTAAGACTCATACACCAGCCTACTGGAATTGTGGTTACTTGTCAAACGCAAAGGTTTCAGGCGCAGAACAGAGAGCTGGCAATGGAAATGTTAAGGGCAAAACTTTGGGAAATGGAAGTTGAAAAACAACAAAGTGAAATTTCGTCAATTAGATCTACTCAAGTTGGGCGAGGTATGCGGGCTGAAAAAATTAAAACTTATAATTTTCCACAAGATAGACTGACAGATCATAGAATAAATAAAAGTTGGCACAATCTCCCATCGCTAATGGATGGTAATTTAGAAGAAGTTTATCAAGAAACAAAAAATGCCTTAGAATTACAAGAAATTCAAGTTAATTAATGTAAATCCAATCATTAAGCTTTAAAGAATTTATTTCGTCCAATTTATTTTCTTTAATCAATTTTGCAATCTGTCTTCCCCCGGCCAAGTGTGGCAAAATTACATAATCTGCTCCCAAATGATATAAAAGTTTTGCATCATGTGAATCAAGCGCCATAACAACTACCTTTGCTTTTCTGTTTTCGTGCTGCAATTCTTTTAATAAAATTAAATTATCTTCAACATCAGGAATTGTGGAAATAACTAATCTTGCACTGTCCAACTTTGCCCTTTCCTGAATATCTAAATCAGAAATGTCGCCAAATAATTTATGGACGTTTTTATGCTCTAGCTTTTTAACAACAGACGGATCAAAGTCTATTATTACAACTTCTGCATCTTTTTCCTCTAAAGCATCTAGAATACTCTGCCCCATTTGATCACCACCTATTATTACGACATGATCTTTTAAATCATCAAAACCGTCTTTTGCGATAACTATTTGTTCATTGCCGGTATGTTTTCTTTCTAAAAAATTAAACCAATGCCCTATTGCCAAATATAGCTTGCTTCCTTTAATTATTAAATATGCCGAAGTTATAAAACTCACCATTCCAACAAGAGTAATTAAAGAAACGATATCTTTTCCAATGTGTCCAAGTTTTTGACCCATAAAAACTATAACTAAAGAAAATTCCGAAACTTGCGATAGGGAAATTCCTGATAAAAATGACGTTCTTTTTCTGTACCCAAGACCTCCTAAAACAAACATTGTTATTAATGGTTTTAAAACTATTACAAATATCGATAGTATAATTGCGGGAAAAATAATGTTCTGAATATTTTCAAAACTCATTTGAAATCCCAACAAAACAAAAAACATTACAATAAAAAAATCTCTTAAAATTTTAGCTTTTGCAATAATCTGATAATTCGCGATGGAATTTGCCAAAGCAAGCCCAGCTAAAAAACCACCAATTTCTATAGAAAAACCAATAAAGGGAGAACTCACAAATGCTGCAAATCCAAAAACCCATGCAATGCTAACTAAAAATAATATTTCCGATGATTTAGCAACTGCTTCAACTAGCTTTGGAAAAACGTTTTTACTTAAATAAATTACTATTGCAAAAAGAACCCCTGCTTTAACAAAAACCATTAATGTTTCTAGACTAGATTGAAAACCGCCTGTGTTTGGATTAAAGCTAGTTAAAAGCATTAAAAATATTATTGCCAAAAGATCTTGTGCCAATAGAATAATTAAAGAAATTTTTCCATATAAACTATGCATATCTTTTTTGTCCGATAAAAGCTTAACGATAATAACTGTACTTGAGAACGTTAAAGCGATTGCGATATACAGTGAATTAAGTAAAGAATAATTAAAAAGACACGATATTAAATACCCTGCACTAAAGGTAAATAGAATTTGTCCCAAAGCTGCAAGTAAAACATTTTTTCCTATCTGAAAAAGATCCGATACTCTAATTTCCAAGCCAATCATAAAAAGAAGAAGTGTTATTCCAAATTGTGACATTGTATGAAGAGTATCTTGGTTAGATAATTGAAAAAACCCTAATGGACCAATTAATACTCCTGTTAAAATATAAGCTAAAATTTCCGGTTGCCTTAAAAACTTAAAAAATAAAGATAAAAATGCTGCTAAGCAAATAATTATTGTTATATCAAAAAAAATATTGCCCATTAATTATTTATACAATTATTCTTAATCTTTAGTCAATAAACCTTAGCTTTCTTTACTTTATTTTTTTAAGCTGATATACTCGTAGCTTATGAGAAAATTCGAACTACAAGACCCAAATAAATTTATTAAAGATTTTATAAAAGAAGTAGCTAAAGCAAAAAAAAGAGTTTGGATTCAAACAATGTATTTTGAAGTTGGAAATAAAACAAAAATTTTTGAAGAAGCATTAATAAAGGCGGTAAAAAAAGGAATTGATGTAAGAGTTGTAATCGACTGGTCCACCAGAAGACACATTAAAGAAAAAATTCATCTTATGCCAATACTGCCAATAAGAAGCAAAAATCGTGAGGAGTTAAAAGTACTTACTAGGAGAAGCGAAAAAATACTTGAAAAATTAGAAGAAGCCGGTATTAAAGTAATACTTGCTAATCAGCCCGGAGTAAATGGTCACATTGTTCCATTTTTAAAAAGAAGCCACGCAAAAATCTTTATAGTCGACAATTTATTTTGGACAGGTGGAATAAACTTAACCGATGCCGCGTTTGACAATATTGACTTCATGATTAAGTTTAAACACCAAAAATTAATAGATTCTATATCGAAACAATTTCCGCAATTAAGTAAAAAAGAGACTAAAAATTATCTTTTCGATGTTGATGATAATTACAGGCTTTTAATTGATAACGGTCGATATAACAAATCTATTATTTATAACCACGCCGTAAAAATGGTTGAAAGAGCGAAAAAAGAAATTGTTTTTGTTTCACAATATGTTCCGGACGGAATACTTTTAAAAAAACTTGTTCAAAAGGCAAAAGAAAGAGTGAATGTTATAATTATAACATCACACCGTGAACATAAAGTTTTTACAAAATTTCCCTATACGCCCTTGTATAAAAGGTTGCGATCTAAAATAAAATATAATCCTTACATTAAACTTGTTCACTGTTCCAAAAAAGTACACGCAAAATTATTAGAAGTTGATAAAAAGGAAGTAATTTTCGGATCACACAATTTCGTTAAAACGACTGTCTGGGTAGGTACTCAAGAAATTAGCATCCATTCAAAAGATGAAAAATTAATAAGAATTTTAGATGAGTTTGCAAAAAACCTATACAAGGATTACGAAATTAAATAAACTATTTCTTCTTCTATATTAATTCCAAATTTTTCTTTAACCGTAGTTTTCATCATTTTTATAACATTTCTTACGTCTTCCGATTTTGCATTACCTAAATTTATAATAAAATTGGGATGTTTTTCGGAAATCTGTACATCTCCTACTCTTTTCCCCTTTAATCCTGCAAGATGCAAAAGTTTTGCAACTGGTAAAACCGGAAATGGGTCATTTTTAATAAAGTCTTTATATTTTTCCTGATTTTCCAGTGTTAATGAATTAAAAGAAATATTTTTAAAAGTACTTCCAAGACTTGGAAAATTCATTGGGTGTTTTAAGTTTCTGTATTCAATTTTTTCCTGTATAGATTTTTTTATTTTATCTTTATCTCCCTTTTTTAAGTTAAAAACTACGGACAAAATAAATTCGTTATTTTTTTGCTCTTTAAAAATGCTTGTTCTGTAAGAAAAATTGCAATTTTCTTTTGTTCTTTCGAGCTCTTCTAGAGTAATTAAATCCAAGCTTTTAACTTTTGCTATTAGGTCTCTTGTTTCTCCACCAAAAGCCCCAGCATTACCCCTTATTGCCCCACCGATAGTTCCAGGCAATCCACCCGCCCATTCAAATCCGGTTAGTGAATTATTCAAACAAAATTCTAAGAAATCTTTTATTAATAATCCTGATCCAACAGTTACCAAATTCTCTTCATTCTTTATATCTTTAATAACATTATGAATTACTAATCCATTAAAACCGTTATCGTCTATCAAGACGTTTGCTCCACCAGCCAAAATAAATATTCGTTTTTTATCTGCTGGAAAATTCATAGAAAGACTCTGCCACTCTTTTAAACCGTCTACTAATTCTGTCTTTGAAGAGACTTCTAGAAAGTAATCTGCAATTCCTCCGATTTTGTAATTTGAATAATTTTTGAGTAAAACGTTTTGCCTTATTTTCATTATTTTATTTTATAACAATAAACAATAAATAACCATTATTTACAAATCGCATTTGACAATAAAGTAAAGCTGTGATATATCATAATCCTCTATTAACTAGAAGAGCATCCAAGATGAAGACTGAACGAAACATAACAAGATTAACTGCTCCAATTCCGGAAGGCTTGTTAAGCCTAGATAATAAAAGTGAAATTGCCACAAGAAAAGCCCTGGAAGACATCGGGGAAACAAAGGGGAAATATTTTAAAATAAGAACCCCCGATGAATTGATTGCAGTAATTCCTGAAATTCATTTTGTAATAGAGGGATTATTAACGTCAATAATTAATGCAAAAAAACCAACAGACGGATACACATGGACAAGAAGTGTTGATGTACTATCCGCAAGAATAAAAGATAAAATAATAAAAATGGGTCGTATTAATAAGGCAATAGCATTAAAAGAATCAACCGAAGAAATTGTAAGAAACGGATTAAATCATTTTACCGAAAACTCAGTCGAAAATGGAAGACCTGATCCTTATTTCAGAAGACAATATGGTCAAGTATACGATATGGCAAAATACTATGCTGCAAGCGAAATGATAAGATATTTTGGTTTAAAACCTAATCCATATAAAGCTTTTTTTGATTTATATAAGCTCGGAGCAACAAGAATAACGCCGGCGATCTTAGAAAATGAATCTGATGGAAGAAAAATTACAAAAGAATGTATTGCAGTAGATTTTCCAATAGCCTTAGGAGAAAAAAATACTAAATTAGCGTGCATAGCCGTTTGCAAAGACGGAGAAGCTGATCCCGTACTGCTTGTTCACGATTTGGAAGATGATCATTGCAAAAGAACTCCGCTAAAAACAATAAAAAGTAAATAGCTTTATTCTTCCCCTGCAGAAGTTAATACTGTTTTTAAGTCAGTAGTTTTACCTTGTCTCCAAACTGTAATTATTACAACTTGTCCCGTTTTTTTAGATGCAATTATTGTTGCTAGCTCATCTTTTTCTCCATCAATTTTTTTATTGTCAACTTTTACAATAATATCTCCTTGTTTAATACCGGCTTTTTCCGCAGGGGAATTATTAACGACAAGTTGAACATAAGCTCCTTGAACAACGTCATTTAGCAAGGCTTGCTCTCTTGTAATCATTTTATAAGAAACGCCAAGATATGCTCTTTCGAATTGTCCGCTTTCATTAAATGCCTTAATTGATTCTTTAAGTATATTTATCGGCAATGCAAAGCCGATATTTTGTCCTCCTGAAGCAATAGCAGTGTTGATTCCTATCACCTGTCCGCTTGAATTTAAAAGCGGGCCGCCTGAATTTCCATAATTTATTGCTGCATCTGTTTGTATAACGTTATCTAATCTCTCAACAAAACCCTGAAATTCATTCCCTGCAGTAATTCCCCTACCAAGTCCGGAAATAACACCTGTAGTAACCGTATTCCTAAACTCCCCCAATGCTGTTCCCATTGCAACAACGAATTGACCTACTTCAAGCTTCGAAGAATCACCAAATTCAACCGGAATTAATGCTTCTGTTTTATTTTGGCTTGGATCAATCTTTAAAATTGCAATATCATTTAAAGGATCTCTGTATATTTTTTCAACTTTATATTTTTTTTCAGATCCTGTAATAACTGAATAATTGCCAGCAGATGAAACAACATGCTTATTTGTAACAACTAACCCGTCTTTTGAAACAACAAAACCGGATCCTATATTTTGCGGTTCTGTATTCCCCTCTTCCTGAAACCCAAAAATACGGAATGGTCCGATTTGCATAGGTTCTTCTCCTCCTATTGATTCTTCTTTTTCCAAAACGACTGTTACTACCGAAGCCTTTACTCTCTTGACAACATCTATTGTTACCGATTCTTCCGTAACGACTTTTACTTTTTCTTCTAACTCTAATTTATTCTTATTTGTTAAATTTTTAAAATAATCAGAAGCATTAGGTAAATAGTTTGCCGCAAAACTCCATATTGTTAAAAATAGTATTAATGTAGTTACTAATATAATTAACTTTCTCATAGGTAGTTTTTGTAGATTTCTATTTTAACAATTCTTCAATTGCTTTTTCAAGTTGAGTATCTATTTCCGGCTCGTTTTTGTCAAATTCAACTTTCATATCGGGCTCCAATCCTTTCCCGTTTACCCATACTTCATTAGGCGTTAGCCATTTTGCAATTGTTACGTGCAAACCTGCCCCATTTCCTAAATCCTCTGCTTGCTGGATTGTCCCCTTGCCATAAGATTTTTCTCCGATCAATTTTACTTTATTATTATCTCTTAATGCTCCTGCAACAATTTCAGACGCAGAAGCACTCCCTCCATTTATTAAAACAATAACGGGTTTATCTAAAAATAATCCGCGTCTTTCTACCTTCATTACCTTTTTTTCTATTGTTCCTCCCTCTTCCGAAACTACTGTTTTTCCCTGACCTAAAAATTCCGAAGCAATAAATACAGCATCCGTTAAATATCCTCCCGGATTGTTTCTTAAGTCGAAAACAATACCTTTAAAATTATTGGCTTGACTAATTTTAAGACTTAAATCACTAACCAACGCCGACCAATCCTTATTTGTATTATCTCCAAACTGCGATAACCTTATATACGCAATTTCATTATTTTCCGAAAGAGTTTTAGCTATTCCCTTTGATTTAGAATCTTTTGCTATTCTTATATTATCTACGTCTTTTATTTTTTTTACCCATCCGTATACGCTTTTTACGGTTATTATATCTCTTGTAATTTTAATATCCTTAGTTTCTTTTTCATCTTTATGAATAACGTTTAAAACTACCTGTGTTCCCTTTTGCCCCCTAATTACTTCTACTGCTTGTGAGGTCGTCCAACCAACAATAGATTTATTGTCTACTTTTAAAATTTTATCTCCTGCTTTAATTCCTGATTTTTGCGCAGGACTTCCATCAAGCGGAGCGATTACAATAATATCCTTATCTTTCATCCCAAGCTCTGCGCCGATTCCCGAAAATTGCCCTGCCATTCCTTGTTTAAAGTTTTCATTTTGTACAGGCGGAAGATAAACCGTAAAAGGATCACCCAAAGACTGAACCATCCCCGATATTGCAGCATTAACCATTTTTTGCGGATCAAGCTTAGTTTTGTCATAATAAGTTGCTTCAAGCTTTTGCCATGTTAGCCAAAACTGAGAAAAATCAACGTTGGAAAGATTAGAAGGAGGTTCTTTACTAACAACACTTACGCTTGGAGAATAATTCTTCCAATCAAAAGCAATTTTATTAATTCCAAAAAAATAACCAATTAAAAAAGCGATTAAAATTATTAATACTAATTGAATTCTTTTTACTCTTTTATTCATAAAACAATAATTACCTTATTATTCGAGTCCATATACACTTGATGCTCTTTATATTTTAATAAACCACTATAATTCTCGTTATTAATGCTAAAAATCGGAGTATCAATTTTTCTTTCCGTAAATTCCGAGAATCTTGCATTATCAATATCTGTTGTTATAATCCCAAGGGTTCCCATTGCAATTGCCTTAAAAACCGCTGCTTTTTCAAACTTTTTCCCTACAATAATTTTTCCGCTTACTTCTTTTTTAACATCCTCATCGTCGATAAATTCTTTTGATAAACAGAGTAATTCTCCTCGCACGTTCTTACCGCAGGTGTTTTCCAAAAGAATCGCCGGTTTTTCTGTTTTTAAAACAATTTTTTCATTATCACATAAATCCACTACTGCATCAACAGGTGATAATATATTTTCCGGATTGTCACTTTTTGCCAAAACCCTAACCCAGATTTCCCCTTTTTCCTCATCTATTTTATTAATAGTCCCTGAAAATTCGCTGATAATTTTTTTGCCGCCCATTCCAAGGCTTCCTTTTTTTGCTGCAACTATTTCTCCCCTGTTAATCCTATCACCTAGATTTTTTTTTAAGGCTTTTGTAATTTTTTTAGGGGGTATCTTGAGATCTTTTGCCAAATAAATAATTTCGTCTGTTAATTCTTCTTTTTTTTCGGCAATAATTTGACCCGCTGTAATCTTATCCTTAACAGCAACTTTTGAATTAAACCCGCTTGGAAGAAGTATAGGCAGTAAAGTCATTTATGATTTTAAACTCTTACTATAAAAGGCAAAAGCGCTAGATGTCTTGCGTGTTTGACTGACGACGTTAATCGTCTTTGATGCTTAGCGCAAAGACCATTCCTTGATCTTGGTATAATCTTGCCTCTTTCTGTTAAAAATTTTTTAAGATCCGGTGTATCTAAGAAATATGGTTCTTTTTTAATTTCACAAAAATGACATTTTTTTGGAACAATATTTTTCTGAATTCTTCTTGTAGTTCTTTTCTTTATCATATTTTAGAACGGTATATCGTCCGGGATTATCTCTTCCGATTCTTCCGCCTTTTCTACTTCCTCTTTTTTCGTTTTTTTGGAAACTGGTTTCACAGATTTTTCATCTTCTTGGACTGTTTGTTTTTCACCTAAATCTTCCGCTATTGTTTCTCCTTCTGATCTTTTGGAATCCAAAAGGATCATATCCGAAATAACAACCTCCGTTGTTTGTTTTTGTGTTCCATCTTGCGCATTCCACGATCTTGTAGAAAGTCTTCCTTCTACAAAAACTTTTCTTCCTTTTGTTAAGAATTGACTGCAGAGCTCTGCTAATTTATTCCAAGCAACAACTCTGTGAAATTCTGCTTCTTCATGTTTTTCTCCATTATCTGTTGTCCATGCTCTGTTTGTTGCCAATCCAAATGTGCACACAGCCGTACCGCTGGGCGTGTACCTTAATTCCGGATCCCTTGTTAAGTTTCCAATTAATTGAACTCTATTTAAACTTCTTGCCATATTTATTTCGTTTTTAAAAGCAAATGTCGAATTATGTCTTCGTTGTTTAAAATCTTCTTTTCTAAATCAGCTGATATACTCTCTTTTGCTTCTAGCATTAAGTGCACAAAATATCCATTTAATTCCTTTTTTATTTTATAACTTAACGTTTTTACGCCAAGGTCGTTTTCTTTAACAATTTTTAAATCTTTAAGCCAACTTTTTACAGATTCTAAAAGCTTTTTTCTTTGCGCATCTGTCAATGCAGACTTTAAAATTAATACCAATTCATATGTTCTCATAAGTTGCTTTATCCTATCAAGAATGAGGCAAAATTGCAAGTGGTTTTGGACTTAAGAAATTAACTCTCTTGTAAAAATTAATCCCTTTGGTAATCTTGATCCAACTTTAACCGGTAATTCTGAAGACCTTCCCATTGGACACAATCCTTCTTCTCTCTGTTTTTTACATCCCTCACCACAAATTGGTTTATGATTTTCCTTTCTTCCTGTTTCTTCACATACTTTAAAAATTTTTTCAGGACTTATCGTAGCCGCAACTTCATCACATGGTAATTCATAAGGAGATTTTCTGTCATGTTTTATAAGGGGAACAATTATTCCCTCACCTGTTTTTACAGAATATACACATGATCTTAAACATTCTTTTCCGTTTCCATTCATAATATAAAATAAATTCTAATAAGTCTGAAATATAACAGAAGTAGTTTTTGCTGTCAATAGGGCAAAATCGAATATTAGGAATTAATTTTAAACTCTATAATATCTCCATCTTTAACTAAGTAGTCTTTACCTTCAAGTCTTGTTTTACCATTTTCACGGCAGCGCTTCCAGCCTCCATTGGAAACAAAATCCAAAAAAGAAATCACTTCTGCTTTTATAAAACCTTTTATAAAGTCTGTATGAATCACTCCTGCAGCATTTACAGCAGTTGTTCCTTTTTTAATGGTCCATGCTCTAACCTCTTTTTCTCCGGCTGTCAAAAAAGAAATTAAATCCAAAATTTCGTAACCCTTTTTTATAATTCTTTCAAGTCCTGATTCATTAATTCCTAGATCCGAAAGATAATCTTTTTGTTCTTCTTCAGATAAAATGACTAATTCTGATTCAATTTTTGCCGACACTGCAATCGTATCTTTTGGGTATTGTTTTTTAAGATCCTCCTCGTCTACATTTGCTGCGTAAAACATTGGCTTTAAAGTTAATAAATGCAAGTCTTTAATCGATTCATTTTCCTCTTCTGTTAAATCAGCATCTTTTGCTAAAATTCCAAGATTTAATGCCTTTTCTAATTTTGTTATTGCTTCTTTAAAACCTTTAACCGGAACCTTTTGCTTGTCCGCAGAAGCTTTAGCGAAGGAGGATCCTCTATCCCTTGCATTAGTTACTGTTTGAAGATCTGCCAAGATTAATTCCATATTAATAATCTTGGAATCAGAATCGGGATTTACTTGTCCGGAAACATGGGCTACATCCGGATCCTTAAAATATCTTACTACATGACAAATAGCGTCAACTTCTCTTATGTGTGATAAGAATTTATTACCTAAACCCTCTCCAACAGATGCCCCTTTTACAAGACCTGCGATATCCACAAAGCTTACAGTTGCCGGTTTTATTGGCGGAAGACTCGTCATTTTATGTTCGTCTTTAGTTATTTCTGCAAGTTTTTTCAATCTTTCATCTGGAACAGGAACAACACCAACATTTGGCTCTATTGTTGCAAATGGATAATTTGCAACATATGCCATTTGTTTTTTTAAAATCGCATTAAATAATGTTGACTTCCCTACGTTGGGTAAGCCTACTATACCGATTGAAAGTGACATAAGTAAAATTATATCAGAAATTAAACTTCGCTTTTAACAAGAGGCTTCATCCGGTTCCTCATATAAGGGAAGGTTTAAAATTTGTTCTAATTCTTGTCTTTGAGAATGAGATTTAAATAAATGATATATATCTAAAATTCCATTTCTCATTCCATTTACAAATCTTTTGTCCTTTTTTGGTAAACCTAATTCTAGATTTTTATAAAAATCAAAAAGTTCCGGATCATCATTTTCCATTTTTTTACTTATTTTATTCCTGCTTTTTGAATACCAACGTAATAATTCTTGGTAATTACCCTTGTTTTCATCAATTTCATATTTGTCTTCAAAAAAATATTCTCTAAAATCTTCGTCGTATATTCCAGTAATATCAAACATATAAATACATATACTTTTAATATTAATTTTAGGTATTTTTTCGCCAACTATACTTAATCTTTGTTTGATTAATTCATAGCAAAATAACGCACCGTGTTCATAACCAAAAGAACCAATTAGGCTATCCTCATTGGTTATCCAATCAAGGTTTTGGTCTAAAAAAAAATTGACATCCGGATTTTCTAAAGATATTTTTTCTCCCCTAATATTTAATCTTTTTTCTTTTAATTCAGTTAAAAAATCTTGATAAACGTTGTGCACTCTATTTCTACCAGCAAAAAATGATTCACGATCTCCTTCGCTTTCCAATTCTTTTCCCATAAATTAAGATTATACTATAAGTTTTAAATTCAATCAATTCCAATTGACAACAAAATTTATCTATTCTAAAATCCAAACCAACAATGAGTTTATCGGAAATATCGTTACATACTCCAACCAAAGAAAAAGTGAATCCATGGACAAAAAATAAAGCCGTATGCCAGGATTTATATTCAAGCTGTGGTGAAAATTTTATACGATTACCAGAAGAGTTACAAAAAAGCACAATTTATTTGGTAGATTGGAAACATGCTATTGAACACGATGCAACTATTACAAATTTTCGATGGCATACATCATTCCCGCTATGCCTTCCCACGAGTTATAGACTTGAGCATTTATTAAAAGACATTCCAAGATTAAAACCTGTTAAAAAAGATGTATTAACAGAAGAAGAAAAAAACACTATAACTTTTGTTGCAAAATTTGTTAATGAAGTCAGAGTAAATGATTTTCAAAGAATTATAAGATCTTTATATCCATTAATAGCCTGTGAGTGTTTTCAGTCACTGGATCCAATGAGCTACGTGAACAGATACCGTAGAATCCGAACTAAATTAGCACTTAAGTAAGCAAACGATGTTTTTTTAACACCTGTCTTAATAAAAAAATAGCTGTATAAAACAGCTATTTTTTCAGGCAGGATTAAATTATTAATCAAGATATATTCCGGATCCAACTATATAATAGTTTCCACCGATTAAAACTTTCTTAAAATAACTCAATTTTTCCGCTAAATTTTTTGTTCCTGGTTTTTCGTACATATAATTAACCCATCCGGAAGACTTGTTATAAGCTTGATTAATCATATCTTTAACAAAAAAAACTCCATTCGGATCGCTCACATCAAGCCTGTTTGTTCCCTCAAGCTCCGGCTGTGGAGGTAAAACTTTCGTGTTTCCGTTTATGTCGTAAACAAAAATGTATTTCTCTCCCATATTCCATGCTCCGTTTTTAAAGTCTAAAAATGCCTCCTCGCCTTTTTCTTCGACTAGATTTGCAGCAGAATCAACAAACTTTATCAATTCTTTTGCCTGTACTGTTTGAGCTTCAGGTACTGCATTCTTATCTTGATTATTAATAAAATATTTAAATACAACAATTGCAAAAAGCAATGCTACAACTGCTAACACAACATACCAAACATCTTTAATATTGTTGTATATTCTAATTTTTTTTGTTTTTTTCTTTGCCACTATTAATCACCCCCTTTATACTTAATCTCTATAAATAGTTTAAGCAAAATCAATAAGAGGTGTCAATTATCTTGTAATCCTCCTTAGAATTCTGTCTTTTTCAAAGGGGGTAATTTTTGTTTTTCTTACTGCGTTTGACAGGATTTCAATAGTAGAATCATAAGTTTTTCTGTCAACTGGAAAAGGAATTGTATCTTTTCCACCATGGGCAAAACTATATCTTGCAGGGTCTTTATAAGAAGGTTCTGCTCCGTAAATTACTTCGGAAACTAATGATAATGCCCTTACCGTTTTTGGACCGACTCCCTTTGTCTCCACAAGTTCTTCATAGGTTTTTGGTTTTATTTCGTCTAGCTTCTTAAGCATTTTATCCAAGTATTTACTCTTTGAAAAATCTTCCGATTCAATACTGTGATGGTAAAAATCTTCTTTTTCTAACTTCAATAATGTGCAGACATCGTCTCCGTGCTTAAATCTTAACATTTTAGACATTTCGTTCTGGTGTTTTTGCAAAAGCTTAATATCACTATTAAGCTGCTTATATCCCCCTTGAATTAACTCCGTGGAGACATCTCTAGTCTTAGAACTATCACTTGCAACTAAATTTAAAACTATCTCTTCTTTTTTTTGTGATGCTATTCCAAGATGAGGCTCGTTAACAAAATTACGAGAAGAATTCGTTAGAGTATCAAACCAATGATATCTTCTGGCTGTTTTATTTTTGGTATTCATTCCCTGCTGAACAACTGCCCATGCTCCGTTTCCTTTTTTAGGATCGGAAAAAAAGAAAGCATGATGGTAAAGTTGATAACCGTCCTGAACTAATGAACTATCTACTTTAGCAGACATTTTGGAATTCCTAACTAAAGTTTTTGTTGTAAATTCAGACAAGTTTAAAAACTTTCCCCAGCTTGTAATTTGGTCAGGGGTTTTTAATGAAGTTTTTCCTTTTCCCCCGGCAATAAAGATTCCTAAATTTTTTTCCTGTCCTTTTATTGCCTCTTTTAATGCCCCTGTTAAAACCGTTGTAAGTCCTGACGCATTCCAATCGAAAGCAAGAACAGTCCCCAAAGATTGAAACCAAACCGGATCGGCAATTCTTTTTACAAATTCATCCGGTCCGTACTCTTCCACTAAAACCTTTGTCATTTCACGGGAAAGCCTTACCATCCGGTTAAAAAGCCAGGCAGGGCATTTTCCAAAGTCTAGAGTAAAAGTGGCTATTCCTTTTTTCACTCGTTTTTTGACAAAATAATACTTTTTTCCTTAAGGGTTTTCAAAATTTCCAAACCTTTATCTCCTTCCAAAAAATATGGTTGTCCATAATCTTCTATCTGTACCGGTAAAAATTTAATATCAATCAGTTTATTTTCATAAAAAGTGTATTTTCCGATTATTCCCTGCCTTGTTTTTAAAGACCACATCTGGTCAAAAACAAAATTTCCATGGGCATAAACAATAATTTTGTTTTTGTAAATTTCTAACGGTTGAATCCAATGCGGATGATTACCGATTATAAGATCCGCACCATTATCAACTGCAAAATGCGCCAAGGTTTTTTGCCTATCATCCGGCAAATCCCTATACTCTTCTCCCCAATGAAATATTATAATTACCAAATCGGAAATCTTTTTTGCGTTTTTAATGTCTTTTTTTATTTTTTCTTCATCAACATTATTTATTCCTGCTTGATTTTTTTCAATATCGTTGTAAGCTAAAAATCCAAATTTAGTATCTTTAATTTCCCTTACTAAAATAGTATCTAATCCAACTGTATTAATATTATTTTTTGTTAACAAATCTACTGTTTTTCTAATCCCTTCTTCACCATAATTTGCAAAATGGTTATTAGCAATGCTTACAATGTCTATTCCTGCAAAAACTAAACCCTGAACGTTTTCACTTGCTCCGCAAAAAACCATCCCCTCATCCGTTATTGGACAATCTTGAATAAGCGGTGATTCTAAATTGGCTACTGTTAAATCTGCATCTCTTGTTTTTTTAAAGGTTTTTAAATACGGCCAATTAAAATCGTTAGTTCTTACAGTCTTTGCATTTACCGATCTTGCCGGAATAACATCTCCTGTAAAAATTATTGTCTTTATTTTTTCTGCAGAAAGTGTTGCAATCCATTTATTATCATCATCAAAAATACTTTCAATTGTTGGACTTTTTGCAATAAAGGATTCTGGGTTAAATTTTGTAATCTTATCGATAACAGGCTGAATTTCTTTGACACTTTCTTTAGGAATTATAAGTGAGAAAACAAAAGTAATAACAATTGGAGTGACCGTTAGTATTATCCATTTCCAAAGCCTGGGGTTCATATTAGGTCACCGTATATTAACTAATATTTTAAAAATAATCAAGTTTTCTTGACGCGTACGATAGATTGTGATATAGAGAAGTTAATGAATTACAAAGAAAGCCTACCAATAAATCAAAATGGGTATCAAGAACGGAAACCAGAAAAAGAAATTCCCCCTTTCATTTTATGCGGCATCAATAACATTACAAAAATTATCTGCTCTGCAGCATCTAAGCTACAGCATTTTTATTATAGAGTAAAATAACCCATTTACTTACCGCACATTTTGCAATTTTGCGCATGTAAAAAAGCATCATAAACTGCAGACAAACCGACTAAGACATAAATTAGTCTTTCGAGCCATGGAATTGTTCCCAAAATAACATTTACTAAATTGAGGTTAAAAACGCCGATTAATCCCCAGTTAAGTGCACCAACTATTACTAAAACGTAGGCTAAAATATGGAGGCCTTTCATCATAATCACCTCCCTTCACCTAATTAAAAGCAGGTACCTAAAATGTATATTAAAAGCAAGAACAAGTCAATTGAGATTAAATAGGATTTAATAAAAAGAAGTGATACAAAAACCATTTGTGTTAAATTTTTTAGAAGTTTACAAACTATGGCTAAAAACTTACAATATGATTAACTATGGACAAAAATGCTAAGAAAGAAAAAGTTGCACTAAGTTCGGTTTTAGCCGGAATTCTTTTGACTTCTTTAAAGCTTATTGTTGGAATTATTACCGGTAGCATGGGAATAATTTCCGAGGCTGCGCATTCCGCTCTGGATCTTGGAGCAGCATTAATTACTTATTTTGCCGTTAAAATTTCCAAAAAACCTGCAGACGCCGAACATCACTACGGTCACGGAAAAGTAGAAAATTTATCTGCTTTAGCAGAAACTTTACTGCTGTTTATTACTTGCGCATGGATTATTTATGAAGCGGTAAGAAGACTTATTACAAAAGAGCTGGAAGTAGAAATTGCTTGGTATTCTTTTGCCGTAATGATAATTTCAATTATTGTAGACATTACACGATCTAAAGCTTTAAGTAAGGTGGCAAAAGAAACCAATAGTCAGGCGCTGGAAGCAGATGCACTCCACTTTAGTTCAGATATTTATTCTTCCGGCGTTGTAATTTTAGGGCTTATTTTTGCGTACCTTGGGATAAAAGGCGCTGACTCGTTTGCCGCAATTGGCGTTGCCATTCTTGTTCTTTTTGTAAGTTATGGGCTTGGAAAGAGAACAATTGCTGTGCTTTTAGATACTGCTCCAAAAGGATTAACTGACAATATCAAAGAACACGCATTAAAGGTAAATGGAGTTGCCGGAATTCAAAGATTAAGAATAAGACCAACCGGTCATTCTTATTTTATAGATATGATTGTTGAAATCGGAAGAAAGGTTCCCCTTGAAACAATGGATAAAATTACTAAAGATGTAGAAAAAACAGTGCAAAAAATAGTAGCAGACGCCGATGTTGTTGTACACGTAAAACCGGTTATCTTAAAAGACGAAACAATAACCGAACAAATCCAAATAATAGCAAGTAATTCAGGAGTAGCTGTTCATGATATCTCTGTTCACACTTTAAATAATAAAAAAATTGTCAGCTTTGATCTTGAAGTACAAAGTAATCTTGTTTTAAAAAAAGCGCATAAAAAAGCCGATGAATTAAGAAAAATTATTAATAAAGAATTGGGGCAAGATTTAGAAATCGATATTCATATAGAACCACTTGAACCAACTGCGCTAATTGGAAAAGAACTAGATAAAAAAGATTTAATACTGGTAGGAAAAGCGTTAAACAAGGTTAAAAGTCAAATTTCATCAATTTTTGAAATTAGGCAAATATCTTCAAGAATTGTTGATGAAAAAATATTTATTTCCGTTGAGTGTTTAGTAAGCGAGAAAATGCCTCTTGAAGAAACTCACGATATTTCTTCTAAAGTTGAGTATCTAATTCGAAAACAAATACCAAAAGTAGAACGCGTTGTGGTCCACATGGAACCTGCTAAAAACTAATCTAATATAATTTAAAACATGAAAATTATTTTTCTTGGCACAAACGGTTGGTACGACACAAATACCGGAAACACACCTTGTATTTTAATTCAAACGGAGGAATACAATATTATATTAGATGCGGGAAACGGTATTTATAAAATTGATCAATATATTAAAGACAACAAACCAATTTACCTACTCTTAAGCCATTTTCATCTTGATCATATTTTTGGTCTTCATATTTTACCTAAATTTAAATTTGAACAAGGTATCAAAATATTTGGACAAAAAGGAGTTATAAAAGTATTAAATACTTTTATTAACCATCCATACTCAATGCCCATTAAAGATCAACCAACAAAAATAAACATACATGAATTACCTAACGAAAAAGAATTACTCCCCTTTGGGATAGACTGCTTAAAAATGTTTCACGCAGACCCAGTTTTAGGCTATAGATTAAATATAAACAATAAAATTATCAGCTACTCCGGTGATGCCGGAATAGAAGAAAATAGTAAAAAATTGGCAGAAAACTCTGATCTTTTAATTCATGAATGCACGCTTATTAAAAATAATATATCCTCGTGGGGGCATACAAATCCATATCAAGTTGCAACACTCGCAAAAGAAAATAATGTTAAAAAACTTACTCTGGTACACTTTGACGCGACTACATATAAAACAATTGATATGAGAAAAGAGGCAGAAGAAATTGCTCAAAGTATTTTTCCCAATACAATTGCAGCAATGGACGATATGGTTATAGAAATATAGCTATAAATTATTCCCCTGAAGATTTTTTTATCGAAACAAGCTCTACGTCAAATATTAAAGTGGAATTAGCAGGTATTTCTCCAACTGACTGACTGCCGTATCCCAAACTGGGCGGAATAATCATTTTCCTTTTACCCCCGACCTTCATGCCAATAACACCCAAATCCCAACCTTTTATTACTCGTCCGACACCGATTTGAGTTTCAAATGGTTCTCCACGGTCATAAGAACTGTCAAATTTTGTTCCGTTTTCCAATGTTCCTTTATAGTGAATAGAAATCGTATCTCCTGATTTTACCTCTTCCCCTTCTCCAATAGTAATATCTTGAATCTTAAGCCCGCCTTCTAATGTCTGTACTGGTAAATCTGTTTGATTAGTATCAATAGTCGTCGAAGTCGTAGTTGAACCCTGTTGACTCTGTTGATTAAGATTTACTGTTGGACTTGGTGATGTTAACAAATCATTCATAATATCCCCCGGCTGCTTATTGACTGCTTTATTTTGTGAGGTTGCAAGAATAATTATTAATATTATAGCAACTCCAAGCATTATGTATAAAAAATTTTTATCCATAAAACTTTCATATTATACATTATTAATTTTATTTATGCACGGAAATCATTGAAACCAAACATTTATAATGCTACGATAAAATCGTGGATAAAAATAAGCTTTTAGAGCTTAAAAAAAAAGCGAGCGAAGCAAGAAGATTGTTAATTAAGATGCTTACCGAGGCAGGATCCGGACACACAGCGGGACCGTTAGGAATGGCAGATATTTTTGTTTCCCTTTATTTTCATTTACTAAAACATAATCCAAAAGATCCATTGTGGAAAGACCGCGACAGATTGGTTTTATCCAACGGTCACATTTGTCCCATTCAATATACCTGTCTTGCAATGGCAAATTATTTTCCAATTGAGGAATTAAAAACATTAAGAAAAATTAATTCCCGACTTCAGGGACACCCGCACAGAAATTCATTACCGGGAATTGAAACGACTTCAGGTCCTTTAGGAGAAGGATTATCGCAGGCAATTGGAGTAACTCTTGCAGGAATTTTGGATAAAAAAAATTACAGAACATACTGCATAGCTTCCGATGGCGAACATCAAGAAGGAAATCATTGGGAAGCAGTAATGTTTGCAGGAAAAAATAAACTAAACAATCTAACGATGATAGTTGATAGAAACAATATTCAAATAACCGGAAATACAGAAAATGTTATGCCGCTTGAGCCGTTAAAGGAAAAATATATCACTTTTAATTGGAGCGTTTTTGAAATTGATGGAAATAACATTGAAGAAATTATTAACACATTAGAAAATATCCAAAACCATATAGATAAACCTTTAGCTATTATCGCAAAAACAATTCCCGGAAAAGGGGTCAGTTTTATGGAAAATGATTATTTATGGCACGGAAAAGCACCCAACAAAGAAGAGGCGAATCAGGCTCTAAAAGAGCTTGCTGACCAATAATTATGAGTAAAAGAGAAATAAAATTTTTCTAAAAGATGTAAGCTAATTACAGATCATCAGAAAAATTTATTTTAAAGCGAAATCATAACAAATTTTTATGCTTAATCAAAATTTAAAATTAAATCCAGAGATATTTGACGAAAATGTGGAAAAAGCACCAACCAGAGATGGTTTCGGAAAAGGAATTTTGGAACTGGGAAAAGAGGACAAAAACGTCGTTTGCCTATCAGCGGATTTATCCGAATCTACAAGAAATGAAGAATTTGCCAAAAAATTTCCCGATAGATATTTTGAATGCGGAGTAGCAGAGCAAAATATGGCAGCAATTGCAGCCGGACTTGCAGTGTCCGGAAAAATACCGTTTATTTCTTCCTATTCTGTTTTTTCTCCCGGTAAAAATTGGGAAACAATTAGAACTACTATTATTTACAACAATGCCAATGTAAAAATAGCAGGACATCATGCAGGAATTGTTACAGGCCAAGATGGGGTCACACATCAAGCAACAGAAGATATTGCATCTGTTAGAGCTTGGCCGAATGTTAATATCATTTGCCCTTGTGATTCAATAGAAGCTAAAAAGGCAACTATTTATTCAGGACAGAATCAAGGTCCATTTTATTTAAGATTTTCAAGAGAAAAAACACCTATAATAACAACTAATGAAACGAAATTTGATTTTAATAAAATTCAGATTTTTTGGGAATCACAAAATCCAAAAGTAGCAATCTTTGCAACAGGTCATATGGTTTATCAAGCACTTGTTGCGGCGGATGAATTAAAAAAAGAAAACATAGAAGTATTAGTTGCAAATATAACAACTCTTAAACCAATTGACGAACAAACCATTGTTAAACTTGCTAAAAAATGCGGTAAAGTCGTAACCTGTGAAGATCATCAAACCGAAGGAGGACTGGGTGGAATAATTGCAGAAATTTTAGCAAGAGAATTTCCTTCTCCGATGGAATTTATTGGTCTTAAAAATACTTTTGCAGAATCAGGAACGGCGAATGAATTAATGAATAAATACGGGCTAGACAAAAACTCAATAAAAACTGCAGTTAAAAAACTAATTCAAAAATAGTTACTCGGAAAACGTAGAAACATCAGAATCGTTTTTTGCTAATTCGTTGTCTATTGTACTTGTATTCATATTATCAATTTCAGCTAGAGCAGTATCCAATTCTGCTTTTGATTTAAATAAACTATCGGCAACTGTTTTAATTTCCTCATTTTCCGAAGAAGCAACTGTGTTTACTGAAGCCTGATTAGTCTTAGCAACCTGGCTTGTTTGAGCAAAATAATTTTTATAAATTAAAAAACCGCCGATAATCATAATGGCAAAAATAAATATTATTCCGAAAAATAGTTTATTACTGCCAGTATTCACAGGTTTTTGAATTTCCTGAATTGGATTGACTTGATTATTTGGATTTAAATTTTGATTTTGATTTTCCATATTTTATTCTTGTGTATTTTCTGTAGCCGGCGTTACAGTTACGGTTGTTTTTAAATCAATATCACCCGCTAATGTTCTTACCGCTACTATTAAATTCTTAACTGATTTTTTATACGCCTGCATAGCTTCTATTATTGCTTTTATATCCTCCTTAAATTGATTAATCTTATTTGCCGGCCCTTCACTTTCACAATTAAATTCTTCCACATCTGTTTTTGCTGCTTCAATTAATGGCTTAATCGCATCTTTTTTTGCATTTATTTCCCCTATTAACTCATCGTAATTTTCCAATGTTTTTCCCTGTGGAATAATTTTATCGTTGTAAAATTCGGATGTTCTACTAGCAATTTTATCGAAAACTTCTATTTGCTTAATCGCATGTCCAACAATATTCCTTGATCGGATTTTTATTGCATTCGCTTTATTTTGACAGGCTTTTAATTTTAAGCCTTCAAGTTTTTTTCTAAGATTTTCCTTAGCTTTAATTGCGCTTTCCGTTCCTTTATTTGATTCTGTATTAGCGATTCGTTCTTTTGCAGTTAAGCCATTCAAGCCTTTGTTACTATTTGATGTCAAAGCATATGTCTGAATAAAAGGTATCGAAAAAACAAAAATCGATGTTAATAAAACTAATAAATTTTTAATTTTTTTCATCTTATTTTTCAACTACGTTATATTTATGAACTTTAATTCCTTTTACTCTTATTATCTCTGTCTCTAAACCGGTTAAGCCCTGATGCATCGATCCAAGCTCCGGAACATATCCACTTACGTACGATTTTTCTATAATTTTATTGCAAGCTGGACTACGCTCCTCAACTGTGCCCAAAATAGTTCTGCTCGAAATAATACCGTTTCCCCCAGTATAAATTTCAACACTCATTTTTTTCTTAATTTAAGAGTAACTAATTTTGTTTTGATTTGTCAAACACGATTATTTTTGGACCCTCTTTTTTATCCTCTACATCGTAACCCATTTTTTGAATTTTAAAACGAAGCTCATCTGCCATATGATAATGTTTTTCTTTTCTTAATCTTTCTCTCTCCTCAACCATTTTTAAAACCTTTTCCGAAACTTTATCAATTCTTTTTCTGTATTTTTGGGCGTTTTCCAAATCAAGACCAAGAACTTTATCAAATCTTAATATCGTTTCTTTTTTTGCGGATGTTGGATAATTACTTTTTACAGTTTCCCAAACAATGGAAAGCGCTTTTGACATATTTAAGTCATTATTAATTGTTTCAAAAAATAAATTTTCATAATCTTCAACCCCTTTCCCGTCCGGATCATCCCATGATAAAACCTCATCTCTTAATTTATTCAAGGCAACATTCGCTGCTTTTAAAGCATCGAAAGTAAAATTCATCTCTTGTCTATAATGAGTCTGAAGATATAAATAACGAAGAGCCAATGGCTCATACCCCTGTTTAACAATATCCTCAACCGTATAAAAATTTCCCAAACTTTTACTCATTTTTTCATCCTCAACTGTTAAAAAATTATGATGCACCCAATAATTAACGAATTTTTTTCCGGACGCCGCTTCAGACTGTGCGATTTCGTTTGTGTGGTGAATATTAATATGGTCAATTCCACCTGTGTGGATATCAAAAGACAAACCCAATGCCTTCATAGACATTGCACTGCATTCAATATGCCAACCCGGAAATCCAACGCCCCAAGGACTCTCCCACTCCATTTGGCGACGCGAAGCGGAGCCATCCTGAGCAGAGTCGAAGGATCTTCCATTTGAATAGGAAAATTTCCACAAAGCAAAATCTGTTGGATTTCTTTTTTCCCCTAAATCGATTCTTACCCCTGCTTTAATATTTTCCAAAGGTTGTTTTGATAATTGATCATACTCCGGAAATTTTGAAGTATCAAAATAAATTCCATCTTTTGTTTTATAAGTAAATCCCTTTTCTTCTAAGATCTGAATTAATTCTATTTGCTCTTGAATATGCTCGGTTGCTCTTAGCAGTAAATCCGGCATCTTGTTTCCCAAAAGTTTCATACTGTTTATAAATTGATTTTCAAACTTTTTTGCAATTTCATTAACAGATAAACCAAGTTTCTTAGCGCCTTTTTCCATTTTATCTTCTCCTGTATCCTGATCAGATACAAGATGACCAACATCCGTAATATTCATTGCATGAGTAACTTTATAGCCATCGAATTCCAACACTCTAATTAAAATATCGTCTCCGACATATCTTCGCATATGACCGATGTGAGCGTAATCATATACCGTAGGGCCACAAGCATATACTTTTACGTTATACGCATCTATTGGCTGAAAGTCTTCGATTTGTCTTGTTAATGTATTAAAAATCTTTAACATTCCTGTATTATATTAGCTCTTAATTTTAAATTCCATATTCTAAATTCTTTTTATCCGCTTGCTCCTCTAAATTTTTCCGTAGACTGCTGCGCTCTTTGGACCGCAAGCGGTTTTGGTTTTTCTTTTTCTTTTTTTGAAAGATCATTCATTTCCTGCTGTTTTTCTCTTTCCAATTTTTCCTGTGGTCTCTCTTCTTTTGGCTTAGGAGGATTTACCAAATTTTGATAATACTCATTATGTAACCTATTCCTCAATTGCTTTATTTTTTCCTGATCCTCTTGACTCTTTATGTCTTGAGACTTACTAGCTTGATGCTTACTGTCAATTCTATTCTTATCGTCTTTTATTCCATATAAATGCCCAAGCATTTCTTTTTTTTCTGATTCAGTCTTTTCATCCGTAGTTTTTTGTTGTGAATTATTATCGATTTTTTGATTTGATTGTTGAACTTGACTAAACGATGGGGCAATTTGGGATTTAGCTGCTTTTCCAAATCCGGTTAACTGACCCTTAACTACATTTTTCGTATCGCTTGCAACGCTTTGTCCTTGTTCTAAAATTTCTCCAAATAAACCTGTTTTATCCATATATTAGTTTTTTAGATTTATTGCATATAGCAAATAGTTTCTATTTCTATCTATGTGCTACTACCTATCAGCCATATGCTATTTGCTATCTTAGTATTCGCTTCTTCCTTCCATTGCCCTTTGCAAAGTTATTTCATCCGCATACTCTAAATCTGCTCCAACCGGCAGCCCTCTCCCAATTCTTGTAACTTTAGGCTTTGCTCGATTCGATAAGTGAGAGTTGAGATTTTTGTTAATGTACATTGCCGTTGCTTCTCCTTCCATTGTCGGATTGGTTGCTAATATTATTTCTTTAATTTGCGGATTAAGTTTTAACCTGTGAAAAAGTTGTTTTATATAGATTTCGTCCGGTCCAATATTATTCAAAGGATCAATTTTTCCGTGAAGCACATGATATTTTCCGTTAAATTTTCCATTTTTTTCAAGAGCTAAAACGTCTAATGGTTGCTCAACTACACATAATAAAGAATCATCTCTAGTTGAATCCGAACAAATACTGCAAGGATTATTTTCTCCAATCATAAAACATTCGGAACAAAAAACCGTTTGTTTTTTTAAATTTTCAATTGAACTTGAAAATTTATCCAATTCACCTTGGGGAACATGTAAAAGATAAAAAGTTAATCTTTGTGCTGTTTTTGGTCCGATTCCGGGAAGTTTCTCGAAAGACTCAATTAAATTCTGTATCGCTTTTGGAATTCTCATTTTAAGTTATTTGCAATTAATGTTGAAATTGTTAAAACCTCAAGTTTTTCAAAACATTTTTCTTTCGAAATAAAAACGCTATCTGTAACAAAAACTTTTCCTATTAAATTATTTTGCAGATTTTTTCCTGCATCATCGGAAAATATTCCGTGTGTTGCGAACACGTAAATCTTTTCTGCGCCTTTTTCTTTAAGAAGTTTTGCTGCTGTCAAAATTGTGTTTCCTGTAGAAATCATATCGTCAACAATTATTGCAATTTTTCCGTCAACTTCGCCTTCTATTTCTTTAGCAGAAACTGTTCCCGTTGATAAATCCCTATCCTTATTTATTGTGGCATAAGAACAATTACCAAGCATTTCCGAAAGTATTTTTATCCTTCTTATTCCTCCCATATCTGGAGAAACTAAAACTATTTTCCTAAGATTATTTTCGATTTCTTTTATCTTTTCTGCAAAAATAGAAAGAGCCGATAGGTGAATTATCGGAATTTTAAACAATTCCGGAATTTTTATAGTATGCAAGTCAACTGTAATTATTTTATCTACCCCAACTGCTTCCAACGTTTCGACAATTACCTGTAAAGAAACTGCTTCACCTTCCCTAAAAATATGATCTTGTCTTTGATAACCAAGATATGGAATTACTGCCGTTACAGATTCTGCACCGCTTCTTTTTAATCCGTCAACTAAAAAGAAAAGCTCCATATATTTTTGGTCTGCGGGCGTGTCTGCAGCCTGAACAACAGCGCAATTTGAATCCAAAACCTTATCTAAAATCCTTATCCTTCTTTCTTTATCCGGAAAAACAAATATCTCAACACCCGATAAGGACGTGTTTAGGTTTTTCGCAATTTTTTCCGCCAAGGGCTTATTAGAACTTCCGGAAACAATTTTCATAAATTTATCTTCCTCCCAATAACCCTCCCAATCCTCCACTCATAGATGCAAGTTTTTTTGCTGCAATTTCCTGAGATTTTTTTACCGCTTCATTCACTGCTTCTTTAATATCGTTATCACTTTTTCCGTTTGTTTTAATTTCTCTTATTTTTTGATCCCCGGAAATTACTATTTCTACACCGTGTTTTTCCACATTAATTTCTTCTTTTTCCAATTCTTTTTGAATTTGCATTGCCTGATCTCTCATTTTTTTAAGATCACCCAATTGTCCAAATGGATTAAACATAAAAAATCACCCCCTTATTTTTTAATATTAACGGATAAATCTAATCTCTTATTTCCGATTTCTTCCGTTGTCTTTTCTATTATTTCTCTTATTTTTGGTTCGTCTAATTTTTCTTTATGAAATTTAAAACTTGTTTCTATAACTATTTTATTATCATCAACACTTGCTAAATTGCAACCCCTTAAAACCCCTGCTATAGAGTGGTTATGCTGCTTTACCCCATCTATTAAGCTTTGCCAAAAATCTGTTGTTTTTTGTGTTTCCAAAATAGTTTCATTTTTTTTAATATCTTTATAAACTTTTTCTTTAATCTCTTTTTTCTCCTCATCTTTTATTGACCATTCAATTAAAGCAATTTCTAATGGCAATTGTGGGATTGGTGAATATCTTAAGTCCATATTTGCTTTTATCATTAATTTCATTAACTTTGAAATATCTTCTATAGAAAGCTTTATTTTGGAATTATTATTTAAAACTCCCACTTTTAACAATAATTCTTCATGCAAGCTATTGATCATTTGCTCTATAAAATATTTTACATCTAGCCCTTCTTTTACAATTTTCCCGATAATTAAAAGTCCTTTTTTTGCATCTTTTTCTTCCAAAGACTTTAATATTTCTTCTATATATTTTTTTGTGCTTAAAACTTTGTATTTTTCTTCCAAAAGTTCTTTTGTAATCTTTTTTCCTTTGGAAATAACGGAAATTTCTTCAAGTATTTTGGTACCATCCCTAAAGCTTCCATCGGAAAGACCAGCTATTAACTCTAGCGCTTCATCTTCTATATTAATTTTTTCTGAAAAAACAATGCGTTTAAAAGATCTTAACAACTCTTCTTTGGTGGCTCTTTTAAAAAGAATTCTAAAACAACGAGAGAGTATAGTTTCGGGTACTTTATGAGGTTCAGTTGTGCAAAGAATAAAAACCGCATGACTAGGTGGCTCTTCTAAAGTTTTTAAAAGCGCATTAAACGCTTCTGTTGTAAGCATATGAACCTCGTCAATTATGTAAACTTTTTTAAGTGCCTTGGCAGGAGAAAGTTTTATTTTTTCTTTTAAATCTCTTATCTCGTCTATTCCTCTATTTGATGCCCCATCAATTTCTAAAATGTCTATGTTGGAACCGTTTGTAATCGATGCACATTGATCGCACTTATTACACGGCTCTATGGATTTTTTTGCTGATTCTAGTTTTACACTTGCTTCTTTCCCCTTTATTTTTATTGCAGAATAGTCATTTATTTTTTCGCAATTGATTACCTTAGCAATAATTCTTGCTGTTGATGTTTTACCAAGTCCTTTTGGTCCTGTAAATAAAAATGCGTGCGGAAAATCCTTGTCTTCGAAAACTGATTTTAAAGTTTCACGAACATAAGCGCTATCTAAATCTTCAATTTTTTGAGGTCTGTATTTTCTATAAAAAACCATAGAACTGCTAAAGCTTAAAATTCGAAATCCTAAACGTTTTGAATTTTTGTCATTTTAATTTTTATTATTGTTTCGATTTTCGATATTCGTGCTTCGGATTTTTTAATCATGGTGTATTCCAAGCAAGTGTAAAAGACCATGCTCTACTAATTCATCCACTTTATCATCAACTAATTTTTCTTCCTTTGCTGCATCATTAATTATTTGAGGAAAAGAAAGAACAATATCCCCAAGCCTTAAAACATTTCTTGGACTTTCAATTAATTCTCCTTCCGTTTGAGAAAAAGATAAAATACTCCTGGTTTTGTCTTCATTTTTATATTTTTTGGAAAGCTCGCGCATTTTTCTATCTCCGACTACTGCAATAGAAACTTCTATTTCCCCTGTAACCTCTTGTTTACTTAATAAATCAACGACCGCTTTTTTAATGCGCTTTCTATTAATTTTATATCTGCTTTCAACAAAAATAGGAACATTTATCTTATTGTCCATAGATTAGCCCCACATTTTCTTAGCTCTTCTTGCCTCCTCCTGTTTTGCTTTTTTTGCCAATGAGGGTTTAAGATGAAACTCTCTTCTTTTTGCCTCCTGAAGAATTCCCTCAGACATTACTTTTCTAGAAAATTTTTTAATTAAGGAGTCATCGCTGTCTCCTGGCATTTTTTTTACTACTACCATAATAAAACACCTCCTTACATTTTCGCATCTTTGCTTATTGGTCCAACCAAATGAAGATGCAAATGATTTATTAATTGTGCTCCGCCACCGTTTATTACTATTCTGTAACCTTTGTTTTCCAACTCTTTTTCCTTAACCATTTTTTTAACGGCTTCAAAAAGCTTTCCAAAAATCTTACTGTCTTCTACGCTAATAATCTCTGGGATATGTTTTTTGGGAACTATTAAAAGATGAACAGGTTTTATAGGATGAATATCCGGAAAAACCATTATTTCATCATCTTCGTATATAAATTCTTTTGGGATAATTTTATCCCTGATTTTGCAAAAAACACAATCCATAATTAGGTAAATAGCAAATAGCTTATTGGTTATAGTTAATAATGATTATAACTATTTGCTATAAGCTTTACGCTATATGCTACGCAGCGTTTCTATTATATCATTTAAACTTAACTTTGTTGGCTTCATTTTAGGATTTTTTGGTGTTCCGTTTAGTAACATTTTTTTTGATATATGCAAAAACCATGTAGCCTCAGGATCGATTTTTTTTAATTTCTCATAAGCCAATGTCAAATCTATTTCATCTGTTTTTTGATATTTATTCGGTCTTGCCTTTATTCTTACATATCCCTTTCTTGGATCTTTTCTTATAACCATTGCGTATCCCATTTTTTGTCCAAGTTTTATTGTTGTATCGTTAATTGTTTCTATACCCAAAGCTTTACCAAATCTAGTTTCAAACTCATAACCTTTTTCTTTTATCTCTTTCTCTGCCCAAATCCTATTTTCGAATTCATGCAAAATTGCATCAAGGCAATCTGAAATAAAACTTAAATAATATTCGTCCTGCCCCGGCTTTTCCATTTTTAAACCGTCTATTATGCTTATTAGGGAAAAATCGTAATGATCCGCAGTAGGATCAGGCCAAAAAACCTCTTTAAAGTTATCGATTTCAGTAACGATCTTAATAAGCCTGTCCAACGCCTCTTTTTTATCTTCTGTTCCTTCTCCGCTTATTACTTCTTGTTTTTTGAGATATTCCCAAACCAAACTCGATGCACAAATATTGGAATCGTTAATTTGATGGTGATCAAAAAACCCAAGACCTGTATCTGTATGGATTACCTCATCTTTTCCAATTACTTCAATAGGATTAACGTTTGTATTTTTTGATTCCTGAATCCTGTTTCCCGCTAGTACATATTTTACAATTGCATCCTGCCATCCCGGTAAAAATTTTTTTATAAGCCAACAAGACGTAATTGCATCCAAATCAGGCGATGTATGCGTAACAATAATTTTCATATTTTCGTAAATTAGAGTATACCCTAAGTCAGGTATACTTGACAAATCTTTTAAAATAATTCACTATAAAATTAACATAAAGATATGGATAAAAACCCTGCTCAACTAGACCCTAAATTAAAAGAAGCTTACGATCGAGTAATGGGAACCGTTATTACACCAAAGCAAACGGCTGAGCCACAAAAAGCGGAAAACCAACCACAACAACCTGCCCCACATGCGACTCAACAATCACAGCCAGTCAAAGCTCAAGCTACTCCCCCAACCCTTATACCAAAACCGACATCGGAATTTGTAAGAAAAAAGAAGGGAATTTCACCACTTATTCTGATACTTTTAATGATTTTATTCTTATTTGGCTATGCCTATGTGTGGATAATGATTTTTAACGTTAAACTCTTTTAACAACTTCTTCTAGATCCAATAATTCTGTTACTTCCTTTGCCCTTTCCTTATATTCAATTTTTCCGTTTGTTTTTTCACTAATGACTAACCTCACTGGAATTCCTATCAAATCGGCGTCAGCAAATTTTTCGCCGGCAGAAACATCCCTATCGTCATATAGAACTTCAATTTCTTGGTCTAATAATTTTTGATAAGCCTCATCTGCTTTTTTATTAAGTCCGATTAAATGCACTTTGTATGGAGCGATTTCTTTTGGCCAGATTATCCCCTTCTTATCATTAAAAAGCTCAACCACAGCTCCGATTAACCTTGTTATACCTATTCCATAGCTTCCAAAATGGACATATTGTTTTTGACCATTCTTTCCTATATAACATACTCCCATTTTTTCGCTGTAAGATGTTCCAAATCTAAAAATATTTCCAACCTCAATTGATCTTCCGATTTTTATCCTTCCTTGTTCACAATTAGGACATCTGTCTTCTTCTTTTAATTTTGTAATTTCTTTATTTTGCGAAAATTCACATCTGTCACAATAATAAACCGTGTCCTCACCTGTTTCACAAATTACCTGAAATTCGTGGGTAACATTATCTGTAAATACTCCGCCCGGGGCTTCTGTAATTTTTACATCCAAATTCATTCTCTTAAATACTTTTTTGTATGCCTCTGCTACCTCAAAATAATACTTATCCAAATCACTTGAAGTCTCATGAAGGCTATAAAGGTCTTTCATTATAAATTCTCTTCCTCTTAAAATTCCCGATTTTGCCCTTGGCTCATCCCTGAATTTTGTGGAAAAATGATAAACTTTAATCGGTAAATCCTTATAACTGGAAACATATTTTCTTGCTAAATCCAAAACTATTTCTTCGTGCGTAAAAGAAAGCGCGTATTCCTTGTCTCCCTTTTTAAACTGGTACATTACTTCTTTTGCCTTATCCCACCTTCCTGTCTCATTCCAAATAGTCTTTGGGTGCAAAAGCGGCATCAAAAGTTCAGATGCGTCTGTTTTATTTATCTCCTCTCGAACAATCTGCTCGATCTTTTCTTTAACTCTATAACCAAGAGGCAAAAGAGTAAACGAACCTGACATTAATTTATCTATAAAACCACCGCGCATTAAAAACTTTGCATTTGTGGAAACTTCGTCCTTCGGAGCTTCTTTTTTTGTTTTGCCAAAAAGTTTTGAGTATCTCATAATTTTAGTATACCACTAAACTACTTCTATCCCTTCCGGTACGTCTTCTGTTGGTTCCAAAAGAATTGTCTTTTCAGGTACATCTATTGCCAAAATCATTCCTTGGCTCTCCAGTCCTCTAAGTTTTCGCGGCTCCAAGTTTACGACAAAGGGAAATTTTCTGTTGATCAATTCCTCGGGCTCATAGCTTTGAGCAATTGCCGAAAGAATTTGTTTTTTTCCAATTTCAGAACCGAAGTCTACCTCTAACTTTAAAAGCTTATCCGCATCTTCAACTTTTTCGCAAAGAGTAACTTTTCCAATTCTAATTTCTATTTTTTTGAACTCCTCAAAAGAAATATTCATAGCGTGAAATCCCGCCGAAGCTTTTTAGCGAAGGCGGATGAACTCCTCAAAAGAAATATTCATAGCGTGAAATCCCGCCGAAGCTTTTTAGCGAAGGCGGATGAATTTCTCAAACGTAATATTCATATTCAGTTAGTATAACATTTGATTTTTAAAATATAAATACAGAAATATTATCCTATAGTTGACAAAGCTGTTACTATTTATTAAAATATACTTATGAATGTACACGAAATTTTTTTACCACAAAAAGATAATCCCCAACCGAAACCGGTTGTTGTCAGAAGAACTTTTGAAGAAACGTCTATTTTAAAATTTTTGGTGGGTCCGGAAAAAGTTGATAAAGCAGATGATGTTGCAAATACTGCATACTCTTCTACTTTAAAAAATTTAACAAATACAGGACTGGATAAAAAAACTATCGATCGTATTGCTAATAGAATTGCAGAAGATGTGCATAGGGCGTATTTATGGCCTGAGGAAAATAATCCAATTAAAACATCGGTAGTTGAATACAAGCACCAAAGAGAAAAAAGGCTTGAAAAAGTTTATAACTTTGCCCTTCGGGCATTGCAAGATAACAATAAAGAACTGGCGTTAAAAATAAAAGATAAACTTTACGAGGAAGAAGATTACTATCACGCAGGTCTTCTTGCAATAAGTCTTGGATCAAAACAGGAAGCCATAGGTGCAGTAGAAAAATTAATAGATCCTAATCGTTACCACGGTAAAAAATTAATGAAAGATGCAGAAAATGCGGCAGAAATTATTTTAAAACTAGACGATAGTGCCAAAACTACGCAGGATCATTTTGAAAACGATGAATTAAAAGAAAAATGCGTCAATGTATTAATAAATGCAAATACTTGCAGAAACGCCGCATTAATAGCAATTAAGTTGGGACTTAATGATAAGGCAAGAGAGATTATTAAAAGCTTAATTTCTTCAGAAAAAACTGCGGGCGCTGGGCAGGCTGCGATAAAACTTGGAGACAAAAAATTAATAGCTGATATTATCAATATACTTATAGAAAAAGGTCAAACAAGAAGCGCCTTGCTACTTATTAAAAATCAGGAGGATTTTTTGTCGCTTGAATTATTAATCCAACATTTAAAGTCAAAAGCGGACATTAAACCCGAAGAGCAGAAAGTCTTAAAATCGGCCTGTTTATTATTGGAAAGATTAATAAATAAAAGAAATCTCAATGCTACTTTGGAAGAATCGGCTGACCGGTAAAAACCCTTATTAAATCATTAATTGTTACCAATAAAATAAGTCCTATTAACAATGCCATTCCCGCTGCATGAGCATAAGATTCATATTTAATGCTTACTTTTTTTCCAAAAATAACCTCTACTAAAATAAATGCCAGTCTTCCCCCATCAAGAGCAGGAAAAGGTAAAATATTTAAAATTGCAAGGTTTAAAGAAAGCATAGAAACAAAAGACAATACCGCATATGGGCCGATTTGGACAAACTGTCCTGTTAATTGCGCAATTCCAACTGGTCCGGCGACTCCTTTTGGAGTAATACCATGAAAAATAAATTGATAAAGCATAGAAAAAAGACCGGAAACAATAAGCCATGACGTTTGCAAAGCTTCAAGCGTGCCCAAAAACGGAGCTTGATACCAAGGATATTTTATAATCTTATAACTTAAAGAGAGCGAAACACCCATTGGCCCCTCATTTGACGGATAGGTTTTTCTGGGAGTTACTCTAACCTCTTTTTCTTTTGCATCCTTATCTTTAATTTTTAAAGCGATTTCCTTTCCCAAATTCTCTTTTGTTATTAAAATCAGTTGTCCGGGTTCTTTAACTTCTTTTCCGTTTACGGATTCAACTATATCCCCTATTTTTAATCCGGATTTTTCTGCCGGAGAATTTTTTAAAACATTAGAGATCGTTACTTTATCTCCGGGAATGGAAACTCCAACCGCGGAAAATAAAAATGAAATTATTACTACTGCCAGTAAAAAATTCATTACAACGCCAGCTGTTACCACCAATATTCTTTGCCAAGCTGGTCTTGCAAAAAACGCCCTATGCTTATCGGAATTTTGAATTTTGAATTTTGAATTTTGAATTTTTCCACTTCCTGCTTCATCTTCTCCATAAAGTTTTACAAATCCGCCGATCGGAAGCCAGTTAATTGAGTAAACCGTTTCACCTTTCTTAAAACTTAGCGCCTTTGGAGGGAGCCCAAAGCCAAATTCTTCTACTTTAATACCCAGTTTTTTTGCAACCAAAAAATGTCCTAATTCGTGGACTAAAACCAAAACCGAAAGAATAGCAATAAAAACAAGAATCGTAACTAGCATATTAGCATATGGCAAATAGCGTATAGGAAATAATTTTTATTATTTTTTGTTTAACCATTTTTTAAATGAATTTATTCTTTTTACAAGAATTTCTGCCTGTTCGTAAAGACATATTCTATCACGTTCTGTGATATATTTCTGCTCTTTCGCCAAATAAAGATGGGAAACTGTCTCAAAAATTGATTTTATTGATATATCAAGGTAATGGGAAAAATCTTTTTTTGAAGAACTTCCGGATCCCTCGGCAATGTTCGCAGAAACTGAACCAGCAGCCCTTTTTAATTGACTTATTAATGCAAATGCTTCTTCTTTTGGAAATTTTTTTGTTATGAGATAAATATCCTTAATGTAATTATTCGAGGCTTTCCAAATTTCCAATTCTTCAAATCTAAACGCCATTTCTTTTCCTATTATCTATATGCTATTGGCTATTTCCTATAAACCATGAGCTATATTGCTAGCAGTTCTTCTTCTTTTTTCTTTCCCAAATTTTCTATTTCCAATGTAAATTCATCTGTTAATTTTTGAATTTCTTTTTCTAAATGCAAGGTATTATCCTCGGAAAGATTTTCGGAATCTTTTAGTTTTTTAACGTCATTAATTGCATCGTGTCTCATTTGCCTTATTTGAATCTTTCCTCCTTCAAGTTTTTGATGAACAAGTTGAATAAGCTGTTCTCTTCTCTCTTGCGAAAGCGGAGGAATAGAAATTCTAACCACTTGCCCATCAATTACCGGATTTAAACCAACATTTGCTTCCTGAATTCCCTTTCTTATTTCCCCTATTATTGACGGGTCAAAAGGTGTAACTAAAAGTGTTTGAGGATCAGACGAGCTTACGTGTGCCAGCTCAACAACTCTAAATTTTTGAGTTCCTCCATATGCTTCTATAAAAATATTTTCTACTAATGATGGGGCTGCTCGGCCGGTTCTAACAGTGGAAAGATCTGTTTTTAAAACATCTATAACCTTCAACATTTTTTGCTTAGTTGAAGCTATAAGTTCGTCCATACTAAATACTATACCTAATAAATCTTTTAATTACAATGTTTTCGCCTAATTTGGAAATTGTTTCTTTTAATAAATTTTCCATCGTTGTCGAACCATCTCGTATATATTCTTGTTTTAACAATGCATTTACGTCTTTTGGGTTCATCGCTGCAATTTGCATTGCAATTTCATGGGCTAATTTTTTAAAATCATCTGTTTTTGCAACAAAATCTGTCTCGCACAAAATTTCCACCATTACACCGACTTTTCCGTTTAAGTGAACATAACATTCAATTAAGCCCTGCGCTGTTTCCCTGTCTTGCTTCTTAGAGGCTTTTTCTATTCCATGTTTTTTTAACCATTCACCGGCTTTTTTGTAATCATTTTTTGTTTCTTCCAAAGCAGTTCTGCAATCCGCAATGGAAACCTGCGTTTCTTCTCTAAGTTTTTTTAAAAGATTAATGTCAACCATATCTTACTTTGCCTTCTTCTTTGCCGGCTTTTTTACTTCCTTTGTCTCTTTTTTTGTTTTTTGAATTTTGGAAATTGGCGCATTTGCTTCTTTATTAACTTCTTTTTTATTTTTCTTTATTTCTGAATTCTTAATTTTAGATTCTAAATTATTTTTTCCCTCTACCCATGCATCCACTATATAACCTACGATTAACTTAATAGAACCGGTTGCATCATCGTTTGCAGGAATTGGATAATCAATAATTTCGGGGTTTGCGTTTGTATCTGTAATCCCAACTATTGGTACAGACATATTCAATCCCTCTCTTACCGCAAGATCTTCCAAATGAGTATCTACTATAAATAATATATCGGGATTTCTTTCAATGGATTTTATTCCGCTGTAAAAAGACTCCAATCTTTGTCTTTCTTTATCCCAAAGTCCGATTTCTTTTTTTGTATACTCTCTTTTTTCCTCTGTACTTTGAAGCTTCTTGGTAAGATCTTTTAATTTTTTAAGGTTTTTAGAGATTTCCGAAAAATTAGTTAGAATTCCACCAATCCAACGTGTTGTAATGTAGTAAATATCATCTTTGTACTCAGATCCGCCAGCCGGCAGATTTTTCTTTAATTCCGCTCTTGCTCTTTCTACTTCTTCTTTTACAATTGCCTGCGCTTGTCTTTTGGTACCGACAACAAGCATTGTTTTTCCTTGTTTTGCTACCTCTTTTACATAAGAAAGTGCTTCATCCAATCCTTCTTTTGTTTTTGCCAAATCAATAATCTGGATTCCCTCTCTTGCTTCGTAAACATAATCACGGGCTTTAGGATTAGATCTTGTAACCTGATGACCAAAGTGGCAACCTGCTTCCAATAATTCTTCTAATGTAATTTCTTTCATATGTTTTACCCGCCAGCTAACGCCCCTTGAGGCGTGAACGAATAGTTCCAAAAAGCCGAAAGGTAAGTTTCGGCGGGCTTTATTGTCCTTACTCCTCCATTCGGATGTGGATACTTAGGACACAATTCCGAATGTGTGTGATTGAAGTATTATATATTGTATACGTAAAAAAAACAAGCCATTAGCTTCTTAGCTTATGGCACATGGCAAATGGTTTTTCAACTATATGCTTTATGCCATATTGACTTCTCTGTTTGTCTTTACTATGCTCAAAATAGCTATGAAATTTTTCAAATTACTATTCACTGTTGTTATTTTCTCAATATTTGGACTCTCTGCATTTATAAAAGTTATTAATGCTACCACAACCACAACAAAAGTTACTTCTATTGAACAATGCGGTTGGAGCTATTATGATCGCTCAAACTGCAATGAAAGCTGTATCCTAGAAGGCTCTACTTGTAAACCGGTTGAAAACACTAATCCTCAAAAATATCATTGCTGCAACAATTACTTTGGCACAAAAAAAGAATGCAGCCGTTGTAGCGACACATATATATATTGCAATGCTGATTGGGAAAGCACAGAAGGATGTACAGATACTTGGAATGCCAAATATACATTAAATTGCAATTGCGATGGAACAAGCGGAAGCAGCCAATATGCTACCAAAAACTGCTCCGAAAAAGGAGTAGACACCTCTTCTTGCAATACTCTTCCCGAGTGTAATACAAGACCGACAAATTGTACGGAATGCGATCCCGATCAGGCAGAAGACGGAAAATGCAAAAACAACAGCAGGAAACAATGTTCGTACACTGCCTATAAAGACCCAAATGACCCAAATGCTCAAGAAACCACCAATTGCAAAGAAAGCGACGAAAGAGTCTATGAAACCTGCAGTATAAATAAATGTACCTCAAGCCAAACCTGTAACGAATCAACCGGAATATGCGAATCAAAAACAACCACCACAACACACCCAAAAACTACAACCACTAAAAGCACGACTTCTACTACCGCAAGTTCAACAACAACCACAGCGTCTTCTTCTACAACCACCACTATCCCAAATAAAACGATATTGGAATTTGTAATCGGACTTGACGGAATCGGAACATCAGGAGACACGCCGAATCCGGAAGATAAAAATTGTACAGAAACCCAAAGACAAGAAGGCTGCGGATCAAATCAAAACCCAAACACAAAAGACAGAAATCTAAACATAGAAATAATTAGCCAGCAAGGATCTTTTGCTGTTTCCGAAAAATTAGCAACAATAACCTATGATTCAGCTACAGGAAAATTCAAAGGTTCAGCGGAACTGGAAAATATAACATCTGGAACATATGTAATAAAAGTAAAATCTCCGGGGTTCTTAAGAAAAACTGCTTCTCAAACCCAAGTAATAACATCCGGACAAAAAAACACAGTTCCGACAACTAGGCTTATAAACGGAAACGTTAACGAAGATAATCTTTTGGATATAAGGGATTACAATATTTTGGTTAGTTGCTCTACCTTTAGTAAAGACAATAACGAAACCTGCAAATCCGGAACAAATTACCAAAAACTTTCTGATTTAGACGACAACAGCGTAATAAACGAATATGATTACAACCTTTTAATAAGAGAGCTCCCCACCGGACAAGGAGAATAATTAGCAACCACCAGCATATAGCTTATGGCAAATAGGGGCTAATAAATAGTTGATTATCAATTTTTAATGCTTAAAAATTTAAAACTAACCATACGCTAGTTGCTAGACGCTAAACGCTAATTCCCATTTGTCTCTCTTGACATCCCCTGTTTCTATTTAGTAATCTAAACATATAGAAATTATTTTAAATAATGAATAAATTTATTCGTTTTTCTTCTGTTATATTTTCTTCAGTTTTTTTAATAATATTAATAATAATATTTACAAAAACTGTTTTTGCCGATTGCATCACTTACCACAATTACACAACTGCTAGCATTGCTTGGAATAATTATAAATCTCAAGGATATACTTGTAGTGCAATTACTACCGGAAGAGATTCTATTGGTCAATATTGGAAGGTTTGTTGTACAGCTCCAACAACCACAACTATTATAAACGAAGTAAAAACAGCCAAGTGCGGGACAACCAATGAATTTACTTGCATTGTAGGTATTGTAGGAAATGAAAAAGATACATCAACTAAGTGGGAATGGACATGTACCGAAGGCTCCGAAACTAAAAAATGCTCTAAGACCAAACCAACAAGTACAAGCGAAAATATTAAATGTCCTGCTACAATGTATGTATGTCCCGATGGAACATCTGTGCCCCTTCTTGCAGAATATAATTGTGAACCACAATGTCCTAAAACCTCTACGGGAATAAATTCGTGCCATAAATGTAACGGAACTAAATACTGTGGAACAACTTGGACAGTTGCTGAAAATGAACTTTGTGATAAAAACAATATACCAGGTAATGCAGAGCAAAATCAGATTGTTTGCGGTGACTGTATAAACTATCCTGCCGGACCCTGCGAAGGAAAAACAGCGGAAGAAGTAGAGGCTTATTGCAAACCAACATCAGGGGATAATAAATGCTCACGATGTAGCGACACATACAAAGATTGTAGAGTAACTTACGATCCCATAAATGGTGCGTGCGGAACGGGAATGGATCCCGAAACAAAGTTAGAAAACAAAAGTTATTCTTATGACTCAACTTGCACAGCAGGATCAGTAATAGCTAGTTGTTCAACCCCAACAACAATACCCGACTGCGATGCAACAGATAAGGTAACAGAAACTCAATGCACAGCAAAAAATTCAGGACTTTGTGGACCAACAGCCGGAACAAAAACAGTAACCTATTCCCAAAAAGAAGGTGGAAGACAATGCAGAGAAAACAATAGAGAAAACGTAGATTGCGAAATAAATGCCTGCAGGACAGATCAGGAATGCGTAAATAACCAATGTCAATGCAAAGATTATCCACGATTGCATGATCCATATTGGACATGCTATACAAGTGATTACAGTTGCCGAAGAATTGATGGCGTCTGTGGAGATCTTAGCGAAGAAAGCTGTAAATCATCCTGCAGAACTACAACAACAAAAATAACAACCACGACAACAACCACGGGAGCAACATCTTCTACAATTCCAACAACATCATCGTCTACAAGTACTATAACCACAACCACATCTACAACAAAACCTTCTAACAATACATTAACTCTTGTACTTGGATTAGATGGGATCGGAACAACCGGAGACAATGCCAATCCAAATGACATAAATTGCACCGAAGCGCAAAGACAACAAGGATGCGGATCGACTCTAAATCCAACAAGACCATCAAGGCAAATATATATTGATTTTTACGACACAAATGATAAACCGCTTAATACATTAAAAACAGGATATGCTGATTATCAAACTGCAAGCGGAAGCGCAAATTACGGAAAATTTGTTGGAACAGTTGACTTGGGAGTAAGTTTTACATCCGGAAACTATATTGTAAGAACTTGGTCAGAAGGATACTTAAAACGAAGAATACCGGGAATACTGGCTGTTAATACATCAGCTACCAATCAAACACCAATAGTAAGATTAGTTACCGGAGATATGGATGTAAACAACAAATTAGACATAAATGACTATGCGGATTTAGTAAGCTGCATAGAAGGATTTAATTCTTATGATGCTACAAAATGTAATTCCAATGAAAGATTTAAAATAATTGCAGATTTAGATGATAACGGTACAAGAAACGAATTCGACTATAATTTATATATGCGCGACTGGGCAAACCAGCAAGGCGAATAAAATAAAACAAATTAATATTTGACAAGTGATAATTGATAATTGATAATTAAATAACTGCCCTATGGAAGAAAATTTAGAACAACCAAAAAATGCACAGGAAACCACCTTACCGGTGCAGAAAAAATTAAATCAGCATTTGCCGCCGGGAAAAACAATAATTTTAATAATTGCTTTGGTACTAGCTACAATCGGATTAGTTTATTTAGCAGTATCTTCGTCTACGGTAAAGGAAGAAAAACAGCAAACCTCAGTTACCAAGGATTCTCTAGTCTATGCCCAAACGGAAATCAGATTTGCAGATACTCCATACGAAACAACAAATGAAGTTACATTTGCAAAAGAATATAATCTCGATGCAAATGTAACAACGGGCAATAATAAAATTACCGCAGTACAATTTGAGTTAACTTATGATCCAAAGGCTTTAACAAACGTGGATATAAAATTAGGAAACTTAAATAAAGAATGGACAGAATTAATTAAAAAAATTGACCCTGTAAACGGAACTATTACTTATGCTGTAGGTATTGCCTTAGGACAAAGAGGAATCAGCGGAACCGGAAGTATTGCAACATTAACTTTTAACAAAGTCTATGGTTTTAAGGGTGAAACAAAAATTAGATTCCAACCAAAAGCACAAACAACAGCGGAGGGCATATCAAAATCTGTTCTTAGAAAAACTGTAAATGCAGCTTTTTCTTTCCCCGAAGGAACAACACAATAATGGCAATATAGCAAATAGCGTATAGGAACAATGTGCTAAGCTAAAAAACTAAATTCTATTCTTAACCATTCCCCATAAGCTATGCACTATAAGCTGATACTATATTAATCGTAGCTTGGTTTTAATCGCGGAAAATCTCCATAATCACTAATTTCACCTTTGTGTTTATTAAAAAAATCTGCCTCCTCTGGTGTTACCCTTCCTCTTTCCGTAAAATGCTTAAGACATCTTTCCATTTGTGAAATTATTAAACCAGTAATTAAACACCTTAATTCATTTCTTGCTCTTGCCCTCGATGCTTTATCATCGCTAAAAAACAATGTTCTAGAAACTCTAATATCTCCCTCCATGCCCGACTTTATTTTATGTTGGTTTCTGGAATGCTTAACAAGCGGGCTTCCGCTTTCTTCTATTCTTCTTTTTTCTTGTTCATATCTACCTGACATATATTTACGGAAATTACCATTTTTAATCTTAAAAGTCAAATTTGCAAAATAGCGTATAGCTTATGGCGCATAGAAAATAGCATATTAGGAAATAACTTATGGCATTTTAATATATAGTACATGGGGTAAAAACTATTAGCTATTGGCTATTAGCTAAATTGCTGGTTTTCTACGGTGCTACTTCCTGCCAAATATAATTGGAGCGTTTTATAAGATCAGGTGCATTTAAAAGAAAATCAGGTCTTTCGGTAATTGTAAAAACAGGACAAACTGCATTTCCTGCACAAAGATCTCTTTGATTATCAAAAGCATTTGAGGTTGCTAAATTTGCGTTAACAACAAGACTTCCTGCAAGATTCAGTCTTTTTTCGGTTGCGCATTCCCCTGTTCCAAGCATTGTAAATATGCCATTTGCGGAATAATATCCTTCTATATTGCATCCCGTAGAAACTGCATTAAGCGTTCTTGGAATAGTACAAGAACTTGTTTGCAAACTTTCTCCAACATCGTTGTTTACAATAATATTTCCTTTAACTATAAAAGAAACTGAAGATCCGTTTGGAACCAAAACATTTCCTGCAATTGTTAAGTCTCCATTAACTAAAATTACGTAATTTTTTCCTGTAGAGAATGTATATCCGCTCGCTGGCGTTGTTAATCCTCCATTTACTAAATAAACCCCGTTTGCTAAGCCTACACTAAGATCCGTAATAACCGTTGGGGTAATTCCAGCTTCTGCTATTCTTGCGCTAATATATTCATAAGAAGTTTTTAATCTTCCGCCGGAGTTAACAGGTGCATAAGTTTCCTGATACGTTCCTCCTCCAACCACCCATTGATTAGTGCTTGCCCGATCCTGGCATACTCCTCCCTCGCAAAAAGAATAATCAGAATCCCCGGAAAAAATTATTCCGTGGGAGCCGGTTCCAGGAATTGATGCATAAGTTTGATCCGGACCGCAAAGAGTAGTCTCCGGATTTTCGGGAATACTAAAATTATATCCTCCTGTTCCGCTTCCGATTCCGCCTCCGGAAACTATACCCTCAAGTCTTAAGTCCGATCCTTTTGACTGAATCCAAGGTTCATTTTCGGCGCTTATTCCAAAATTGACAACAAAAGAATTCGTTGAGGGAGTAGCTGTTGTGGTTGTAGTTGAACCAGCGGAGGTTGTTGTGGTTATAGTTGAAGTAGTAGAAGTGGTTGTTGATGTTGTTGTAGTCGTAGTGGTCGCTGGAGTAGTACAAATAAACCAATTACAGTCTCCAGAACAACACTGTCCATCAAGCCAGCAAACTTCTCCTTCGCCAAGACAATCCCCTCCACCTCCTGCAATAGTCGTTGTTGTTGTTGACGATGTTGTTGTAGAAGTCGTTGTTGCCGGACACTGAGGTTCGCATTTGTATCTTTCTAGGCGAGGCACCTGTGTTCCATTAGGACACGTATATAAACTACTTGGACATTTAATATCCCAACAACACCTATAAAGATCTACGCCTAAAGGTGTTGTACTATCATACTTACAATATTCATCATTGTCTATGTCACAAAAATAATTTTCGCAACTAGACAGAGTATATGTATTGGATTCACAATATTCTGCATAAACAACCGTTTCGTTTCTGAGGATCAAAAATAGCAAAATTAATATTATTAATAACCTAATTAGCTTTTTCATTAAGGCTAACTAAAGCATAACTTACTTAAGAAAGTATTGTCAATAGATAAGGAGTTTATTTTTACGAAGTCCAAGGCTTGTCCGGATGTTTAGTTAAAATGTATTCATATCTTCCTGTAACCTCGCCTGTTTTTTCATTAAATAAAGGATTTCCTCCTGCATACTTTGTACCATTAGGATTCCCATACTTATCTAAACCGTTGTCGCTAATCCATTTATTTATACTTATTATTTCTAAGGCATTAAAAACAATTTGCGCTGTTTCTCCTCTTGTTCCGCCATTTTTACCCAAATCTATTCCATAAAACAAACTATTATATTCAGCTTTTTTTAAATTTTCGCTATGAATATTTGATTCATCATTAAAACTAGAATTATAACCATCAGGGATTTCATCAAGTAATCCAGGCAATTTACTCAAAGCCCTTATTAACATAGTCGCTGTCTGGTCTCTGGTTAAATCTTCGTATGGACCAAATTCTTCTTCTGTTTTTCCTTTTATAATCCCTTCTCTTACTGCTGCTGCTATATAATTATCAGGGTAAAAAGATTCAGGACCACTTATTTCTACGTCTTTAAAACGCGAGATATCTTGTTCGGAAACAGGAATACTCAATGCTTTGACGATTATTTTTGCAAACTGAGCTCTTTTAAGCATATCGTTTGGTCTAAATTCCAGAATGCTTCCATTTTTGTAACCCTCGATAACTCCAAGATTATTAAGCTCTGTTATGCCAGTATAATAAGGATCATTTGGAAAAACATCTATAAATGGAGAATTTTCGCTTGACCAAGCTTCGCCTATAACACTTGTTGCTATTTTGTCTGTATTCCTAGAACTATCTTGAGATTCTTGAGCAGATGCTACTTCCGAAGCTCCAATTAATATAGAAGGAACCATTGCTGCAACGGCGATTACTTTTTTAAAACCTTTAACTCCTATTTCTTTGTTCATATTTTATCCTAGAGTATTATTACTCTAGGATAGTTATACCATACATAAAGAATAGTGTCAAGTAATATTAAGTTTTTAAATTCTAGTCACAAGTTAAGTAAGCTGATCCACCACTGCCGCTGATTTCACTACTTGAATCGTCTGTTCCATACCAACCGGTTGATTCGTAATTTGTCGGCGGAACAATATTAACAACAGGACATTGTCCGGAAACTGTATAAGAATAGGTATTACACGAAGTAGTGCTATTAAATTGATGTGCTTCTCCCCCAACACTAACCTCAACTGATCCTTCGTAACAGGATTCCCCTGTATCTTTTGTTCCGTTTTTATTTTCATCTACAAAAACCTGACCGGTAACAGTATAAGTTTCGGGAGTTGTTGAAGAAGTTGTTGTAGAAGCAGGCGCAGTAGTTGTTGTAGAGGACGTTGTGGTAGTTGTAGTGGTGGCAACATCACAATCTCCATCACAAGAATAGCGACTTGTATACGATCCGCCGCTACTCGCATCGCAGTTTCCGGTAGAAGGATTACAGGCAAAATGAGCATCGCAATTACTGTTACACGTATTAATATTAGTATAACTTCCTCCTGCGCTTGTGTAACAATCACCCGTTGCAAGATTACAACTATATCTTGTGGGATTCGTTGTAGAAGTTGTGGACAAACTTGTTGTTGATGCTGTAGAACTGGTTGAACCAGCACTACTGGTTGTTGTTGAAGAACTGGTTGTTGTTGTAGTGGTTGTTGACGGAGCACAGCTTGCTGGAGCCCCACATTCTCCCCAAACAGTCGTACTTTCGTATGGATCAGGACAATTACAAGAACCTGAATATGTACAACTACAATTAATATCGTAGCTGGTTGTACCGGAAATCATAGAAGTTTTATTACAGGAAGGATTATTTGATTCGTGCCAATATGCGTAACAGCGAGTATAAGTATCGCTACAACTTCCACAATATTGTATGCATTGACCACCGCTGCAAGTAGAACCTCTGCAGTTTGCACCAGTACAGGTACAAGTTCCACAGCTTCCTCCACAACCATCGTCTCCGCAAACTTTTCCATCACAGTCCGGAGTACAACCACCACCCCCACCACCACCCCCACCTGAACAACCAGAGCAACTACCACAATAACCACCGCAGCAATACAAATCGCTACTTGGATAGCCGTAATCATCTATATCTTGACAGCATCCGCTGACACACCTAAATCCCCCACTACCACCTGGATAGGTACAACAATCTCCTCCATCACAATAGCCATAATAACAACTCACCGAACAATCCCAACCAAAATACTCACAAGGGAGTAATAGTATTTTTTCATGAGAACAAAAAGAGAATAAAAATATGATTAACGAAAAAATAAATATTTTAAAGCTGATAAGTTTTGTCAGTCTCATAAATAGATAAATTTAAAACTCCTTCTTAAATTAAATCGGGCATTACTTTTCAACTATAACTGTAAAATAAAATATAAATAGTGTCAAGTTTTTCTATTAATATTATCGCAAAATCTTTGTTTTTAAATTAAGTCAATATTAAATTTTTAATAAATGTGGTTCTACTAAAAAAATAATTAATTTAATTTTTCCATTTCCTGAGGCATGATGACAGTAGCGTCATAAGTTGGATTTAAAGCTGATATCGCGTTCTGTATTTCATCTTTTTTTGAAATCTGAATTATTAAATCACTATTCTCTGGATCTATAAGCCTGATAAGTTTTGTTTTTTCTATTACCTCATTAAATTTTTCTTCGTCAAAAAAAATTGGCTCTAAGTACGGTACAACCCTTTTTTGATAATTTTCATTATTCTCACTTGGCTGAGCTTCGAATTCTTCTCCTAATTCATAAATCACAAGATGACTTTTTAGTTTAAATTTATCATCTTCTAAAGAATAACAATGAATTACTGACTTTAAGTATGGATTACCACTTCTTGCTCCAATTAAGTAATGATCAACATCATAGCTATCACCAGACTTATAGCACACACAACAAGCATTATTTGTCTTTACCATGTAAAACGAATTGCCAGTAATTTTCTTTTCTTTGTCTATAATTCTTATTCCAATAACGTCAATAATTTCCGCTTCAGTAGTCAGTTCCCTAAGTATGTTTGAGGCAGCTTCTGGTAAATTAGATAATTCTTCGTATTTGGAAATCTTTATTTGGTCTGTTTCCATTAATACTGTTTCTCCTTTATCAAGAGCCTCTGTTGTGGTGGTTGTTTCCGGTGCTTTCGTAGTTGTGGTTGTTTCTGTTACAACAATTCCTCCCTCTGTCGTTGGGACTGTTCCACCGTTTCCGGATGCTTCATTGGTAGTTACAGTTGCGGTTATGTTTGTCTGTGATGGGTTGGATTCTTCAGTTCTATTTTCTACGGCTGATCTTACACCAACCCCAACACCTCCTAAAACTGCTACGCCACTTGCAATGGCAATGGCGTTTCTTAATCTTGGGTGTTTTTTAAACCATTCCCTAATACTCCATCCGCCTTCTACCCGTTTTGGTAAGGGAATTTTGGGTAATTCCGGCATTTGAACTTGTGGTCTTCTTGGTGCGTGTTCTAAACTCATTTTTTAATTATCCTTTCTTTACTAGTTTAAAATTAATTATTTGTGGTAAAAAGTTGAAGTTAAAAAAAAATTCCCTAAAGGAACTTAATCTTTTTAATCCCGACACCCTATTTTTTAGTTTTTTAAGATCGTTAAGCAAGAAACCTTTTTCTTGCCCTTTTGACCTTTTCATAAAATTTGCGGAAAGCTATTTTTAAATTTACCTTCCGCCTATGTCCTAGAGTATTAGGCAGTAAGTACAAAATACCATACGTCTTGCAGTTTTGTCAATACCGGAAAACTAAGCGCGAGGGGGTATTTTTAGGGGTTGAACCCCTAAGATATTAGGGTAAATTAACTTCTTTATATATTTGCTCCATTCCACCAAACCTTCTTATAGAAACGATACTAGCAAGTGGAATATGGTTTTTATCATAAATTACAATTGTCCTGTTTTTAAAAGTTAAAGACTCCGGATACTTTAAAAGGTAAACTGTAATCACGTCACCTTTTTTAAATAATTTTTCCAAATTAGGCTTTGAAATTTTTTCAAAATCAACAATCCCTTCTATTTCCTTGCCTCCTGTCTTTTTTCCAACATCCAAATTTTCAACCGCAAGAAGAGTATTTCCTTTTCCTTCGGTATTTAAATCTGCAGAGATTGAACTAAATTCCGGGTCACCTGCCAAAACTCTAATCGTTGTAACAATTGCATTTTTTGAATTAAATTCGTAGTTTTTTAAGTCGGTAGATTCATCGGGCGCTTCAAGAGTTAGATATAAATCTTTTGATTTATCAAGTGTCGTAATACCCTTAAATAAACCTGTAAAATATGCCCTCTCTTCTTTTTTAATTTCTGGATAATAGACATTTTTCCAGCCAAAACTATCAGCTAAAGAGATCTTATTGCGGACTCCATCTGCCAAAATTGCCCTTCCGGTCTTATCGCTTGAATCACCATTATATGCAATTTTATAACCAGCCTTTTCTGCTCTTTCTTCTACTGTCATTTGCTCAAGAGTTTTTTGAGTATTTTTAAAAACTTTCCCGCTAAAAAAATTAACCACAAAAACCGAGGTAACAATAAGCAAGATTGTTATTACTACCGTTATTGCTGTTTTTTGTTTTTTTCCAGCCATTTCCTTTGTTTCCATTACTATTAGAATAGGAGAAAGCTGAGGGGTTTGTCAAGAAATTAGTAAATTTAACTGATTATATTTTACAAGTATTTTTAGAAAAAATATTAAAGGTTAATATAAACCTTAATAATTATCTATATCCTGACAGCAACCATCAACACACCTAAATCCCCCAGTGCCACCTGGATAAGTACAACAATTAGCGCCACTACAGTAACCATAATAACAATTTAATTCACATGAGTAATTATTTGCGAAAGGCTCACAAGGTAAAAACAAAAATTTATGGTTTAAAAATGTAAAATCTATTATTATTGTCATTAATATTAATAACAATAATCTAATAATGTTAAATTTCATTTTTAAAAGAGATTATTAAATTTAGAATAAAGAAATTTAAATTTATTGTCAAGTTGACACTGAATTTATCAATGATGTTTAAAGAGGATATTTTTGCTCAATTATCGGCTCTAAATTTACAATATCATATGCCGGATTTAAAATATCAACCACTGATTTAATTACTTCATTATCTTTAATTTCAATAATTTCGTTAACGCTTGGGTGAATTATGCGGATTAATTCAACCTGATTAAAAACAATCTTTTTTATTCTGTCTTCGCTATTATAAATTGGTTTTATTATTGAACCTATTCTGGTTATGTATATATCATTTGTCTTATCACTTCCACTTTTGCTAAAAACACCACCTAATTCATAAATTAATATTTTGTTTTTTGATTCTAAATTAGTCGTAAAAAAAATTGTTTTTAAATGAGGGTTACCTATACATGCTCCCGCAATATACGTATCCACAAAGCATTCTCCATCTTTTTTGTAACAAATCATCATATCATCTTCTGCTTTAACTATGTAGAATTTATCTCCCAGTTTTTTTCCTTCTTCTCTTAGATTAATTCCTAAAACATCTGTTATCGTAGTACTGGTTTTTTCATTAACCTTTCCCACTATTTCATTTGGTAAATTAGATAATTCTTCGTATTTGGAAATCTTTATTTGGTCTGTTTCCATTAATACTGTTTCTCCTTTATCAAGAGCCTCTGTTGTGGTGGTTGTTTCCGGTGCTTTCGTAGTTGTGGTTGTTTCTGTTACAACAATTCCTCCCTCGGTTGTTGGGACTGTTCCACCGTTTCCAGATGCTTCTCCGGTAGTTACAGTTGCTGTTATGTTTGCTTGTGGTTTTTGTTCTTCCTTAGCACATCCTCCAAGAAGAGGAAGCGTAGAAATAGCAGTAGCAATGGCTATTCCTTTTTTGTGCTTTTCTATCCCCGATCTTACCCTTTGAATAAATCCCTGTCTTTCCTGCTTCATAACCCAGAGAGTATAACAAGCTAAGAGAAAATATTCAAGAAAATATAAGAGCTTAACAACTAATATAGTTCTTGATAAATTTGGGAAGGATTAATTTTATTTATTAAAACTTTTATCTAATACCTCTTTTCTTGCGGAATAATTATCCAAATTACTGTATACCTCCACTATCCCTATGTATGGGACTCCTTTACCGTCTCTGAGAATTTTTCCGGTCCATTGATCTCTTAAATATATAATATTCGCCGCTTCTCCTTTTTTAATAAAGTCATTCCAAATTAAACCAAAATTTAATTGTGTCTGCGCTTTATATTTTGCAACTCTGAATTCTGTATCTATATCCTGAACGACTACTCCAGCGTTAACCACTCTTAGACTAGTGCAATTAGGAAAAGCGGGAGCTAAATTAATTATCCCTTCCGAAATAATATTTCCATCTCCATCTTTTCCTTGAATATAAAATTCGTCGGAGCCATCTATGGGCTTTATTCCATCATAAACTATTACTGATCTAAATGGCTCGCCTTCGGTTGTATATTTTGTACCAAACCAGTTTGTATCCCATATATATTCTTGTCCTGTTTTTGCAGATATTCTTTTAAGATTTTTGGGCAAGACCGATTGCTTGTTCTCTGAAATCCACACTATTTCGCTATCTGGCCTAATCTGTTGATATCTTATCTGAATATCATCGGGAATTTGATATTGACCGCTAGAGATTTCCGAAAAATTAGTTAGCCTTGAATGATTTACGATATCTTCAATGGATGTTTCTACTATAGGGGACCCTTCTAATCCCCTCTGCTCAATCATATTCATTTGCATAAATCTATTTAGTAAATACGCGACCTCTCCTCTATTTGCTTTTTCCCACGGATTCCAACTTCTATCGTAATCGCTTAAAGGTAATAAAAATCCATTGTATTCTAATGTGTCTAAATTTTTTCCATGAGTATCATCGGTAAACCCTATGCTATTTGTGTAATTTTGAGGAACATCTCTAAGATAACCGGGCTTAAGCTTTTCTATAGCTCTAGTTATCATCGTAACAACTTGAGCTCGTGTTATTTCTTCCCACGGAGCAAATTCTCTATCTCTTACTCCTTTTGTAATTCCGTTTTCTGCACAAACCGCTATGTAATCATGAGGGTAAAGACTCGATAAATCATCCGCACCTAAATCATTAAACGATTTTTGCTCATCTTTCCAGGAATCTTCAGTTACGATTAAACCCAATGCACCATCAATCATTTTTGCAAACTGAGCTCTAAGTATTGGATTATTTGGTCGGAATTCCCAACCTGTACCAACTTGATAACCAGAAATTATTCCTGCGTCCCGCATTGAATATATTGCATTTTTATAGGGATGGGTTTCCGAAACATCCGTAAACGGTTGAGCTTCTACAGAGGTTGAAACAATAGCCGGATTTTTTTCAGAATCTTGTTCTTGGCTTGCAAGCGCAGGAATTGCTGTAGCTGTAAAAGATGCAATAACAGCAGGTGCTATGGCTTTCTTAACCACTTTTTCCCTTAAATTGCTAAAAAATCCATTATGCTCTATTTCTCGTTTCATATCCCATAACAGGAGCAGCTAGCTAAAATTACTATATATTTTGTTACTTTGTCAAGGGGAAAACAAGAAAACTTCTATAAGCTTAAAATTATTTCTCAAATTTCCTAATTATCAGTTTTTCTATAACTTGAACACCACTCTTGTCAAAATTAACTCCGGTTATTATTTTGTTTTCAAATTTTGGTAAGGCAAAAAAAACTATTATATCTCCTGCTTTAATTAATTTATTATCTTCTGTTACCTTAGCTAATTTTTTATATTGTTCAATTTTGTTATTTTTAGAACCGTAATTTAAATTATCTTGAAAGAAACTAGTCAAAGATACACCGGCTAACGCAACTCTTATTTTTTCTTCTTTGTTTAAATCTTCAGGAGTATAGTAAATCGCATATAAATCTTTTGAATCTTGAATTTTTTCCCATTTCTTAAAAACCCCTTGGCCTCTAAGATTAATTTTTATATCTCTGTTTTTCCCAACCTCAAACTCTTGCCAACCAAATTTATCTTTAAATCCATCCTTTCCTATTCTTTTTTCTGATGCCATTATTGTTCTTCCGGTTGTATCATTAGGGTCTCCCTGCCAGATTATTTCGTATCCTGCTTTTCTTGCTTTTTCTTGTAAAATTGGAGAAATATTGTTTACGGTAACTGGCTTATTGTTTTTAATTAAATTTTTTGGGGAGGCTATATTACCAGAATAATACAAACCTATATATATTGCTGCAAACAGAATAATTCCCAAAATTAAACCATAAAAAAGAGGCTTTCTGTTTACGTTGGTTCTTTTTACAACAGGATTTGGAGCATAATATACCTTATCTAAATCATTCTTTTCCATTACTATTAGAATAGGAGAATACGGGGTTAGTTGTCAAGAATGCTAGTT
>CAZKJM010000001.1:0-561761 GCA_964553245.1 uncultured Gammaproteobacteria bacterium | reverse complement strand
TGTACGTAGAGGATATCCTAGAGGTAGGATCTAAGTTGTATGTTGCAGGAACAGAAATAACACCAAGTGGTCTTAGTAACTGGCAAAGAACAGAAGGTTCCCTTGCTCCAAAGAATATAACAGATGATTTACTCTTAGGCTCTACCGCAACAACTTCTGCTAAATTCTGGGCAAGTGGAACTACAGGAAATGCATCCATGGCAGGAACATTAACCGTAGATACAATTAGACCTCAAACCGGAGCTTTAAATCTACAGTACAAATCAGGAGCAAATGCATGGAGTAATATATTAACAATTAAAGACAATACCGGATATGTAGGTATTGGGACAACTAATCCAACAGCACTTGTACACATAAAAAGAACTGGTAATGGACAAGTTTTACGTTTAGAATCAGACCAAAGTCAAACCTACATGCCGTTCGTTGATAGTGGTGGTTATAAAGGCTACTTTGGAACTTCAAATGTTGGATTTTTAATTGATGCTAAAACAGGATATGGTCTTCAGTTTTATTCAAACGATACTGAAAGAATGAGACTAAATTCATCGGGAGGCTTATCAATTGGAAATAATTATATAAGCTCTGACCCAGGAGTAAACAATGTAATTATAGAGGGTAACATTGGTATCGGTACAACTTCTCCGTCTCAGAAACTGGATGTAGCTGGTAATGGAGTATTCTCTGGAACACTGGCTCTTGGTGGAATAGCAAGCCAGAACTATTCTGCAATATCTGATAGTGGAACAGCAACTTATGCAGCGAGTGATGATGATCTTTACGTAGAGGATATCCTAGAGGTAGGATCTAAGTTGTATGTTGCAGGAACAGAGATTACTCCTGGAGGAACTAACTACTGGACACAATTATCTGGTGCTCTCTACCCCAACAACTCTACTGTTGATTTCTTTATCGGTGGACAGGCAACAAGTTCTGCAAAGTTTAGTGTATTGAATATAAATAGTGGTACACCAACTGCCTCTGTTTCTGCAACTGCAACCGGAAACGGACTGTCTCTTGGTGGAGATGGAGTTATTCAATCATTAAGAAACAACACCCTAACCATTGGAGGAGATACTACTGGAAATATTGCTTTAATGCCTCTTGGCGGAAACGGTGGAGTTGGGATAGGAACCACTGCCCCATTAAGCAGACTTGATATTCAGGGACAAGTAGCTGGAAAGGCTTTGGTTAACCTTAATTACACAGGAACAAATCAAAACATTTTAACTGCTTCTTCATCCGGTGTTACTAAATTTTATTTAACAAAAGACGGCGCTTTATATGCGCCATCTTTATACGACATAGACAATACTAGTTACTTTTTAGATCCCGCTGCAACTAATACATCCCTTGCAGTTAATGGCAATGTTGGCATAGGAATAACAAGTCCTGCTTCTAATTTACAAATAGGTACACTTACATCTGCATCAACAGCAACGCCTGTGACCTTTTCTATGGGAGGTACTTACAGCAACGCCGCCGGTTCAAATCCAAAACTAAAAGTATATGAAGATAGCTCTGGATATATTTCCGGATTAGGCGCTTCTCTTGCTCAAATGGAGTTTATAAACTCAGATACATCTGTAGATTTTGGCTTTTTTGCAGGAGGAAACCAGTTAATGGAAATAAAAGGAACGGGAAATGTGGGAATAGGAACAGATTCTCCTGCTCAAAAATTAACCCTGCAAGATGGAGAATTTCTTATAACGGATTCCGGGGGAAATAGTCAATTTAAAACTTATTATACAGGCGCTGGAAACCATGACGTCTACTTAATCGCCTCCAGAAGTTATGATAGTGCATTAATTCTTGGCGGGGCCGCAGAAGACGACGATGGATTAGCAATAAGAGGAAATGGCGGAGCAGCTTCTGGCCAAAGTGTTGGAATCGGGACAATTAATCCTGTTTCCAAACTTGATGTTCAAGGAGCAAAAGCTGGAAAGGCTTTGGTTAACCTAAATTACACAGGAACAAATCAAAACATTTTAACTGCTTCTTCATCCGGTGTTACTAAATTTAATCTTACAAAAGACGGCGCCTTATATGGTGCGTCATTTTATGATATAGATAATAGTAGTTATTATTTGGATCCTGCTGCAGTTGGTAACTCTTTGGTTACAGCAGGATCAATTGGAATCGGAGGGACTGCGCCAACCGCTACGGCCCTTTATATTAATAAAAATACATTAGGAAATGCTGCCGTTATCATTAATCAGTTAAGCAGTAACTCCAACGCTGACCTTATTACTGCTTCCATGTCGGGCGTTATGCAATTCAGAGTTAAAAATAATGGAGATCTTTATGTTGGTTCTGCCGGAGCAGGAAAAATTACTGCCGGAACTTACGATCCTTTGTACACAATTGACGGAGAAAGATACTCTACTTACGCTCCATCTATGATAGGAGTAAAAGAAGAAGTAACCGGAAAAACAGAGCTTTCCTATAATCCGGAAAAACAAGCATATGCTTATACAATTGATTTAAACAATCAGCCGGAAGCATCGGACCTTTGGTTGTTTTCGAGGGTAATTGATAAAAACATTAGTCTGACAACCGTTCTTCTTACGCCTGACTCTTCGGCAAAAGTCTGGTACAGCAAAGACGTAAATTCAAGATCAATTACGTTCTATTCTGACTCGCCCACTTCCCTTTCTTACAGACTCACAGCGCCAAGATTTGACCACGAAAGCTGGAATAATATTTCCAGCGAAACTGATCCAAATATAACAGGACTTGTTGTTCCGGGGGCAGAAGAATTAATAAATGAGAAACTGGAAACTGCATTAAATTCCGGCTCGCCAATTTATACTGAGTTTACAATTGCAAAAGCCTTGAACAACCTTGGCAACCCGATTTATTCTTTAATAGACGGCTTTGGAAACACGATTAAAAGAACCGAAAATGTTTCAAGCCTAATTGCAGCAAATCTAAAAGCAGGAGCTATTAATGCTTCGGAAATCACTGTTGAAAATCTTAATATTGGCGGAAAAAATATTCAAGAATACGTTACAACCGCGGTAGAAAATATACTAAATTCTAAATACCAAACTCCAAATACTAATATAATATCCCCAATTGCATCTATTGATCGGATTAAAACCAATGTTATTTCTCCGCTTGCATCAGACTCAAGTATAGAAATTTCTTTAGGACACAATAATGTTGAAGTTAAAAATTCAGAAAGCAAAGTTGTTGCCAGTATCGACAATGCCGGCAACGCAAGTTTTGCAGGTACAATAACATCTGATAATCTTATAACTAACAATGCTACCATAGATGGAACATTAAAAGCAGATAGAATTATTGCCAATAATATCGACGGACTTGAAGACAGATTATCTTCCTTATCCTCCGAATTAAACTCTAAATACGAAATACCTGATTCGCTTGCTTATATTGACATAAGTTCTATGTCCGGACAGTTTATTTACGTAGATAACCTTAAGACAAAACTTGCAACCTTTACGCAAGGATTAATGTCTTTTGGACCAACTTCCCTATCCGATACATCAATTGCGGGACAACTTGCAATCGGAGGGAATTTAATCCTGGCAGACGGATCAATCAATGTCTTGGGAGCAGATCTGGAAATACAACCATTAAGACAAGGGGGTATTTCTTTCCTCTCCGGACTTGTTAAGATCGACGAAAAAGGAAATCTAACCGTCGAGGGTAATGCCAATTTTGCAAAAGATGTAACGGTTAAGGGAAAATTAGCGACAGGAATAATCAGTCCTCTTTCGAATGGAGATTTAAACATTATAAACAGTAGTGATTCTGCAATTCTCTCGGTTAAACAAACCGGAGACATAATTGCATCTGGATCCGGAACATTTGGAAAGCTTAATTTAAGCCTTGTCGGTCCTGCCTTTGCGCTATCCGATAATGAAATAATCGCAACAGGCTCTGCAGGAGTTGCAACAATAAGCGCACAGCAAAAACAGCTTACTATTAATAATAAGCTTATTACCGATAAGTCACTTATTTATATAACGCCAATTGGATCATCAAATGGACAAGCACCATATCTTTTAAGACAAATTCCGGGAAAATCCTTTTCGATCGGAGTAGATAATTTTACAACCAATCCAATTCCCTTTAACTGGCTAATTATTAATTAAAATACTGAACTATGCAGACTAATAACGCAGAAAAACGCAAAAAATATCAAGGTCCGTTGCTTTTTCAAAACGAATCCTACTTAATAAGAGGCGCTTGTTTTAATATATATAAAAAGTTCAGGAATACTCAAAAAGAATCTATATACCAAAGAGCATTGAAAGAAGAATTAAAAACACAAGGATTAATCGCGGAAAGAGAAAAGCAACTACCAATTTATCACTTAGGCGTAAAAGTTGGCGCATATACACCAGACCTATTGGTAAACGACTCTATTATTCTTGAATTAAAAGCAAAACCTTATTTTACCAAAGAAGATCTTCAACAATTTTGGTATTATCTTAAAAATTCTAAGTTTAAATTAGGGTTTTTAATTAATTTTGGAGAACCCAATGGAGTTAATATTATCCGTCGGGTTTATGATGTCGCAAGAAAAAAGGTAACTTAATATGCTATTTCAGTGTTGTTTTGCGTTATGTTTTACGTTGTTCAGCGGAGAAAAATGACTTCGTCATTTTTCTCCTTGACATTATACTTTTAGACGAGTAAATTGGTGTTAAATCTATTTAAACAGAATGGAAAATAAAAAAGAACTTATTTCATATTTAGATAATTTATCATTCTTTTTAATGGGAATTTTATTCTTAACGTTCCCTTTATTTTTCTTAACTCTAACAACAGATTTATACACTCTTCCAAAACAAATACTACTTGGTGGAATTACACTTTTAATGCTTGTTATTTTTGGCATTAAAACCATTGCAGAAAAGGCAGTAAAAATAAGAAGAACACCGTTTGATGTACCTGTAATACTTTTTACCGTTGCTGTATTGCTTTCTTCGCTTTTCTCTTTAAACAGAAATGATTCAATTACCGTCTTCGTTTCTTTTCTTTTTACAATTTTCGCTTATTTTGCAATAGTAAATACAGCAAGAGACAAGAAAAGCATTCTATTTTTATCTTCGATGTTAATAGCAGGAGCCGTAATAGCTTCTTTAATCTCATTTTTTTCTGTATTAAAAATTCATGTTTTACCACTAGATATCACAAAAAGCCAAGTTTTTACTCCGATCGGCACTCTTTTAGATCAAGCTATTTATTTAGCTCTAGTATTGCCTCTTGCCGGATATTCTTTGATTAAAGAAAAATTAGATGTTAAATCAATGACTAAAAAGAAAATCGGCTTTGGAATAGCATCAATCATTATATTAACAGGATTAATTACATCAATATATAGCTTAATAGCTCTACAAAAGCCTATTCTGCTTCCTTTTGAAACAGGATTTCAAACAGCATTTGCAGCTCTTTCTCAAGATAGTGGAAGAATAATTCAAGGATTTCTTTTTGGAAGCGGTTTTGGAAATTACGGGGCGGTCTTTGCTAAATTTAAACAGGTCTCTTTTAATTTAAATCCGGAATTGTGGTCATTCGTATTCTACAGATCATCAAGCTTTGTTTTAGAATTACTGGCGACAACAGGAATTCTAGGTTTTATTTCTTTTCTCTTCCTGTGCTATAAAATAGTAAAAGAAAAACCATTATCCTTACCTCTTGCACTTGCAATAGTTGCAAGCTTTATTCTCCCCTTTTCTTTTGTATCAAGCACGCTTTTCTTTATGTTACTTGGTATTTACGCAGGGATGCAGGGAATTAAAAAAGTAAACGACGAAAAGTACTTTGATGTTGAGCTGGAATTAGTCGCTTTAAAAAAGGGTTTTATTACCTTCGAAGAAGTAGAAACAGAAACAGAAACAAAAAATAAAAGCATAATTCTTCCAATCGTTTTTTCTATAATACTGTTTTTGTTGGCAGGAGGACTCGGATATATTTCGGGACGATACTTAGTTGCTAATATTTATTTCCAGAGATCACTTGTTGCCGCAGCGCAAAACAATGGAACACTTACCTACCAAAGTCAAACAAGCGCATTAAACCTATTTAAATACAGCGATAATTACTATAGAGTTTTTTCTCAAACAAATATGGCATTAGCAAATTCTCTTGCAGCCAGCATTCCACAAGGATCTTCTCCATCTGCACAGGTTAATCAAACGATATTAACTTTAATTCAACAATCAATTAATGCGGGGAGAACAGCAACCGCGCTTTCTCCGCAAACTGCTTTAAACTGGCAGAATCTTTCTTCCATCTATAGAGGATTAATCGGATTTGGGCAAAATGCCGACCAATTTGCAATACTAGCTAATCAACAATCAATATTACTTGATCCTAATAATCCGCAGGAATACATAAACTTAGGAGGAATTTATTATCAATTAGGCTTATGGCCGGAAGCACAACAGCAATTCCAAATTGCGGTAAGTTTAAAACCCGATCTCGCAAATGCCTACTATAATCTTGGACACGCTTTGGAAAATCAAGGAAAACTTCAGGAAGCGCTTACTCAATATAATAATGTAAAAACATTAATAGTAAACGATAAGGAAAATTTAGAAAAAATTAATAAAGAAATTGAAGAATTAACTAAAAAAATCCAAGCAACCGGTCAAGAAGCTAAAGTGGAAGAATCAACTCAAAAAGAAGCAAGTAAATCAGAGCAAGAGGAATTAAACGTGCCTGAACCAACAACAATTCTTCCAACTCAAAATCCAAAAGTAAAAATTCCCGGACCATCGACAACAGTAACCCCAACTCCAAAAGAAGAACCAACCACTACAACGAAAACAACGGAATAAACTTTAATTACCAAATATAACTTGTTAAAAAAATTGTTAATTTTTTGTAATAATGGATTATTTAATATTTTAATATTCATTGATTATTGTTAATTGTCTATAATTCTGTTATACTCAAAAAGTAAATCCGGGTATCCTCGTTTCTCTCTGGAATCAGACGGAAAAAGGTAACCCCAAATAAAATGATTTCTGAGGGAGGTGAAAAATAGCAAATAGCAAATAGCTTTTCAGCAAATAGTTAATCCTATGCGCTATATGCTATGAGCTACTAACCTACTATGTTTACAGATAAAAATTTAACTTGCAAAGATTGCGGAAAACCATTTGTATGGACAGCTTCCGAACAGGAATTTTACCAAAAAAAGGGTTTTGACAATCAACCATCAAGATGCAAAGATTGCAGACTTGCAAAAAAATCAAGATTTAACGAAGGAAGAGGTAATGGACAAAGACCAAGTGTGGAAATAACCTGCGCACAATGCGGTAAAAAAGACACAGTACCATTCCAACCAAAAGATCCAAGTTCAGTTCTTTGCCGTGATTGTTTTAGACAACAAAGAGGATAATTCCCTTTTTAAGCTTTAGAACAAATTCGTAAAACAAACTTTTAATAATTAATATTTTTCAAAAAAGATTTAATATTGGTTTTGTTTTACGTGGAAAACCAAACAATAAATAACAAGTTATGGGGGTTATTTATCATAAACCTAAAAATAATTCACTATTTATAATTTATGAGTTAACGGTAAGAGATTGATTTCCGTTTATTTTATTATTTGTTTATTTAGTTTTTCCAATATTTAACAGTAAATTCATAATTTGTAATTAGAAAATAAAAGTTTTTTCACCTACATTTAACTAAATTATTTAATACATACGTATTTCTTTTATAACTTCCCCCTGTAGTTGGAGCGGTTGTGCAAGAGCTATTACTACCAGTAGAAGAAGTGCAACTTGAGTCACTATAAGTAGTAATCCTATAAACTGTGCCTGTTTGTCCACACCCTGGATAAGATCCGCTATAACCAAAATCCGCAGTAGTACCTGGTTTTGTAGTCATACAACTAGTAGTTGAAGTAACAATACAATTATATCCACCTCTATCTGATTCTTCAGCTCCACTGCAATTAAAATCATATGCTCCTCCAGCTGGTATTTTGCCTGTAATTGGACTACTAAAATATTGAACACTTCCTGGGTTTGCTCTACTATCTGTATCACTGCAATCAGAAGTTCCGGTTGGACTTGCAACATAAACATAATCTCCAACTGTATTTTTATAATAAGTTTTAGTGTTTATTGTTGAACTTGATCCAACACAAGTACTGGAAGCGGAAGCTGTTGCGTAATTATCTTGATCAAAATCAGGAGCAACAGAAACTGTCTGATAAACATCGTTATCTGAATCATTGCAATCGGTATTGTTTGCGGCATAATTTGAAGGAGGAGATGATCCGTAACAAATTACACTTCCTCCTCCTGTTCCATAACCATCGCTATCTGAATCTGTATACAATGTAGCACTTTGCCATTTACTTACATCATTTACATCACAATCACTTGTGCCCAGTGGACTCAATACATACGCATATTGATTGCTTGTGTTTTTATAGTACGTTCTACCCGAAACATTTGTACTTGAACCAACACAATTCGTTCCCGAAGAAGATGAAGCATATCCATCCTGATCAACATCCGGAGCTGTTGAAGCAATATTTTGATAAACGTAGGTGCTTGCATCATTGCAATCGGTATTGTTTGTCGAATAACCAGTAGCAAGATTAGAACCAGAACAAACATCCTGAGAGTTACCAGATCCGTAGGTATCACCATCGCTATCTACGTAACCGGGACGATTTACCCATTTATTAATATCACTATCATTGCAATCGGTAAAAAAATAATTAGAAGTCGGATCATGTTTGTATAGGTTATATACTTCTCCTGCGCTTAATGCTCTATTATATATTCTAACTTCATCGATTTTTTTATTGGTACCTGAATACTGAGCTGTGGAACTAATCAATCTTCCTACTTCAAAATATGATGATGTATCACTAGGGCTTGCCGTTTCATTACTTAATGCACTATAAACACCATTTATATATACTTTTATGTTGTTTGTTCCATTTTCAGCCCTTGTGATTGCAATATGATACCAGCTTCCTGTAGTAATACTGTCTGCACTATCCTGATAGCTATTATTTGGATAGTAAACACGAATTTTATTTGTGCTATTTGCCGCAGCAACAGCAAAACCGGTCCCTCCTGATCCAACATTTCCTTGTCCAAAAAAACGATTAACAGAAGACGATGAATTAATATTTACCCAAGCCGACCAAGTAAACGGTTGACCTAAGTTTAAAGACAAGCTTGTTGCAAGATAATCATTTGATCCATCGTAGTTAATTGCGTTTCCATATTTTCCGGTAGTTGAAGTCGGATCATTTGTCCAAGTTGCATTATTACTAGAAATACTATTTGTACACGGAGACGCAGTTTGATCCATTGTCCAGTATTCAACTAAACCACTTGCTGCATTTTGAGTAGATCCTCTTCTGGTGTAACCCGATGGTTGACCTGTATCAACCTGAAAAGTTGCATTGGAAGAAATATATCCATCCTGATCTCCATCCTGTATCCAAATGGGTCCTTTTTTAAATTGTGCACCTACTCCTTTTGCAATTATTATACTACCTCCATTTATTAAATTTATCTGTCCAAATCCTAATATTTGGTTATTTGCTCCTCCAATAGTTATAGTTGCTCCATCGATTGTTAAAACACCAGTATTGGAAACACCAGTACCTGCCTCTACTCCGTCTACTCTTCCTGAAGTTGCTCCAAAACCACAGGATTCTGTAATTGTTTTATTTCCACTAAATGGAAAAGAGCAGGGACAATCAGGCTCACAACTTTGATATTGATATTGACTGTCTCCGCTAAGTGTTCCATTACTACAAGTTCTTAACTGAGAGCTACAACTAGAATTACAGCTAACTGATGTTGATGAATAAGCAGTTACGCTTTGCCCATGATTTATTGTCCCTCCCCAGGGAAGATTGCAAGACGCGCAAGTTCCTGTATCACAGCTTTGATACTGATATGATCCATTTAATACTCCAGTCGTTGAATTACAAGTTCTGGTTTCGTCAATATCCGAACATAGATTTGGACACGAAGTAGAAGAAGCAGAATAAGCAGTAACCGATTGTCCCCCTGATATTGTTCCTCCCCAAGGTAAATTACAACAAGCAGTACAAGAAGAATTAGCATATGGCGCTAAATCCCAAGATCCGTCGTTGCAAGTACTTGTTCGTGAAACTGAACTGCAACTGGTTCCGCAACTTGGAGAAGTATTTGAATAAGTAGTACAGGTTCCTCCGTGCACAACAGTTCCGCATGCCGCACTAGAACAAGATGAGCATCCTGTAACGCTACAGCTTTGATTTGTGTACGAATTGTTAAATAACCCCGTTGATTGACAAGTTCTGGTTTGAGAAACACAGCTACTTCCACAAGGAACAGATGAATTTTGATAAGCTGTTATAGTTTGCCCAACCGTTTTAGTACCGCCCCAAGGAATACAACAGGTTGTTGTACAACCGCTATAGGAATAAGGTGTTGAGCTCCATGACCCGCTAGTTTGACATGTTGTTACCTTATCATAGTCTGTGCAGGGATTTCCGCAACTAGGTGAACTATTGGAATAACTTGTACAAGTTCCTCCTGCGCTCGTTTCGGAACAACCCCCACTGGCGCAACATTTTGCAGTACAAGAAGTATTACAATATGAATTTCCTGTACCGCTAGTGATTCCTTGTAATCCACAAGTTACTGTTCCAGAAGTACAAGCTGACCCACAAGAAGGAGAAGATGATTGATATGTTGTTCTGCTCGCATTATACGATAGGCTTCCTGAACAATGACTACAAGTTACCTCGCTACAATTACTATAATTACCACAACCAACATTTACATGTGAATATACTCCACTACAATTATCTTGCGTTCCACAAGTAACCCTACAACAAGACGCACAACTATAACCTGGTGTTTCGTAACCATCTCTATCGCAGACAGGATCATCTTCCTCCCACGTTGCCATTGTTCCCCAATAAGTATCACTGCATCTCGTACAAGTATATGCAAAGACTGAATTAATTTTTCCTGTAATCCCTATTAAAATTAATACAATAATTAATATTCTGATAAGTTTATTCATAAGCTTATCTAAACTTAGGTTCTGTTACACTTTTTTGTCCCTTATCATTTAGTGCCGTAATTTTACTTTTATAAACATAATCGTGAGTGTCTTCTACTATCCATGATCCGCTCCATTCCCCATCAGTCTCAGTTCCTGAAGTTAATTTAAGTGGATAATTCTTAGATTGATGATCCGAAATTAAAGTCAGAATAATTGAGGTTATTTTTGCCCCTTCTAAATCAACAGCCTTAATGATAACCGTTTGTCTTTCTCCTTTTCCTGGGTCATACTCGTTAAATTTAAAGCTTCTTAATTGTGGATTATTTTTACTACTAATCCCGAATTCCCTCGGACCTTTGGGGAGAGGTATAGGTGTAGGTGTTGGTGTTGGCGTATTAGTCGGTGTTTGATTGTATCCTATTTGGTTTTGAAGATTTCTTGGTAAAAATGCAGGCTTTATAAGCGCTGCTATTAAAATCCCAACTACAATAATTACTGCTGTTCCTGCTAAAACCAAAGAAGAAGTAAGGTAATTGTCACTACCTTTTAATTTTTCCGAAAGATCTTGAGTGGTTTTTTTCACTTCTTCTAAGAAATTCATCCCTATTAAAATTTAGGCATAAATTTAGTTTTTTGTCAATAAAATTTTAATCTGTACACGGACAACCACTACAGTCCCCGCTACAATAACATGCATCGTGACCAATTGAAGTACAATATCCTGCTGGAACTAGTTGGCAACTTTCTCCTTCTCCCAATGCACCCCAATATGTTATTGCACTCGAGCAACTACAAGGCGCACATACTGTTGTCGTAGTAGAAGAAGGAGCGGTTGTTGTAGTAGATGAACTTGTCGGAATAGTGGTTGTGGTTTCTTCGGATGGAATAGTGGTTGTTGTAATAGAACTTCTCGGAACTGAACTTACTCCTGTTATTATCGAGCAAGTATTTGAATCAACACTTCCTAAAAGCCTACAATAATTGTACTTACTTAAAGCAGAAACCGCTTGTGTTCCGCAGATTTGAAAAATCGGACAACTTTCGCATTTATAACTATGCTGTCCACTTAATGTTCTAGTTTGCCCGGACTGGCTTGTATAAGTACACTCTTCTGAACTTGCTGTTGTCAACTGGGCACTTGTTCCCGAAAGTCTTGCGTAAATAACAGCCCATTGTGGACAACTTGATTCTTCGTCTACAACATAAGCGTATGGATAGCAATTTGAATCATCGCTACAATAAATACTTGGGTCTTGAGGTGCTTTTTTCATTAACAGATTTTCTCCATCTATCCAGCGTGTTCCAAAAGGAACAGAAGTTGGATAACAACCATGGTCGTTATAATAAGTATCTAAAGCTGTTTTTATTTGATCTAAATCAGCTTTTCTTTGGGAATTTTGAAGTTTTCTTAATTGTTCCATTGGACTAACAAGAATAATAAGCATAAAAATTAAGACACTAAGAATAAGTATTGATACAATAAGTTCAACAAGGGTAAAACCGTTTTTGCAAAGATTTTTTTGAACGGAGTTTTTCATTTTTTACTATTTTAAGTATGAAATGAAAAAAAGTGGATGTCAAGAAAAAGCGCTTGCCCTGAGCGAGCAAAGCGAGTCGAATGGGTGGACCGGAAGAGATTCGAACTCTCAACCCCCTCCATGCCATGGAGGTGCGCTACCGTTACGCTACCGGCCCTTATTGAGGGTGGACTTGAGCGGACTCGAACCGCTTACCTCCTCAATGCGAATGAGGTGTTCTACCAGCTGAACTACAAGCCCAACGGGTAAATAATACTACAAAATCTGAATTTTTACCATTGTTTGGAGATTGATTTAGGGGTTGAACCCCTAAAATAGCTTGGTTTTATAATCTAAACAACAATCTATCAGACTATTGTATATACGCTAAAGGATTTACTAACACACCGCCTTTTCTTACTTCAAAATGCAAATGAGGACCGGTTGTTCTTCCTGTCATACCAACCCAACCAATGACGGTTTTACCCGCAGCTACACTGTCGCCAACCCCAACATTAACACCAGACATATGTGCATATAGCGTTGAGTTTCCGCTTCCATCATCAATCATTACATTTGTCCCATACCCTCCGTCCCAGGTTCCGACCAATGATTTAACAACAGTTCCGTTTTGAGCAGCAACAATTGGAGTTCCAACAGGATCAGTAATATCTATTGCCATATGGTACCAAGAAGCAAATTGACTGACTCCTCCCCTAAGTGGCCATGTAAATCCGGCGGAGGAAACTGAAACCGGTCCTTGGGCAATATAAACTTGTCGTTTTATATATGTCGGCTGCTCCGACGGCTTAATTCCATCCGGAACTATTAATATCTGTCCTTCTACTAAAGAAAATGTTTCGGGGTTGGCAAAGTCATTAAACGGAAAATCAACTATTTGCTGTGCATTTGTGTCAAACTTTTTTGCAATTGTGTAAACACTGTCTCCCTGTAAAACTTTATAAGCAATACCTGTTACCGGAAGAATTTTAAGAGCATCGCCTACTTCGATATTGTCATTTCTAAGATCATTTGCCCAACGTACAGTATCTTGGGAAATTCCAAATTTATTTGCAATTGTCGAAACAGTGTCTCCTCTTTGAACTTTATATTCAATTACTTTATCTCTTGGTTTTTGAGAAATTTCTGTTTTAAAAACGTCTTCCCCTACCACAATCGACTGCTCCGACGAAGGAGAACTGATTTCCGAAGAAATTGAATCTTGCGCGGAAAAAACAGGATATGTACTTGCTAAAAACGGTGCAATAATTACACCTAATGCTAAAACCCCTACTGTAGATAAATGCAAAAAAGGTCTATTATACCGACCTCTTTTCATCATAAAAAACCTTACCAAAACATTTTTATTGGACTCGAAAAACAGGAGTATTTTTAATATTTTTTTTCTTGAATACTCTGTAAAGAACTTTAAAAAAGAACCGAAATCCTTTATTTGCCTGCGAGAAAATGCGGCGACAAAAAGCAAACTCTTTTTTAACATGATTGAAGCTTAAGGTTAACAAAAGGATCTTAAAAAGTCAAATCGCGAAGCAACTTACCAGTTACTGGAATATTAGCTGATAGCATATAGCAAATAGTTCACAATGCACGATTTTGGATTTTTTTAATTAGATGACTATATGCTAATTACCAAAAAGCTAATTATTGTTTATTAAGGGTTTCCAAAAACTCTTCGTTAGTGGCTGTTTTGGAAAGTTTTTCAATTAAAAGACTTGTTCTTTCCTCTTCCCCTAGCATATAAATCATTCTTCTCATTGTGACAATTCTCTTTAGCTTATCAGCTTCAATTAATAATTCTTCCTGCCTTGTTCCGGATCTTTCTATATTAATGCTCGGGTATATTCTTTTGTCTGCCAACTTTCTGTCCAAGTGAAGCTCCATATTGCCGGTTCCTTTAAATTCTTCGTAAATTAAATCGTCCATTCTTGATCCTGTTTCTACCAATGCTGTTCCGATAATCGTTAATGATCCTCCGTCTTTGCAGTTTCTGGCTGCGCCAAAAAATCTTTTTGCAGGCCACAAAGCTGCAGGATCAAATCCTCCAGAAAGAGTTCTTCCCGATGGCGCAACGCAAAGATTATATGCTCTGGCAAGCCTTGTAATCGAATCCAAAAGAACAATTACATCTTTTCCTTTTTCCACCATTCTCTTTGCTCTTTCTAAAGTAATCTCGGCTACTCTGGTTTGATTTTCCGGCGGTTCGTCAAAATTAGAAGCAACTACTTCTCCTTTTACAGACATAGAGATATCGGTTACCTCTTCTGGTCGTTCTCCAATTAATGCTGCCATTAAATGAACATCCGGAAAATTTTGGGAAATACCCGCTGCCAATTCTTTTAAAATAGTAGTCTTTCCTGCTTTTGGCGGAGAAACAATCATTCCTCTTTGCCCGAATCCAATTGGTGCAATTAAATCAATAATTCTTGTTGAAAGCGGTGTTTTTCCGGTTGTTAAAACTATCTGTTTTTTTGGATAAATCGGAGTTAGATCATCAAAATATGGTCTGTTTAAAGACTCATCTGCAGAAACTCCATTAACTTTTTCTACTTTTAGAAGCCCAAAATATCTTTCTGTATCCTTAGGTGGTCTTCCGATTCCCTCCACGTGATCTGCAGGTCTTAACATAAATCTTCTGATTTGAGATTGAGAAATATAGATATCTCTTTGAGAAGGGATAAATTTTGGCCTTAGAAATCCGTGACCCTCGGGCTGGATATCTAGAATTCCGGCAACAGGATAAGTTGGAGATTGCTGATAATCGTAATTATTCCTTTCACCGTAATCTCTTCTTACAAAACCTCTTCTTGGAGATTCCTCTGTTTTTACCTCGGTAGAAGTGCTTTGGGCATCGCTTATTTCTGCTTGATTTTTTACCTCTTCTGTTTTTACTTCTTCTTTCTTTTCTTCCGAAACGGGTTTTCCAACCATTTCCTCTACGGATGGAGCCTCTTCTTTTTCTGCCGGTTTTTGAACTAATTTTCTTTTAGTAATCATATTCTTAAAATTCTAAATACGCCTTGCGTGTTTGAATTTTATAATCTTGGATCTTATATTTTCCAATTGAATTTCATTAATGTAATTTGGGATTTGCTTTTTTAGAAGGTCTGCATATAGCAGTCTAAAGCACTTTTATTAGACCATATCCCCTTTTCTTTGTCAAGGAGGAAATTTAATTTCCGACCCACAGTACTTAGCGAATAGAATGAGTCGAAGTGCAAAAATACCAAGCAAGACAGGGTATATCAAGAGGGTAATTTGACATCGATAAAAACTTGTGTTATTAAAATCCGAACTAAAACATATGAAAGAAAAATCTGAATTTTTACCCAAGCTTAGAAAAACCATAACCGGTACCTTGATCGGATTTACCTTAACAACAGGCATTGGTGGTTGTATTACTTCGCCTGAAGAAGCAATACCTACTAATAATCCGCCTATATCCGAAACAACACTTAATTTAGACGAATACACAAAAGATCCCGAAGCAAATATTTTCTCCAAGGAATACGATATTCTAATTTACGGTAATAATATTTCCGGAATCGGAGTAATAAGAGGACTTGAAAAAAGCTGTTCGGATTTTAAAAATCTAAAGATCGCATTGATTGGAACAGCAGATTATCAACAAGGAGCAATATCAAACGGTCTTTGCATAGAAGATTTATACGAAGGTGATAGAACCGCCAGTGGTTTTTACAAAGAAATTCGTGATGCCGTAATAGAAGAATATAAAAAAAGAGGGTTAAGTGCTAAGAATAATGAAGGACGGCTTGTTTATGAACCAGAGGTTATACAAGACATATTAGAATATTTTGTCAATAGACCAAATATTACTTATTATTCTGCGCACTTAAAAAAGTTTACCGACAAGCATCTTTTAGTAGATGATAATGGGATTAACTTAAGATTAGGGGCTAAGTTTTTTGTTGATGCAAGCGTAGAAGCGGATTTAGCAAGATTAATGGGGGCAAGTTATAGAACTGGCAAATCAGAAAATATTTATAATGACTATTCAGAAAAACCGCCTAAGCCTTCTTTGGAAAATAATTTTAATTCACCACAGGCAATATCTGAACTTTTGACGCTTGAGATATTTGACGTACAGGCTCCAAAAATAGCCGAGATAAATTTACCTTTTTATGACAAAACAAGTTACGATCCTGAATTGTTTAAAAAAATTGATGTCTCGCACTTTAGAGAATCGTGGTCCATGAAGACAGCAATTTTACCACCGGGCAATAAACGGGAGTTAAATGAGTTCTGGACAGATCTTTTCGATCCACAGGCAAGTTATGACTGGTATTTTGGAACAGCAAAAGATCGTGAGCGAATAAGAAAAATCGTAATTAACCGCGCCGTTAATTTTGTAAGATATTTGCAGGAAAACGGTTTTCCGGAAATTGGTATCTCCAATGTTAACCCCTACCCTTATATAAGAGGAGAAATTAGAATTATAGGAGAAACTACTTATACGGGAAAAGATGTTAAGCTAGAAAGAAAAATAGACACTATAGCAACAGGCGCATATGCAACTTTTGATCGCCACAGCGCAATTGGAGAATGTCAGCATTATGGTTTTTCTTACGTTCACGTACCAATGGGCTCACTTATTCCTGTTAATATTAATAATTTATTAGTAACATCCGCTATTTCAACTGATTGCCTTGCTTATAACTCTGCAGTAAGAATGGAATCGGTAAGAGCAAATACAGGCTATGCAGCTGGAGCAATAATAGCAGAGGCAATAGAAGATGAATCCGATATAAAAAATGTTATTTATGAAGAAGTTTCGGAAACGCTTGAAAAAATTGGTTCAGATTTAAGGCTTCCTTAAACACTTGACATATCCTATAATATGTGATATTCTCTACCCATCTATATATAGTACTGTCTATCAGTACTATTTTTGTAAGTATGAAAAAGTTTTCAATCTTATCTCTATTTGCCATAAGCTATATGCTATTAGCTAGTTCTGCTTTAGCAAATACCTCCTGCCAGACAATTTATGGCGGAGGCGAAACCTGTATTACAACAGGAAATTTAATTTTAAATAAGACCGTTCAGAATCCACAAAACGGTTTATATGTAGAAAACCTTAATATAAACGATCCAAGGTATTCTCCAAATCAAACTGTAAGCTTTCAGATTACTATTAGAAATACGGAAAACGCTGTTCTTTCCAAAGTAGAAGTAAAAGATATACTTCCCCAGTACGTTACATTTGTATCAGGACCGGGAAGCTATGACGCAAACACAAACACCGTAACTTTTGAGATAAAAGATTTTCCTAAAAACGAAGCAAAAACTTACACTATTCAGGGAAAAATTGCTGATACCTCAAAGTTTCCTTTTACAGAAGGTGTAACTTGTGTTGTTAACCAATCTATAATGAATGTTTCAAACGGACAGTCAGCCCAAGATAATGCCCAATTTTGTATTCAAACTAAGGTTTCGGTAACTCCAACACCAGTTATAACAACAAAAGGTGGATTACCGGTCTATCCTGCGCCAAAAATAGCTTCAACTCCGTCAACGGGACCGGAAATGTTGCCTCTATTAGCATTGGTTCCAAGCGCAATAACGGGATTTATTTTAAGAAAAAAATCTAAATAATAATTTACCTATAAGGAGGTGAATAATGTATGTCACATAAAGAAAGAGATTTAAGTTTAAATCAAAGAGCAAGAAAAACCGCTGCAAAAATTGGAGTAGCAGTAATGCTTGGCGGAGCAGCTATCACAGGAATTAGTGGATGCAATGAAACAAAATATAGTGTTCCTCATCCTAATAAAACAGGAGAAACTATGATTTTAACAGGAGAACAATATGCTTTATACGAAACGATAAAAGGCACTCCTGAAACATCAGAAGCAGCTGGAACACCAAGTTCAACGACTACTACAGCCGTTGAGTCAACAAGTACAACATCTACCACTATTCAAAATAAAGAAGGAGTAGAAGTTGCTCAAAAAAGCGGAGATACTTGGAAATTAAAAAATCCTGACGGACAAGAAGTTTATCTTAGTCTTCCGGAAGGGTTTTCACCGGATAAAGATTTAGTTATTCAAAACGACCTTAAAATGAACGACATAAACAATGACCTTTCTGTCTATAAAGATTGGGACAATGTTATTCACAAGGTTGCCGGATATAACTATGACGAGAATGATTTTTCTGGAAATGTAGATTTCTTAGAAAATGTCCAAGGAGATATGTGGGCATGGAGAGTAATTCAAGGAGAAGAAGTAGAAGTTCCCGGAATTGGACACCTTAAGGGTGACGAAAGAACTTCTGTCGTAGTACTTGTTTTAAATCTTCAACCACGCGTTATAGCTTGGGACAAAGATGGTCTAGGACCGGTATTTTGTAAGCATGGATTTACTGCAACCGGAAGAATCTGGGATGCAGGAACTCCGGAAAAAATAGCAGAAACCGAAGAACTTCTTGGAGGACACTGGTTATTCAGGCAAAAAGAAGGAACTCCGGAAAAAAGCTATATTGGTGTAACTGACGATCCTGAAAATGCTAAAAGAACCTTGTATGTAAGCGTAGCTTACAGACAATGGGGAAACAACGAAGACGGTACACCAAGAGAACAATTTCAGTTATTAAATGCAAAATTAGTTGATTTTAATAAATAACTGATTTAAAAAAATAAACAGGGTAGGATTTAATCTTTCTACCCTGTTTTTTATTTGACTGATAATTTTATTTGTGTTAGAATTATTTTTTAAATAAAAATGACAACTGCCCTACGATAAATTATTGATTTAGCCTCAAATTTAATTAAATTTTATGAATAAAGATAAGCCATTAATATCCATTTTATTACCCGTTCATAACTCGGGAATGTATTTGGAATCGTGCTTGGAAAGCCTTATAAAACAAACTTATAAACAAATTGAAATCATTGCCATAGATGACTTTTCTAACGATAATTCAAGAAAAATCCTAAATAAATTCAAAAAGCTCGATAAAAGATTAAAAATCTATAAAAATGTAAAAAGATATGGCATAGCAGTAACTTTAAATAGGCTCATCTCCAAAGCCAAAGGGCAATTCGTTACGGTGATGAGCTCTGATGATATAATTGCCCCTCAAAAGCTAAAAAAACAGATTAATTACCTTTTGCAAAATCAAAACATTGTTGCTGTTGGAAGTCAATGTGCATTTATAAACGAATTTAATAAAAAAATCGGGTTCAGTAATTTTCCATTAGAAAGCGAGGCAATTTATCAAAATCCATTACACGGAATAAATATGCAGTTTGAAACGGTATTAATAAACAAATCGCTTCTTCCAAAAGATATATTAAAATTTAATATTAATTCAAGACCGTTTATCTTTAGCGATATTTTTATGAAGCTTATTCCTTACGGAAAACTTGCTAACCTAGATGAAGTCCTGCATCTTCATAGAAGAAACCCAAATGAATATTTTGAAGATCTTAAAAAGAATATACTATCTCTTTTTAAACTTTGGTTAAGGTCAAAAACATTTTACTCTTATCAACCTCCATTTCGATCCTTCTTCTCCCCTGTTATAAAATCTGTATATAATATATAAGATATGCCTAAAAAAATATTGGCAAATTATCCGATTGTTTTTTTGTTAATTATTTCTCTTTTTCTTTGCTTTGCAAACTATACCCCAAATACTTTTTTATCTGGCTGGGATACCTTACATCCAGAATTTAATTTTGGGTTAAACTTTCAAAGAATTATCAACGGGGTTTTTAGAACAGAACAAGGATTGGGCACACTAGCTATTCATTCTCATATGGCGGATCTTCCGCACATTTTTATATTGTTTTTAAGTCATTTTTTCCTTCCCTTAAGCTTCCTTCGTTATTTTTATATCTTTCTTCAGTTAATAATCGGGCCTATTGGCGTTTATTTTTTTCTTTATAAGTTTATTACAAAAAGTAAAACCAATTCGTTTTTAGGTGCTCTTTTTTATTTATTAAATTTGGGGACTATGCAACAGTTCTTTGTTCCTTTTGAAATGTTTACTGTCCAGTATGCTGCGTTGCCATGGTTATTTTATTTTACAACCGAATACCTTGAAGAAAAAACTAAAACTACAAAAACATTAATTTATTTTTTTATTGTCAGCTTATTCTCGTCACCAATGGCTTACGCTGCAACACTTTGGTACTTATATTTTTTATGTCTATTAATCTATGTTTTCTTTTTATCTGTTCCAAAAATTATCAAGAAAAACTTTTCTGTTTTAAAAAAAATCTTCATCATAATTTGCTTAACTATAGCTTCTAATTCATACTGGATATTCCCTAATTTATATGCTGTTTTTACTAAAGGATCAGAAATTGGAGCAGCAAATATTAATAAATTATTTTCCGAACAAGCATTCCTTTATAATAAAGAATTTGGAAACATTCTTGATATTTCGCTTTTAAAAACATTCTATTTTGATTGGGGAATTTATGCAGGAAACAGTAAGTTTAACAATTTACTTCTTTATTGGATAAATCACTTAAATAATCCCTTTGTAATCCAGATAGGTTTATTTTGTGCAGTTATGGGTGTTATTGGAATTATTTATTCTATTTATTTAAAAAATAAAGTTGGAATATCTTTTTTACCCATTCTTTTTATTTGCCTTTTTTTTCTAATAAACGATAATTTTCCAACCGGTGGAGTTTATATTTTTCTCCAGAACCACCTTCCTCTTTTTAAAGAAGCGCTAAGGTTTCCTGGCGATAAGGTTTTAGGACTATACACTTTAGTTTTTGCCGTATATTTTTCTTTTTCTATACGGCTTCTGTATTCGATTATCAAAAAAGTCAAATTTACATTCTTAGCTAAGGGTCTTAATTTTATTTTTATTATAAGCATTTCCGTTGCTTTGATTTATTATATGCTCCCTGCTTTTAGAGGTCAGCTAATTAGTCCATATATGCGCATTTCTATTCCACCCGAATATTTTGAAATGTTTAATTGGTTTAATGGTCAAAAAAATGAAGGAAGAATTGCGTATCTTCCGGTTAACTCACTTTGGGGATGGGAATATTATAAATGGTATGAAGAAAAACTAAGTTATCAAGGGGCCGGATTCATTTGGTTTGGAATAAAACAGCCAGTATTAGTAAGGGATTTTGACCGTTGGAATTTAAAAAATGAACAATTTTACAAAGAAATTTCTCACGCTGTTTACTCAAATGATTCTGATCAAATTAAAAATTTAATCGATAAATATCAACTTCAATATTTTTTACTAGACAAAAACATTATTGCTCCAGAGAATTCTGAAGAAGTGCTTTTTTACGCTGGGATAGAAAAAATGTTAAAACAACTAGAAGATGAAAATATTCTTGAAAAAGAAACAACATTTGGCAAGATTTATATATATAAAACTAAAAAAGAGTACAAATACAAAGATATTTTGAGGGATTTACCAAATCTTATGCCTGTAGCACAAAATTTTCCCAACGATTTCGGCTATGAACAAAACGGAAATTACTTTTCTTCCGATAAAAATAACTCAATAAATTATCAATTTAGAAATGTAAACGATAATCAAGAAAAGATTCTACAATCAAGAATTAATATTGATAACAATGGTATAAAAATTAAACTTTCAGATAATAATTTTTTAAGCCCTTCTTTACTAGAAACCGAAAATAAAATACCCGCAAGCGTTTTAATTGAAAAAAATAAAAATTATTTAGACATAAAGATTTATCCCCTGCTTCCATATCAAGAAGCAAATAAAACAGCTGTTCCATTAGTAACAACTGTCGATATTTCAAAAGATCCTAACTTTGTGCTAAGTATCAATAACTATAATTTTGTAATTAATAATCTTAAAGAATATCAACCGGTTTTTCTCGGGAATGTCTTTTTAAACACCACAGATAAAAATCCAATCTCCGTTTATTCACTAAAACCAGATCAAATAATAACTCCTGATTTTTCTAAAATAAACTTCTCTGTTAACCCTTGCTTTGTAGAAAAAAATGCTAAATTTTTCGGCGTTGAATTAGAAGAAAAAAAAAACAGTTTTTCCGTATTTGCTAAAAAAATTCCTCTTTGTATCACAATTCCGCTCAGAAATATAATTACGGACTACAATATTTCTGAATTTTTATTAAGCTCTGATTATGATTACAAAGGGAAAGCTGATCATTTATTTTGTTTGGCAAATCTAAAAAACGGGTCTTGTATGGATTATGTTTCAAGAAATATCACCCAAGGGTTAGTAAAACCAAATTTAAACTACTTTGGACTAAATAAAAATAGCGTTGAAAATCTCGCAATAAAAATTCAGCTCAGTGAGCTTTCCGGATTCCTGACGGAGAAAAACACATTCAGTAATTTTTTAATTGGTGTTACGAAACCATTTTATTTTACTGAATTTTCAAAAGAATTTATGGAAAAATCCTTAGGTGAATTAAAAAATATTAATTCACAAATGATTAATATTCCTTTTTCGGGAGACAATCAATTAAGTAGCGATATAACAAAACTTCCCATAACCGATGTTAACTGCAAAAAAGATCCTTTTTCTATAAACAACAGTCAAGAAAAAAGTGTTCTTAAGGATCAATCGCAAAAATACATTCGTTATTCATCTATGAACGGGTCCGCCTGTGATCATTTTTCCTATTCAAACTTACCCACAAATCAGGCTTATTTAATTTCCGTTGAATCAAGGAATGTTTCCGGATTGCCAATGACATTGTGCGTCTTAAATCAACAATCAAAACATTGTGATATTTATGCAAATTTAACTAAATCGTCTTCTTTTGTGAAGGATATTTTTCTGCTTCCACCCATGGCAGACTTTAAAAACACTGAAACCGGCTACGATATAAGCTTTAGTAATCTTGGAATCAAAGGAACAAAAACAATTAATGACTTAAAATCTATTCAAATAATTCCGATTCCCTATCGATTTTTATCCAGCCTTAAAACCCAAACATTAGATACAACAAAAGATGTTTTCACGCTTTTTTATACCTATGATAATGATTGGATAGCTTATCAAATAAAAAATGATAGCTTCTGGCAAAAAAATATTCCCTTTATTTTCGGCAAAAAGCTTAATGAGCATGTATTGATAAATAATTGGGCTAATGGCTGGATCTTGAATAATTCTTCCGTTAACGATAATGATTCAGAATTTGTCGTAATCTACCTACCTCAATACCTTGAATACTTAGGTTTTTTAATACTTATTCTATCTTTTGTAATTCTGATTATTAAATCTTCTAAATCCAAATAATTATTGATTTTAAATAATCAAAATCGTCTCTAGTTTCTTTCCCCATAGTTATCCACATTTTTTTATGATGTATTTAATTTATTGATTTAACAATCTAATTTGAAATAATATTACTATGAGATTAGCTAATTTTTTGCTATTTTTTGCTATAGGTTTGACAGACTTGACAACCTATGCTAAAATCCAAATTAAGTATGAAATTTTCTTTCTTAAGATCAACCAAAAAAACAGCCAGAAAAACTATTTCTGATTACAAACAAGAATATCTGGTAAGACAAGGAAGAGAGCAATTTAAAAAATTAATGGAAAAAGGGCTTGGGGTTCCAGTCGTTTTTTTATAAATTAACAGACTGGCGGAAAAAAAGAGCATCGCTTTCGTTACTCAAGTTATGATAATTTCAGGTACGATAAGCAATGCTCTTGGAAAAAGGGCATTTAGTTCCTTAGGCAGGAAATAAACTATTTGCCTTGTTGTTTTTTATAACAAAAATAAATAAATTGTCAAGTAAAATTGATGAGGCTAAAAACTAAAGTTTTTATTGATATTACTTGATATATTTTGATTTAAAAAATACCCCGATTTAAGATCGGGACTAAATCAAAATTATAAAGGGGATACGATTATTGCCTGTCCCGCAATATTGCTCCTTAAGCCGCGCTACGAATAGTAGGTAAGGCGAAAGGTAAAGATATGTTGGGAGACAGGCTCCGAACAAAGTCTTTTATAGGTTGCAATGGGGTGGGAATATTGGGCAGGTATTCCCACCTCTTTAGAGCTTGTAAAAAAAATTTGTACGGAGCAAATAATCGTATCCTCTTTTTAGTTTCTTAGATTTTTTTTGCAAATAGAATACGACCGGCAGTAGTTTGAATTACTCTTGCGATCGCAACATTCACTTCGTGGCCGACATCCAAAGCTGCATTCTCTACCACAATCATTGTTCCATCGTCAAAGTAACCTACTCCCTGAGTTATATCTTTTCCTTTATGCAAAATTTTTATATGAAGAGATTCTCCGGGAACTGCGGTAATTTTTAATAAATTCGCCAAATTATTAATGTTTATTGCGATAACATTGCTAATATTTGCCTTTTTTTCCAAATTGTAATCACAGGTCACAATTTGCCCTCTAGTTATTTTGGATGCCCTTATTAGTCTTTCATCCACTTCTGTTATCTTGTCGAGTCCTAAAGCCTTTTCTTGACCTTCAGAAAATACTGTAATTGTTATACCCTTCTTTTTCTTTAATTTATCTAAACTTTCAAGACCTCTTCTTCCCCGCTCTCTTTTTACCAAATCTTTTGAATCGGCAATATGCTTAAGCTCAAGCAGAATACTTTCCAAAATAATAAAATTGTGTTTATAAAATATTCCTGAATTTACTACGTCAAAAATTCTTCCATCTATTATCGCTGATGTGTCTAAAAAAACTGCATTTTCTATTTTTTTAGCCTTTTTTTTTCGTTTTTTTGACTTTCTTTTGGGAATTGTCCTTGCCACTCTTTTTGCAACCTCTTCTGCAAAAAGACTTATAAATTTAGGCGAAAAAGGAACCGGCCTACCCTCTTTTTCATCTTTTTTTACTTTTCTTATTTCTCTTGCTGTCATATTTATTTAGGATTTTCCAAACTTCTTAATACATCATTTAGTCCCTTGAAATCTAAAGCTGTAATTATTTTTGTAAAACCCAGTTTTTTTGCCTGCTTTATTCTTTTTTCCAAAAATGAAACACTTCGAAGTTCTCCCAAAAGCCCAACCTCTGCAGCCCCCACTGTTTTTTCCAGAATAACATTTTTAAAGCTCGAAAAGACTGCAAGGCAAATCCCAAGATCTGCCGCAGGATCGGAAAGCTTTAATCCTCCTGCAATATTTACAAAAACATCCATTTGCTCAACCGGAATCCGACAATGTTTTTGCAAAACCGCCAATAAAAGCTCCAGTCTTTTATAATCAAATCCAGATGCAACCCTTCTTGGCATTGGAAGTTTTGAATATACAACTAAAGCCTGGATTTCTACTAAAAATGCCCTTGTTCCTTCAAGTGTTGCAACCAAAACTGAACCAGGTGCTTTATTTTTATTTTCGCCTAAAAATATCTGTTCTGGATTTTTTACCTCCCCCATTCCGTTTTCCTGCATGGTGAAAACTCCCACCTCGTCAACGGGACCAAAGCGATTCTTAAGACTTCTTAAAATTCTTGTACCCGTATTTTTTTCTCCTTCTAAAAACAAAACCGTATCTACCATGTGCGACAAAACCATCGGACCGGCAACCATTCCCTCTTTTGTAACATGACCAACTATTACAACCGGAATATTCAAAGATTTTGCAAGCTTTATAAACTGCAGCGCCGCATACCTAACCTGGCCAACTGAACCAGATAAACCGGAAAGATTTTCCGATTCCATTGTTTGAATAGAATCAATAATCACAAAAACTGGCTTAATATTTTCTATCACTTCTACGATTGCATCCGTGTTGGAAACGGAAAGCATTAAGAAATTATCGTGATTTAAAGCTTTACTAAGTCTTAATGCCCTAAGCTTTATCTGATCTTCCGATTCTTCTCCTGATACATACAATACTTTTTCTGTTTTGTTTATCTGACTAATTTTTAAAGCAGACTGAAGCAAAAGAGTTGATTTTCCGATTCCTGGATCACCTGCCAAAAGAGTTACGCTTCCCAAAACTATTCCTCCTCCCAAAACTCCGTCCATTTCCGAAAATCCGGTTAAAAGCCTTTCCCCTATTCTTGGACTAATTTCCGAAAACGTCTTAGGATTAGTTGTTTTTGATATTTGATTTTTATTTTGTATTTTTGATTTTTGATTTTTAAATTCACGAAGGGTATTCCATTCTCCGCATTCCGGACATTTTCCCAAAAATTTCGGGGAGTCATAACCGCATTCTTGACAAACAAAAGAAGTAGATAATTTCATAAATCTAGTTACTAAAACTAGTTACTAGCGATATCCGATTGGCTTCTCTTTAAGAACAGGAATAAGAATTATCCTATGCTTTTTTTTATCTACCTCAGACACCGTAGCGGCTATAGATGAACCAACACTGTAAGTTATTGTTGGTGGAATTTTTTCTTTTTTAATTAAACCCTCAATTTCATCTCCTAAATCAACTAAAACACCTGTTGTGAGTACTTTTATTACTTTTCCGGAAACTTTTTTATCCGTAGTAAATTGTTCCAATTTTTCCGTTAACGGATCTTTTACAAGTCGCTTTAGAGAAAGATTTATTCTTGAAGATTTTTTATCGAAACCTATTATCATTGCCTCAATCTTATCGCCTGGTTTGAAGTTTTGGGGAATTTGGCTTATTTTATCCCACGAAATTTCGGAAATATGAATAAAACCCTCTACGTTACCATCCTCTGATGCAAAAGATGTAAAAATTCCAAATGGTGTAATGTTAGAAATTGATGAACTAATTTTTTGATCAATCCTAAGTTTTTTAATTGCCTTATCGAAGTTATCTGATCCGCTTATTGCTTTATTGGAAAAGATTACTTTTTGATTTATCCTACTTAATTCCAGTATCAAAACATCCAATGTTTTTCCGACCAATTCCTGTCCTGTTTCTGCAAAAGAAACTTGAGAATTTGGTAAAAATCCACTTATTCCATTATCTGAAGAAACTAAAAATCCTCCTTTTGTTGAATCGTTAACATTAATTTTTATTGCTTTTTTATTTTTATAAAGTTCTGAAAGCCTATCCCATACTTTATCGCCTATAAATTTTCTTAAAGATACAACAGTATTCCCCATATCTGATTCCGGATTTAAAACCGAAACAGAAACTTTATCCCCTACTTTTAATGATGACAATAAGTTTTTTAAAATTTTTCTGTCTTTTTCTAAAACTACTGCCTCTGTTTTAGATCCAATATCAACCAAAATTTCTTGTGGGGTTAATTTAGTAATTATTCCTTCTATTACTTCTCCTTTTTTGAGGCTAACAAAAGAAGCTTTTGCTGATTTCATTAAATCAGCCATTGTAATCGATTTATTTTTTGTTTTTGTATCTGCCACTCATTAATTACCTTTCTCTTGAAGATTATGTTAAGTATAACACAATTTTACGCATTAAACTAGACTTATTCCGGTCTTGAAGTTATAAATGTTCTGCAAAATTTCTCTTCCGAAAGATTTTCTACATCAAAATCGTTAATTAATAATCCGCTTGGATAGTAATTAAGATAATATTTTTTACAAATTGAATCATTGTAAATTTTATATCTTCCTCCGCCATCCAAAAGACCAGAAATAATTATGTATGGGGAATCTTTTTTAAGACTACCGCATTCCTGATCATAAATAGCAACATGTTTTTTACTTGAGAAGTCAATAGTTCTATCACAGCTTACAAATTCAACGTTTCCAATAACATATTTTTTAGCCGATACTGCTTCTTTTACCTGATTGAATGTATCTCTTGAATATATTCCGCTGTAAAAAAGGTATTTTTTAAAAAGATCATAAGATCTCGTACTGTAAACAATAATTTTTTGATCATTTCTATTTGCCAATTTTATATATTTTGAAGCAATTCTTATATAGAAATCAAAATTTCCTTTTAAGGAATACTGAAAAAAATAAGTGTTTAAAAAGCTAAAAACAGAAATTAAATAAATAATTGTTATTAAAAATGCCGATAAATATTTAAGCTTTTTATTATTAAACAAATTTATAAATTCGCCTAATCCAAAAGCGATAAACATAATTAAAAATGGGAAAATTAAGAAATTATGCGGAGTAAAATTGTCTATTCTTACTTTGTGAAATAAATGAGGTAATGCGCCGATAAAAATAAAACCCAGGATCAGAAAAGTTAGTTTTTTGTTTTTAGAAGCAAGAAAAACAATTCCTAATATTAAAAATGGTAAATCTATATAGTAAAACAGTCCGTGGTTTTCAAAGCCGACAAATTGATCGGAAGAAATAAAAAGATAGTCAAACGAAAAAATGTTTATAAATTTAACTGCCATTATTTTTGATAAAACCGTAAATTTATTTTCTAAAATATTCGTTAATGGAGTTTGGATTGAATTTTTTCTTACTTGATCAACTTGTCTTGCAATTTCCGGATCGCCTAGATTTATTATTTCGCTCGTTCTTGATTCTCCAGGGCTTAATAACAAATTAATACAAAAAAACAAAACTAATACAAAACAAAAAATAAAAACTATTAAATATTGCTTTAAAAACTTTTTATTATTTTTAAAATAAAGGTAGATTAAAATAAATAAAACGAGTGGAATAAAAATTAATTTAACTGCAATGTAAGAATAAAAAACCAAAAACAATGAAGGGATTGACCATAATATTTTCCAATTTTTTGCAACAAGCAAGATGTAAAAACTTACCAAAAAAAAGAACAAAGCAGGTACCATCTCGTAGTTTGTCCTGCCAATAAAAACTTGCCATGGGTTTATACAAAAAATTAACCCTGCGATAATTGCTGTTTTATTATCAAGTAATTTTCTGGTTACTAAATAAATTAACAATACGCTAAAAATACTCATTAAAGCATAAATAGTCTTTATGCTAAATAGCGATAAGCTTCCAAAAGAAAAAGGATAAAGTAAAAAATAAGGAATCTCTGCTTGATGCTCTCCTTGTGGATATTGAAAGATAAAAATTGATAAAGGATTCCATTTGCCGGTTATATCTGTTCCATTTATCGTCATTGCCTTTGCAGTAACAATATATGAAAGCTCATCTCCTCCAATTGCATTTGGCACTTTATCAAGCCACAAAAAACGAAGAACGAATGACAGTAAAATTATTAAGGTGATAAAAAAATATTTTCTACACACTCAATTACAAATATAACATAAGTTATATAAACTTGAAATTTAATATCAAAACAAGTATTATGTCCAAGATAAAATTAGATGAATAAAGAAGTAGGGCAATTCGTCGCCCCACCAGCTGAATTTAAGTCAAAAACAAAAAAAGCACCGGAGGGACTTGGAAACGATGGCGATAGTCATGGAAATAAAATTAAGGCTAAAAATTTCCCTTTTGGAAGATCAAGGCATAGCTTAACAACTCAAACACCTGAAGGCATTCCAGGTTTTAACCAGGATTCTAAATCGACTGAACCAACAAAAACAATACTCGATCAAATAGAGACCGAGGGTGATCCAGAGCTAAATTTAGATTTTGATGTTTCAGAAAACGATCAATATGCTGGAGATTCACTACAGATTTACTTAAGGGAAATTAACAAAATTCCACTATTAACACCCGCCGAAGAAAAGGAGCTTGCGCAAGAAATACGAGAAGGAAATCAAACTGCAAAAACACAATTTATTGATGCGAATCTCAGGCTGGTTGCTTCAATCTCTAAAAGATATCGCCCAAAATATATGTCTAGATTAGATTTAATTCAAGAAGGAAACGAGGGATTAATAAGAGCCGTTGATAAATTTGATTACAAAAAGGGGTATAAGTTTTCAACTTATGCCACTTGGTGGATTAAACAAGCAATGGAAAGAGCAATTAGGAATCAAGATCGAGTTATTAGATTGCCTGTTCATATGGGTGAAATAAGAAACAGGTTTTTAAAAGCTACTTCAACACTTGAACAAGAGTTGGGTGGCACCCAACCAACCATCGAACAAATCATAGAAAGATCCGGATTATCTATCGAAACAATCAAAGCTTGCTTAGACTTAACTAATACTGATGTTATTTCGTATGAAGCAAATTTTGATATTGGAAAAGATGGAGATAGCGAAGGCACACTGGAAGCGGTTATACCTTCAAAAGATGATCATATATTAGATGCTATTGAGTCACTTGATTATACAAATTTCATGCATCAGGCAATGGCTTCCCTTTCTCCAAGGGAAAAAAAGTACTTGAGTTGAGATTTGGCTTGAACGGGCGTGAACCACAAACAATAGAAGAAGTTCAAGCACATATAGGTGTAACACGAGAAAAAGTTAGGCGAATTGAAGCAATAGCTTTAGACAAAATGAAAAAACATGAAGGTTTGTTAATAGGCTATTTTGTCGCTTGAAGAAAAAAATCTCCCGGCAATGACCTATTTTCCCCCCAGTTAATGGTAGTATCGTAGGCGCTGAAGCGTTTCACTTCTCTGTTCGGAATGGGAAGAGGTGTTACCACTTCGCTCTAATCACCAGGAAATTCTTTTCTTCAAATCCCGATTAAATCGGGACAAAAATTAAAGTGCTCCGTCGGCTGACGGATGTTTAGCTTTTTGACAAACGAAGAAAAGTAATGTTTTTATTTACTCCGATTAAATCGGAGTTTAATTCTACTCTTAAACCATTAGTACGGGTAAGCTTAATACCTTACGGTACTTCCACCGCCCGCCTATCAACCTTGTAGTCTACAAGGGGTTTCTTCCGCCTTTCGACGGAACGAGATCTAATCTTGGAGTCTGCTTCCCACTTAGATGCTTTCAGCGGTTATCAGTTGGGAATATAGCTACCCAGCGTTGCTCTTTTTTGAAACAACTGGCACACCAGGGATTCCCCCATCCCAGTCCTCTCGTACTAGGGACGGCTCTCCTCAAATCTCAACGGTTATACAGGATAGAGACCGAACTGTCTTGCGACGTTCTGAACCCAGCTCGCGTACCACTTTAACGGGCGAACAGCCCGACCCTTGGGACCTTCTCCAGCCCCAGGATGTGATGAGCCGACATCGAGGTGCCAAACCGCATCGTCGCTGTGAACGCTTGGATGCGATCAGCCTGTTATCCCCGGGGTAGCTTTTATCCGTTAAGCTCCGAGCCTACCACTAGGCTACGGAGGATCACTAACACCTGCTTTCGCACCTGCTCGACTTGTAGGTCTCGCAGTCAAGCTGGCTTATGCGTTTGCGCTATTACTCCGATTTCCATCCGGAGTTAGCCAACCTTTGTACGACTCCGTTGCGTTGTAGGAGTCAACTTCCCCAATTAAACTGCCCACCAGACACTGTCCCCCTGCCGGATTTTTTAGCGGCAAAGGGGTGATGATTGCTCATTCCAAAGAGAGGTATTTCACTGTTGTCAAAACTCCCTCCTATTCTAAACAATTAGAATAAACTTTCAAATATCAAGCTACAGTAAAGCTCCCGGGGTCTTTTTGTCCATGTATAACTAGGCCGCGTCTTCACGGCCATCTCAATTTCGCCGGGTAGATGTTCAAGACAGTTACTCAGTCGTTCTGCCTTTCGTGCGGGTCGGAACTCGCCCGACAAGGAACTTCGCTCATTATGTTATTCTTAGATTTTTAGATCTAAACTCTCCAATTCGCATCGGAGTTCGGACTATATCTTTCCGCCAGCTGGCGGATCCAACATGTAGTCTCTGAGGGTTTCCTTACGGATCTTCCCTGCTGATTGACTCCACCGAACAGATTGTCACCAATATATGGTACTGTCGGATACTGAGTTATTCCAGCATATAGTTGGATTTCTAAAACACTTCTACTAAGGCAACGAAGTTAGTCACCATAGAACAGTTCACTTTGTTACTTGGACGATTTTAAATACGTCTCTCATGGTCGCCCATGAGGTCGGACTATATCATCTCAATTTCTTGAGGTCGACATATAGTCTCTGAGGATTCTTTAGTTGGAAAAATATCTGTTATTGAATATTTTCTTTTTCTTCCTTTACCTTCGTTTATTTTTTCTCGAAGGTCAATTATTTTTCTTAACCCTAATAGATTTCTATGTTCTCCCTTCTCCATTAATTTTGCCACCTTGCAAAAAAGAGAAAAGTTTCTCGCTTTCGAATCTGATAAAAAAGGGTATTTTTGAAAATAAGGAATAACTTTTTGGATTATATCTAGAGGACTTGTTACATCAAAAGAGTGAAGATTGTCAATCTTTCTTACTTTAATAATTCCACATCCTAATTCTTTTTTTAATAAATTAAGAAGACTTACGTCTTTTTGTGAAACATTAAAACTTAATACAACTTGCCACTTAACTTTATAGTCAAGCTTTCGTCGCATTGAAATATTAAAACTTCCCTCTCCCTCAACAAATCCTGCAAGAAAAAATCCTAATTTTTCCTGATTAAAGTCTTTCCTGCTGATTTTCCGCACTGCATTCATTATAACTATAATACTATAGTAGAAGCAGATACTTCAACCGTTCGCTATCTCTAGCTACGGTACGGATGTTCCAGCATATAGTCGACTTTTAAAACTACAACTACCTTTCGGTTCATAGTTACTGCTGCCGTTTACTGGAGCTTATATCAGAAACTGATTCCTTACGAAACTTCATTCCCGATATTTGACTTACCAGCACTGGGCAGGCGTCAGCCCCTATACTTTACCTTTCGGTTTTGCAGGGACCTGTGTTTTAGATAAACAGTCGCTAAGTAGTCTTTTGTTGTAGCCGCGTTCTTACGCGCGGCAAGGTATCTCCCAAAGGTTACACCTAGCTTTTGTGCCGAGTTCCTTGAACATCTTTCTCCCGATCGCCTTAGTCTACTCGACCAACCCACCTGTGTCGGTTTGCGGTACGGTAGAATATGAGTTTTCCCACCTTGCGGCGGGACCAATGAGGCTTTTCTTGAAAACTGAAAGCTACTAAATCGCACCCCCGATAAATCGAGGAAACTTTCATTCGTAACTCAATTAAACAAAATAACGGATTTACCAGTTATCTCTATCTAATTACTTAGACCAATCTTTCGAAAGGCTCAGCTCTTCCAATTTTGACCCCCCCTTGGAAACTCTCATACCCTGTAGTCGAATTTCAACGACTTATCCATCAGGCTACTCCCCCTTTAACTGAGGAACACCCTTAGGACCGACTAACCCTCCGCTGACTTACATTGCGGAGGAAACCTTGGGTTTTCGGCGTCCATGATTCTCACATGAATCTCGCTACTCATACCGGCATTCTCACTTCTTAGCGCTCCACCATACCTTACGGTACAACTTCACTGCACTAAAAACGCTCCCCTACCATCCTTCGCCAAGGCTTCGGATGGCAAGCCACTTCACCATTTTTGGCGAAGGATGAGTCCTTCCGTAGCTCCGTAAGGAGCGTAGGGGGACCACTTACCATGCAAAGTCTTGACAAAGGATCTCCGACTTCGGTAAAGAGCTTATCCTCGATAAATTTTCGGCGCCAAACACCATCCTCCAGTGAGCTGTTACGCTATCTTTAAAAGATGGCTGCTTCTAAGCCAACTTCCTGGTTGTCTATGGAGTTTGACTTCCTTCAAAACTTAGCTCTTATTTAGAGACCTTAGTCGGGAGTCTGGGCTGTTTCCCTCTCGACCCATCAGCTTAGCCCGACGAGTCTGAATAGGACGAAAAACTGCTCTGGCATTCGGAGTTTGATTAGCTACGACAGCTTGCGCCGCCATGAACCATTCAGTGCTCTACCTCCAAAGCGATATAACGTCCCGCTATACCAAAATATATTTCGGGGAGAACCAGCTATCTCTGGGTTCGTTTGGCATATTGCCCCTAACCTCAAGTCGTCTCAACCCATTGCTACGGATACGAGTGCGGGCCTCCCCCCGATTCTCATCGGGGTTCACCCTGCTCAAGGTTAGCTCACCCAGTTTCGGGTCTACTGACTACAACTATCCGCCGAATGGCGGACGCCCAGTTAGAGCACGCTTTCACTCTGTCTTCCCTAGCTTAGCTAGGTTAAACTAACGCTGTAATCAATAACTCACCGGTTCATTCTTCAATAGGCACGACATTACTCGCGCGAAACGCGAGAAATTCAAAAATTAGAATTCAAAATTAAAAATCGAAAGTAAAAATTCAAAACTTTTTAAATTTTAAATTGTACTTTTGCATTTTGAACTTTGCCTTTTGACTTTCTTGTGCTTCGCACAAGCTTTGTCTGCTTGTTAGCCAACAATTTCAGTTCTATTTCACTCCCCTCCCGGGGTGCTTTTCACCTTTCCCTCACGGTACTAGTTCACTATCGGTAGGCTTTAGTATTTAGTCTTGGAACGTGGCCGCCCCAGCTTCCCACAGGGTTTTATCGTACCCCATGGTACTCAGGAACAAACTACCGGAGTCTTTCGTTTTGCTTACGAGTCTTTCACTCTCTATGGAAAGCTATTCCAAGCTTTTCTGCTACAAAAGACCACATCGGATATCGTCTGCCCTACAACCCCCCGATTAAATCGGGGTTTGGACTTTTCCCATTTCGCTCGCCGCTACTTAGGGAATCTCTAATGATTTATTTTCCAGGCGTTACTAAGATGTTTCAGTTCACGCCGTTCCCCACCTATTACTATATAACCCATTGCTGAACTATTTTTATAATAGGTTACTCCGATAAATCGGAGTGGGTTGCCCCATTCGGAAACCGCCGGATCGTAGGTTTATGGCACCTACCCGACGAGTATCGCCGCCATATGCGTCCTTCCTCGGCCAAAGCCTCCTAGGCATCCATTATTGGCATTATGAGTAGAACATATCCCGATTAAATCGGGATACATAAAAACATTCTTCTCTTCGCTTGTCAAAGAGCCAAACTCATTTTTACTTTAGGAAAAACCCTCTCTTACTAGAGGGCTTGTCCCAAAGTATGAGTTCTTGTGGACCCGAGGAGAGTCGAACTCCCTACCTCCTCGTTGCAAACGAGGCGTTCAGCCAGGTAAACTTCGGGCCCGACTTATCGTTTTTAACGATACACCACGTTTAACGTAAACCTTACTTATGAATCCACAAATTAAATTAACGTGCTATAAACAATTAAAGAAGAATCTTTACGAAGCCAGTATAAACCCATTTGGGTTTTTAACTATGTAATTGATTTTCGTCATAAAGAAACCTCTTGATCCCAACATTATTGAGATCCAAGAATTGTTTGCAAAAGCAATCTTACCATAGCTAAAAGGGGGTGTCAATAGGCGGAAAATTAACGACTCATTAACCATTTTTCTACTTCTAAAGCTGCCATGGCGCCAAAGGCTGCAGCAGTTATTGACTGCCTGTATCTTTTATCCATTACATCTCCTGCTACAAATAAACCTGGAACCTTAGTTTTTACACCATCTGAAATGATATAACCTCTTTCATCTTTTTCCACTTGTTTAAAAACTCCTGAACTTGGTTCATATCCTACAGCCAAAAATACTCCATCCAGCTCTATTTTTGCTTCTTCACCTGTCTTTAAATTTTTTATTTTTAATCCTGCTACTCTTTCCTCCCCTAAAACTTCTAAAACTTGTGTATTAAATATTTTTTTAATTTTTGGGTTTGCGTTTACTTTTTCCTGCATCGCAGCACTTGCTCTAAATTGTTCGCTTCTATGGATTATCACTATTTCACTTGCAAACTCAGAAAGTTCCATCGCCTCCTCCATTGCAACATCGCCTCCTCCAATAACGGCGACTTTTTTATTTTTAAAAAATCCTCCATCACAAATTGCACAAATTGAAACCCCGCGACCCAATTTTTCTTTTTCGCCAGGAATATTTAAATATTTTGGCCTTGCTCCAGTTGCAAGTATGACTGTTTTTGATTCATAAGTTTTTCCGCCGGCTGTTAATTTAAAAACTTCGCCAATTGATGGATTCAGGTTTCCATCTGTATAGTTTTCGTTTATGATCTCTGCTCCGAATCTTTCCGCCTGTTTTCTGATGCTTTCCATTAATCGAGGTCCTTGAATGCCTTGGGGAAAACCTGGAAAATTGTCAACTTCTGTTGTTAACATTGGCTGCCCACCCCACTGTTCACCGGCAATTACCAATGTCTTAAGATTTGCTCTTGTTGTATAAATTGCTGCTGTTAATCCGGCAGGTCCGGAGCCAATAATAATTACGTCGTAAATCATAAAAATATCAAAAGTTGAATTAATATTAAACTTTTTAATTTCAAATTACAATTAGCGAAGTGTGATTTTTTCGAAAAGACGTAAGCGAATTGCGGGTCTAAGAAAAAATTACACCAAGTAAAAAGAAATAAAAAATTAATCAGTTTGGGATTTGTAATTTCTTACCCTTAAACTAGTGCTTCTTCTATTGCTTTTTTGTAGTTGTCTTTTGACTGAACTCCGACTAAATGTTTAACCGGCTGACCGTCTTTAAAAACAAAAACTGTTGGAAGACTCATAACATGGAATGCCGATGCGGTACTTTCGTTTTCGTCGACGCTAACTTTACCAACCTTTGCTTTACCTTTATACTCCTGAGCTAGTTCATCTATTATTGGACCAACGGATCTACAAGGTCCACACCACTCCGCCCAAAAATCAACCAATACGGGAATTTCTGATTTCAAAACTTCTTTTTCAAAATTTTCGTTGGTAAAGGTTAGTGCCATAATTTTTGCTTAATTAATGTAGCAGTTAAAAAAAATTGTGTCAATAACAATTTTCTATTAAAAATAAGGTCTTAATAGATCGCAGCAGTTATTCCTACTCCAGCTCTTCTCTTTTTGACTGGAGAAACAAAAACCACTGTTCTAAAAATGCAGAAAGCCCTTTAAAAGGCATTTCTATTATGTAATCAAAAATAAAAATAAAAATATTTATTTGAGACACCCCATTTGTTAAATATCTTCCTACCCTAACAACCGGAATAAAAATAAAATCAACGATGGGAGCGGTTATATTTTTTCTTGGCTCGATTAAATAGATTTTTGCGGATTGATTAATTCTATAAGCAAGAAATGAAGCAATCGCCAGAAAAAACATAAAAACACCAATGCTTAAAATATTAAAATGAAATTTTGTAAGAATAAAAAAGATTGCTCCAAAAGCAATTACAAATGTAGCAAGCCACAGAAGCGTAAATGCAATGTTGGTTAAAGGCTTAATTTTGGTAGGGTTTTTCTTTACCACCAATGTAGAAGCGAATTTTATCTTGCTGCTTACTAAAATTTCTTTAATATAGTTCGTAATTCTATGCGTATTATTTCTATCAGGCGTTTTAATTAAAAAGCCCATTAATGCCATTAAAGTCGGAGGAACAGCAATGTTGGCAATTAACGCTCCCCAAATAATTTTTCCGTAAACAATTCTTTCGAATGTTCCTTCTACTGCGATTGCAAAAAACGCTTTTGTTAACAATATGAAAATAACACTTCTAATAATTGCTCTTCTCACTCTTGATGCAATACCGGCATATCTTGTTTCGCAAATATCGGAAATTATTTTACTTAACTTTGCTTCATCACGATAAAGTTTTTCTACGTTTCCGTTTTCTAAATTCAATAAGTCTTCAAGTATAAAAAATACTGCAGTTTTGTCTTTAACATAATTTAAAATTCTATCTTTGCACCTATAATGAAGCTGATATTGAATTTCTTTGTAGCAATCTAAAAAATTATCGGCTACTTTATTTACGTTTTCCTTATTTATCTCTCCAAAAAATTGTCTAAATAAATGGTACCTTAAAAGCGCTAAGTCGTCTTTTGCAAAGCTTTTGTGAACTGCTATAAAAACTTGGATATCCCTTGTTTGTTCTGTATCATCTGCTATTATAATATTGTCTTTAACAAGCTCAAACATAAAATTGGTCATTTTTTCTTTCCTCTTCATTACACCAAGTTTATGAGCAATTTCAGAAGACATTAATTGGTATATCCACTCATTCACCATTCCTTCTTTAAGATTTTTATATTTCTCGAGTATCTGCTCGCGAAGTATCAAGAAAACATCAATTTCATTTTCTATTTTCTCTATAATTGATTCCGAAAGGGTCTCATCAGCAAAGTATCTTGCCCAAACTAATTCTCTAACCAGAGGCTCTGCTATAGTTTTTCCACTTCCTCCAAGCAAAAATCTCCTTTTTAGAATTCGCTCAATTGCTGCCCGCAAAATCACCTCTTCGTCTCTATAGTCCATAACGTTTCTAAGCTTTTCGTAAATTGATGCTACCTTCGAAACAATCGGATTTACGCTGATTTTTTTGTCGCTGGAAGAAACAGCTTCTGCTTTTTCAAATTCCTTGATTAAAGCTTGTATCAATGGCGAAAATTGTGAATCTTGCATATTTTTATTTATTATATTGGAATATTATTAATGTTTTAAAGCCTTACTTTATTGTTCAATAAATATATTCAATTATTTTATTTATTAACCGCATATTATATTATTTTTAGGTTGCATATTCAATTATATTTATGGTGCGGAAATAATATTCTGGGGTCGACCTGCAATAAATCCATTAATATTAGCAACAGTCGTATCGATTATTTCCGTTAAGGCTTCTTTGCTATTAAATGCGTTATGAGGTGTAATAATTACCTCTTCTCTTGTTAGTAAAACGTGATTTAAAAGTTGTGTTTTAAGATCACAAGACTTTAAAAATTCAGCGGTTAACAGCTCTCTTTCTTCCTTTAATGTTGCCTCTTCTTCTAAAACATCCAAACCAACTGCTTTAAAAATTCCCCGCTCTATTCCCTCCAGTATCGCTTGTGTTTCAATTAAATTACCCCTTGCAGTATTTATAATAATGCATCCTTTTTTAAATTTATCAATGTTTCCCATATTTACAATGTGCTCTGTCTCTTTTGTGTGAGGAAGATGAAAAGTAATAACGTCTGAATTAGCAAATAAATCGTCTAGGCTTTGAGCATACGTTACGTTACTATTTGCAGTCAATGACTCATCTTTTGTTCTAGTAAAAATCAACACCTTCATTCCAAAGCAAAGAGCCATATCTATAATCTTTTTCCCTATGTGTCCAGCTCCAACAACGCCAATCGTTTTTCCGCATAAATCAAAACCAGTTAAATTATCTATTGTAAAATCACCGCGCTTCGTTTGCTCGATAGAAGGAATTAGCTTTCTTGATATTGCCAATATTAGAGCAAAAGTATGCTCTGCGACTGTGTTTCCACCGTATTTTGGAATATTAGAAATGACTATATTTTTTTCCTTGCAGTAATTTATGTCTATGTGATCATAGCCTACCGATCGGGTCGCAATAAATTTTAAATTTGGAATATTTGTTAAAAGCTCATTTGTTAAAGATGAATATATAAAAGGAGATATTATTTCAAAGTCTGCATATTTTGAATAATTTTCTTTATCCAGCTTTTCTTCTGTAAAAACAAGTTCGTGACCAGAAAGAGCGTTTTTTACTAATTCCTCTTCCCATTTTTCTATTTCAAAAAAAGCAATCTTTGCCATTTATATTTCTACTCTAACATTGATTCTTTTGATTTGTCAAACAAAATGAATTAACATATAATCTTTTCTTAAATGAAAACAACAATAATTTTAGTAAGACACGGGGAAACGCTGTGGAATAAAAAGAAAAAACTGCAGGGGCAAATAGATATTCAGCTTTCAAAAACAGGTTTAAAACAGGCAGACTTAGTAGCAAAAAGAGTTAAAACGTTTGGAATAACAAAGATTTACTCCTCTGGGTTAAAAAGGGCTATTCAGACCGCAAATGCAATCTCAAAAGAGCTAGATTTGCCTCTTTTAATTAATGAAGGGCTAAATGAAAGGGCTTATGGAGAACATCAGGGAAAGAGTTGGAAAGACATCAAGCATTATTATAAAGACGAGAAAACATATTTTCATAATTTTAAACCAAACGGTGGCGAATCAAATATTGAATTTGGAGAAAGAGTGATTTTTGCATTAAATAAAATAATCAACGCCAATGAAGGCGAAAAAATATTAATCGTATGCCATAGCGGAGTAATCCATATTCTAATAAGACATCTTAGAAAAATTCCCCATGAACAAGTAACAAATTTTCATTTTCCTAACACCTCCCTAACCATATACCATATTGATAAAGAAAAAATAATAGAAGAACTTTTCGCAGACGCAAAACACATTAAGTAAGTTTTAGTAATTGACAATTTTTTGTAAAAAAAATAGAATATCAATATGGTCAAAAAACCAAATAAAAAAACTTCCGCTTCAAAAATTAAAACGATTTTACCTAAAGAATCAGATTTATCTTATTCAACAGAAGAAAAAAGATCAAGAAAAAAACTATACATTTTACTCGCAATAATAATCCTTGGGGCAATCACCATTCCCCTTCTCTATAGCAAAAATAATCTTAATAAATTTAAAACAAAAATAATTCCGGATGCAATAAAACAAGTAATTAACAACCCAGAAACTAAATTCTCAATCGGCAAAGTTAAAGAAACAAGCGGGGTTTATGAATTTGAATTAACTATCGGAGAAGGTACAAATAGTCAAAAGTACACTTCCTATATTTCCAAAGACGGAAAAGTTTTATTTACTTCCGGAATTGTTCTTAAGAAAGAAGATAAACCTACTCCAACTCCGGTAAAAAAAGCGTCTTGCAATGATTTAGAAAAATCAGATAAACCATCTTTAACTGCTTTTGTTGTAGCAAATTGTCCATTTGGTCTTCAAATGCAAAGGCTTTACAGTAAGGCATTAGGAGAGCTCTCCGACCTTTCAAAATATTTGGAAATAAAATATATCGGTAGCGTAACCGATGGAAAGATTACTTCAATGCATGGAGATGAAGAAGCTCAAGAAAATCTAAGACAGATTTGTATAAGAGAAGAACAGCCAACAAAGTACTGGCCTTATGTATCCTGTTATATGAAGGCAGAGGGACAATCGGCAAATTGCTTAACAACGACGGGAATTGATCAAGTTGCTTTAACAACTTGCACAACAGATGCTAATAAAGGCTTAAAATATGCTCAAGCTGATTTTGATTTAGCTAATAAATTTGGCGTGTCAGGTTCACCAACGTTATTATTAAATAATAAAGAGACTGTTTCTGAATTTGATTTTGGTGGCAGAGTTGCAGATGCGGTAAAACAAATTGTTTGCTGTGGATCAAAAACAAAACCGGCATTTTGTAATAAAACTTTGTCTAAAGAAGAAGTCGCATCAGCCTTCTCCGAAACAGATACTACATCAGGAGACAATTCTTCAGCTAGTTGTAATTAAAAACTTTTCCGTGAAATGTTTGCTAAGTAGGATAATGTTTACTTTTAGGCGTTGATAAAATAGTAAAATCTTCAAAACCCTGCTCTTTTTTAATCCATTCTTTATTTATATTCTTAACAACCGATAGAAATGGACCCTTTCTGCATTGCTCTATTAAACTTTCTAGGTCTTCTTTTGAACCAACCGCCAATACCTCTACCTTTTTGTCGGGCAAATTTTTAACCCAGCCCTTTAAACCAAGTTTAATTGCCTCTTTTTTAACAAACTGCCTGTATCCCACTTTTTGAACATATCCCGAGATTAATAAATACAATGTCATTTTTTCTTAATTTCTTTACTTGCAGTTTTTAACTCTTTTATTTTCCACATAAATAAACCAATCTTATTTCTTGCATTGCTATCGGAAACAAAAGAAAGAGCTTTTTCCAAAATTGAACGATGTACTGTTTTAGCAAGCTTAATATAAAGACTTCTATGCTTATAATCGTCTAATTCTTCTGCTAGGTGGATTCCGAAGGATTGGAATTCGCGGGAAATATATTTGTCCTCAACGGGATTAAATTTTTTTAAGATTTGCTTAACCGACTGCATAAAAATATTATATCAGACTAAATAGTAGCCTCCGAAAGCTTATTTATTAAGGCAGAAACGTCTTTGCGTGCTAAACTAACCTTGAGAGGGGGTTTTAATTTATCTATTGATCTTACAATACCTACTGTTCCATCTTTAAGATTCGCTCTTTTTAAACCCGTTATCTCGGGATGATTGTATATTTCGGGAGCATTCCATGACACTTCTTCACCAATAAAAATTTCTGTATTTAAAGGTAAACCTATTAATGTTTTATGTGCAAGACCTCCTGTTGCAAAAGACATCGAAGCCACATCAAAATCAATTTTTCTTGAAATGAATATGTCTGAAATACGCTTTAAGGTAAAACCATGCAATATAAAATCTGTAACGAGAAGCGCTTTTCCTGAATTTTCGGAAAAGTGCTTTATAACTCTCTCGTCTATTTGTTTTTCAACTTTAACTGGATCAATTTTTCTTGAAGCCTGTATAAATACAGTTGGTAAAGCCTTAGCACCAATTGCTTCTGATATCTGTTTTTGAAATCCCCTAATGGCCAAAGTCGGTATTCTTCCGCTCGTATCATCGCCGATAATAATTCCGTAAATTCCTCTCATAAACCTATCCCTAAGTTGACTACAAAGATTAATCATTGGCTCTTCCATACTCCTGACTATCGTTGTATATTGCGAAGATATCTCTGTTGTTTCTAGTTTTTCCGTCATAACTGGGAATTATAAAAATAAAAAGAGGAAAAATCAACTTATTTTGTGTTAAATCTGTTCATTGATGCTTCAAGTCCTTTTTCAAGGCTCATTTCGATTGCGTTTACTGTTTTTTTAATTAAATCTTTCAGTTTTCCTGCTTCTCCTCTTCCAAAACCCCTTAAAACAAATTCATCAACCGGTAATATTTTTGATTTTTTTATGGGGTGACCGACTCCAAGCCTAAATCTCCAAAATTTATCCGTACCCAAAACCTTAATAATTGACTCTACGCCTTTGTGTCCTGCCGATGATCCGCCAAGCCTAATCTTGAATCCACCAAAGTTTATATCAATATCATCATGGATAACCCAAATATCATCTGTATTAATTTTGTAATAATCAACTACTGACCTTACTGCATTGCCTGATAAATTCATAAAAGTCAACGGTTTTACTAAAACTACTTTTTCTAAAGAAATTAAGTCTTTTCCAACTTTTATTGAATGGCGTCTTTGCCACTCAATCTCCGCAATCTCACTTTTAAACTTTGTGTTCTCTGACCAGTCATTTCTCTTAACCGGTGAAAATTCTCTTATAAATTTGTCTAAAACCGTAAATCCCAAATTGTGTCGTGTTTTTTCGTATCTTTCCCCAGGGTTCCCTAATCCAATGATTAATTTCATAATTCAATAGCCTTTCTAAATTTAGTAAATTATAACATTAATAATTATAATAGACTACAATAGTTTAATAACTTCTTTATCTGTAATTTGTGGAAATTTCTTGTAGAATTGACCGACTGCGTAAAAAATTTTCGGTTTTTTTAAAAAAATTACTATATCAAAATATTTTTTAATATCTTTTAATGTATCTGCTGCAATTACTGGCACAGCTAAAATCACTTGGTTTACCTTTTCTTTTCTAAGATATTTTCGGGCGCACAAAACCGTTGCACCGGTTGCCACACCATCATCTACTAAGATTATTGTTTTTTTAAAAAGTTTTGGAAGCAGTCTTCTTTTATTAAAAATTGCATCTTGTGCTCTTCTCTCATTTTCTTTTATCTTTTTTAATTCATCTCTTTCTTTTTTATTTAAATTTAAAGAATTTAAGATGTCGTTATTCCAAACCACAGTATTTTTAGGACCAACAACTCCAATTGCAAGCTCTGAATTATCCGGTGCTCCAATTTTTTTTACAGCTACTATATCTAACGGAGAGTTTAAATAATTCGCGATAATTCTTCCTAAGATTACTCCTCCCTTCGCAAGAGAAACAACAACAACGTTTTTGTTTTTTACTATCTTTAAAAGCTTAATCGAAAGTTTTAAGGCAGCGTCTTCTCTGCTTTCAAACATTTGATCATATTATACTACTTAAAATCAACATTAAAAAAAGAACCACTCTAAAAAGAGTAGTTCTTTATAAGTTCTAGTACCTTATTTATAATATGACTTAATCTGGAATATAAAATAATACCAAACTAAAGCCATTATTACGCCAAATCCGGAAAGAGAAATTACTGCTGAAAGTACCCCAAGTGCTTCTACCCAAAAAAGCATTGTCCATCCGGACATTTTTTTGTTAAGAAGACCTGGAAACGCAATTAATTCCATCACGCTTGCTACAAGACCGATTACAGTTGCTACGATTAAACCCGTTGCTGCATTAAAACCACCTCCAAGCGCAACTAGCGGAGATGCGACTACGGAAATACCAAATGCAGAAAGCGATCCTAAAACTCCCAAAACACCAAATATTAAAGCCAACCATGGCGTTACCATAACAATAAATTCCTTAATATTTGCTGGAAGAGACGGAAGCTTTGCATATAATTGCTCTAAGTAGGTTACGATTGAATCTAAAGTAGCGCCTTTTTTTTCTGCCATTTTTATCACCTCCCCCTGATTTAATCCTAATTTAAGGCTATTTAAAAGTCAAGACCGAGCTGTGATTTATTAGTTACTATTTTTTCTTTTTGAGATGTTACTTTTTCTTCTTCGCTCCAAATTTTAACAACGCCGTATTCTCCGTCAAAACCGGGTTTTATAACAATGTCTCCTTTTCTTGCCTTACCAATTCCCTCCGCAACTTTTTGTCCGGCGATTTTTGTAATTTCACTCTCTGTTGCCTTTAGTAAAACATTAAATTCCGAACCAAATTCACAACACAACTTTTCGTACAAATCTTTGCTTTTTTGACTGGCAACAGTAGATTTTAGGCTTTCTGCACAAATTTCAATCAACGGCACTAATTTTATAAAAGGCGGGTGTTTTTTATGAGGATCCAATATCCACTTTATTCCGTTACTGTTATGTTTTGCCATTTCTTTAGTGAAATCTGTTCCGTCCCTTGCCAAAACCTCAACCCTATGCATCACTCCCAAAGTCAGCGGTCTTTTACAAACAGGGCAAATAAAACCATTTCTTTTTGTTTCTTCGGGCGACTGGGTTATTTTGCAATTTCTGTGTCCGGAAAAATGATATTTTCCTTCTTCGGGATAAAATTCAATTGTGTAGCTAATCTTTAAATTAGAATTTTTATCTTTTTTAAAAGCGCCAATAAAATCGTTGTAAGAAATTTTATCCGATAACGAAGTAAAAACGGTTGCTTCGCGTCCAAGCTTCATTGGAGAATGCGCGTCGGAAGAAGAAACAATCGTTCTATTCTCTAATTCTTTTATTTGCCAATTCATAAACGGATCACTGGAAAGACCTGTCTCAACTGCATAGATTTCTTTTTCATATTCACCGAAACACTCTTTTATAGAATCAAAACCGGAATTTGAGCCATACAAAGAAAACCACGGAGTCCAAGCATGACATGGAATTAAAAATGTATTATTATCTACGCTTTTAATAAGTTCCATTACCTGAATTGACGTAAGTCCCATAATTGGCCTACCATCAGAAGCAAGATTTACTCCTCTTTTCACAAACTCTTTATTTATTTTTTCGGCGATTTCAAAACTTGGAGCAAAAATTAAATTATGAATTCTTCTTACCCTACCCCCTTGTGAATAAATACTGGAAACTTCTGTTGACAAAATAAACTGAATATTTTCTCCCCCATTTTTCTCAACAAATGATTTTTTTAATTTATATAATCCTTGACTTGATTCTTCTAATTGTTCTCTTATTTCCCTAAACCATAAAGGGTGCGTCCAGTCGGTTGTAGATAAAATATCTATTCCCTTTTTTTCTGCCCATAAAGCAATTATAGGAATGGTCATATCGCGACTAACCGCTCTTGAGTATTTTGAATGAAAATGCAAATCCGCTATATAATCCATAATAATATGCAGTCCAACAATTATCGCTCTTTGAGCCGTGTACAAATAGTACTAAAAAGGCAAAAAGAAAGATATGTTGGACAAATCCGCTATATAATCCATTTATTTTTCCTGCTCCTTATACATCTCTATTAATTCGTTAACCGTAGTTGCATCTTCTGCTTTTTTATCCGAGTTTCTAAAGTTGACAAGGCGAGGAAACCTTAGCGCATAACCGGCTTCTGAATCTGTCTTACCTGCTGTATGGACAGGAGAACGGGTAATCTCATCTGCTAAAACCTCGATTACGATTTCCGGCTTTATCCAAACCGATGGTATTATCGTTGAGCTAACCCTTGCCGGTTTATGATCAACGCTAATCTTATCTGCGCGTTTATGTATCTCTCTCCATTCATCATCCGAAAGACCTGTTCCAATTTTTGAGACTGTTACAAATTCATCTTTTTTATCGTCATAAACACCAACCAAAAGAGCTCCTGCGCCAAAAGCGGTTCTCTTACCTTTCCCTGTTACATAGCCTAATATAACACAATCTATGGTATCCTGAAGCTCACCGGAGGAATGCCTTTTTAGCTTTACCCAATTAAAATTTCTTCCGCCTGCTACATATTTACTGTCGATTTTTTTAATTACTATCCCTTCAAGACCTTTAGATATTGAATCCTCTAAGATCAAAGCTAATGCCTTTGGGTCGGAAATTATTTGGTTCTTAGTTAAAATCAAAACATCATCTTCTTTAATTGTTTCTTTAAGTATCTCCAATCTTTTACTTAAAGGCTCATCTATTAATGATTTTCCATCTTTGTATAAAATATCAAATACAAATGCTTTTAAGGGTAATTTTTGTGCCATCTCCGATATTCCGTGTTTTCTTCTTCTCTTGGTGGTTTCTTGGAATGGTAAAAATTCTTCCGATTCCGTATTGTAAGCAAGCGCTTCCGTATCAAGAATTACAGTATTGGCTTTAACCTGTTTTAGTGTCGCATTTATTAATTCAGGAAACATATGAGTCATATTTTCCAAGTTACGGGAAAACATATAGACTTTTTCGCCATCTTTATGAATTTGAACCCTAAAACCGTCGTATTTATACTGAACATCAACTTTTTGCATTTTTTCGATTGCTTTTTCGGGATTTGGAAGCCTCTCACAAAGCTCTGATCTTATTGGTTTTCCAATTTGCACTTTTAAATTTTCTACAGCCCTTAAACCTTTTGTTTTTAATGTTTGTGCAATTAAACCAAGATCCGAAGTTCTGTTATAAGCTCCTTCCAAAAGTTTTCTTTTTGATTTATCTTGTAAAACCGCTTTTGCTAAACCATCCAGAATTGTTGGATCACCTATCCCAAGTCTTAAATTTCCAAGCGGGATCCTAACAATATATCTCGCCGATAACTTGTCTGAGTTTTTTAAAAGCCCTGCCAAAAGATTTTGTCTTTTCTCAACCGTTCCCTCACCTGATGTTTTTGCAATCAACATCAGTGTTTCAAAAACCTCTTCTACTGTTAAATTTGATTTTTGATATTTAATATTTAACATTAGCTGTTGTACCGCTAATCCCATATCTCCTAAATTTGAATAAAGTTTTAATACTTCATTACGATTTATACTTATTACCGCAGCAACAGCGCTCGCGACTGTTTTTTCCGCCATGCCAATTTCTGTAGCCTCAAAAAATGGAGCAATTCGTCCTTGAGTTAGGTAAACTATTTTATCTATTTCTTCGTCTTTTGCTTCTTTAAATAAATCAGAAAGAATATCAATCAAAGAAAGCCTCGATGAAGTTTTTTCCAGCTTTTCAAAATATTGAGATAAATCCTTGAATAACATACGGTTAATTATAAATTACTAATTAATAGTTTACTATTAGATTTTTTAATGACCCAGGACTGGATTTAAGCCATTGCGTATTTTGACGATTTTGTAACGCCGTGTTTTTTAACGATTCCCATTTTTAATAAAACTTTCAACTCGTTTAAAACCGTGTCCTCTGATACCATTGGAAATAATTGATTAAAAGCTTTGTTTTGAAGATAGCCAGTTTTTTGGATATATTCAACGATTTTGAGTTGTCTTTCAGTTAGCATCAACGGCTTCCCGCCAAGTTTTTCTTTTAATTTTGCGTCAATGGAAATATTTTCTACTTTTTCTTTTATTTTAGAAAGCTCAATAGATAAGCCTAATGTAAAATATTCAAGCCATCTTGTTAGATCGCCGTTATTTTTTTCAACACTTTGAAGCGCATCATAATAATCAATTGCGTTTTTATCAAAATATTCTTCAAGAGAAAAAAATCGTCTTATATCATAATCTTCCAGATATAAAACTAATGTTGCAAGCGCCCTTGCCACTCTACCATTACCATCTAAAAACGGATGTATCCTTGCCAGCTCATAATGCACTACTCCGCTTTTTAAAACAGGATGCATATCTTTTTCTGTTACATTATTAATAAATTCCAAAAGATCTTTTATATGGAATTCAATTGCGACAGCCATCGGCGGACGAAAAGTAATTTCTCTGGTCAAGCTATTTCTAACAACCACTTGCGTTTCTCGGTATTTTCCGCGTTTATCTTCTTCTAAAATTCGATCGACAGTGATTTTATGGATTTCTTTAATTGCATTATCGTCTATCTCATATTGCTCCCGATCTTTTTCCTGCTTTTTTTGGATTCTCCCAATAAATTCAATTACTTTCCTGTAATTAATTACCTCTTGAATATCTCTTTCTCTTGCTGCAATATCTTGACCTGTTAAAATTTTTTCTGCTTGGGAAAGATTTAGTTCGTTTCCTTCTATATGAGTTCCATGGTGAACTGTTCTAACCAATGCTTCTTTTTGAAATTCTTTTTCGTAATAAGGAAGAAGCGGAGCGTGATTAATCACCTCTTTTGAAGCCTCAATAATCCCAATGTTTTTTAGAATTTTGTTGGTAATTTGGTATTTTGGAATATACATTAATCCTTATTAACGCATATTTCCCGAAAAAAAGCAATTGCTTTTCTGTTTCTAATCCATAAATAAAGCTGTAAAGTTCTTAAGCTAAAAAATAAGATTGAGCGGAGAAATAATTTTTTTAAAGAACGTAAGCGAATTGCGAGTTCAAAAAAAATTTATTCCGAGTAAAAGCAAAAAAAATCAAGAAGTGTTATAATCCAAGCAAATGGCTAAAAAACAAACAAAAGAACAAAAAAAGCTTTACGCAGAAGTTGTAAAACAAATGGTAACCCTTTCCACCAGTGCCTTTGGTTTAGTTGCAGCTCTTGCTTGGAACGGAGTAATTCAAGAATTTGTAAATGTTTATGTTAAAAAATGGCTTCCTAATAACAGCGGAATTATTTCTCTTTTAATTTACGCTGTAATAGTAACTTTATTGGCGGTATTAGTAACGTATCAGCTTTCAAAGCTTTCCGAAAGACTACAGAAGTAATTATTTTTCCTCAGGGATTTCCATCTCTACCGAACTACCGTTATAAATTCCATCCACTAATTTAAAGGCATCAGAACCATAAAGCTTTTTTGCGATATTTGCTGGAGCTAAATCGCCACCCATAATCTCCATTTGATAAAATTTTAATTCTTCCGGCGATAGTTGTCTTGATGTGTTTCCTTCTGCTTCTATCATAATAAAAAGTATTATAAGAAAACTTATTGTAGTTGTCAAATCAAGCTTTTCATTACTTTTGGAATTTCATCTAATAAATCTGATGCATTAAAATATACCCCAACTTTTTTATAAAGCTCTTCCCCTGCTTTTTTGTTAACATAGGAGGCTATACAAGCAGATAAAAACGCTTCGTTTTTACAATACAGTGCCGCAACAAGCCCTGCCAAGACATCTCCTGTCCCACCTTTTGTCATTCCGGCATTACCACCCCTAACCTGAACCGTTTCTTTTCCGTTTGAAACAATATCCACAGATCCCTTCAATAACACCACGCAATTAAATTCCCTAGCAAATATTTGGGCTTGTTCTTCAATTTTTGAATTTTGAATTGTAATTTTTAATTTTTCATTTTTAATTTTTAATTTGAGGTCTCTAAACTCCCTGTGGTGTGGTGTTAATATCGATCCATGAGGAATAAATTCCGGATCTATTACCTGCAGGCTTCCTCCATCTATAACCAATTTTTTATCTTTGTATTTTTTAAGCAATCTTTCAGAAAGCTCTTTTGTGTCGTCATCTCCGGCCTCTTCCCCATTTTTTCTAGGAAGACCAGGTCCGATTAAGATACAATCTGCTTCCTGTATGTAATTATCAATTTTATCTCTTGGAATAATAATTCCGTCTCGAAATTCTTTTTTCTGTTCTATTATTATTTGGTTGTTTTCCGGAACAGACGAATAAAAAACCATATCAACAATTCTACTTGCTACTTTTAAAGACCAAAGTGATGCTGCGTGAAACAGCTTAGATCCGCCAATTATCATTAATTTTCCGTTCTGTCCCTTGTGCGAATTGAAAGCAGGTTTATAAAGTTTTTTTAATTCTTCGATACTAAAGTCAATCATTTTTTTAATTCAACTATTTGCATTTTAGCTAATATTTTTTTCGGAATAAACTCTTTATGTGTTGTTGTAATAATTGTCTGCTGTTTATCTATAACCTCAAGCACCAATCTTATGTGATCTTCGTCAAGTTCCGAAAAAATATCATCAAGTAAAAGCAAAGGTCTATATCCTAATTTTTTTTCTATAAACAATAGCTCTAAAAGCTTAAGTTGTAAAATTGCCAACCTTTGCTGTCCTCTTGATCCATAATGTTTAATGTCGTGCGTAGATTGCCTCTCTTTATCAAACATGGAAAGAGAAAAATCATCCCTATGCGGACCAACTAAAGTTACTCCTGCAAAAACTTCCTCGTTTTTATACTGCAACAATCTTTGATGAGAAATAATACTTTTATCGTAAATTGTCATAAAATCAAAAAGATCTTTTGACTGGCTATTAACAAATTCTAAAAATTCTTCCCTTTTTAAAGTAATTTTTTCTCCGTTTTCAATTAAAATATTATTCCAATATTCAAGTTGTTTCTCATCTCCAAAGCTTTGAGTTTTTAAGCTGTCTGCATGTACTTCCCTTATTCTTTCTAAAAGCGCGTTTCTTTGCCTTAAAGCTTTGGTATAATTAATTAAAGAAAGCCTATACTCTCTGTCTGTTTGCTCTAAAACATTATCTAAAAAATTTCTTCTTAAACTAGGAGAATCTATAATAATATCTAAATCCTCCGGAGAAAATAAAACTACAGATAAATTTGCAGCAAAGTCAATTCTTCTTCTTGAAATTCCGTTTACCAAAAGCTTTTTTAAAAATCCGTTTTTCCCGTTATTTTGCCCAATCGCTAAAACTGCTTCTAGTTTTATATCTCCAGCTTCTCCAATAACCCTTGCAACATCCTCGCCAAATTTAATCATTTCAAAATCTTTTTCTGCTCTAAAACTTTTTCCAGTAGAAAGCAAAAATATGGCTTCTGCCAAATTACTTTTTCCATAAGTATTTGGTCCTATAACAACTGTTGTTTTGGGGTTAAATTCCAACTCCAATTTTTGATAATTCCTAAAGTTATTTAGCGCGAGGGATTTTAAAAACATGTACAAGCATTTTACAGTCTTGGGGAACATTTTTCAATTTGAGGTTATTCAATTACAGTTCCTACGAATTTGTTTCCGTCCAAAAAATTGTTTAAATTTTCAAAATTTTTCCCGCTCATCAATACTGCTTTGAGCTTTAATTCTTCCGCCTTTTTAGCGGCAATTGGATCAAACGGAGCATTCATTCCGGGCGTCCATTTACTACCGACTATTTTTCTGAACTCTCTCCAAGTTGTTTTCCTTATCGGTTTTGCATCTTTATATTTCTTAGGATCTTTATCGTAAGCCATATTAATGTTACTTAAATTAATTATTTGTTTTGCACCATAATCTTCACAAATAATTACAGCGTCGTAATCCGTTGACCACCCCGGTTTCCATCCAGAGGCAATCACAACCGGTTCTATGGGTTTTAAAATTGTTTCGTAATCCTTAATTATGTAAGGATGTGCTATGTCTCTAAAGATTGTTCTTACCAAGTGAGCATTTAGTCTTGTTGCATGTATTCCGATCCAGTCTAAGTCTTCGTTTGCTAATTTACCTACCACGTCCATTGCTGCCTTTTGATAATGTCTTGTTGTCTTACCTCCTCCTGTAATTAAAAAAAACTGGCGGTGTTTGTTTCTTGCCAGTTGATTTCTAATAAATTTGTTTAATTTGCAAAGAAATTCCTTATCAATTCCCCCATTGGGAATAATTAAAGATCCACCTACGGAAATTACGATTTTTTCCGTATACGAATTTGGTGTTCGCTTTTCTCTTCCAAGTTTACGCTTTAACCATTTTTTAGGCATAAAAAACTAGCAATTTTTAGGTTGCTAGATCCTGATCTTAGCATACAGTTTGAATAACGTCAATGTGTTATTTTTGGCAATTTGGACAGAAATATGTACCTCTACCTCCAAGCTTTATTTTGTTGATAAATCCTTTACATTGATGACATTTTTTACCCTTTCTATTGTAAACCAAAAAATGCTGTTGATAAGCACCTTCCTGTCCTAAAACATTAATAAAATTCTCATCCGATGATCCGCCATACTTTAATCCTTGTTTAATTACGTTAAAAACTGAGGAATAAAGTTTTCTTATTTCATTGTCTGTAAGTTGATTGGCTTTTCTTCTTGGATCTAACCCAGCCATGAATAATGCTTCGTTTGCATAAATATTACCAATTCCTCCAATTCTTTTTTGATCCATCAAAAAAACTTTAATTGCTAAGTTATTTTTTTTTATTAACTCGGAAAATCTTTTTAAAGTCAAAACCAACCGATTTAAATCGGTTTTTTTGTATGGCTCTGGACCCATTTCTTTAAAAAACGCTAATTCTTCAACTTCTTCTCTTTTTAAAACCTTAACCCAGCCGAATTTTCTTAAATCGTTAAAATATAGAAAAGAATCGGGCTTGTCATTTTTAAGTTTTGATCCGCCGGCTGGCGGAGGATTTTTGAGCTTAAATATGACGTGGCTGTACTTTGAAGGTAAATCACCACCTGTTTTTTTTGAAAGAACAATATCCTTAGTTTCCTTCCCCCTGTAAATTAACTGTCCGGTCATTTTAAGGTGAACTGCAAGGCAAAATCCATTATCAAGTTCTATTATCAATCCTTTCCCTATTCTTTTTACTCCAATAATTTTTGCACCAATAATTTTATTTTTGTCACCCTGAAAAATCTTGGGAACTCTTATTTCCACATCTAAAATCTTATGCCCTACAACATATTTGACTAAACCAAGCCTCAACGTTTCTACCTCCGGCAACTCTGGCATTAATAATCAACCTCCTTTAATGTTCTTGCCCCGTAGAATTGCCCCTCGCGAGCACGAGGCTGTAAGCCTCTGGCGCGAGGTAAAATCTCTATGGGGTCAACTTCTGGCAACTCCGGCATACTGCTAATTTATTCTTGCTTCCACAAACTTTTTTATTTCTCTTTTAAACCTTGCCTTACTAAAACTTTGGGCTTGTTTTATACAATCTTGCTTGTTAATTTTTGTTTTTTGAAGTTTCTCTATCGCTTTTCTTATATTTCCTACTGTTAATTCATTAAAAAATAAACCTGTCTTGCCGTCTATAACCGACTCTAAGACTCCACCCGATGCATAAGCAATAACAGGCGTGCCAACCGACATTGCCTCAACAGGCGTGATACCAAAATCCTCATCTTCCGAAGCAAAAATAAACGCTTTTGCGTTTTTCATTAAAGCTAATTTTTCCTCATCTGTAACTTCTCCTAAAAATTCAACCGTTGGACCGGCGATATTTTTTAATTCCTTTCCATAACCGGCAAATGCCTTCCCAAAAACTTTAAGCGGAATATCATTTTTGGAACACGTTTCTATAATTAAATCTATGTGCTTTGGTCTTGCCAACCTCCCCCCGGCAAGATAATATTTTGTGTTTTGTATTTTTTTAGATTTTAGAACTTTGGATTTAGGATTTGTTTCTACAGGTGGATATATTACTTTCGCGTCTTTTTTATAAAATTTTTGGATTCTTCTTCTTACATTTTCTGAATTTGCTATAAAATAATCCACGGTTTCCGATGATTTAAAATCGGTAAGTCTTAAAAAATGGTTTGCAATTTCTCCTAAAATTCTAAAGACTATATTATTCTTCCATTCTCTTGCCGTTGCAAAACCGTATAAATATCTTGGCGGCGTATGACAATAACAAACTTGCACTGCATTGTTTTTATTAATTGCGTTTGGAGTATATGCTCCGGTTGCAGAAACAATTACAACATCGAATTTAGAAAAATCAAAACGCCTAAAAAGCATTGGTGCAATAAGTCTTATCGGGCTAATTAACTTTGATTTAAATGGTAGATTTTGTAAAAAAGAAGCTCTAATGTCCATTTTTTTAAACCGTTTTTTATGTGGTCCTAAATACTTTGGTAGATAAACAGAGGTAAAAATCGGTGCATCCGGATAAATTTCGTGAAGAGTCTCCAAAACCCTTTCTGCTCCACCGTATTCTTTTATATAATCGTGAACTATAGCAATCTTCATTTTTCTAAAAATTCCTTAATTTTTTTAACCAGTAATTGCGGATTTTCTGCAAGCCATTCGTGATCACCTTCAACAATTTCCAGCTTTGATCCGACAAAAATTTTATTTAATTCATAAGCATTATTAACCGATATTAAATGATCATCCTTACCCCAAATAATAAAAACGGGAATATTCAAGCTAAGGTCATTAAATGAATAATTTCTAATAAAAATTGCTTCGTCTATCAAATCTTTAAAAAATAGCAAATTTCTTAAAAAATCCATTATCATTAAGGAAAAATGCTGTATATGTCTAGTAACTAATATACGTAAATAATTAAGCCATTTTAACATATGTATAGAGACGTTTTTTTTAGTTTTTATTCCGGCTGAGTTAATAAGTATTAATCCCGAAGAAGACTTATTGCAATTTGCTACAAAACTAGCTGCCGTAATTCCTCCTGCAGAATGACCAATAACTAATACTTTTTCTATTTGTAAGTTTTTCAAAAGATCTTCCGTATCTTTTGTTATGCTTTTAAATTTTCTAAATGAATCTATAAATGGGGCTATTACCCTAAAATCCTTTGCTAAGAATTTGATTGAATTAAGGTACGAAAAAGGAGTTACAGCCCAGCCATGAAAAAACAGAATAGCATCACCTTTTCCCTCATCTACATATCTTAAATTTCCGTGTTTTTTTATTTTCATATTAAACCCAGTTGCTCATTATTGTTTTCTTTTTTTGCCTTTTGCTCCTGAATATGATTCTCTACCCCGTTTGACAAACGATTGATTAAACTTTTAAAGTTCATTTTTTCGAAAAAATTAATTAATTTTTCTTTTTTAAGTTTTGCCATATCTAGCTCGGTAAGTTTTAGGTGAATCGGTGCATTCGTAACTATGGTTGCCAATTTGCGGCACAAAGCTGCCTGCTCCGCATCTTCTGCCAGCCTTACGGAGAGTTTTTCGGGAAGTTCGTTTAAATGTTTGTATAAATTTTCAAATGTTTCATATTTTTTTAATAACTCACTTGCTGTTTTAGGACCAACTCCAGAAACTCCCGGGTAATTATCCGATGGGTCTCCAACGAGTGCTTTGTAGTCAATAATCTGAAGCGGTTTAAGTCCGTATTTTTCCTTAACCTTTTCCTCATCGAATAAAATCATTTTTGTAATTCCAATAATTGGTGCTAAAACATTAACCCTATGATTTACCAATTGAAGCATATCCCGGTCTCCCGAGACAATTATTACATGAGCATTTTTTTCAATCTTTACCGCTTGGTAAGAAAGAGTTCCTATTAAATCGTCTGCTTCATATCCGTCTATTTCAAAAATTTTTATTCCTGCTTTTTCCAAACCTTCGTGAACCAAGCCTATTTGCGGAACTAAATTTTCGTCCATTTTTGGTCTTTGTGCGTGATAGCCGACGTAAAGCTCTTGTCTAAATGTCGGCTTTGGTCTATCAAAGCAAACTGCTAAATACTCCGGTTTTAAATCTGTTATTATTTTAAAAAGCATTGAAAAAAAACCAAAAACCGCGTTGGTCATCTGACCTTCTATGTTATTAAGCGGAGGAAGTGCGTGAAAAGCCCGATGTAAAATTGCGTTGCCATCAACGAGAATCAGTTTATCCATAGCTTGAATTATAACATTTTAAAAAGGTTTTTAAGAGGAAAGCTTTCTATAAACGGAAGTAGCTGCAACCATCGATAAGGGCGCAGAAAATAATAATCCGATTACAAGAAGTAGTAATCCAGCTAAATTAATTCCAATAAAAGTTAGGGCAAGTAAAAACAAATGCCAAACTTGTCCTTTAGTCATTTTCCAGCTTTTTTTATATGCTTCAATTGGACCAATATTTTTATCAACTATTAAATAAGTCGTGTACTGAAGTTTTAAGGCGAAAATAATTCCGGGGACTATCAAAAGTATCATGCCCCCAAGCACCGTTAAGCCTACTAAAAATGAACTTAAGATATAATTTAATAACTGTCTCCAATTGAGTATAAAAAGATCGGAAAATTTAGGCTTCTTACCGTCAACAAAAGAAAGATTAATCCTAATAACTCCCATTCCGACAACTTCTGCAATAATCCAAAAAACTATGCTTACTAAAGTGTATAAAAACCACTGGTCAATTAAGCTTTCCTGAAGACTACTGTTAACAGCAGATACTGCAAAAACAATTGCAACTACACCTAAAAAGAAAAAGAAGTTCCTCTTTACTGTTTTAAACCCAAAACTAATTGCATCTGAAATTGAGAATATTTTCATATAGCTTTAGTTTCCCACTAATGTTTTTTTGTGTCAAGTAATTTTTCTACCAACTTCCTCCTCCGCCTCCACCGGATCCCCCGCCGGAGAATCCGCCTCCACCGGAAAAACCACTCGATCTTGAAGGAGCATTTGTTGCAATGCTACTATTCATTGAGTTAAACATACTATTTGACACTGCAAAAAACGCCATATTCCCTTTGTACCATGTAGGATCATAATCCGGATAAGAAATTTTTAATTGCTCCATAAATTTGTCTATGTAACCTAAGGCAATTGAATACGGAATCATTTGCTCAACTAAAGCAAGTTGATTGGCATACCATTTATGTTCCCTGTCCATGCTTTTTAAGAAAAGCTTAAGTCCATCAACTCGAAAGTCTACCTCATCCCCTAAGTCTGTTCTGCCGTTATATTCGCCGAACATCCAGAATAGAATAAAAGCAAGAGGCAAGTTTAGGAAAAAAATAACCGAAAAAAATCCAAGACCTGCATAAAGAGCTTTTTTATTCTGTGGGTTTTCCTTGTAAAAACCTTTCTTAATTAGAATAGAAAAAATGTCTTTTTGTAGTTTCGTAAATGTTTCATAAAAATCCGAGGACAATGAACCTAACTCAACCGATTCACCGTTCTTAAAAAGCCTTTCTAATAGGGTTTTTTCAAATCCTGTTAGGTCATTAAAATCTTTTTTCTTTTTTATCAAAAAGTCTTTATCTTCACCAAGACCCAAAAATTTTTTCTTTTTAATCTGCTCTATAAAAATATATTTTCTTATTGCCAAGTCAAAAATTGTTGCAACAACATCATCTTTTTCCAATCTTGCCGTATCCATCACTCCTGCTTCTGCGGGAAGTAAGCGGTTGTTGTCGTTATCTTTTGGTAAATCAAAGTTAACGGAAGGGCTTCCAAAACGGGATTTATGTCTGTTTCTTAAATACCAGCGAAAAACAAAAAATGGAAGCGCAATATAATACAAAACAGTTGCTAAAATTACTAATCCAATTATTACTGCTGTCCAAAACGGGGATAATTCCTTATTTTCTAAAACGCTTATTTTGCTTTTTGGAAAAGTATTTGGCGGAAATCCAGCAACAATTGTTAATCCTTCTCCTGGATTTAAAACAGCTGTTGATTTAAAAATTCCGACTTCGCCGTCTTTACTGAATTCGCAATTTTTGTCCTTGGAGCCAAAGCTTCCTGTAAAACAGGTAAATTTAGTAATCGAAGTATCAAAATCCGGAATTATTTTAACACTTGTAGAATTAACTCCTACTTCCCAATCAGTACCGGTTGCGTTCCAATATATTTCATCGTGATCATCAAAATTTCCGATTACATTAGTAACTTTATAAGAAATTATATAATTGTGAATTCCGGAAATCGTCTGTTCCGCTTTTCCGATTTTAAGATTTAATTTATTATTATTTACTGTCTTTGTATACCTCTCGCTTGTTCCATCTCTTAAAACCTCTTTTACTTCAACTCCAATTTCTTTGTAAACACCGTTATTAGAGCTTGCCAATGGTATATCTCTGTAAATACCGTGTTTTTGATTGTCAAAAAAATTGTATTTTATGTTTTCGATAACATCAAGACTTCCATCTTTACGCACGGTTATTTGTGTATTGAAAACTTCGATTGATTCAGCCGAGGCAAAAGAAGAAGACGTAGAAAAAATAAACAGAATAAGACCGAGTGTTAGAGACTTGAATATTTTTTTCATATCAAGACCTTATGGTCTTTTTTAGTTTAACAGATTTTTCCATCAGTGGTTTTTTGCCAACCAGCGCCTCGAAATCTTCTGATTCAAGTGTTTCTTTTTTAAGAAGTTCTTCTGCTAATTTATCCAGTTTTTTCTTATGCTTAACCAAAATTGAAGCTGCTTTTTTATACGCATCGTCTGTTATTTTTTTAATTTCTGCGTCAATTTTTGCAGACATATCCGGAGAAATCGGCGCTTGTTCATAAATCATTCTTTTTTCTCCATCAAGGTTAATCGGTCCTATGTCGCTCATTCCATACTCTGTTACCATTGTTCTTGCAACCATAGTTGCCTTGGAAATATCATCTGCTGCTCCTGTTGTCATTTCCTTAAAAATTAAATTCTCCGCTGCTCTTCCCCCAAGCATTACTGCAATTTGCTCAAGAAGATATGTTTTTGTTTCGTGTAAATGCTCTGTTGGTTCAAGCATCGTATGACCCAAGGACATTCCTCTTGAAACAATTGAGATTCTGTGCACGGGATCAGTATGCGGCATCGACCATGAAACAATCGCGTGACCTGCTTCATGATATGCAGTCATCTTTCGATCCTCTTCTGTTTGAAGTCTTTTTTTCTCCGGTCCCAATTTTACTTTAGTTGCCGCTTCCTCCAAGTCTTTCATTTCTATTGCTTTTTTGCCTAAACGGGCTGCTAAAATCGCCGCTTCATTTAGCATATTTTCTAAATCCGCACCAGAAAAACCAACCGTTCTCTTGGATGCTTTGTCCCAATTAACGTCCTCTGCAAATGGCTTTCCTTTTGCATGAATTGCTAAAATCGCTTTTCTACCTTCAACATCCGGCATATCCAAAGCAACTCGCCTGTCAAATCTTCCCGGTCTTACCAAAGCCGGATCCAAAACATCAGGTCTATTGGTTGCTGCAATTACGATTAATTGTTCCGTCGGAGCAAATCCATCCATTTCTACTAGAATCTGATTTAATGTTTGCTCTCTTTCATCATGTCCACCCATTAACCCTGCCCCACGTTGTCTTCCAATCGCATCGATTTCGTCTATAAAAATAATTGCAGGCTGTGCCTTTTTTGCAGTATTAAATAAATCCCTTACCCTTGATGCTCCAACGCCAACCAGCATTTCCATAAATTCAGATCCTGCCATAGAAAAAAACGGAACATTTGCTTCGCCTGCCGTTGCTCTTGCTAAAAGTGTTTTACCGGTACCTGATGGACCAATCATTAACACTCCCTTTGGGGTTCTTGCTCCCATTGCCTTATATTTACTCGGGTTTTTAAGAAAATCAACGATTTCCGATAACTCCTGTTTTGCCTCATCTACTCCCGCAACGTCTGCAAATGTAACCCTTTGAATTCCCTTATTAAACATTTTTGCTTTTGACTGACCAAAAGAAAAAACATTCTCCTGTGCTCCACGGGCCTGTCTAAATATAAAGTAGAAAAAAGCAACCATTAAGATTACAGGCAAAACCGAAGAAAGAATACTAACCCAAGTATTTAAAGTAGTATCATCCTTAACAACAACTTTTGTTTTTTCCAAAGATATACCTGAATCTTTAAAAATCTGATAAAGATTTGCGCCTTCTTCCTTATTTGCTTCTATGGTTTTTCCTTCTTTATCTATTGCTGTAATTTTATTTCCAGAAACTTCAATTTGTTTAATTTTGTTTTGTTTTACTTCTGTAATAATTTGCGAGAGAGGAACGTCTTTTGTTTCTGATCCATTTTCTCCTATAGGCTGAGTAATTCCGATAATTACAAACCAAATAAAAACCGCTAAAAAAGCATAAATAATTCCATTTTTCCAAGAAAACCTGACATTTGGTTTTGTAATTTTTATTTTTCTTTTTTTACCGTTTCGCATGGTGGTCAGTATAGCATAGTAGAGGCTATATTTCTAGTTTTTTTGAGTCGTCGAAATAATTCTATCCCCATTTTTTAAAACCGTAAATAATCCATCTCTTCTTCTAATTATCCCTCTTGGTTTTTTTATTTCGTTTTCATTTTTGCATTCGCTCACTGCAAGCATCGTCATATATTCGCTCATTGCATACATTAAGCTTAAATATTCTTTCTTTTTTAAAGAACGTTCAAATTTTGGTGGAAAACGGAGAGTTTCTTCCATAGTAAAAAAGCGTGCGTCAATATAATTAATTTTTGGATTCGCATCTTCGGTTTCTGGATCTCTACTGTCAATTTTTACAAATCCATATGCTCGTCTGCTGATTTCTATAACCTCACTTGCTATCCCTTGATTAGAAAGTTTAGAATTAACTCTTGTCCGAAAAAAACTCTTTTTACCAAAAGTAATTTCTTCTAAGACTTGTATTGTTTGCCACTGTTTTACGGCTTCTTCTCTTGGTCTTCGTGGGCTTAAAAATCTCTCCATATAACTTAAGTGGTATTTTGAAAAATTTATCTTTTATCTTTAGACTTTACCATTTTATCCTTTGTTCCCAAAATATGCCATGATCCATCTCTTGCTCTTACTAATTCCGGCTCCACAAATTCATCTCCCGCTCTTTCCCTAAGACGAAGAACATTTTTCAATGATTCACTTAATGTTAAATATTCCAATTTATATCCAGGGTCTTTGTCTATTGTTTTTGTTGCATAGATATTACCTTCGTTTTCAAAAGCAAATTCTTCTTCTAATTCCCTTAATGCTTTCCTTGAATCTTCAACGGAAAATTTTTCCGCGTCAACATAAACTATACCTGGCTCCATTTGCTCTGTTGTCTGATAAGCCCTCGTCTTACCATCAAGAATTATTGTTCCTGAATAAAGATCTCCAATTTTATAACCATAGGCTCCATCTTTGCCAAGAATATTTAAAGCATAAGCTGAGGGGTCTTCTCCGTTTTTTAATGAAGCGCGATAAACTTCTGGTTCTGGAGTTTTAGAAAATAATAAATGCACGACTACTGTTCTTTTTTCTGATCTTTCCTCGCTATATCTTTCCTTCACGATGCAAACTATAAAACTAAATGCTTATTTTGTCAACCATTTATTATTTATTAATAAATGCCCATCTTCTCTTTTACTTTTTGTAGAGTTTCCGAGGATTTTTCTTTTGCAAAATCTCTTCCCTCATCCAAAACTTGTCTTAAGTATTTTTCGTCTTCCCTAATTTCTTTATATCTTTTTTGAATTTCTCCTAATTTTTCTACCAGTAAATCTACTAATTCTTTTTTAAACTCTCCATAGTTTTTTCCGTTAAATTGATTTAGAACTTTATCAAAAGATTCATTGGAAAATGCAGAATAAATTGTTAAAAGGTTAGGAATTGCTCCATCTTCTTTATTATGAACCTGTTTTAAAATTGCAGTTTCCGAATCGGTAACTGCTTTTTTTACTTTTTCCCTGATTTCTAGTTCTGAATCCAAAAGATTGATAGTTCCAAGTGGATCAATGCTGGACTTACTCATTTTGCTGTTTGGATTTTGCAAGCTCATTATTTTCGCAGATTGCTCTGGAATAGCAGCTTTAGGAAGCGTAAAAACCTCTCCGTATTTTTTATTGAACTTTTCGGCAATATCGCGTGCTAACTCTATATGCTGCCTTTGATCTTCCCCAACCGGAACTTCATCCGTGTTGTATAAAAGAATATCTGCTGCCATTAAAACCGGATAATCAAAAAGACCAACCGTTATTGAATCCTTTTTGCCTTGCCCTTCGGAGCCTTGGCGAAGAAGGGTTTGGCTTTTATCTTTAAACTGCGTCATCCGTTCAAGTTGCCCAAAAGGAGTAACGCAGTTCAAGATCCATGCAAGATAAGGGTGATCAGGGTTTTCGCTTTGAATAAAAATATGCGCCTTTTTTGGATCAAGACCTAAGGCAAGATATAAAGCGGTAACATCTAAAATTTTCTCTTTTAAAATCTTTGGGTCTTGATAAACTGTTATTGCATGTAAGTCAACAATGCAATAAATTGCATCGCTTTTATTTTGAAGCTCAACCCATTGTTTAATAGCACCAATATAATTACCAATATGCATATTGCCAGAGGGTTGAAGTCCAGAAAAAACCGTTTTCATAATTTTCTTTAGTTTATCACACAAACCATTGTTTTTTAAGATCTTTAAATTCGTTTCTTAAAATTGACTCTCTTATTTTCTTTGCTAAATTCGTGCAAAAATAAACATTGTGATAAGTTACCAATCGATAAGCAAGTAACTCTCTTGCTTTAAATAAATGGTGTATGTATGCACGTGTATAATTTTGACAAACGTAACAATCACAGTTCCTGTCTAGTGGTAATTTTGACTTATTCCACTTTGTTTTTTGAATATCAAGTCTAAAGCGATTTTTAATATTTCCTTCCGGGGGCGATATAAAAGCAAATCCCGTTCTTCCAAGACGAGTCGGAATAACACAATCGAATGTATCAACTCCTCTTTCGATAATTTCAAAAAAATCATCAATTTCCCCTACTCCCAAAAGATGTCTTGGTTTTTCTTCTGGCAGATACGGCATTGTCCAATCTAAAACTTTCTTCATTTCTTCTTTGCTTTCCCCAACTGCAACCCCACCAATAGCAATGCCTTTAAAATCCATTCCAGAAATATACTTAGCCGATTCTTCACGCAATTTTTTATATACCCCACCTTGTATAATTCCGTAAAGAGCCTGTCCCTTTTTATTATTCTTTTTGTGATACTCAAGGCATCTTTTTGCCCATCTATGAGTTCTTTCAACTGCTTTTGCAACTTTTTCTTCTGTTAAAGGATACGAGGGACAATCATCAAAGCATAGAATTAAATCTGCGCCAAGCTTATGTTGAATTTTTATTGATTCCTCAGGCGAAAAAACGTGTAAACTGCCATCTAAGTGGGACCGAAATTCTACTTTTTCATCGGTTATCTTGACCAAAGTGGGACTGTCATCTCTTTCTCCTAATTCTCTTCTTTTGTTTCTAGCTAGGGAAAAAACTTGAAATCCACCGCTATCGGTAATTATTGGACCATCCCAATTCATAAATTTTCCGATCCCACCGAATTTATCTATTAGATTTTCTCCAGGTCTTAAATGTAAATGATAAGTATTGCCAAAAAACAATTGAACCCCTATCTCTTTTAAATCATCCGAAGTTAAGGATTTAACTGTCGCTTGTGTTCCAACAGGTACAAATTGAGGCGTTTCGACAATACCGTGCGGAGTTATCAATTTGCCAACTCTTGCATTTGAACCTTTGTCTTTATGAATAATTTCGAAAATTCTTGAGTTTTGACTTGTCATTTTGCATTTTGATTTTTGATCTTTGATTTCAATTTAAGAACTTCGTTCTTAAATTGCTCTCCTCTATCTTTATAATTCTTAAACATATCAAAAGAAGCACAAGCAGGAGAAAGTAAAACAACATCGCCTTTCTGGGCAATTTTTGAAGCTGCAGTTACTATTGTTTTCATATCCTTAGCCCCTTCAATCATGATTATTTCGGATTTCGGATTTCGGATTTCGGATTTTATTCTACTCCATTCTTTTCCAATTCCAATAATCGCTTTTACATTTTGTGAATCGCGTATGACGCGACCAAGTTCATTAAAATTGCTTTTCTTGCTTGATCCACCCAGGATTAAGATTTCCGGATTTTCAAATGCTTTTATGGCTGCAATTGCTGTTTCGGGAGTTGTAGAAAAAGAATCATCATAATATTTAACACCATTTATTTCTGTAACCAACTCTAATCTGTGCTCAAGCCCCCTAAAATTTTCCAAAACAGATATTATAGCTTCGTTTGAAACCCCATAGATCTTAGCTACGGTTACCGCAGGCAAAACATTTTCCAAATTATGTCTTCCGGGAAGAAGGATTTGGGAAACTTCTATAATAAATTCTTCTTCATTGTCCTTTTTAAACCAGACAGCATTATCTTTTATAAAAGCACCGTTTTTAAACACATCTTGCTCTGTTGATACTTGGAATATTTTTCCGTTAGTTAAGATATCCGATTCATTACTGGACGGATAGTCTCTGTTTATGATTGCAAAGTCATTTTCTGTTTGAAATTTTAAAATATTTCTTTTTGCTTCTATGTACTCTTGCAAATCTTTATGGTAATCCAAATGCTCACTCGTAACCATAAGCATTACTGCTATATGAGGACTCCGAGCAACGTCAAGGAGCTGAAAACTGGATAGCTCATAAATCACTTTTGAATCCGATTTAATCGAAATTGAATGAGGAATTAATTTATCCAAAATATCCAAAGGAGGATTACCAATATTTCCAACTAAATATACATTTTTAACCTTGTCCTCCAAAGTCTTGACGAAGGAGGAGGATTTTTTAAGCATTTCATAAATCAATGACGACGTTGTTCCCTTTCCCTTAGTTCCGGTTACGCCGATTATTTCGCAAGGACACAAGTCAAAAAATAACTTTGTTTGTGAGGTTATTTTTTCTTGAATCTTGAATCCTGAATCATAAATCTTTTGCAAATTTACCCCCGGGCTTCTGACAATTAAATCAAAATCTTTAAGTTTTTCAGAATAACCCCCTCCTCCAAATATCTCAACATCTTTACGTCTCAATATCTCGCTCACTAAATTCTGATCTAAATCTTCTACTTTTTTATCATCAAAAACAGTAACTTTAGCACCATGTCCGGTAAAGAATTTAGCACTTGATAATCCCTCCAGCCCAAGCCCCACAATTGCGATTTTCTTACCCTTAAAGTCAGATATTTTCATATATTTAAACCAAAAACATTATCTGTTTCTATTCTTAATAGTGATTTTAGCATTCTTTTAAACCTTTTTGCATCGCAAGAAGTATAAAAGCTGTTTTCCCTTTTATCTCCGGCAAGCAAATTCTCTTGAATTAAAATCGACTTTACTCTCCTTGCAACCGCACCTCCCGAATCAATAATGGTAATTTTTGAACCGAGTATTCTTTGAATTTGAGGCTTGATAAATGGATAATGCGTACAACCAAGAGCAATAACATCAATGTTTTTATTTTTTAACTTAGCCAGTGACTTTTCCAATGCATTCTTAATTCTGCCGTCATTAAATTCCCCCTGCTCTATTAGCTGCTCTAATCCAATTCCGCTTATTTTATAAACCTTTACGCCATGAGCATATTTTTTTATTAAACTACTTAAGTACTTACTTTTTGTTGTTGACGGAGTTGCAAATACTGCCGTGTTTTTTGTTTTGGAAATAGAGGAAATGGTTTTAATAACAGGCACAATGCCAATTATTGGGATTGTGAAGTTTTTCCTTAAACACTCTATTGCCTGAATTGTGGCCGTGTTACATGCGACAACTACTAATTTTACTTTTTTATTGATTAAAAATTGTACGATTTTAGTCGTAAGTGCCTCAAGCTCTTTTTTTGACTTTAACCCATAAGAAAAATTTGCCTGATCAGCAACGTAAATAAAATTTTCTTTGGGAAGCAGTTTTTCGATTTCTTTTAAAACAGATAAACCACCAAGGCCAGAATCAAAAATTCCAATAGGCTGATTATTCATAATGAATAACTGGTGCTTGCACTGAGCGAGTGAAGCGAGTCGAATGTGTACCAGAGGTGGGGATCGAACCCACGACCTCAGCGTTATGAATGCTGTGCTCTAACCGACTGAGCTACCCTGGCGTAGCCTCAAGTATAGCAAACTTTGACCTAAATTCAAAATTCTGTTAAAATGTGCTTTACGTGCGGGGTAGTGTACAGTGCACGTGAGGCTCATAATCTCACAGGCTAGGCGCAACTCCTAGCCCCGCAACAAAGTTTTTTACAAGTTCTTCGTTTCCACAAATTACGCTTTCCGACATAAAATTTGCATTATTACCGCTAATACCTCTTACTACTCCGCCTGCTTCCTCAACTATTAAAAACGCTGCCGCATTATCCCATGGTTTTAAATAATTGTGAAAATAGAGATCAATTCTACCGGCAGCAACTTCGCACATTGTTAAAGTGGCGCTTCCTTTTATCAAAAACCAAGGCGCTGGATTTAATTTTAAAAATAACTCAAGGTTATACTTGGTTCCTTCGGACTCGTAAGAATTATCACTGGCTACCACTGACCTTGCTAAATCTTTTAACTTGGAGACAAAAATCTTTTTTCCGTTTAAAAATGCTCCCTGCATTTTTTCTGCATAAAACATTTCATCTCTAAACGGATCATAAACTACCCCTAATTGCACTACGCCTTTTTCCGCATAGGCAATTGAAACACAAGAATAATTTCTTTCGTATCTAAAATTATTTGTTCCGTCAATTGGGTCCACAACCCAGAGCTTTTCTGCTAATAATGGATTTGGGATGTTACTTTTTGTTTCTTCTGACAATATTAAGTCTTCGGGAAAGTGTTGATTTATAAGCTCAACTATTGCATTTTCGCTTTTAAGATCCGCTTCTGTAACTAGATTCGCCCTTCCTGCTTTTTCCTTTACATTTTCCGTTGGCTTAGTTGCCAAAATTATTTTTCCAGCCTCCAATGCTGCCCTCTTAATTATTTCTCTTTGTTTCAACATATGCCTATTTTACAAATAAGTTTAACCATTTTTGCCAATTTGGAATTTCCGGTTTTGTTGACTTTTGTTTTCCTAGATTAAGCTGATCTTCGGAAATTAACACTTGTTGCTCACCCGGTTTTAGTAAAAAAAGCTTATTTCTAGCCTCTTCCTCTATAAATTGACGGGTTTTCGCAAAGGACAATTCTGCTTTAAGCTTTTGATTTAATTGTTGTTCTTTTACAAGCTCTTTCTGAGCTTTAGTAAGAAGATCCTGCTTTTTCCACAAATCATAAATTGAGCGTGAAAGATTATTAATTATTAAGAGCAGAATTATAACCGTAACTACAAATAGTATCTTCTTCATGAACTACTTTTAACTATATTAACATACTTTGACTGTTTTTAGATTATTTTGTAAAAAATACCCTTGACTATAGGTATTTTTAGTGATATTATAGGATATTATTATGAAACCAGTTAAACTTCGCGATGCCCACGAACAGTTTAAAAAATATTTAAAGGATAACAAGCATTCAAACTCAACTGTTATTGCCTACGGTAAAGACATTGACCAGCTTGTCGGTTTTCTAGAAGAGCTTCAAAAAGCTCAAGTTCACGATGTTAAAAAAGAAGATTTGGAAGCATTTTTGGCAAAAATGAATAAAGATGGTTATACGCCAAAATCGGTCTCTAGAAAAATAAACTCAACCAGAACTTTTTATAGGTTTTTAAAAATCAGTGAATATATAACCGATGATCCATCGCTTTTAATTACTCACCCAACCTACCAACTTGCTCCACCCAGAATCCTTACCCCAACCGAGTATAGAGCATTAAGAGACGCTGCAAGAAATGACGCAAGAATGTATGCGGTAATCGAATTATTGCTTCAAACCGGAATTAGAATCGGAGAATTAGCAGCTTTAACATTATCTGATATGCAAAAGGATAGTCTTCATATTGCACCTTTTGAAAAACACGAAGAAAGAACAGTGCCGCTTAATAAAAGAGCAAAAGACGCTTTGGAAAAATATTTAGAAGTAAGACCAAAGGCAACCGAAAACACTTTGTTTATAACTAAATCCGGAAAACCATTTTTAATCAGAAACATTAGGACTGCGGTCGAAAGATACTTTAGATTAGCAGAAATTAAAGGGGCAAAAGTAAATGATTTAAGACACACTTTTGTTGCACATCATTTAAAACACGGTGTTTCTTTAGTAATGCTTTCTAAGCTCTTGGGTCATAAAAGGCTTTCTACAACCGAAAGATATCTTCAATACGTACCAGAACGCGGCAAAGAAACAAACATCCTCTCAGAGCTTTAATTGTGCGTCTGCTTGGGTTCGAACCAAGGACATCTACTTTATAAGAGTAGCGCTCTGCCACTGAGCTACAGACGCTTCCGAGTAATTTTAGCACAAAACAAGACGTATCAAAAGAATTTAACCTATCAGGTGTATATTACAATCTTGCCCTTTGGGCAATTTGCTGCTCTACGGTGGTAACATCGTGACCATATTTTAATCTTGAAAGCTCACGAATTAATTCTGCTACTCTTGGATTTTCGGTCTGTTTTTCTTTTGTCATATCACGAGTTAGATCAATTGAAAAAGGCAAAACAGGTTCTCCACCGACAACCGTTTTTATATAAGCATTAAACCTGTCTACATTAATAAGATCTGCTTCTGTAAATACAGGTTGGAATTCATGTTGAAGATAATTAGCATCTGTTACACCAACTCTAAATGAAACAAGAGAACCAACGTTTCCAAAAATTGCGTTTTTTACCTCCTCGTCCATTTGACCGATAAACTGGTTAGCAACCGTTAAATTAAGCCTGTATTTTCTTGCCTCTGAAAGTATTTGGGCAAAATCAGGCGTTGCAAAATTTTGAAACTCATCAACGTATAAATAAAAGTCCCTTCTTTTTTCTTCCGGAATATCCTGCCTGCTCATTGCGGCAACTAAAATCTTTGGCACTAAAACGAGTCCTAAAAAGCTTGAATTCTCTTCCCCAATTCTTCCTTTTGATAAAGAAATTAAAAGAATTTTACCCTCATCCATTACTTTTCTAAAATTAAAAGCAGATTCAGACTGACCAATAATGTTTCTCATCATTTTATTGCTTACGAATCTACTGAACTTAGAAACAATATAATCTAAAACTTCTGATTTATGAAAATCCGATGTTTGAGCAATTTGATCTGTCCAATATCTTCTTACCATTGGATCCTGTACTTTTGGCAATAATTCTTCTACAAAACTGGAATCTGTTAAAGCCCTTACTACTTCTACAAAAGTATTTCCCGGTTCTGACATTACTGTTAGCATTGCATTTCTTATTGCGTGCTCAAACCTTGGTCCGATAATTCCGGTTTTATTTGGATCATAAAGTTTATACATAAGGCCTATTATCGACGAAACAACATAATGTTTCTGGTCTTCTGTTTGTGCTTCTAACATATTTAGCCCCATTGGTCTATCTGTATCCGAAGGCTCAAAAAGGATTACGTCTTCTGCACGCTCCGGCGGAATCAGAGGAAGTAATTTATCAATTGTATCGTGAGGATCTATAAAACAAACCCCTTCTCCATTTCTAATATCCTGCAAAATCATATCTTTTAAAAACTCGGATTTTCCAACACCGGTTTTTCCAATAACGTACATATGGCGTCTTCTATCGTCTCTTTGCATGTAAACCGGCTTTGACAAGCCTCTATAAGTACTTCTTCCCAAAAAAAGACCGTTATCAGGTATTTGTGCAGGAGCTGGTGCCCTTTTGGAATTTAGCCAATGAATATGAGGCGTTGTTACCGATTTGTTCGGAAAATGGAAAACCGTTGCCAGTTCTTCATTCGACAACACCGAAGTCTGACCATACATTGGCATAAAACGGTAAATAAAATCATTCATAAACAAACCTTTAAGCCTATGTTTATTTTTAGTAAAAGAGTTTATTCCGTTAAACTGGCCAAAGCTGGTTATAATATTGCTAAGATGAGCACTTGCAGCTTCTTTTGTGCTTGAGGAAACTACAATTCTTATAACCGTATCAAAACCCGTTTTTGATATTTTGTTTTCTACTGCTTCCAGCTCTTTAGAGTCTGCCGAATATTTAGCCGTTTCCGGATTTGCCTCTCCTTTTTTAGTTCGGGAAATATATCCCCTTCCCATTTTTTTCCATTTTCCATCTACCGGACTAAATAAAACTTGAATTGCAGCTCCTTCTCCTTCGGTCATTTTTGCCAAGACTGATGTAATAGAAGACAAAGGATCAACAGGTAAATCTTTAAAAACTTTTATTGGATAATAATTTGAAGTTTTAAGCTTAAGGGAAGTAAAGGCAACTTTTCCTTCTTTGGAGAAAATATTATATTCATTACCGATTACATATCCCTCTTTTTGCGTTTTTTCATCAACAACTTTTATTTCCGCTTCTGGATAAGCACCATTTATTTGCTTCTCGATTAAATCCTTTAGTTTATTCGGGGTATAAATATAAAAACTGATGTCCCCGGGTATTCCGACAATCTCAAAAGAAAAATGGGGTTGAGGTTTTAAAAAACTTAATTTTCCTCCTTTTCTGACCGATGCTAAAGATGCAAAAAGCTGTTCTGCAGCATCAATTTTAACCTCATTATCTCTGGTTAGTGAAACCTGAAGAAGCGTTGAATTAAGCGCATCTTTTTCCCTATTTCTGTTTTTATATAAAATAAACAACGAGTAGGCTACAAACGCTATGAAAAATACTAAAACCGTTATTGCTAAAGCATAAGCTCCAAATAATATTAATGATGGAACTAAATTTTCCATGGTGAGAGCTTCTATCATAAATTTAAATTTTATTTCCTCTTATATTTTGCCACACTTTTTGAATTTTTAAACGTAGTCTAGCTAGCCATTTTATTGAATCTTCTGTATTTTTATCTTTTTTATCTATTTGCGTTGCTTCATCGTTAGTTAATATTTTTACTGTTCCTTTTGGTTCCAAATGCGGCTTAATTGATTCTTTTGCGTCTTCTATTCCAAAATCATTATGCTCCTTTGATAATTCAAATCTCTCGCCGGCTTTTTCCACTCCAGCTCTCTTTAGGTCATCATCTAATTCAGGCCCCTTTTCCGCGTGAGATAAAAAATCGCTGACATTTCCGATTTCCGAAATCGGCGCTTGCTCTTTATGCATTGAACTAAACGGCTGCATATGGCTGCTAGCTTGCGAATTTTGGGAATTTCGTTGAACATCATCCATACATAATCATAATAGCATTAAAAAAGAGGTTAAACAAACCTATGAATTAGAACAACTTACCTCATTGCTTCCACAATACTGACAATGACTTACAAGCTCATTTTTTGGTCTAATATTAACTTGTCCGCACCTTGGACACTTAAACGCTCTTGATCCGTAATTATCATCTTCTAAAAGTGAATTTAAAATAGTTTTTGGTCCAAAGATATTATTGCTCTCTGTTTTGGTACTTCCACAACTGCCAAGAACCTTCGGCGGTTCGTAACCCAAGACAGGCATAATTGCTACCAGGCTTTGCTCTTGTTTTTGACTTACATAAATTACATTTTCTTTATCCAAAACATTTTCTTCAGCCTTTAAAATAAGTGCATAATTCTCTAATGCATATAACGCTTTTTGTCTTTCCTCAGGACTTGCCTTTCCATAAAAATTTGTAAAATCAGTAATTAATGGATTCAGTCTTTTTAAAACTCTTTTAAATAATTCTTTTTCTTTTGTCTTTTCTTCGTATAAAAAAACCTTATGCAAAATTTCTTCAATATGACCAATATCCATTTGTCTTTCTAAAACAAGCGGCGCAGAAATAAAATCTTCTGGATTTTTTGCCTCTACTTTATCCTTTAATAAATCGGAAAAAACTTCATTAAAACCTTTTACAGTCGGACTCTCCACTCTTATAGCAGTCATTGTTATTTCTTTATTACTAGAATCATCCGATCTAACTTTACCGACATATAAAAATCCATAATCACCATATCCATCTTCCGTTGATCCAGGAGGACTTGCCCAAATGATTGTTCCCTCGTTTTTTAATAAACTAAGTTGGTCTTCTAATCTTTTAATGCCAACCAATTCCGCTTCTTCTCTTGTTGTGGATAATCCTCGGATTTTCCTGTCCTCAACTGCTCTTTCTCCCTTAACCACCATCGATTCCCCCCTATGGATATCTGTTATTTTTCCGTCTGTAAAAGAAAGGGAATAATCATATTTTTGACCACTAAAACGGTATTCCCAAAGATAAGAAATTACGTCTTCTCTTATTTCCTTTTCCAATACTTGTGGCTGATATTCTAATCTAAACGCAATTGATCCGGCAATTTTTTCTTTCATTTTGTTTTCCAGACCTCCTCTTTTTTCCCTTCTTTAAAATTTATAAATCTAGCCATTATAAAAAGGGCGTCTGAAAGCCTATTCAAATAAACAATCACTGTTTTTTCTACGGTTTCTTTTTTGGACAATAAAACGACACTTCTTTCCGATCTTCTACAAACAGTTCTTGCAAAATGCATAAACGAAGCCTCTATTGTACCCCCTGGTAATATAAAAGAAGTAATTTTGGGAAGTTTTACCGATAATTTATCGATTAGCAGTTCTATCTCTTTTGTTCTTTTATTAAGTATCTCTATTTCTCTACCAATTGATTTTGCTAAATACCCACCTACTAAAAACAAATCTTTTTGAACACAGATCAACTCTTTTTTTAGTTGCTTATCTCTTAAAAAGGCAATTAAAATTCCTACTATTGAATTTAATTCATCAATATTCCCATAAGCTTGCACTCTATTATTGTCTTTTTTAATTTTTTTGCCATTAAAAAGATAGGTAAAACCCTTGTCCCCCCTTTTTGTATATATTTTAAACTCGCGGTGAATCTGTTTAACCATAAAAAATCCTCCCTAGGTAATCCCGAGGAGGTTTTTTACAAAAAAATTCCTGCTCGGGAAACATCCGCCTTTTGGCGAACGTACATAGTTTTCTGGCTTTATTCCACTTTGCCCAAGAGGCTTCGCGGAATTTACAGTAGCGGCACTGCTGCCGAATTTAACGGCAATTACCTATGCACTAGTTAACACTCTGAATATCCACAACTGTAGCATTTTCTACAGCCTTCTTCGTAAGCTAAGCTTCCACTTCCACAATCCGGACAAATATCAAAAAGCCCTGTGGAGACACCTTCCGAGGATGAAAGATTACCCTCTTGCGTTTCCAAAGTAAGTTGTTTCATAACTACAATTGGCTGATCATCCTGTTTTTCCGAAGAAGCAATATTATTTACTGGTAAAGTGTGCCCATTCATTAATCCATTTTTATGACCATTTTGATTAGAAGCTCCGTTTGCATGCAAAGTACGAGGCTTATCTTCAACTACACCGTTAACTCTAAAAGAAAAGTGCCTTGCTAAAACTTTGGCAACCGCATCCGGCAATGATCTTACTCTTTTATCTCCAAAGCCAACGCTTTTTGCACCACCGATTCCGATTAATTGCGCTATAACCTGCTTTACTCTTTCTCTTGAAGAAAGATGTCCGTTAAGTCTTAGAAATAAAGAAATCATTCTTCCTAATCCATCCGCCATTGCAGCAACGTCTGAACCGGATTTTCCAACGGTTATAAATATCTCAAACGGCTCCTTACACTCATCATGATTTATGGTTATATACGTTTGCCCAACAGGGGTTTCTGTTTTATAAGTCACTCCTTCTACCATATACGGTCTTGGTGTAATTGTATTTTTTGGCGCAGTTCTTTCTCCGCCGGCTTGTAAATTAGCTAATTCTTCTTTTTTATCCTCTTTTCTAACCAAAACTCCTTCTCTTGATCCTTCCCTCATATAAGCAATTCCCTTACAACCTTCTTCATAAGCCATCATATAAAGATTTTTTACATCATTAACTGTATGTGTCCTTGGAGCGTTAACTGTTTTGGAAATGGAAGCATCTACATATTTTTGGATTGTTCCTTGAACTTTTACATGATCTGCGGGAGTAAGATCGTTTGCAGAAACAAAGTATTCAGGCTTTTCGCTTTCCGATAAATCCGGATGGGCATTTTTCCATTCTTCATACAGATGGTGATAAATTTTGTGCTCTCCAAGCCTGTCTTTTCTAATAAATTCAAATTCATAAATCGGCTCTATTCCCGATGATACTCCCGATAAAAGACTGGTTGATCCAGTTGGCGCCGCTTGAAGCAAAAGAGAATTCCTAATACCCTGTTTCTTAATTTTTGTTCTTAATTCTTTTGGTAACTTTTTAATAAAATAGCCCTTTGTATATTTTTGACTGTTAAACTTAGGAAATACACCTTTTTCTTTTGCAAGCTCAGATGACACCTCATAAGCAGCGTCCCTTATTGTTTTAAAAATTTTCTCGATGACTTTTAAGGATTCTTCTGTTCCATAGCGAAGATGCATTTTTATTAAAGCGTCTCCAAGCCCCATTGTGCCAAGCCCAATTCTTCTTTCTCCATTTACCTGAACTTGTCTGATTTGAGGAAAAGCGTAGGAATCCATATCTATAACATCGTCCTGCAGTCTAACGCCAATTTTTGCGTATTCCGCTAATGATTTATAGTCCATCTCTCCTGCTTTATCTACAGAATATCCTTTTACAAAGGCTGAGAGATTTAAAGAGCTTAAATTACAAACTCCCCAAGCGGGCAATCCTTCTTCGCCGCAAGGATTTGTACAATTAACTTTATTCCAATACCAGTTGTTATACCATTTATTATATCTTTCCATAAAAACGATTCCCGGCTCTGCAGATCTCCATGCAGCTTCACAAATTAAATCCCAAAGATGTCTTGCTTTTATTGTTTTAAAAACTTTTACTTTTTTCTTTAGAGATTTCCAAGTTTCCAAGTTTCCGTCCCATTTTTCATCGTAATCTTTGTCGTCAATATCCGGAAAAACTAAATCCCAATCTTCATCTTTTTTAACTGCCTCCATAAATTTATCGGAAACACAAACGGATAAATTAGCGCCGTTAATTTTAGTAAGATCCTGTTTTACCGTAATAAATTCTTCAATATCCGGATGCCAATCCCAAAGCATTAACATTAATGCTCCTCTTCTTGAACCTCCTTGTTGAATTATGTCTTTTGTGGTTATGGAATAAAGCTCTGCCCAATTAATCGGACCGGAGGAAAAACCATTTACCTTTTTTACCCTTGCTCCTCTTGGTCTTAAAGAAGAAAGATTTATTCCCGCTCCTCCTCCTCTTGCCATAATCTCGGTCATATGTTTTAGATTTTCTAAAATCCCGTCTCTTGAATCTTTAGGGCTAGGGAGGACAAAGCAATTATAGAATGTTACTTGATAGCCTGTACCTGCACCTGCCAGAATTCTTCCACCCGGAACAAATTTAAAATCCTGCATTGCTTCATAGAATTTTTTCTCCCATTTTGTACGCTCTGATTTTTTTTCTGCTTGTGAAACACCCTTCGCAACCCTTCTCCACATTTCATCGGGGGTCTTTTCGATAGGATTACCTTTTTTGTCTTTTAAGGCATATCTATCTAAAAATACTTTTTCTCTAATTCCGTCTAGTTTCATAAATTATTTAATTAATTTTTTGACTTCCTTTTCAAAGTCTTCTACGTCCACGAATCTTCTAAATACGCTCGAAAACCTTATGTACGCAACTTTGTCCAATTTTTTTAACCTTACTGCCACCATCTGTCCAATTTTTTTACTTTCCACTTCTACTGAATCTGCTCCTCTTAGCTCTCTTTCTATTTCTGTTACAATTTGTTCTATGTCCGCAACCGATATTTTTGTTTTTTCGCAGGATCTTATTATTCCATTTTTTAATTTATCTCTATTAAACTGTTCTCTTTTCCCATCTTTTTTAATGACTACTAAATTTATATTTTCTACTCTTTCGTAAGTCGTAAATCTTTTTTCGCAGTTTGTACAAGCTCTTCTTCTTCTAATTGTGTCTAAATCTTCACTGACTCTTGTTTCAACTACTTCCGTGTCTCTGCTCCCACAATATGGACATTTCATAAAAAATCACTATATCTAGTGCCAAAAAAATCATAAAACCCTAGATCTGACATGTCAACTATTAATAAATATATCAAAAAACGTCAACCTGTTTTTTAGCCTTGATTTTTAACTGAAATTCTACCGAGCAAAAAAATGAACAAAAAAGACATATTTATTAAAAATATGCCTTGCGCTTAAGAGTAAAAAAAGTGTACTTTTAGTTAATAAATCCTCTTTATTTAAGCTTAATTTTTTCTACCTTTTTGCTAAAGTCATTCACTCTCTTCAGTTCAGTCTCTATGTTCGAAATAAGATCTTTAGAAGATTTTAATTTTAAATCTTCTAAGATTTCTTTGTGTTTTTTTGAGGAAGTTAAAAGCTTTTCCCAAAATACATCGGTTTCTACGCCTTGTTTTTCTGCTTTTATTGCACCTTCTATTGCATTAAAAAAGTAATTTTCTCCTTTGGAAATTGTACTAATTGCTAATTTCCTACTCTTATCACCCTTAACAAATAAATAGTAACCTGCGTTTAATCTTTTATCCGCCTGAAGTAAATCAAATTCTGCTTTTTTAAGAGGATCAGAAATAAAAAAACGAATTATTCCGTCCCTTACTGTTTTAACTATATAGAAAGGGTTATCCGGCAAGATTCCAGGATAAGGAAGGTTGTAGTCAATTATTTGTTTTTTGGCAGAAGGAGAACTTTCTTCTTTAATTATTTCTTCTGCGAAGATATCTGAAGTAAATAAAATAAAAAATAAAAAAATAGATAAAAATATTAATATTGCTTTTTTAAACATTTTATTTTTTTGCAACCGCTATTAACCAATCGCTTTCATCTGAATCAAACTTTTCGTCAAAGTTTAATTTACCAAAATCCCACTTGTATTCTCCCTTCGAACCATAAAAATTTATTTTTTTAAAACCAGCTTTTTTAAAAGCTTTTTCGATGTCTTCCTTATTAAAGTAATGAATATCTATAGATGTCAATCCTCTAAATAACCAATTTTTCCCGTCATTGTTAAAAACGATCAAATGTTGTTTTAAATCTCTTTCACCTTTTCTTTCAAAGAATTCTATTACCAATCTTTCCTTTGTTTCGTTACAACCTTCTTCTTCTATTTTAAAATTTAAAAGTCTTCCTCTTGACTCCAATATTTTATCAAAATTTATTGTGTGCAAAACAAAAAGAGCATTTTTACTTTTTAAAACTTTTGCAGTATTCTTAAAAAGCTCTTGTGGTTCAATCGGAAAATAAGGCAACGCATTTCCAACGCTTAACGCAACATCGAATTTTTCTTTTACTTCTTTTGTTATATTTTTATAATCTGTTAAGGTAAAATCAATTCTGTGTTTTAAATTTTCTGACAATTCTTCTCTTTTTTTATTTGCAAGGCTTATCATTTCCGGATTATGATCAAGCCCCAGAATATTATATTTTCCTTTTTTTAACAATCCTAATGTGTATTCTCCTGTCCATGATCCTAAATCAATAATATTTTTCACTTTTTCTTTCTCAAAAAGATTTATAAGTGCAGGAAACTCATCTTTAAATCTTTTTTCCCAATCTACCATTGAATCATAAAACTGAGAAATAAAATCAGCGTACTTTTCTCTTTCAAGCTTTGGGATTTCATCTTTTATTAATCTTCTAAAAATATCCCCTTGAGATACTATTCCAACTAACTTACCGTCATTATCAACAACTGGTAAATGACTAAACTCATTTACAAGCATTGTCGATTGCGCGTTCATTATTGGAGTATCTGGAGATATTGTTTTTACTCTCTTATTCATAACCTCGGAAACCGGACTATCCAAAATACTTTTGAGATTTCTTTCCATTTGCTCAAAATCCCGAAGATGAATATAGTCTTCTGCTAACTCTTCCATAGAAGGATACATTTTTCTAAGCATATCTGACTCTGTGACAATTCCAACGAGTTTTCCGTCCCTAACAACAGGGACTGCACTTATTCCAAAACTAAAAATGTGCCTACCAACCTCTTTTAATGGAGTATCTTCCGTTACTGAAGCTATACATTTTTGCATTATATTGGAGATTTTCATAATGCTAAATCTAGCCTATTATAACATAATAATCAATAAGGAGATTATTCTGTTATTCCGATTTTTTTAAACGCTAACTCTAAACTCTCTTCTTTATTGTAAGTGAATGTATTTATGATTAAATCATAATACTTTTTATCCCAATAAACCCAATTACTATCCCCATTTGCATAAAGTCTCCTGAATTTCTCTAGATGTCGTCTTTCTCTTTCCAAAACCTCCTGCTTTGCCTTTTGAGTGTTGATTCCATCTCTATTAACAAGCCTATCTATCCTTATTTCTGGCTTATCAATGCCGTGATCCGTGCACTCGACTAGTATTTTAAAAACTCCATTTATTCCCTGTGCATCATATCCTGCAAGATGGCTTTGGATAATTATATTTTTATCATTTTTACAAATTTGCTTTACCTTCTTTTCGTATTCTAGATCAAAATGATCCGGTCTTTTATCTACCATTTCCTGATCAAGGTTTAATTCCTGATGAATTTTTTCAAATAGCGCCCCGCCTTCCAACAATTTCCAGCCCAAAGCGTCCGCGAGGTTTTTTGCCAGCGTTGTTGCCCCAGAAGCAATTCTTCCCGAAACTGTAATAACCTTTATATCTTGTAATGCTTTTTGCTTAACCATAACTAACTATTGGATTGGGGCAGTTTTTGATTTAAATAATTTCCAACCATTAACACTTCCTCTATTAACCTGTTTGCATAACCATATTCGTTATCGTACCATGCAACTATCTTAACCAGATTTCCGATTACTTGAGTTAAAGATAAATCAACTATAGACGAATATGGATTTCCTATTATATCAGAAGAAACAATCGGTTCTTCTGATGTCATTAAGATCCCTTCATAATTTGGGTCTTCCGATGCCTGTTTTAAAATATTATTAACTTCATCTACTGTTGTTTCTTTTTTTAAAACAAAAGTAAAATCAGAAAGCGACCCAACTATTACAGGTACTCTAACTGCCAAGCCTTCGAATACTTCCTTTAACTCCCCAACTACTTCTCCTGTTGCAATAGCAGCGCCGGTTGATGTAGGAACAATATTGTAAGCAGCTGCTCTTGATCTTCTGTAATCGCTATGCCCACCATCGTGAAGTTTTTGATCCGAAGTATAGCTGTGTATTGTTGTCATCATTGCTTTTTCCACGCCAAAATTATCAACCATAATTTTGGCAACCGGCGCAATGCAGTTGGTTGTACACGAAGCATTATTGATAATTTTTTCTCCCTGATAATCTTGGGCATTTACTCCCAAAACATAAGTTGGTACCCCCTCGCCTTTTGACGGAGCTGATAAAATAACTGATTTTGCACCTGCATTTAAATGCTTCTGGAGTTTTTCAAGGGTCGTAAAATGACCTGTTGATTCAATAACTACGTCTACTTCCAAATCTTGCCAGGGAAGAAGCATTGGGTCTTTTTGAGAAGTAACAGGTATTTTTTTATCTTCAATAATTAAATAACCAACTAAATCCTTTATCAAAGGCATTGGCTCAGGATCCTGATAATTTATGTTTAAGGATAAAATTGGACCATAAGCAGTATCATATTTTAAAAGATTCATCCACCCCTTAATATCCGTTGAGGATCCGGCGTTTATAGCAACTAAATCTATATGTTCCGAAAAACGTTCCAAAATTACCCTATGGGCAATTCTTCCAATTCTTCCGTAACCATTAATTGCAACGCGAAACATATAAATAGTATATACTTTTTAAATCAGAAGGTTCAATACTTTATGTTTTTAAAACTTCAATTCCGGGAAGCTTTTCGCCCGATAAAAAAGACAACATCGCCCCTCCACCAGTTGAGATAAAGGAAAATTTATTTATTAAGCCTATTTTATTAATAAAATCAATCGTATCCCCACCGCCAACTATCGAAAAAACTTTTGTTTGAATAATTGCCCTAGCAACTTTTTCTGTTCCCTTTTGATATTCTTTTTCCTCTATTTTTCCGACTGGTCCGTTCCAAATGATCATTCTTGATCTATTAATGATTTTTTTGAAAAATGAAATATCGTCTTGGTTTATGTCCATTTCTTCTTTATTTAAAACAGCAATATATACTTTATTATCTTTGGTTTTAATCTTATTTTTCTCCAACGCTATTTTTCCGCCAATTAAAATTGAATCAGCAATTTTATCCATTTTTTCAACAAGCGGAAGCTTTGTCTCTATCTTAGCTCCGCCAATAATCACAGTTAATGGTCTCATAGGATTTTCAAAAACCAAAGAAAGATTTTTAATCTCATTTTCAAGATTAAATCCTGCAAAATGAGTTAAGTATTTTGGAACACCCGCTATTGATGCATGGTTTCTGTGAGATGCTGCAAATGCGTCATTTACATAAATATCTGCCAAATGCGCTAATTTTTTGCTGAATTTTTTATCGCTTCTTTCTTCTTCTTCATAAAAACGGATATTTTCCAATAAAAAGATTTTTTCGCCGATTTCCCAACCCAAAAATTCTCCCATTCTCTCGTTTTTGAACTTTGAGCTCTGAACTTTAAGCTTGTCCCTAAACCATTCTGCAACCGGCTTTAAACTAAAATTTTTATCAAAACCGATTGGTCTTCCCAAATGTCCACAAATAATTATTTTTGAGGAATAATTTAATAAAAACTGCAAAGTCTTTAAGCCTGCGATTAATCTGGTTTCATCTTTGATTTCCCCGTTTATGATAGGAACATCTAAATCAAGTCTTAAAAAAACCTTCTTATTGCTTATTAACTTTTTATCTAAAACGGGCAGTTTGTTTTTCATATTTAATCTGTAAACTCCTGACAATACATTTGTCCGTATATTCCTCCATCCGCAACTCCAACACCGACTTTTTTAAATTCGCTTGATAAAATATTTTCTCTGTGTCCTTTGCTCTGCATTAATCCCCGCATTGCCAGTTGAACATTGGGGGCAAATGCTAAGTTTTCGCCTGCATAAGTATAATAAATATCAAACTGTGCCATTCTGTCAAAAGGAGAAAATCCCTCAGGGGAATAATGCGAAAAATACCCGCGCTTTAACATATCTTCGCAATAATGTCTTGCAAGTTTTTGTGAATCATAGGACATTTCAAGCTTTGATAACCCTCTTATTTGTCTTTCCATATTAATAAGCTCAAGCATTTTATTTTCCGAAGACTGATCAATCTTAGGAATTTTTACTTTAAAATTTAAATTTACTGTTTCGTTGCTTTGAGGCTCAACAGTTAAAAAAGACAGGGTGTCATTTACGGCCTGCCCGAAAATAGAGTTTATGTTCTTGGAAAACCATTGCGTTTTTTCAACTAAAATATTACCCGTTACCGAGTTTGAAACTGATTGTTTTAAAAATAGTGACAAGGGTAATGAAGTAATCATTGTTAAAACAAAAGAAATCAAGACTATCGCAGACAAAACAGAAGGAATTATTCCTAATATCTTATCCCAAAAATCCGTTTTATCGCTTTCTTTAACTTCTTTTTCAGATTTAAGCATTGCAAGATTTTTAATTATAAAGCTAATTATTAATTCGAATAAAAAAGCTATAACAAAAAAAGAGGCTGCGTTTGCAAAACCTTGGGGAATGGAAAAATAACTGACTAACAATTTTGATAGTAAATGATAAAAGCTAAGTCCGGCAATAAAAGAGAAAATAAAGCTTAAAAAATCATAGAAAGAAGACCAAAACCCCAATATGTAACCTTCTACCATATAAATGGTAATTACAATTAAGATTAATAAGTCTATCCAATTAACTCCTGTTTGTGAAAACGTGTAAAAAAAAGAGTTCAAGTCCATAATTTTATTATATCCGATCCTAAAATAATTGCCAGACAATTAAGATAATGCTATTATATGGCTTGTGCAGGTCATTAAAAAGAAACTAAAAAAAGCTAAAAAAATTCCTAAGAAACTGATATTTATTTTTACTTTTCTTATTGTTCTCCTTATTCCTTTTTATATTTATTTTTTAAAAGATCTTCCTTCCCCAACAAAATTAGGCAGCTCTTCAAATCCACAATCTAGTCAAATTTATGATAAAAACGGAAAATTGCTTTATAATATTTATCGCTCTAAGGATCAAACATTTATCCCTCTCTCGCAAATTCCCAAGCAAATTCAACAAGCTACTATCGCAATAGAAGATCGAAATTTTTATTCACATGGAGCAATCGATTTAAAAGGAATTACAAGAGCAGCTTACTCCATTATTTTTCATAAAGAGCTTCAGGGAGGATCAACTCTAACTCAGCAACTTGTCAAAAATAGTTTGCTCAGCCAAGAAAGGACAATAACCAGAAAAATAAAAGAAGTCATTTTAGCATTCGCAACAGAATTTTTATATTCAAAAAATAAAATTTTAGAAATGTATCTTAATCAAACACCCTATGGAGGAACCGCCTATGGAATAGAGGCTGCGGCGCAAACATATTTTGGCAAAAAGGCAAAGGAATTAAATCTTGCCGAATCCGCTCTTTTAACAGGTCTTCCCGAAGCACCAACAGCTTTTTCCCCATTTGGTTCCCATCCTGAACGAGCAAAACAAAGACAATTTCAGGTTCTTCAAGCAATGTACGAAGAAAAATATATAACTAAAGAGCAAAAAGAAAAAGCGGAAAAAGAACCTTTAAATTATAAACGCTTTTCCACTTCGATTAAAGCTCCTCATTTTTCCCTTTTTATTAGGGATCTTTTAATTAAAAAATACGGAGAAAAAATTGTTGAAGAAGGAGGACTTAAAGTCACAACCAGCCTTGATCTAGATATTCAGGACATGGTTCAGGCAACAGTTGCAGCGGAAGTAAAAAGCCTCAAAAGTTACCGCGTATCAAATGGTGCCGCTATGGTATCCAATCCATCAACTGGTGAAGTTTTAGCAATGGTTGGAAGCAGGAATTATTTTGACACCGACATTGATGGAAACGTAAATGTTGCTCTTTCCCTAAGACAACCGGGTTCTTCTATAAAGCCAATTAATTATGCAGTTGGATTAATCAATGGCTACTCTCCAGCAACGCCTTTTATAGATCAAAAAACCTGTTTTCCAAATCAGGGCGGAAAGAATTATTGTCCGGTTAATTACGACGGAAAATTCCACGGAATTGTTTCTATGAGAGACTCTTTAGGAAGCTCTTTAAACATCCCTGCTGTAAAAATGCTAAAAGCAAACGGAATAAAAAATATGATCGCAACCGCTTCTGCAATGGGAATAACAACCTTTAAAAATCCTGACGATTACGGATTATCTCTTACTCTTGGAGGAGGAGAAGTCACCATGTATGATATGACTCAGGCTTTCGGTGTTTTTGCAACCGGAGGATATAAAGTTGACTTACATCCGATTTTAAAAGTAATCGACAAACGCGGTAAGACATTAGAGGAATACATACCGCCAAAAAGCCCAATTTTCGGGAAAAAAGTGCTACCTGACGGCGTTTCATTTATTATATCCGATATTTTAGCCGATAATAACGCAAGACTTATTGCCTTTGGTTCAAATTCAGAACTTAGAATTCCAAATCAAATTGTTTCTGTAAAAACAGGAACAACAAACGATTACCGAGACAACTGGACCATTGGTTATACTCCATCATATGTTGTTACAACGTGGGTTGGAAATAATGACAATACCCCAATGAGCGGATTGGTTTCCGGTATAACAGGAGCTGCACCGATTTGGCACGAAATCATGGTTAGGCTTTTAAAAGATAAACTACCTCAGTCAATTCAACGACCTTCAAATGTAATTCAAAAATCAGTATGTTCACTATCAGGATCTTTATCAAGCTCAAAAGATAGCCCATCAGGATGCCAAGCACGTTACGAATATTTTATAAAAGGAACTGAAGGTAAATACGCAAACATTTCAAATCAGCAAGTTTGGATTGACAAAGATACTCAAGATCTTCCCCCTCCGGGGAAAACAGATAATTTAGAATTAAAAGAGCAACAAATAATTACAGATCTTACCGGAGATAAGTATTGTTTAAATTGTCCCCATCCATCACCAACTTTAACCCCATCACCAACTCCATAAAAGAAGTCCTTTTCTTTAAAAGGCTCCTATAGTATAATTTGGCAAACCTGATTTTATCTTTTGAATTTATTTTTATTAATCTGCCTCTTTTAAAATATGGGAATAATTTTAAAAATTATTGTTTTAATAACTAATTTTTTCATTCTTATCGGAGATATTACGCTTTTTATCTTAAAACTGCCGTTATCTCTTGTAAAAACATTTTTTTCTAAAATAAGAGTAAAAAAGACCAAGCTTCCTGTTTTTAAATATAAAATCTCTGAGAAGAAAAAGAAAATAAAAATTAAAAAACTGAAACACAAAAAACCAGTGAAACTTTTCCCTCTACCCTTTTTTACGAAATTTAGATATTTTATAATCGGGGTTTTTTGCTCGTTATTTTTAGTTTTTATACCCTTATTAGTTTTAATTTTTCTTCAAAATTTGCCTGATCCAAAAACCTTATCAGGAGCAGAAATTGCTCAAACCACGAAAATTTACGATCGAAACAATAAGCTCTTATACCAAATTTACGCAAATCAAAATAGAACCATTGTGCCCTTGTCCAATATTCCAAAATATTTAAAAGACGCAACTATTGCAATAGAAGACAAGGATTTTTATAAAAATCCAGGGTTTGATTTAACAGCTATAGTTAGAGCTGCAATCGCAGACCTTTCCGGAGAACCTCTTCAGGGAGGATCAACAATTACTCAACAATTAATTAAATCGAGCTTATTAACTCCGGAAATTACTATAGAAAGAAAAATAAAAGAAATTATTTTGGCTTTCTGGGCAGAGCAAATTTACACAAAAGACCAAATTTTACAAATGTACTTCAATCAAGTTCCATATGGCGGGACTTCTTGGGGAATAGAAGCTGCTTCACAAACATACTTTAATAAATCAGTTAAAGATGTATCACTGGCAGAGGCTGCATTTTTAGCAGGGATGCCAAAGGCACCAAGTATTTATTCCCCTTACGGAGAAAATCCTGATTTATGGAAAAAAAGGCAAAAAGAGGTTTTGGAAAGAATGCAAGAACTAAGATATATTACTAAAAAACAAAAAGAGCAAGCAATACAAGAAGAATTAAATATTCGCTCTCCCCAATCGCCGATTCTTGCACCTCACTTTGTAATGTATATAAAAGAACAACTTATTAAAAAATACGGGCTTCCAATGGTTGAAAAGGGAGGACTAAATGTTGTCACAAGCCTTGATCTAAAAACTCAAGAATTTGCCGAAGAAACAGTAAGAAACGAAGTCAGCAATAGTTATTTTTATAACTTAACCAATGGCGCAGCATTAATAACCAACCCAAAAAACGGTGATATTTTAGCAATGGTTGGAAGTAAAGATTACGAAGACCCTGCAAGCGGAAACTATAATGTTACAACAGCCCTAAGACAACCCGGCTCAACAATAAAAGTAATTACCTACAGCGAAGCGTTAAACAATGGATTTACATCTGCAACTTTAATTGACGATTCTCCTATAAGATTTAGGTTTTCGGGAGCAGAAGATTATATTCCGGTTAATTACGATGGACAATTTAGGGGGCTTATGACATTAAGAACCGCTCTCGGAAATTCAATCAATATTCCAGCTGTTAAAACATTGAATAAAATCGGTATCGAAAAAATGGTCGGCTTGGCAAAAAGGATGGGAATAACCACATGGAAAGAGGCTAAAGATTACGGACTCTCAATAACTCTTGGGGCAGCGGAGGTAAAAATGACTGATATGGCAGTAGCCTATGGATCCTTGGCAAATCAGGGAGAAAAAGTAAATCTTAACCCATTATTAAAAGTAACCGATTCAAAAGGAGAAGTTTTATACGAAAAGAAAAATATTTCAAAAACAAGAATACTGGATAAAGGGGTTGCGTTCATTATCTCCGATATTTTAGCTGACAATAATGCAAGAGCAATTGAGTTTGGAACAAATTCTCCCTTAAACATTCCTGGTAAATATGTATCGGTTAAAACAGGAACTTCAAATAACATAAGGGATAACTGGACTATTGGATATACTCAATCCGTACTTGTTGCCGTATGGGTCGGAAATAACGACAATAGCCCGATGAGTGGAATTGCCTCCGGAATAACAGGAGCTGCACCGATTTGGAATAAGCTTATGACTCACCTTATTAAAGATAAACCAAAAGAAACGCCTATCGTTCCAGAAAACATTGTTAGTAAGTTTTGCCAAAGTAAAAATGAATATTTCATAAAAGGAACGGAAAAAATTGTAAATTGCACTTTTATTGCTACCCCAAGCGCTGTTCCCGTTGCTATAAACTAAAATGATAAATCACGAAGGTTTTCAAATTCATTTTTTAAATTATTTGCTTTAAATAATGCACTATTTACCACACATCTGTTTGCGCCAAATTCTTTAACCCCTCTTATTGTACTTCTATTTATCCCACCGTCTATCTCTATTGGCTTTAAAGTTTTTTCTCTTAAGGCTTTTGTCTTTTCCAAGACAGATGAAATAAACAGTTGCCCCGAAAAACCAGCTTTAACGCTCATTAATGTAAAACAGTCAGGGTAATTAAAATCCACCTTTATGTTATCCAATGACGTTTGAGCATCAATTGCTAATCCTGCTTCTCCAAATTTTTTCGCAAAATCGATAAAGGTTTTTTGATCCGGCATTTCTTCTATTTGGCCTATAAATCTTTTAAAACCTGCGTTTGCAAAATTTTCTATGTAATCCAGTGGGTTTTCAACCATTAGTTGAACTTCAAAAAAAATGTCGCCAGAATATTTTTTAAATGGTTTTGGGTCTAAAAAAGTAGCGTTTGGCGCAAATTTTCCATCAATAACATCTATTTGTATTGTCTTTGCAAAAGACTTAATAAGCCCTATCTTTCCCTCAATTGAATTCCAGTCTTTTTCCAATATTCCAGGAATAATTTCCCACATATACTTATGACTCTTTTTCTATTTCTGTTATTTTTTCGATTCTTCTTTTGTGGCGATCTTCATTGGAAAAAGGCGTGTTTAAAAAAAAGTCAACTAATTCTTTTACCTCGTCTTTTGAAACGAATTGAGAGCCCAAGGAAAGCACGTTTGCATCATTATGCTGTCTTGAAAGGATAACGTTCTCCTTGTTAAACCCTAGAATTGCTCTTATTCCTTTTATTTTATTGGCAACAATTGCCTCTCCTGCTCCTGATTTTCCAAAAACAATTCCCATTGATTTTGAATTTTCAGCAACTTTTCTTGCAGCTAATTGGACAAAATCAGGGTAATCATCTTCCGGATGGAATATTTCTGCACCGCAATCCTCAATAGTTATTCCTTTTTCCAGTAAATATTTTTTTACCTCTTCTTTTAACTCAAATCCTGCGTGGTCTGCTGCTAAAAAAATCTTCATAGATTTTTATTATCAATAAATAATTGGTAATAGTATTGATAATTACTACTTATTATATCTATTGCTTCTTCTTTTGTTAAATTTTTATTTCTGTAACTTACTAATGGCTGCCAAAAAACTGTTCTTCCAATCGCAAAACCTATTACTCCCTTTTCTCTTGCGCCCTGAACTATCCATTTATCAACCAGCTCTTTCTTTTCTCCTCTTCCTAAAATTACTACCGAAACGTTTTTCCTATTTCCCTCTTTGATTTTTAAACAAGTTTTTTCGTAATTTTTCTTAGAGCTTAAACCCTCAAGCTTCCAAACATCCGGCTCAATACTTGCTTTTCTTAGTAAATCAATCATTCTTAAAGCTAATTCTGGCTTTACGCTTTCTTCGTAAACAATTAAATTTCCACCAGTTTTTTCTAATTGGTTTTTTGTTGGAGGAATTAAAACTTCCAGCAAAAATAAATAACCTTCGTTATGACAATAATTATTAAGTAGTCTTAATTTTTCTTCTTGATTTTTATTTACCTCTACCTCTCCCTCAGGGTTATATCTTATTAGCGCTTTAACAAATTTTGGATTGTATTTTTTTATATGTTCAGGAAATTTGTCTCCGTATTCAAAATCAAAAATTTCCTGTCCGCTTTTTTCTGTTGTAAGACAAGTGTTAAAATTATTTTTAACCGCGTCCTGCAAAATCAAATCACCGAATTCTTCATCAACCAAAATTGCTGCATTTTCTTTTGGAATTTTTTCCAAAATCGCTTTTTTAAATGCTTCGTATATCATTTGTTTTTCTTCAATAATTTTTTGTTTTTGAACATTGTTGATTTCTTTAACCTCATCTCCAAAAATCCCTTTTATAAATGAGGCTCTATGATCAAAGGGTAAAATAAAAAGAGGTTTGTTATATCCTAATTTTGAAAGGTCTATCATTTTAGCAGCTCTTCCATTTCTAATTTTTTTAATAATCCCTGTTGTGCGCCAACTTTTCTAACTACAGATGCTGCATTATGGCTTCCCCAATGCATCGCTTCTTTTATGGTTTTTTTATGCATTAACGCTGCAACAAAACCAGAAGAAAAAGAGTCTCCAGCCCCGGTTCTTTCCACAATTTCTGCTTCTGTTATTGGCTGGTAATAAATTTGTTCATTTTCATCTATACAGTATGCTCCATTAAGCCCATCTGTTATTGCCACAATTCTCGGACCATGCTCTTTTAATCTCCTTAATAAGTCCTTCATTGCTTCTTTATCAGTATTTACTATTTTCTCTGCTTCTTCTTTGTTAACTATTAAAATATCCGTATTTTCTAAAATTTTTGAAATATGATTTTCTCCGGCATCTATTTGCGGCGTTCCGGGATTAAAAATTATTTTTGCATTTTTTCTTTTTGCAAAATCCAATGTTTTATCATAAGCATCCATCCATTTTTTTCCAAGAGAAGTTAAATAAATAAAGTTGGAGGAAAAATCCTTAAAATCGAAATCGTGGTCTTTTTCCGTATTTTCGGAAAAAATTGTCCTTTCTTTTTTGTAGTTTAAAATTATCGAGAACGGCGATATTTCATTGTTTGATTTTATAATTAAACTATCATCTACCTCTTCTTTTTTAAGACCATTCATTATTTTTTTGGAAAATTCATCTTGTCCTATTTCTGCGACAATTGCTGTTTTAAACCCTAACCTCTTAAGTCCAACCGCAACGTTACATGCGTTTCCGCCAAGTAAAAACTTGGCATTATCAACCAATATTTTGTCTGCGTATTTTACACAAAGTTCTTTTTCTTCGTTTAAATGAAAGTGCTTGTTCTCGTCGTGAATTGTTAAAAAAAGATCAACTGTAGCATTGCCAACGGCAATAAGATCAAATACATTATTCATATCTTATTTATACTTCAAAGATTGTTTTTGGGCAATAGTAAAGTTGTTTGTTTTTTACTTTCCAACAATAACCAAAGCATCTGCGGAAACCGATGCGGAGAGATCGCTTGAAGCTTCGCCAACTGTATAGTTTTTCCCCAAATCGGTTTTTAAAAGAGTTATGTAATCACTTTTGCTGCTTTTTACTTTTATTGTCACGTTCTGATAGTCGTAATTATCCGCGTTTCCTGTAGATGCAATTTTATAACCTAACTCTTTTAAGATTCCCGCTGCCTTACCAGCAACACCTGCTTCCCCACTTCCGTTTTCCACCGCAACCGATAACTCACTTCTATCAAGTCCTGTTGTTTTATCAATCGGATTATTGGTAGGTTTTGGGGTTGGGGTTTTTGTTTCTTCAGGAGTTGGAGTGGTTTCTTCCTCCGGGGTTGGAGTAGGTGTATCTGTTATTTTTTCAACCGTAGGAGTTGGTGTCAGTTTTTCCTCATTTTGATTTTGCTTGCCGGAGTTTGCTAAAGAGATAAATATCGTAAAAATGACAATAATTAAAACCGCAACAATAAAAAGAGCTAGGCGTTTTTGATTTCGTCTTCGGGGAGCAGGAAATGTCTGAGAAGGTTCCTGAAATACAGTATCTTCCATAACCCCTAAATCTACAAGCAGTATAGCATAAAAAATCCTTTTTTCAAGAAGACGTTGTTAAAAAACCCAATAATTTAAAACCCCGTATGCAACAATTATTGTGATCATTACTGAAGCAATAAATATTCCGATTTGATTTGCTTTTTTCCAAGCTTGCCATCCGGAATACAACCAAAAAACTTGAGCAATAAGATTAAAGATTAATCCCCATTGAGGAATCTTAAAAGATGTAAACAAAAATCCCAATACGGTAAAAAAGGGCAGTAAGAATTGAGAAAGTACGTTTAAAAAGGAGTTTTGCCTTTTGCTCATTAAAAAATGATAACAGTTTTTTTAAAAAAGAAATAGGGCATAATTATATCTGTTATAATTACATAGCCATGAAAAAACTCCTTTCAATATTCTTCTTTTTATTACTAGTGATTACGCTTGTCTTTAATAACTTACCCAAAACTTTTTCCGATGAGTTAGATGATATTACAAAACAAATAAATGACTTGACCGCAGCTTTGGATCAATCTGTTAAAGCAACACAGCCGCTTGAATCGGAATTAAATAGTTTAAAAAAAGAAATTGACGGCATAAAAACAAGAATTACAGCTATAGAAAGTGACGTTGCTAATAAAAAAATAAAAATAGATCAAGGCTACAAGGATTTGGAAAAACAAGAAAAAATTCTTTATAAGGCAATAAACGATTATTATATTAAAAGCTATTATTATTCTCCTATTTTAATATTTCTTTCTTCCTCGAAGGCTTCCGATATAACGCAGATTTTAGCGTATCAAAAAGCAGCAACAGATCAAGATAAGTTGATTATTACCAACATCGCTTTGGTAATAGAAGACTTGGAAACAAAAAAGCTGCAGCTTGAAGATGAGCAAAAACGTCTTACCCTAGCAAGGACAAATTTAGATGAACAATCTGCAAAGCTGGACAAAGTAGTGAGTGGGGCAAAAGAATATCAGTCTAAATTATCTTCACAAATCGCCGAACTTTCCGAAAAACAAAAACAATTATTGGCACAAAAATTAGGAAGCCTTAATATTCCAAGATCTGCAGGTACCTCTGCGCGTGGATGTACTGATGATCGAGATATCGATCCAGGGTTTTCTCCAAGGATTGCGTTTTTTACTTATGGAGCACCACATAGGAATGGATTAAATCAATATGGCGCTTGGGGAAGAGCAAAATCAGGACAAAATGAAGAGCAAATTCTTCAGGAATATTATCCGGGAATGACGCTTAGAAAGGATTATGATCAAAATATTCAAATAACAACGACTACCGGTTGGTCCGGATCAATTGAGGATTATGTAAAAAGAATTTACGAAGTTCCTGATTCATGGACAGACAATAATTTAGCTGTGTTAAAAGCGCAAGCTGTAGCCGCCAGAACTTACGCCCTTCGATCAACCAATAACGGAGCAAATCAAATTTGTACAACCGAACAATGCCAAGTTTTTAAGCCGGATCCAAAAGGCGGCAATTGGGAAACAGCGGTTGAGTCAACTAAAGGCTGGGTCCTTATAGACGGTGGATCTCCAGGATTTACGCAATATGCATCAACTCACGGAGGATATATTCAAAATTTAGGTAAGTTTGATGGATCTGGGGGTAACCCAACAAGCTTTGCAGAATTAAATGAACGCGCCTATGATAAAGAATCTCCCTGGTTTTATTGCGACTGGGGGTCTAGGGCAAATTACAATAAAACAGCTTGGTTAAAACAAACGGAAGTTGCTGATATTGTCAATGTAATCCTCTTGGCAAAAGCAGATTCATCATCTAGCGATCATCTTTATCAAACAGATAAGTCACATCCCTATGGAGGCGAAGTCTGGAACGAAGATCGAGTAAAACAGGAGTTAAAAACAAAAGGAATTACACCGTTTAATAGCATCTCTGATGTCTCTGTAAGCGTTGATTTCGGATCGGGAAAAACAAATTCAATAAACCTCTCTGGGGACGCGGGTTCAAAATCATTTGATGCTTCTGAATTTAAAAATTGGTTTAACTTAAGAGCTCCTGCGAATATTCAAATTGTCGGACCGTTGTATAATGTGGAAAGACGATAAAACCGATTTGGAAATAAAAATTTTGAATTTAAAATTTAATCATATGCCAGACATATTCATAGCAAATAAAAAAGAACCAGATGAACTAAAAAGGGAATCCAAAAGAAAATTAATTAAAGAAGAAGAACATTCTGTGATGCTTCACGGAAAAGAAGTTTTAGATAATACTGCTAAGCACATTCATTCTAGCAAATTACTGGATGACATCTCAGGTAAAAAAACAACCTCGAAAAAAATTGAGAAAACCAAAATCTCTAATCCTCCGGGATTACTTAGTGCTTTTAGAGTAAACCCAAGAGGACTACACTACAACGAACAAGATGAGGATGAGGAAATTTTACTGCTCTTAAGAAGGCATTTTATCACCAATACCCCGTGGGTATTTTTAAGTATTATTCTGCTTATTTCTCCATTCCTAATAGCTTTTGTGTTTAACCTCACTGATATATCATTTATTTTTTCGATTTCTTCATCAAGTCTTTTAATTTATATTTCTTTTTACTACCTAATTGTTTTTGCCTACATGTTTATTAACTTTATTACTTGGTATTACAATGTTTCTCTTATAACAAACAAAAAGCTCGTTGATATTTGCTTTCAAGATGTTATTTATCATGATGTTTCAATGACAAAACTTAACCTAATCGAGAGTGTTAATTATGTTCAGTCAGGTTTTTTTGGGTCTTTTTTTGGATTTGGCAATGTATACGCAGAAACCGCAGGAAAATCTTTAAGATTTGATTTTATCTCTATTCCAAAACCAGAAAGAGTTGTTAATATTTTAGAAGACTTAATAGGAGGATCTTCCGATGCAGAGTGAACAAATAATATTATATCCATTTCAAAACCCGTTTGTTTTTATAAAAATTGGGATCGTAATCCTGATCTTTTTTTATGTCGTTTTTTCTTTTATTATTTTTAAAAGGGTAAAAATTATGAACAATGTCGTTGAACAATCCCAGTCATCATTCATTTTAGTTTTAATTTCTTTGATTAATATTATTTTTGCGATTTTGCTTTTCTTAACAGCAATTGTTATATTATAAATTAATGCCTGACTCGAATATAAATTTTGCAAAAATAGTTGCTAATCCAAACACTACTTCTTGGGCACAAGCATACAATGCAGGGAAACTTTTTGCAGTTATTTCTTTAGAAAAAGAGACAAAGGGTGAAAATCCAGAAGAATCCTTAGAAGATAAAATAGAAGATAAAGATTTTCTGGCAATTTTGGGAAAAGAAGTCTTAGACACTCTAGAAAGCGAGTATTTTGCCTTAGAAGATAAAAATCTTGATTCGGTAAAAAATGCCATCATAGCAACCTCAAAAAAAATTCCGGAGAACATACGATCTTCTTTTGTAATTACCTCATTGGCAAAAAACGTTTTATATGTTTTTGTATTCGGCTCTGGAAAAATTTATTTAAAAAGAAACAATAATTTCGGACTAATCCTTAATCTAGCAAAAGACGAGGAGAATAATATTAAAGGCGCGTCAGGTTATGTTATGGAAAACGATATTGTGATTTTGGAAACAAACCAATTTTCAAACCTTGTCCCCTCAGAAAAATTAACATCTATTTTGGACAATCTCCCGCCAAATGAAATAGCTGAAACTTTAGCGCCGATTATTCACAGACACAACGAAGGCGGAGCAGCTTCTATAATTATGAGCTTTAAAGAAGTTCCAAAAGATGAACAAGAAGTTAGCGCTGAAGAGGAGTACAAAAAAGAATCCGAAGAAGACAGAACACTCGAAGAAGAGCTCATAAAAGAAGCTCCTGTAAAAACGGTTTCTTACAATAAGTTTGCAATATTAGGAAGCGTAAATGTTTTCCTAGCATCCTTTCTTAAAAAAATCGTTCCAAAAAAACCAATAAGCTTAAGTCACTCAAAAAGAATGTATCTTTCAATTACTGTAATTATTTTGGTTGTTTTGATTACGAGTATTATTTTTGCAATTAATAAACAAAACGAAGCTAAAACAAAAGCTCTTTTTGAACAAGTTTATCCTGTTGCTCTTAAAAAATACGACGAAGGAAAAAGCCTTGAGGACTTAAATCAGAATTTGGCAAGGGATAGTTTTGTTTCGGCTAAAAAAATCCTGGAAGATGGAAAAGAAAAATTTGATAAAAATTCCAAAGAGGAACAACAAATTCTTGAATTACTGGTAAAAATAGAAGAATCCGTTAAAAATACCTCTAAGATAAACACTGTTAAGGCAAAAGAGGTTGGAAAAGACCAAAGTGAATTCTTAAAATTCGTTGAAGAATCCAAAGCTGTTGCTTTTGCAAAAGACAGTAGTAATATTTATTCCATAGACAAAGACGGTGTTTATTCTACAACCAAAGGAAAAGAAAACACAAAAGAAATCATCAAAAATGAAGATTACTGGAAAAACCCTGTAGGAGTTTTTCCATACTTAAGCAACATTTATGTTTTGGATAAAACAAAAGGCGGGGTTATAAAGTTTGTAGGAGGATCCGAGGGATTCGGACAAATAAATTATTTTACCGATTCCGAACCAGATCTAAAAAATGCAAAATCAATTGCAATAGATGGATCAATCTGGATCCTTCTTTCTGATGGAACAATTCTTAAATTCACCAAAGGAAAGGCAGACGCATTTAATTTAACCGGGGTTGATTCCCCGCTTTCCAACCCTAGCAAAATTTATACCGACGTAGATTCTGATTATGTTTATGTTTTAGACAATGGTAATTCAAGAATCGTTGTTTTAGAAAAAAATGGAAATTATAAAGAACAATATTCATCAAATATTTTATCCTCTGCAAAAGAATTTGAAGTTTTGGAAAACGATAAAAAAGTTCTGGTGCTATCCTCCGGCAAAATCTACGAAATAGATTTAAAATAATTTTACTTTTCCCTTTCTTTGCCGTATTATGGTGAGTGAAATCGAACCATGAGAATTCTTAATAAGCGCGCTAACTATGATTATTCACTTCAAGACCGGATTGAAGCCGGAATAAACTTGTATGGCTATGAAGTAAAAGCAGTTAAAAATGGGCATGCGGATTTAACAGGAAGCTTTGTCAAGATTCAAGGAAGCGAAGCATACTTAGTTAATGCTAAAATTTTTCCATATGAATACGCAAGTCTTAAAGATTATGATCAGGCAAGAACAAGAAAGCTTTTGCTTCACAAAGCAGAAATCACAGCCTTAAAAGGCAAAACTGATGGACAAAATCTTGCAATTGTGCCTGTTTCAATGTACATTAAGCACGGTTTTATAAAAGTTGAGCTTGGACTTGGTAAGGGAAAGAAAAAATACGAGAAAAAAGAAGCCATAAAAAGACGGGATTTAAATCGAGAAATAGAAGAAGAATTGAGGGGTAAAATTTGACTCTTTAGCTTCAAAGTGGTATAATTCCTGTTCAATGGGGATGCATTGCATCGACAGGAAAGCACTTTAAAAACTGCAAGCAGACAACGACTAAATGTCTTTAAACTAGTCAAAAAATAAATGCTAGAAGTAATTCTAGAAGTCAATTGGCATATATGCCTTTATACGCATATAACTAAAAGACTGTCTATTTAATCTTTTCCTAAACGGGATTATCTAGGCATAAACACAGTTTGGGAAATAATAAGGAAGTTGATTAGGTCCTTATAGAATTTATTTAATCTTAACTTTATTTTTTCCTTTCGATTGGATAAGAATAAAGCGAAATTTAAAAAATCGAATAAGCTTGTAGATGTTTTTTAACGAATTTCTTGGACTCGAGTTCATAGCTCGACATCTCCACTCTTCACTCCGATCTTATCGGAGCTACGAAGTGGTAAACCACACTTCTAAAAAATAAGTGCATGACATGGTTTGAGAAGAGTGCCCCAAACGAAGCCTCTTTAAATCACGGAGTTTAAACAAATTAGTTGGCGAAGTGGGGCATTTTTTGGTATTCTGAATTTGTGTATTTTGCTTACATTATCCAATTAAAAGATAAATCTTTTTACCATGGCTCAACATCTAATTTAAAAGCGCGCTTAAAAAACCATCAAAATGGAATGGTATCGTCAACAAAAAATCTTAGACCATTTAAGCTCGTATTTTACGCATCCTTTTCTTCGAAGGAAAAGGCGCTTGACTTTGAAAAATATCTTAAAACTAATTCTGGTTTTGCTTTTCGAAACAAACGATTAATTTAATCTTCTGTTCAATTTCATAGGTTTTTTAATCCCTCGCTAAAGTCAAACCAATAACTTTTTTCACGCCTGCTTTTCTAAGAACTTTTGCAGCTTCCAAAAGAGTTGATCCGGTTGTTACTAAATCATCAACAAGAAAAACATTCTCACTGCTAACTACTAACTCCTGACTACTAACTTGAAAAGCGTTTTTAATATTAAGTCTTCTTTCCTCCACTTTTAATCCGACTTGGGTTTTAGTATCGCGGATTCTGTTTAGTAAATTATGTATCGGAAAATTAAGCTTTTTTGCCAATTCCTTCGCTAAAATTTCCGATTGGTTATATCCGCGCTTTCTTAGCTTTAATTTTGACAAAGGTATCGGAACCATATACCATACGCTATTCCCTATTTGTCGCATCAATTCCTCGTTTTGAATAAGACTTTCATAAAATAAATCTCCTAAAACCTGTTTTAATTCCGTTAGGTATGGTTTATATTTAAAATTATAAATTAGTTTTTTTGCAGTTTTGTTATAAGAAAGTGCAGAAAAACAGCCATCAATTGAATATTTAGACTTACAACTCGGGTGAGTTATCCCATTAAAAGATGGCTTATTACAAACTAAGCATAAACTTTTTACGTCAAAAGAAAGATGGGAAAAGCAATCCGGGCAAAGAAAACTACCGATTTTTTTACATAAAACGCATTTCTTTGGAAACAAAAAATCCAAAATTGCCATATACTAGATACTATATACTAAATACGATATACTTTATTTATGGCTAAGATTTACATTTTTCGTCATGGACAAACAACAGATAATAAAAACCATATTTTTTCGGGCTTTAGAGACGTTGACTTAACCTTAGAAGGAGAAGAAGAGGCAAAAAAAATAGGAGATGAATTAAAAGACATCTCTGTAAATAAAGCTTATACTTCTGACCAAATCCGCTCAAAACATACGCTAGAACTAGTTTTAAGTAATTATCATAAAAATGTAGAAATCTTAGAAGATCCTAGAATTAAAGAAAGAGACTACGGAAATCTAACAGGGCTTAATAAAGACGATATTTCTAATTCTGATCCAAGAAACTATGCTTTATGGCATAGGTCCTACGATATTGCCCCGCCTGAAGGCGAATGCATAAAGGACGTTGAAAAAAGAGTATTGTCATTTTTAAATGAAGAGATTCCGACTTGGAAAAAGAATGATGTAATTTTTATTTCTGCTCACGGTAATTCGCTTAGACCAATGAGGAAATATTTTGAACATTTAACAAATGATGAAATGTGTTCTTTTGAACACACCCCGGCAAAGGTCTATTTTTACAAAACTGAATAGTAAGTTAAGCTTCCAAATGTTATAATATCCAAAGCTATATTAACCATTTGCTATATACTATTGGCTAATTGCTAAAAAGGAGGAGTCGCATAGCACGGTCCATTGCGGGGGGTTGCTAACCCCCTGAGCTGAATAAGCTCGCGTGAGTTCGAATCTCACCTCCTCCGCCCTAGGAGAGGTCGCATAGAGGCCTAGTGCGGCGGTCTTGAAAACCGCTTTCGCCAATTGGTGAACGTGGGTTCGAATCCCACCCTCTCCGCCAAAATTGAAAATCAATATTTATTGACTAATACTTCTGATTAGGGTAGATTAAAAATATACTGCTCTATGGAAAAACAAATAAAGGAAAATCCTAAATCAAATGAAATTAAAGAACAACATCCTTATTCAAGCTTTAATTATCCCCCCACGGAAGTAAAAACTCTTTTATCATGGAGTTCTCCCGGCAGACCATTTAAAAAAAGAACAAAACAATATTATTTAACTGCGCTTTTGATTATGTTTTTTGTAGAGATTATTCTTTTTCTTTTTTCTCAATATTTACTAATGCTGGTAATTTTGTCTTTGGTCTTTGTAAGCTTTGCGCTATCAAGTGTTCCCCCCCAGGATTTCCATTATAGAATAAGCACTGAGGGAATAAAAGTTGAGGATCATTTTTTCCTATGGCAAGAATTATATGATTTTTATTTTAAAAAGATAAACGGCGTAGACGTATTGCACATACGAACAAAAGCATTTATCCCCGGGGAATTAACCTTAACATTAAGAAACATTGACAGAGAACACATAAAAAGAGTACTTTTGCCTTATCTCCCGTTTAGGGAATATATAAAGCCGACTTTTATGGAAAAATCAGGCGACTGGCTTTCTAAAAATTTTCCCTTGGAAAATTCCCATTAATTTGCTTCAAATTCAACTTTAAAGTAAAATCACAGTGTAGCTATTTATTATTTGCTATATACTACTTGCTAATCTGTGCCTGTAGTTCAACCCCGATTTAATCGGGGTCAACGGATAGAGCGAAGCGGTAACGGGCTCTTGTAGCTCAACGGATAGAGCGAAGCGTTGCGGACGCTTAGGCTGGGAGTTCGATTCTCCCCAAGAGCGCTTATGGAGGAGTGCAAGAGTGGTTTATTTGGCCGGTCTCGAAAACCGAGCGGGCTTTACGGCTCACAGAGGTTCGAATCCTCTCTCCTCCGCCATCGCTCGCCGAAGCGAGCTACGGCGGATAACATCCGCTTAGTAGTTCGCGAAGGAGAAATTAGTATGTTTTTTGTATATTTTTTAAAATGTAAAAACGGCAAACCATATACGGGTTGTACAAGCAATTTGGAAGAAAGAATAGAAAGGCATAAAAAAGGACATGTACCTGCAACTAAATTACTACGTCCAATAAGACTGATCTCTTATTTTGCGTTCATAGATAAATATACCGCTTTTAATTTTGAGAAATACCTTAAATCTGGTTCTGGAAGGGCTTTCTTAAAAAAACATTTATTTCCATTATGAAATTTGAATTTTCTGCCGGTGGCATAGTCTTTAAAAAAGAAAAAAATAAACTTTTAATTCTAGTGTGCCAGCATTCACAACATCACGGCTGGGTTTTTCCAAAGGGATTAATCGGAGATAAGATTGAAAAAGAAAAAAAAGAAGACACAGCAATAAGAGAAGTTTTGGAAGAAACAGGTATTAACGCCAAAATTCTAAAATCATTAAATCCGGTTGAGTATTGGTATGTTTTTGAAAAACAAAAAATCAAGAAAACCGTTTATTATTTTTTAATGGAATATTTAACTGAGGATTTAAGCTTAAAAGATAAAGAAATGGAAAGCGTTGAATGGCTTTCTGTGGAAAAAGTGGAAAAAAAATTAACTTACAAATCAGATAAAAAGGTTTGGGAGGAAGCAAAACAACTCATAACTCATAACTCATAACTCATTATGGCGGACTGTGTCCGCTGAAACCCGATCGAAGCCCGCCTTCGCCATTCTGGCTTCGGCGGGTGAAGGCGGAGGGAGGGAGATTCGAACTCCCGGTCATCTCACGACGACATCCGCTCTCCAAGCGAACGCACTAGGCCTCTATGCGATCCCTCCAGTTACAAGATTATACCAAAGAAGCATAAATCTTGACACACCAATTAAAATACTTCAAACTAATATTAATGAGATTCGCTGCCCGGTTAATAACCGTTTTTTTTCTTGTACTGATTTTCTTATTTAACTTAAGTAAATCTTCCTTTGCTCAGAATAGCTACACCGCTCCCGTAAATAATCCCGATGTTCCCCAAAACCTGCACACCTATACTCAAAATGTGTTTATAGAATTAATGGCAACTGTTGCTTGTCAGTTAACCGGATATGACCCAATCAGTCAAAATCATCAATGCTTGGGCGTAGATCCAAAAACCGGAAAAATCGGATTCGTACCCGCTGCAGAACCCGGACAAATTGGCGGAGGAGGAGTAATCGGTGTTTTAAACAATTTGATTACAATGACTTTTAATATTCCTGCGCATAGTTTTGAATATGTAAATTATCTAGCTCAGAATTTTGGGATTGCAAAACCAGCGCTTGCACAAACAACCGGTTTTCAACAATTAAATCCACTAATGAACGCGTGGGCTGCTTTTAGAAATATGATTTATATAGTTTTTGTGCTTGTTTTTATTCTTGTTGGACTTGCAATAATGTTACGTGTAAAAATTGATCCGCGTACCGTAATGACTATTCAAAATCAAATTCCTAAAATGATTATCGGAATCATTTTAGTAACTTTTTCGTTTGCAATTGCCGGATTCCTAATAGACTTAATGTGGGTTGCGACATATTTAATAATAAACTTGTTTGCAAATGCTGATCCCCAAATTAAACTTGAAATAGCAAACCAAGTAAATTATCAAGCTCCAATTTATTTCGATAAAAATGTAAACTTCGTTAGTATGTCATGGCAAGCTGCGGGTGCCATAGGAACATTTATACAATCAATGCTCGAAACTGGTCCAGGTAAAATACTTCAAGGAATACTTGGTATGCTTATGATGGCTGGGTCTGTTGCTGCAGGAGTAGCTGCTGGATCTGCTATACCAATTATCGGTAGTATTATCGGTGGAATTGCAGGGGCTGTAACTGCTGCTGGATTTGCAGAAAAGGTTTTAGCAGGACTTGGTCAACTAATTGCATTCTTAATTATTGCCGTTGCTATAACTTTTGCTATGTTTAGGTTATGGTTTAAGCTTTTGCTCACTTATGTTGGGATACTCATAGACATAGTACTGTCCCCTTTATTTATTGTTATAGGAATAATTCCGTTTATGGGAAGCGAACGCGGTTTTGGTTCCTGGTTAAGAAGCATAGGCTCTAAGTTAATTGTTTTTCCTACTGTAGTAGCCATGCTTTTGCTCGGAAAAGTTTTTATAGATGCAATTCAATCAACCGGCGCAAATACTTTTTTTACCCCACCGTTGGTAGGTAACGTTGGAAATGCAGATCAATTAGCTGCAGTTGTAGGACTGGGGATAATTTTATTAACTCCGAATGTTGCAACTATGGTAGAGAAAATGCTTAAGGCTCCAAAGTTTGAGATGGCTCCAATCGGTCAAGCCTTCCATGTTGGAACATCAACGCTGGGAAAACCAACTGGTTACGGCTGGAAACAACTGACAAGACCTGCTGATTATACTAGAGGAGCGGGTCCTATTAGGAGCTTACCTATTAGACTTACGCAAAAATATGCCGATAACCATAAAAATTCTAAGATCGCACAACGATTGGCCGATGGCACTAAACAATGGCTTGGGGGAGAAAAGGCTTGGGGGAAACAATCTTAGAATTTTACTAGTTCCTTAATAAAATGTTTTATGCCTGAAAAGGCTCCGCCTATTGCTCCTTGGGTTCCAGTTAACGCAAGATTTTCCATAAACATCTTACTATATTGTGTATGAGAAATTTTTGTAACATGCTCCCATTCCTCTTTTGAGAAAAAGTAATCTTTTATTTTAACCTCGTGTCCTTCTGTTTCTTCAATTTCTAATGGGTATCCTCTTAAATATGATTCTATTACCATTATTTGTTCTGCGCTGTATCTTTTATATCTGGAATCAAATGCTCTATGCGCATATAATTCTTTAGCAATAAGGTATGCAAAAACATTGCGAGCTGCTAATTTACTCTTTTGATCTTTAAATCTTTCTCTGTCGTACATTCCCATATTATTTAGTTCTTCGTTAAACATTAAATCCCTTAGTTTTTTTGAGCCAAAATATACGCACTCCTCACCATCCTTATCTTTATCTCTCCACCAACCACGTACCTCATGATCCCAAAAAAAATCCGGCAAATCAAAAGTATAACGAAGTCCTTTGCTCCATAATTTATCAAACACTTCGTCTGCTTTCCCTGGATCAAAAATTATTCTCCCGAATACGTCAACAGATAAAAATTGGTCAAAATTCATTCCGTGTTTTTTCATTACAAATTCAAAAAAACTAAAAGCATTTCTTATATGATTTGCCGCAAATTGTCTTTGAGCATTATCCTGAAAATCAAAATCGCTTATTCCGCGATCAAGATTAATATCGTTTCCTTGACCACCCTGTAAAACCTCCAAAACATTGCAGTTAAAACCCCTGTCTCCTTCTCTTCTTACTTTAATTCCTTCCCAAAAATTTAATCCGATTCTTGTTAAACCATAAATATTGTACATTTCTCCAAAAATTCCTCTTGCTCCTGCTTGTCTTACTCTATAATCTTTTGCGCTCATTATTTTTGTCCACGCGTCAAAACCAATTGCATTAGTATCGTTTTTTGCAGAAATTCCTGTCCAGTAAATCATTGTATTTGCCCAGTTCTCTCCATAGATAACGTTTTCGTCCGGATTTCCTTTTTTATCTGCTAATCCTTCCACCTTTGCAATCGCATCCCTTAAGGCAGTTCTTATAAGACGCAGTACCGTTCTATCTTTATTTACGTCATCAAAAATATTTAGCTGGGTAAATTTATGACCATATTTTTTATCTAGTAAATCAGCTATTCTTTCTCTTAAAATATTTCTGGCGTCTCTAAAACCCATTGATCCTGTGTCTAGGACTTCTCCACCAAGCTGTTTTACAAGGGAAGCGTAAAATTCAAGCGAGCCATTTTCTCCGAGTGACTTTTCAAACATATTCCCACCATTTACTAATTGATCATCTTCTGCAACCAACTCCGGAAGATAATAATAGGCAAGAAGAGCTCTTCTGACGACTCTTCCAACTGTTCCCTGTCCTTCTTGCTCGCCATTTTTAGACTTAACAATCTTTCCTACTTCTATCTGATCAATTTTAGGAAGCTTTAAAATCTTGAGAAGTCTATTCCTATCCTTAGTAAAAACGTTAGTGTAATACATTTCTGTTAAAACCTCCGGAACCTTAGATTCAATTCCCATAACAGTGCGGTATTTTACGTCATAATTATGCGAGGTGTTAAACAACCAAACTTCGTAAAGCAAATGGTCTTTTAATTTTTCATATTCTTCGCTTCTATGATGTTCGTACTCTCCTTCTCCTAACCTTTTTGTTCTTTTTAAGAAATATCTTTTGTTATCAAGCATTTCCGAAAATGAGTAGGTTCTGTACAGCGTTGGCACGGAGATTTGATTAAACAAATTTATCTCCGAATCAGGATTAAAATCATGAAACCACATAATTCTGTCCCTGAACCAAGCTAATAAATTTTCCGTATTTACACTTCCCTCTTCGTTAATAAGCGCTCTTTCTCCGTCTTTTCTCCACTTATCTTCCTCCGAGCTCATGATTAATTCGGCAAGATCTTCAAGGCATTTAGGCATTTCGCCGTGCATTTCTCTGGGCTCGCGTTTTTTACATAAATCTATTAAGCCGAGGCTTTCTTTACCAGCCGCATCAGTTTTGCCATGAATAATTTCAGAAACCCTTCTTTTATAATCATCGACGTCCACTATTGATTTGTCCCCTTTTGACATCGCAATGAGTTCATTTAATTCGTTTAAAAAGTTTTCCTTTGCTCTTTCGTCTTCTATTGCAAAATCGCCTTTCTCTATTAATCTTTTTGCGTCTAGAAGATAAAACAAAAGATTCTTGTCTTTTGAAACTAAAAATTTATCAAGATCTTCTCTTGATCCTAAGCTAAGGATTTTTTCTTCTTCTTTTTTTAGTTTTTCCTGCGGGGAAATGTTGTCTCTAAGACCCTCCCTTGCTTGTCTTATAAACTCTTGTTGTGCTCTTTGAGCCATCAACCTCTCTTCTTCTGAAATATCTCCAAACTCTTCGCTTCCTATACCAAGCCTTGCAAGATTTCTTTGAAGCTCTTCTCCTCTTTGTTCACTTGTTTCGTTAACTCCAGAAGCTTCTGAAGAAGCAGGATTTTCTCCGCCTAACACATTCTTACCCATTCCCTTATCTTCAGGTGGCCTTGGTGTTTCTGAGTTCTCCATAAAAATAACCTTTCTACCTTTGAGTGTAGAAAAATTAACTTCGCTTGTCAATTTCTGGAATTCAAATTCTTTTGTCATATTATGGCGATTTTAATCCTTAAGAACTTATTAAACTTGATATTTTCCTTACAAAAAACTTACAATTACCATAGTGTTGCAATGAAACAATCAAACAATAATGGTTTTACTCATTTTGAATCCCTTTATCCTGAGGATTCCCGTTTTGAAGAAATACAGAAAATTTTAGATTTTCTAAAAGAGGGAAATTCCTGCCAATTAATTGGTCTTCCTGGATCAGGTAAATCAAATCTGTTAAGGATGCTTGCCTATAATCACAAAATCCGCGTTAAGCATTTGGGAGAAAATCAAAAAAATGTTCATTTTGTTTATATGAATTTTTCCGAGGTTAAAAACCGATCGCTTTTTGACGTAAATAAATATATTTTTTTGTCTCTTGCCGATTCATTAAGAGACAGAGAGTTAATCAATGAACATAGGGAAATTCACCGTATTTTTAAGGAACATCTTAGCTTAAACGACGAACTTGTTCTTTTTCAGGGTTTAAAAGAAGCTTTTGATTGCTTGTCTATCGAAAAAAAATTGTCGATTATTTTTTTATTTGATCGTTTCGATGAGTACATCCCGGTTATTTCAAGCGAGTTTTTTGCAAATCTTAGAATTTTAAGAAATAAAGCTAAATACCGTTTTGCCTCAATATTTTCACTGACAAGACCGCTTGAAGAAACCTTAATTACCGAAATATTAAACCAGTTTTACGAATTTATTGCTGATAAAATTGTCTATTTAAATATTAAAGACAAAATCGGGCTGGATTTTAGAATTTCGTATTTGGAAAAGGTCTCGGGTAAAAAAATTAAAAAAGAATTAATTGAAAAATTAATTAGCCTTACCGGAGGACACAGTAAGCTTACGAGACTTGCTACAGAAATTGTAACAAGCTCTGATTTTCCAAAAGAAAATATTGCTGATTTTTTAATAGAAAGAAAACAAATTAAAGCCTGTCTTTTTGAGATCTGGAGTTTTTTAACGCCGTTTGAGCAAAAGTCTATGGCTAAAAAGATTAATCTTGAACAGCTTAACCTACTTGAAAAAATAGGTTTAATAAAAAATGGGAAAATTTCAATTCCTCTACTCGAAATGTTTCTTGATAAAAATAATGCGCTTATAAAAATCGCCTCGGATAAAATAATTTACGATCAAAATACAAACCAAGTTAAAAAAGGTGAGATTGTTTTATCCGATGCTCTCACTACTCTTGAATTTAGATTATTAAAATTTTTAATCGATAGTCATGAAAAAATTTTAGAAAGAAACGAAATAATTTCTGCTGTTTGGAAGGATACTCAAACAACAGCGGGAGTAACTGATCAGGCTTTGGATCAACTTATTTTTCGGGTCAGAAAAAAAATCGAAGATGACCCAAATAATCCAAAGCATCTTCAAACAGTAAAAGGCCGGGGACTTAAATTTACTTCTTAAAACTTGCTTTTACAGACTTTTTAAATTACGATTTAATTATGCCTGTCCTGAAAAGAATTCTATTTTCAATCTTAATCTTAATTTTTTTCCTGTTTTTTAAAAACCCTGTTCATGCAAGCGGAGTTGCGCTAACGATTGATAAAACTAATGTAAAAAACGGTGACATTATAAACGTTGAACTAGATATTTCTGATGCTATTTGGGGAGAAGTAAGCACTGCTCAAACTCAAACAACACTTTATTACTCAAGAGGGGGACAATTACCAGCGCCAAAACCAGATGAAGAATATCAACTCTTAATTTTGGTAGAGAATGAATCAACCAGTAATGTTTTTAAATCTTCAAAACATGAATGGAAATTGGAGTATAAAATTAACAGAAAGTCTTCAACATGCGACCTATCTCATCAAGGATCATCATTTGTTCAACAATCTTGTTTTAGTAATGATGGGGGGAAAAATTGGAAAATTAAAGCGCAATTTAAAGTGGAAAAATTTGATATTTTTGGAACAGGAGGCGCTGTCTATAGACTTTATGCAACCAATAAACAAAAAGAACATGTCGAGACCTATAGAACTTTTTATTTAGATCAAGAACATAATGCTCCATTCACGTTGTCAATCGATCCTTCAAAAGCAAATCCTGGAGAGACAGTTACATTGACAATCCATAACAACAAAAGCGGGACTTATAAATACAGGTTCCAGGGCGGATCGGACAATTTAAGGCAATGTCTAGATGAGCCTGAATGTAAAATAGAACTTAAGGTTCCAGATAAGGCAATTGGAGATCAAACTATATATGTTTTTGAAGGCAATAATAAAGACTGGATCGTTCTAAATGTTTTAGGAGAAGAAAGCAATGAGGGGAAAGTATTTATTGATAACCTTTTTGATAATCTTCCTCCGATTACTGCGCATTGTTCAGAGTTGGGAGATGGCGGAAAATGTTTATCCATAGATACTGGGCTTGGAATAACATTAGGAACAGATGCAGCGTCTTTTATTAAATCTTTATTCGGTGTCCTTTTAAGTCTTTCCGGGGGAATTGCATTAATCTTAATCATTCTATCTGGTTACAAAATTATTTTGGCAAGAGGAAACCCGGAAAAAATGCAGGGAGCAAAAGAGTCTTTAACAGCAGCTATTGTTGGATTATTGTTTATAATCTTTTCCCTTGTTATACTTCAGGTAATTGGTGTTGATATTTTAAAAATACCCGGATTCAGCTGATTTATGAAGGAGATCGTTTTAAATATTGCAGGACAAGAGATTACAGGACCACAAGGAATTCCAACCGGTGGAGCAGGTACTCTTGAAAAAATTATCGGTGTCGGAGTAAATATATTATATATAGTTGCTATTATTCTGGCTTTAGGCTTTTTAATCTACGGAGGATTTCAGTGGATGACATCAGAGGGCGATAAACAAAAATTGCAAGCAGCAAGAAAAAAATTATTTTATGCCGTAGCCGGGTTGGTAGTTGTTTTATTAGCGTATTTAATTGTAAATATTATCGGAGGACTATTCGGAATTAATAATTTTATATAAAAGTACTTGACAAGACAGGAATTTAATACTAGCATTAAATTATAAATGAAAAAAACTGTAGGAATTATTACCTCAGCAGCAACCTATTTAACACTGGCTCCATTTGCGTTTGCAGAGACCATTAATCTTTGCGAAGGTGGAGGAATATCTCAAACTCTATGCGAGCTTAAAGCTGGAGATTTTGGAAAAATAATCGGTGTAATAATTAATACCGCATTTATATTAGCAATTGTTGCTGCTCTTGGATACTTAATATATGGTGGTATCAGATGGGTCACATCCGGTGGAGATAAAGGAAAAGTAGAAGCAGCAAGAAGTCATATAGTAGCTGCTATTATTGGATTAATCGTAGTATTTCTTTCTTACTTAATAATAAGCATTATACTAAGTGTATTTGGTCTCCCAAGCATCAATAATCTAGAACTCCCGACTTTATAACAAAGCGTATTGTAAATTAATATTTCTTTTGTTAATCTATCTTTATGTTGGCAACTTTTATTAACCTTATCGCCAAAGCTGATCCTGGAACCGGCTCCACAGGAGGAACTTCAGGCGGAGCTTCTTGGTCAAACTGTATGGTAGACGGAGTTGCAACTCTTCAATGCCTTCCGGTTGTATTTGGTCAAGTTGTTAATTGGCTCTTGATTTTATCGGGAAGTGTTGCCTTAATTTTTGTTATTTTATCCGGAATCAGCTTTATAACATCAGGCGGAGATCAAAAGAAAATTGATCAAGCAAAAAAAACTTTAACCTATGCAATTATCGGCTTATTGGTAATCTTTTTATCTTTTTTAATAATAAAAATTATCGCCTATATAACAGGAGCCGAATGTATTAATTATTTTGGGTTTAATAACTGTTCCTAATCCTCTTTTTCTAAAAGAAATAATTACATAAATTATTATTGTTTTTCTATATTGCATTTTTCACGGTTTTTAGATACATTTTAATTGTTGTTTGACCTAGTTTGATAATCTTGAAAGCAAATTTTTCACGTTATACAGTAGTTTTATATGGAAAATCACCCTATTCCTCAAGATATAACAGGCTTTCAGTTTAAACTAATCGGCAATATGACTGTCAAACAGTTTGCATATCTTGCAACAGGCGTAATTTTAGGTTGGATTATTACTGCTATGCCGTTTTTGCTTTTGATAAAACTTCCGATTGCGCTTGTAGTAGCCGGAATCGGAGCAAGCTTTGCTTTTTTGCCAATAGAGGGAAGACCATTGGATGTAATGATTGGCAATTTTTCAAAGGCACTTTTTAACCCAACTCAATTTGTTTATCAAAAAAACGGAGCAGATCTTTATTTTCCCGAGTTTGGGACATTAAAACAAGGCGCAATAATGGCTCACTCTCCTGTTCAACCCGCAATTTCGGAAGAAAAGCTCAAGTCATTTTTATCCTCGCTACCAAAAACTCCTAAAAATAAATTGGACGAAAAAGAAATATCATTTTTGCAAACCTTGAATAATATTTCTAACCCAATAATTCAAGCCAAGACCCTGCAAGATGACAGCTCTTTTTCTCTTCCTAATCCATTTGCTGCAATTTTTGGCAAAAACAATTTAAAAACTGTAGTGGAACCACCAAAACCGGTTGATATGCCAACCAAAGAAGCTAAAGAAGAACCGGAAGAAAAAGAAGAAGAGCTTCAGAAAGAAGCTGTAATTCTTCAAAAACAACTTGAGGAAGCAAAGCAAAAAGAAGTTTCGGAGAAAACAGGATCCAAAGAGTATGAGGCAGCGCACCAAAAAGTAACTGAACTTGAAAAGATCTTAAATGAAACTATGCTTCAAAAACAACAATTAGAAAATCAATTATTGGAACTTCAAAAAAAACTTGAGGTACAAAATAAAAAAGTTTACACCCCAAGCATGGCGATCCCTGAGCCGCAAATAAAACAAACTAAACATGTTAGAAGCATTCCAAAAGAAATGGGCAAAAGCGTAGGACTTCCTATTTCTACTGATTTTCCAAATGTTTTAACAGGTATTATAAAAGACTCAAGAAACAATCCTCTACCGAATATTTTAGTTGAGGTAAAAGACGAGGAAGGAAACCCAGTCCGGGCTTTTAAGACTAACCCGCTTGGGCAATTTGCATCAGCAACTCCTTTGTCCAACGGCATATACACCATTGACTTTGAGGATCCGGAAAAAAAACATAGATTCGATTCTGTTGAATTTCAGGCAACCGGAGAAATAATCTTGCCGATTGAAGTAATTTCTATTGATGAGCGAGAAGAATTAAGAAAAAGTTTATTCGGTAATTAATATATGAAAGATTCTGCCCAAAAAATACACTCAACAACTCAAAAATTTACGGAAATTATTGATATTATTGACGATATTGTTCTTCTGTCCGGAAATAGTGCCTGTTCTATTATTGAAGTTAGAGCGACAAATTTTGCGCTTTTATCGCTTGAAGAGCAAAATACAAAAATATATTCCTACGCGTCGCTTCTAAACTCACTTTCTTTTCCAATAGAAATTATTATTAGGAGTAAAAAGCTAGATATTAGCTCATACTTAAAACTATTAGACAACGAAGCCAAAAATACCCAAAACGAAATGCTAGCAAGTCAAATTAAATTGTATAGAGATTTTGTGCAGGAATTGGTTAAAGTAAATATCGTGCTGGACAAAAATTTTTATATCTGCATACCCTATTCGTATCTTGAAAAAGGAGCTGCAACCGTAGCTGCAAATGCAACGGTAAAAAAACAGTCGGGGAAAAACTCTTTTATCGAAGAGGCAAAAGCATCTTTGCATACAAAGCTTGATACGATTCACGCTCAACTCGCAAGGCTTAGCCTTGGAGCAAAAACGCTAGAAAAAGAGGAATTGGTTAAACTTTATTACGAGCTTTATAACGATGCCCATATCGAAACAAACCAGATAACCGAAAATATAAAAACAGCTATTGTAAGAAAGGAAGAAAAATGAAAATATTTGGCAAGAAAACAAAACAACAACCAATAATCCCTGTTCAGCAAAACACAAAAGGTCCCGGTATTAAAAAGCTTGAAAAAGGAATGGTTTCTTTAGTTGATGTAATTGCTCCCCCATCGGTTGAAGTAGATTTTAAATATATCCGCGTTGGAGATTTATACTATCGTACGTTTTTTGTAGTAGGATACCCACGTTATGTTTCTCCAAACTGGCTACAGCCTTTAATTGACTTTGACCATTCAATGAATGTATCAATGTTTATTTACCCAACCTCTGCCTCCGATGTTCTGGCAGATTTAAGAAGAAAAATTGCCGAAATGGAAGCGACTATTTCCTCCGAAATCGAGGAGGGAAAAGTTGTTGATCCAAAAGTAAGAGCAGCACTTGATGACGCACTGGAAATACAAGAGCAACTTGCAAAAGGAGTTGAAAGATTTTTCCAGTTCAGTTTGTATATAACTTTATCTTCGGATAATCTTGATGATCTTAGCGAAGCATCAAAAAGACTAAACTCAATACTTAATTCCATTATGATGATTACTAAAACCGCTACCCTTCAGATGGAAGACGGGTTTAAGTCAACAATTCCAATTGGTCAAGACAGATTATTCATAACCAGAAACATGGACACAACTTCTCTTGCTTCTACCTTTCCGTTTACCTCTGCTACTTTAACGCAGGATCGCGGAGTAATGTATGGCATCAACGAACAAAACGGTTCACTAGTTATTTTTGATCGATACACACTGGAAAATGCAAATGAAGTAGTTTTTGGTAAATCAGGTTCCGGAAAATCATATCTTATTAAGCTTGAAGCGATGCGACAATTTATGTTTGGCACAGAAGTAATAATTATTGATCCGGAAGGAGAATACGAAGCGCTGACAAAAACATTAGGAGGGGAGCATGTTTCTTTTACTCCGTCTGAGCCGGTAAAAATTAATCCTTTTGATCTTTCTGGTCTTTACGAAGAAGGGGAAAACGAACTCGGCTTAAAAATATTATCTCTTCACGGCTTGCTAAGAATAATTATGGGCAATCTTGATCCTGCCCACGACGCGATACTTGATAGAGCTCTGGTAGAAACATACAGACAAAAAGGAATTACCGCAGATCCTTCAACTCAAAAAAAACAACCTCCACTTATGGAGGACTTATACAAAGTACTTTTGGGAATGGAAGATCCTGCCGCAAGAGAACTTGCCTTAAGACTTGAAAAATTCATTAAAGGAAGCTTAAATGGCATATTTAATCAACAATCTAACTTTGACATAAAGAATCCTTTTACCGTATTTAATATTAAAACCCTGGAGGAAGAATTAAGACCGGTTGCAATGCATATAATTTTGGACTTTGTTTGGACAAAAGTTAAAAAGAATCTTAAAAAGAGATTGCTTATCTTAGATGAAGCTTGGTACATAATGAAATATCAGGATTCAGCTTCGTTTGTTTATGGAATAGCCAAAAGATCAAGAAAATATTATCTTGCGCTTACCACAGCAACGCAGGATGTTCAGGACTTTTTATCAACAGACTACGGGAAAGCTGTTTTATCCAATTCATCAATTCAAGTGCTTTTAAAGCAAAGCACTACCGAAATTGACCATATTGCTCAAATATTTTATCTTTCTCAAGGAGAAAAGGAGTTGTTGCTTTCCGCAGACATCGGTGAAGGATTATTTTTTGCAGGACAAAGTCACGTTGCTATAAAAGTAATTGCTGCTCCTTTTGAGCACACGCTAATTACATCTAATCCTCAAGAGCTTGAAAAAATGCAAAAACAGGCAGAAACGGAATCAAGCGAAAAACCAACGGATGAAGCACCGCTTGCCAAAACTCCCCAACAATTAAATCCGGAAATAACTCCTGATCAACAACCAATACAGACAGGAAACCCAACCACGCCAACTAATCTATGAGTAACCAAGACAGTCAAACAAAGGAATTTGTTCAAAAAAGGATTGAGCAATTCATAAGTACATTGCCACAAGATGAAAAGGGTCAAGCCGCAAGGGATGGATTTAGTTTAATAATGAAATACGCTTCACTCGGAACCCCTGACAGTTTAAAAAGAGCGCACGATAGCCTTTTTAAGCTCTTGGTTGATTATCCTGAATACGAAAAATTCCGATCGGACATAGAAAATGTTCTCCTAAACCCAAATCATGTGGAGGTAAGCGATACAGAAGACAAAAAAACAAGCGATCTGACGCAAAAAAAAGACAAAAAGGAAAACGCCGTTTATTTTGGCAAACAAAAAAAAGAATTAACAAAAGATGAACTTTTTAATGAATCAATAAAAAAATTAGAAAAAGAGCTTTTATACAACGTCAGATTAAAAAAAACTGTTGCCCCTGATCTATTTACAAAAGTTGTAAAAAGAACTGTTGTAGAAGACTACACGACCTCTGGGGACCCAAAAGAAAGGCAAGAGGAATATCGAAGAACAGAAAAAAAAGTGTTTGACGAATGGTGCATAAAGCATGCCGGCAAAACCGAAGCGCAAATTAAAGAAGATCACGATTTCCGTTTTGCTGTAGACGAAGCATTTTTAAAAGAAAAGTCAGATCTTTTAGAAAAAGCGAGGGCAATTGAAGCAATAAAAAATGCTCCAGCCCAAGATCCAAAGAGAGATGTGGTTTCAATTGCTCTAACCGAAACCTTAAAAAAAATTGAACAGGCAAAAAAACTCCAAAGCGCAAGAGAAAGGAGAAAATTTTTAAAATTAAAAAAGCCCATGAGTCGTCAATGGGATAAAGGATCAATAAAAACAAGAGAGCAAGTAACTTCTTTTTTTATTCAATGTTTTTCAATTAGATTAAGTGAGCACATATCTTCATCCGGCAATTCTTCTTCGGCAAGGCAAAATGAGTATTTTGCCCCAACCACCTTTACACCCACTACGACTACGACAAATAATGAAGATCATGAAACACTTGGTAATTTTAGACTCCCCTCAATTAAACAACCCAAAAATTACATAGATAGAGCAAATAGTCTTTTTAACAAAGGCAAATCTATATTTAAATCTGGTCCTAGATTAGGAGGACAATTGTTTGGAAGTGCCGGGAGAGGATTTTTAGGGCAAGCCGGAGGATCAATCTTTGGATCTCTTCTTGGTGGCGGAGGCGCGGCTGGCAGCGCTGCTGGAGCTGCCGGAGCCGGAACAGCAGCCGCGGGAACAGGAGGAGCTGTAGCGCTAGGAAGCAATCCTGTCGGGTGGGTTATTCTTGCTGTAATAATTTTTATAATTATATTAGTCTTAATTCTTCTTATATTCGGTGCTGGGGATTATCAATCAAGGCTTGGTATAGGAGGAAATCCTGTTGTAAACATTTCTAAAACAGTAAATAAGGAAAGTGTCCCAAATCCAATTGCTGGCTCTGCTGATTCAGATATAACCTTTACAATTAATGTTTCTTATTCCGGAAACCCCAGTCAAATAACTATAACCGATCCTATCCCCGATAATGCGGAGTTTGTAAGCGCAGACAACAACCCAACTCTTTTTGACGCAAACGGAAACCAAACAACAAACACATCTCTTACTAAAACAGTAAAATGGACGCTGGAATCAAACGCAAACCAATCAAGTTCAATATCTGGACAAACAACAAGCGCTAGTTTTGATCAAAAAAAATTCGAGTCATACGGATTTCCAGCACCCAATAATCCAAACCCCAAAATATTTGATGAAGAAATTTTAAAAAGATGGAAACAAGTAATGCCTCAGGCTGTTATTGCCTCCGAAAAACTTGGCGTAGATATTGGAATTTTGGGTTGGTGGATATGGACAGAAAGCAATGGCGCTGATTATTGTTTCGAAAACTGTGTAGATGGAACAAATACTGTTAACTCAACTTGCTATTGTTCAATTTCTGCGGGCGATAATTGTCTATGGCAAGTAGGAATCTTTGGCAACCATCCTCAATACACAAAAACTAGCTTAGAAAAAGCCATATCGGAAATGCATTCAGGAAAAACCATACAACAAATTGGCCAAGCTGTAATAGATCAGTCTAAGAACCGATGTTTAAACGGCAGGTCTATCACAAATCCTTCGGTTTTCCCAAATATAACAACGGTTAATGAGCTCTTACAAAGAGCGGAGAAAGACGATAAAGAAGCAAAGCTTGCTCTCGCAACGCTTTATAAAGACGATGGAATTGGGGCATATTTACTTGCAAAGCATTTTTTAGACATTGGCATGAACAACAATCTAGCGCACACAATCGATATGTGGGATAAGGAAGAAAACTCTGGGCACTATACTAAACAAAACGTTATTAATTATATTAAAGCTGTTTATGATGCTGGAATTACCGGAGCAAGTGGACTTGGAGCAGGATCAAAATCCTTCACAATAACTCTCCGTCCAAAGATTAACACAAAAGACACTTATATTATTAACCAGGCTTTCGCGGATGCTTTGGGTGGAACAGCAAGTATTGCATCAAAAAGCTGTGCCCCTATTAACAAAACGCGATCAAAAACAAACGTTTGCAGTGGAGGCGATGATTATAATTTAATTGGTACCAATTATATCTCTTATGAATTACCCGAAGCTTCTTATTATAATTTAAACAAAGAAAATGCTCTTAGATGGGGAAGGAATGATTTACTAGAAATAATCTACAACATTGGGCAAAGATGGTCTCAAAACAACCTTGATAATAAATTCTCGATCGGCGACCTGGATAATCTTACTGATCCAGATTCACATGCAAGCCACAAGTGTGGAATCGACGTAGATATTTCCGCTTGGTACATTTCTTCTGGGAATGTAAACGGCAGAAAACTAGCAACAGAACTTGGAAAAATACTTATGGATACAGGCGCAATAAAATATATCTTCTACAACGACACGGTTGTACAAAACGAAGTCAATTCCTATGCAAGGAGCAAAAACCTACCAGGGGAAATGCAGTATTGGGAAAATCACGATGATCACTTCCATGTTAGAATAATACCGAATATATTTAAATGTCAATAATTGTAAAATTAACAATATGATCAAAAAAAAGCTTACTTTTACGGTTTTTGTTTTTGTATTTTTATCTATATCAACAACGATTGCGCTGGCACAATCATTTCAAAGCAACTGCTCTGTTGTAAAAGTCGGAAATCCCTTAGGTGATGTAGTTTTACCCTCTTCGTGCACAGTGTCTTCTCAAGCACCTAGCGCCAATGTTAACGGAAAAGTTCCTTTATATAAACAGTGGGACGAAAGATGGGGAAGCAATAGCTATGGATGCGGAGGAACCACGATTGGATCAGCAGGGTGTGGGGTTGCATCCCTTGCAATGCTAATTTCTTATTGGTTAAATAAAGAGGTTTTTCCCTCCGAAACCGCAAGAATTGCTCTTGATAATGGATGGCGGATTTGTAACAAAGGTACTTCCTGGGATGCAATGACCGGAATGCCAAGAATGTATGGATTAAACGCAAAAGAAATTGATTGGGAAGAAGCAAAAAAATATCTTTTAATGGGAATTCCCATTATTCAATCTCATAGTGCGGGTTTTTTCACGAATCATGGACATTTTATTGTTTTAACCGGGTACTCAACTGGTGTATATTTTGTAAATGACCCTGATGGAAAACACAGAACAGAAGCAACGGAACAGCAAATAACAAACTCTTTAAATACCAGTTGGGTGGTCTTAAAATGAAAAAAATAACATATATAATTATCTCGCTGGTTTTAGTTTTTACGATTTTTATCATTGCTGCCTTAACCACAGGAAAAGGTTCCCTTGATGTTGAATCAAAAATTGATAAAGCTCAATTTATGTTTAACAATAAGGTCTATTACGCCCCTGTAAAAATTAGCAACATCTCTCCAGGAGAATATAAAATACTTGTTCACAACACCGACTACCAAGACGAAGAACACAATATTGTCATTAAGGCCTTTTCCACAACAAGGGTTTCACTTGTAATGATACCCCTAACAAACAGTGAAAAGGAAATTGACACCGAGGAAAAAAAGTGGATAAATTACTTTAAAGAGGAAAAAGAAAAATCAAAAAAAATAATTATAGAAAGAAAACAAAAATATCCATTAAGTTCTTTTTTGCCACAATATTTTGGCGACGTGGTTTTTGACTACGAATCAAATAAAGATAAAACAATTAGGTATGTTGTCTGGGCTCTCCCTGGTAAAACTTATAACAAGAGTGACTATGAAGTAGATATAAACAATTTTATAAGATCAAAAGGGGTTGACCCTGGTAGTATTATGATTACGTGGAAATAATGTTACTCCTGAACCCTAATTGGCATTATTAAATGAAGAAAGGTTTTGTCGTCCTTTATTTTAAACACGCCCGGATTAAGAGGTCCTGTCATTTCAAAAACCACATCATTGGTTTCTATGCAAGAAAACAAATCCAATAAATACCTTGCATTAAAAGCTATTTCATTCTCTTCGCCACTTAGGTGAACAGAAACATCCACAGAGTTTTCTCCAACAGATGGGGTGTTTGCGGATAAAACCATTTTTTCTTTTTCTATTGAAATCTTTATTATGTTTGCGGTTTCCCTGGCAAAAACAGAACAAACTTTTATTGCATCAAGAAATTCTTCTCTATCAAAAACCGCTGTTGTAGAATAATCTACTGGTAAAATTTTTTCGTATGCAGGGTAATCTGCCTCTATTAATCTACCCACAAGGGTTATGTCTTTTTGCTCAAAGATTACCTGACTACTCTCTTCCGAAGTATAGATTTTTATATCCTCTCCTTCTCCACTCATTGAAATCAGTTCCTTTATCACCCTTGATGGAATCAAAAATGGTTTTTCTATTTTATTATCTATGTTTATTTTTAAGTTTCTTTTAAGAGAAAGCCTAAATCCATCTGTTGCCACAACCACCAACCCGCTTCCCTCTTTCTCCATTAACACACCAGATAGGGCAGGTCTTCCTGTGTCTTGACTTGCTGCAAAAACAACGCTTGACAAGTCTTTTTTTATTATGTCTGGCTCAACAACGGACAATAAGGCTCCTTTTTTCTCTATTATTTTTGGGTAGTCTTCTGTTGGGCTTGTTTGAAATACGGTTTTTATTCTTTCTGTCTTAAGCTCCATGTTTTTGTCTTTTGAAACAAGAGACACCTTCCCTTTTCCTATAGTTGACAAAAGATCAAAAAATGTTTTTGCTGGAACGGTAACGCTTCCCTCTTCCTCAACATTACTGTTGGTTTTAATAATTATCCCTATCTCAAGGTCTGTTGCGCTAATTATAAGTTCTCCTTTTTTTGCTTCCAGTAAAAGATTAGTTAAAATTGGTAGTTGGCTTCTTGAAGAAACAGCGTGCATCGCAAAAGAAAGTTTTTTTTGAACGTTTTCCGCAAGAAAAGCTATTTTCATAATATAGTATTATATTTATAGTTGTTGTAGTTTATAGGGAAAAGTGGAAAAAAGCAACACCGCACGACTGTAAAAAAGTTGAAAACCCGTTGATATCTTTGTGGAAAAAATGTTGATAATCATAAAAAAAACATTAATCCACAAAAACAGAGCTTTTTAAACCAACAATCCCCAAAATTTCTTTTTTAAACAAAGGATCTTTGCTCATTAGTTCTATTTTTTCCACACCATATATAATTGTAGTGTGGTCCCTTCCCCCCAAAAGGTTACCAATCTCAACAAGAGATAATCCAAGCTCTTTTTTTAGTAAATACATTGCAATATGCCGCGCCCTTACCAAAAACGCGTCCCTTTTAATTCCTTTTAGTTGTGTTGGTTTAAGCTTGTAATAATCACAAACAGAAAGTATTAAATCGTCAGGCCGAACCCTTTTTTCCTCTGTGCTTGGATTTATAGATAGCACCTTGTTAACCGCCTCGTCTATTTCTTTGCTTCCCGTCTTGGTTTCTGTGATTATCCTTAACAACACGCCCTCTATTTGTCTTGCATCCATTGTTTTTTCAGCAACTTTTTTTGCGTATTCTATTGGTAAATTAAAATTATGCTTTCCTGCTTTAATTAATAAAATTGCTGTTCTTAATTCAAAATCAGGCGATTCAATATCAACAGTAAGTCCACCCGCAAACCTTGACAATAACCTTTTTTCCACCTTTTTGATTTCAGACGGTGGTCTATCCGAAGACAAAACTATTTGAGCCCCGTTGTCCACAAGAACATTAAATGTGTGGAAAAGTTCTTCTTGCACCTTTTCTTTTCCGGCAACAAACTGTATGTCGTCTATAATTAAAAGATCAATGTTTCTAAACTTCTTCTTTAAATAATTTGTAGTGTTGGTTCTTATTGCATCAACAACTTCATTTGTAAATTCTTCGCTTGTAAGATAAATTATTTTCTTGTCTGGGGTTTTATTGTATACCTCGTTTGCGATTGCTTGCATAAGGTGGGTCTTCCCTACTCCCACAGGACCATATATAAAAAGAGGGTTATATGCCTTACCTAATTTTTTGGATACGGTTGTTGCGCTAACATATGCCAGTTGATTACTTGAGGAAACAGCAAGGTTTTCAAAGGTAAAATCCGGCCTCACTCTTGGAAGATGCCCAATGGTTTTTTTAATTATTTCCTCTGCTTTTGTAAAAAGAGGACCTGTTTTTTCAAGGGGGTTTTCCTTAACAACGACCTTGGGTATAAAAACCAGTTTTATGTCAAGGTCAGTTTGTTTATCAAAAACCTTTTTAATAATATCGGAATAGCGTCTTTTTAGGAGATCAATTATCATACTGGATGGAGCTGCAATTGTTGCTACATCGTCTTCGAGCGAAATAAGAGTAGTTTTTTTAAAAAGTGTTAAAAAACTAGCCTTTGAGACTTCAATTTCTATTTCCCCCAATATTTTATTCCATAAGGAACTTAGATCATCCATAGTAACCAGGAGTTTAATAATGTGGATAACTTTTTGTCAAGTGGAAAAAAGGGATAAAACTAGATCTTTCGCTACAATTTTTAAAACAAGAGGCTTTTAAAACCAAAGAATTTCTGATATACTCTAATATTGTTATGGAAAAATTCATTAAAATAAAAAAGATAAAAAGAAAAAGGAAACATGGCTTTTTGGAAAGAGCAAGTACGCACTCCGGGCAAAAAACTCTTAGGAGAAGAAGACTAAAGGGTAGAAAAAAACTAACTGTCTAATAAATGTTGAAAAAGGAAAACCGCCTACCTTTAAAAAATAAACTAATTAGCAAGGCTGCAATTTCCACGGAGCATTTTATTATAAAAATTGCAGAAAATAACACTAAAAGTATAAGATCAGCAGTAATTATTGGAAAAAAAATTGACAAAAGAGCGGTCTATAGAAACAAGATGAGAAGACAGGTTTATGAATTATTAAAAGACCTGATGATTAAAACAAGACCAGGGACAGACATATTGTTTATTATGAAAAAAAGCATTTTAGAAAAAACAAAACAAGCTCTGTTTTTGGAAATAAAAAACATTTTTATAAAAGAAAGATTACTTAAATGAAAAAAACTGTTTTGTTAATAATTTCGTTTTACCAATCAGTGGTATCGGTTATTCTAAAAAACACATTAGGGGTAAATAAGTTTTGTCGCTACTCTCCTACTTGTACCGAGTATACTAAGAACAAGATAAAAGAAGAGGGTTTATTAAAAGGATTGGCTTGTGGAGCGTTAAGAATTATTAGATGTAATCCTTTTTATAAACCTGTATAATTTAAAATATGGTAAATTTTGACACTTTAATCATAAATCCGTTAATTAATATCTTGATGATAGTTTATCAATTGCTATCATTTATCAAAATTCCCTATGCATTAGGCTTTTCGATTATCGGCTTAACAATTATTGTAAGACTTATTTTGTATCCATTGATGAATTCTCAACTAAAAGCTTCAAAAAAAATGCAAGAGATGAACCCTCACCTTAAAAAAATAAAAGATAAACACAAAAATGATGCAAAAATGTTGCAACAAGAAACAATGAGGCTTTATAAAGAGCATGGCGTTAATCCGGCTGCGGGTTGCCTGCCTGTTATTGTTCAACTGCCAATAATTTGGGGGTTATATTCCGTTCTTCAGAAAATAGTTTTGCTAAAACCGGTTGATATAAATAAAGTACTGTATTTTGATTCATTAAAATTAACTAACCCATGGGATACGTTATTTTTTGGACTACCTTTAGCCCAAAGCCCTTCTCAGCTTATTGAAAAAATAGGACCATTTGTTTTTTTAGTACCTTTATTAACAGGACTTTTTCAATACATTCAGTCAAAAATGATGTTTGTTAAAAACAAAGAAGAAAAAGAAAATGTAAAAGAAAAGAAACAGGAGGATTTTGCAACAGCATTTCAATCGCAGTCAATGTATTTGTTTCCGCTTATGATAGGCTTCTTTTCGTATAGTTTCTCAATAGGGCTATCCTTGTACTGGAATACCTTTACGATTTTTGGTATCATACAGCAGTATAAAATTTCGGGACTAGGTGGTCTTGAAGAATGGAAGAATAAAATATGGCAAAAAAAGGTAATAAAATAGAAGAAGTAGTAAAAAAACTTTTAAAAGGCTTGGATATTCAAGCAGACTTCGAAATAAAAGAAGCCGATGACCAAATCGAAATAACTCTAGAGACAGAAGACACAGGAATGGTAATCGGTCACCATGGTGATACTTTAGAATCTTTACAACTAATCTTTGCTCTTTGCATAGCAAAGGAAACAGGTACTTTTAAGAGAGTCTCTTTGGAGATTGGAGATTATAAAAAAAATAGATCAGATTGGCTTAATAGTCTTGCTATGGAAAGCAAAGAAAAAGCACTTTTAGAAAACAGAGAGATTATGCTTAAAAATTTAAAATCATGGGAAAGAAGGCTAATTCACCTTGCGTTAAAAGAAGATAAAGAAGTTGTTTCCGAATCAGTTGGTGAAGGAATAGAAAGAATGCTTGTTATAAAGCCACGCTAATGTGACAAGTAAAATACTAAAACTAGAAGAATGTCTATACTTCTTTTTTATTTTTCTAATATCAAATCAGCTAGGAAAACACTTTTGGTTTAATTTTTCGTATGTTCAAGGATTGAGGATCGATTACCTTTCCCCCACTTTTTACTTAACAGATTTAATTATTTTATCTTTGTTCTTTATTCAAATTTTTAAAATTAACTTTAAAGTAGCAAATATTAAAATAAAAGATAATTTATGGATCATGGTGTGGTTATTTGTCCTATTTTCCGGAATTGCTCTTTCTATAAGTCCTCTTTTGGGAATATATAAAATATTAAAGATTTTTGAATTTTCCTTTCTTGGTTTTTATTTTGTTCAACAATTTAGTAAAAAAAAGTTGTTTAAGAAAACAATATTAGTTATTTCTATAAGCGTTATCCTTCAGAGTATTTTGGCAATTTCTCAATTTTTAAAACAAGGCTCAATAGGAGGATTGTTTTATTATTTTGGTGAAAGAACATTTAATGGTCAAACACCCGGAATTGCTAACGCATCCATAAACGGAGAATTGGTATTAAGGCCATATGGCACATTTTCCCACCCTAATTTATTGGCTGGATTTTTAGTTGTTACCATAATTTTAATTTTCTCACAATTATTAATAGCTAAAGAAAATAAAATTAGATTATTTTATGTGTCATCGGTTTTTATAGGAACAATAGCGCTAGCTTTTTCTATGAGTAGAGCTGCGGTATTTGCTTATGTTCTCACGTTAGGAGCTTTGTTTGTAAAAAAAAGAATAAGTTATTTAATTATTCCACTTGCAATATCAGTGGTTTTTTTTGGAATCTTTAATGGAAGATTTTTAAAATTTGATTTAAAAGAAGTAGCTGTTATAGAGAGACTAGAACTTTTAAAAGTTTCATGGATAATGTTTCTAAAAAATCCCTTTATTGGAGTTGGGCTGAATAACTTTTTATCAAACATCCCTTATTTTATAAGTAGTAAAAATTTAATACTTCAACCCGTTCATAATATTTATATGCTTATCTTAGCAGAAACAGGGTTTTTAGGTATTTCTTTTTTTGCAGTCTTTATTATCAAAACAATAAATAGAATAATTAAAGACAAAAGTGTTTATAAGAAGTCAAAGCTTATAATTTTTATTATAATTCTTTTTTTAGGAATGTTTGACCATTATTTATTAACTCTCCAGCAAGGACAAATATTGCTTACATTATCTTTAGGGTTTATCTTCGCAAAACAAGAATAATAGGTTAGAATAAGAGAATGCAGTATTTTAGAATTGCTAAAAATACATTGTATCAAGCAACCGCAAGGCTTGCTTCATCATTTATCGGATTTTTAATCACGATTTTTATTGCAAGATATTTTGGTGTATTAAATTATGGGGATTTTATTAAGATAACCTCATTTGTCGCACCTTTTTATATATTTATGGATTTTGGAATGAACGCAATATATTTGCAGCTAGATAAAGACGAAGCAAAATTTAATGACTTTTTTAACCTAAGAATATTAATATCAATAGTAATTTTTATAATAGTAAACATAGTTGCACTATTGCTTCCTTACAATATTTCGCTTAATACAGGTTATCCGCCTGTAGTTAAGATGGGAATCTTAATTTTTTCCCTTTCTTTCTTTAGTCAGTCAATAATCTATTCGTCTTCTGTTATTTACCAAAAAAGAATAAATTATTTTGGGTATATGCTTGCAGTTATTACTGGATCAGTTGTTAATTTTCTTTTGGTTTTATTTTTTATTTCTTATAAATTTGGCTTGAACCATATTATTTTGGGGTTTGTGCTAAGCGGTGTCGTTACGGCGATTTTAAGCCAGTTATTAACCGGTAAAAAAATTAAAATTTTTAAAATAGATATTAATTTTGCAAAAAAAATAATTGTACTATCATGGCCATTGGGACTAATGTTAATTTTTAATTTGGTCTATTTTAGAATTGACTCGATAATTTTAGCTTTTTATAAATCCGCTAAGGATGTAGGCACTTATGGATTGTCCTACAAATTCTTTGACTTTCTAATTGCGCTACCGTTATTTTTATCAAACGCATTGTATCCGATGCTTTTAGAAAACCAGAAAAATTTTCGAAAAATGAAACAAATAATAAAAAGCTATATGATTGTTTTTGTTTTAACAAGCATATTTTTAATTATCCCTTTTTGGTATTTTTCAAGCTTTTTTTCTTTAATAAAAAAAGAATTTATAGATTCTGTTTTGCCATTTAGAATTTTATTGTTATCACTCCCCTTCTTTTTTATAAGTAATTTTTTTCAATGGATATTAATTTCCTTTAAAAATCAAAAATATTTATTGAAGATATATATAATATCGTCAATTATTAACATAATTTTAAACATAATTTTTATACCGATTTATTCATATTTTGCAGCAGCGATAATTACGGGAATATCAGAAGGAATTATTACATTATTAATGGGATTAAAATTAGTAGGTATTAATAAAATATTAGAAAAGGAGTACCAATATGAGGGAAATTAACATTTATACAGACGGCGGCGCAAGGGGTAACCCCGGACCGGCTGCTGTTGGCGTATACATAGTTGATGAAGATAATAAGGAGATAGCATCAATCGGAAGAAAAATTGGAAACGCAACGAATAATGTTGCGGAATATTCAGCAATATTAGAGGCTCTTAGCTGGATTATTGAAAATATTGAAAAGTTACAAGAAGTTACTAAAATTATTTTTTTCCTTGATTCATTATTAGTATGTTCGCAAATAAAAGGATTGTATAAAGTGAAGAATAGAGACTTAAGAGAAATGGTCTTTAAGGTAAGAGAAAAAGAAGCAGAAATAAAAAAACAGATTTTTTACAAACATATACCAAGGGAACAAAATAGGAAAGCAGATAGTCTTGTAAATATGGCGCTGGACAACAACCTCTAAACTCAACTAAAATAAATTTGTGAAGCAGCCTGCCTTGGTTATAGAAAAAAACCATTCTTTTTACGAAAAACCGATATTGATAGTTGATAGAAAAGGTTTAATAGGGGATTGTTTGGTAGAAAAATTAAAAGAGGAAGCTCTTTTGGTTTATGTAAGCGATAAGAATAGATATGGCGACAACCTTAACCACGAAAATATAGTAAACATTTCTTTTGAAAAAAAAATACCGGTAATTCCAGAAAATGACTACTCATTTATTTTTGTAGTAAATGACAACGAAATTATCAAAGAGTCACTACTGTCATTTGTAAAAAAAACAGAAGAAAATAAATCAAATTTAATACTGATAACTAAATTGTCAGATGTTGACGATAAAATAATTTCATTTTTGGAACGTAACTATAAGAATGTAAAAAGCATAATATACGGAGAATTGTTCTCGGAAGAGAAAATACTTGGTTCACACTCTCTTGTTGAAAAAATAATTTTAGAAGCAAAAAGCTTTGGAAGAATAGATGTTCCTCAGAGTGGCATGCAGACAATTTACCCAACCGAAATAAATGAATTAATTACTAATACCTTGGAAATATCATTCGGAAGAAACAAAGAAGAGAAGAACTTTTACTTGTTTTCAGAATATGGAATTACATATTTGTCCATAGCTCACCAAATTCAAAAGAGCAATCCATGGATAAAGATTGATTTTAAGAAAAAGAATAAAATTAAAACTGTTGCGTTACCCAATATTAAAGGAGTTTTTTTAAATAATGATATTAAAAACAAGATGACTAAAATTATGATAACAGAAAGCAGCTATTTAATTAAAGAAAAAACGAATAAAAAAAAAGAAAAAAGAACGGGTAGAAATAAAACATCAGTATTATGGGGATTATTTTTCGTATTCTTATTAATATTTCTCCCATTATTGTCGAGCTTAACGTTGGCGTTTATAGGTATAGGCACATTGGCATTATCGAAAGAGGAGCTTGGTAAAGGAAACATTAATAAAGTAAAAAATTATGCATTTTTTGCAAATACGGCATTTTCTTATTCTAAATACCCGTTAACAACGCTTGAAACAGAACTTTCCTTAATAAACAAAACTGATTTGGCTGATCAATTATGGCAGGATGTGGAAACGGGAGAAAATATATCGCGTGCCCTGGTTTTATTGAGTAATAGTTTGGTGTCGCTTGAAAACCTGAGCAACATATCAGGTTCGCAACAAGAGTCTGTTATTGCAAGCGCAATCAGCGATGCTAAAACCGCTTTAGTCATAATTCAAAAAGAAAAAAATAAAAATAACGTAGTAAAAGAATTAATAAATAAAAATGAAAAAACAATTGATTTTATTTCAACAACAATAGACTTATTTCCGGAAATCGCCGGATTTAAAAGCAAAAAAACATATCTAATTCTTTTTCAAAATAATATGGAGCTAAGGGCGGGTGGGGGATTTGTTGGGTCATATGGATTATTAACAATAGATAAAGGGAAGATTTTTGACTTTTCAATTTATGATGTTTATGACGCTGATGGACAATTAAAGGTTCATGTTGAACCGCCTTTTTACATAAGACGATATTTAAAAAATCAACATCTTTTCTTGCGTGACAGCAATTACTCAGTTGATTTTAGAGAAGTTGCTTCCATGTCTGCATTTATGTTAAACCTTGAAAAAAATATAAAAGTAGACGGTGTTATAGGGGTTGATATAACTTTCGTTAAAAATATATTATCGGCACTAGGCACAATTAATGTCTCTGACTATAATGAAAAAGTTAATTCTGAAAACCTATTTTATTTAACTGAATCCCATGCGGAAAAAAATTTTTTCCCCGGTTCTTCACAGAAAAAAGATTTTTTAAAAGCATTATTTAATTCCATGGTTCAAAATCTAACACAAAAAAATAACGTTCCTTACTTTTTGTTATTGGAAAAAATAATATTATCTGTTGAGGAAAAGCATCTTATTTTCGGATTTAATAATTTAGCAATTCAAAACGTATTTACCGTAAACGGATGGTCATCTTCACTTTGGGATAAGAGAACAATCTCGCAAAATAAAATAAATGATCACTTAGGGATTAATGAGTCAAATTTTGGAGCAAATAAAGTTAATTATTACGTTGCAAGAAGTATCGATCAAAAAATAGAAATAGATAAAAAAGGAAAAATAACGGAACAATTATTACTGTCTTTTAACAATACGAGCGAAGACAAATGGCCAGGAGGAGACTACAAAACATATATAAGATTAATTCTGCCTTCAAATTCAGAAATAGAGAAAATTTATATAGATGATAAACTTCAGAAAACAAGAGCTGCTATAAAGGATAGCGCGGTTTACGAAAAGCCGGGTTTTATTGAATCCAAAGAATTAGAGCTTGATGAGGAGCGTAAGGAAAATAAAAAAATATACGGTTTTTTTGTAAATATTCCTGCAGGAAAAATGTCAAAAATTAAAGTTAATTATGTTTTAAATGAAAAAATAGATTTGGCAATGCCGTACATAAATTACGATTTAAGGCTTTATAAACAACCGGGTGTAGAAAACATTCCCTATAATTTGTTATTGACTATTCCGGAAGATTATAAACTTATTAACAACGATAAAGAATATAAGATTTTAGAAAATAAAATTCTGTACGATAAGGTAATTAATAAAGATAAAAATATAAGAATTAATTTCACAAAAAAATAAACACTTGAACTAACCTTTAGCTATGTTAAAATATAGCAATTAAAATGGATAAAACATATAACAATAAAGAGGTTGAGGGGAAAATATATAAAAACTGGGAACAAAAGGGTTTTTTTAAACCAGAAACAAACAACGGGAAGGAACGCTTTTCCATAATCCTCCCTCCGCCTAACGCAAACGCTCCGCTTCACTTTGGGCACGCAATGTATGTAATAGAAGACATTCTTATTCGTTACTATAGAATGAAAGGCTTAATGTCTTTATGGCTTCCGGGAGCTGATCATGCTGGATTTGAAACACAATTCGTTTTTGAAAAACATCTCCAGAAAACTGGAAAAACAAGATTTGACTACAAAAGAGAAGATTTATTTAAAATGATTTGGGATTATGTTCAGGAAAACAGGATTGGCATGGAAGACCAGCTAAGAAGACTTGGGTTTTCCTTGGATTGGTCAAGGAGGAAATTTACAATGGATAAAGAAGTTGTAAAAATAGTTTATGAAACATTTAAGAAACTACATGACGATAAATTATTATACAGGGAAAAAAGATTAGTTAACTATTGCACTCATGATGGAACAAGCTTTTCGGACCTTGAGGTTGTTTATGAAGAAAGAAAAAACCCGTTATATTACATAAAGTACGGACCATTAGTTTTGGCAACTACAAGACCGGAAACAAAATTTGGAGATACCGCTGTGGCGGTTAACCCGGAAGATAAAAGATATCAAAAATACATTGGGAAAGAGCTTGAAATACAAACAGTTTTGGGTAAAACCAGAATTAAAGTTATTGCAGATAAAATGGTTGATCCAAATTTTGGAACAGGAGTAGTAAAGATTACCCCTGCGCACGATTTTGATGATTTTGAGGTTTCCAAAAGACATAATTTACCAATGGTTCAAGTCATCGGTTACGATGGAAAAATGAATGAAAAAGCAGGTAAATTTAAGGGTTTGTATGCGAAACAAGCAAGAAAAGTGGTGGTTGAGGAAATGCAAAAAATGGGTTTAATAGAGAAAATAGAAGAAGATTATACTCACAGAATTGGGCTTTGTTATAAATGCAAAAATCCAATTGAGCCCCTACCAATGGATCAATGGTTTGTAAAAATGAAACCCTTAGCAAAAGAGGCAATTAAAGCGGTAAAAGATAAAAAAATTAAAATTTATCCAAAGAGTTTTGAAAAAAGATACTTCCAATTTTTGGAAAACATTAGAGATTGGAATATTTCAAGGCAAGTTGTTTGGGGAATAAGAATTCCGGCGTGGAAATGCGAAGAATGCGATGAATGGGTTGTGACCGAAGGGCAAATACCTGAAAAATGTAAATGCGGTTCGACAAGACTCAAACAAGATGAAGACACATTTGATACATGGTTCTCTTCTGCTCAATGGCCCTTTGCAACACTTAAGACAACAGGGGTGGGTGATGACTTTAAAGATTATTATCCGACAACAGTAATGGAAACGGGATATGACATTTTACCATGGTGGGTAGCAAGAATGGCAATGATTGGGATATATGTAACAAAAACAGTACCGTTTAAAAACGTAGTACTGCATGGTTTAGTTAATGACCCATTGGGTAAAAAAATGAGTAAAAGCAAAGGAAACGTTGTTAATCCATTAGAATTGGTAGAACAGTATGGAGCAGATGCTGTAAGATTTGCCTTGGTTTATGGCACCGCGCTAGGCAACAATCAAGCATTATCTTACCCAAAGCTTCAGGCGATGCGGAATTTTACAAATAAACTTTGGAACATCGGAAGATTTATAGAGATGAAAAGAAAAGATATTGATTGTAAAAAAGAAGATGGGTATTTATCAATCGATAACTTAAGTATTAAACCAGAGAATGAAAGAGATAAAGAAATGATTAAGAAAACTAAAAAATTAGTTAGTGAAATTACAAAATTAATCGAGAAATATGATTTTAATCATTCATCTCAAAAACTGTACGATTTTATTTGGCATGATTTTGCAGACAATTATATTGAGGATATTAAAACCAGAATGGATAAAGACTCGGAGCAAGTACTAAGCATGGTATTCCTAACACTTCTTAAGCTTTTACACCCATTTATGCCGTTTATAACAGAAGAGCTAAAAAACAGGCTTTTTGTAAAAGAAGAGCCCCTAATTATTTCGAAATGGCCTTTATAAAATGAATAATAAAAAAACCCATCCAATTGTAAAGAAACAAAAGCCCATAAATAAATTCCCGAATATATCCCTAATTTTTACCGAATGCAAAAACATAATTAAAAAAAATAAAAAAAGTATATTTCTTACAAATAAATTTTTTTTATTGTTGGGAATATTTCTTTCAATTTTACTATTAATTTTTTTAACCATTAGTCTTTGGAGAAATTTAAAAACATTAAATGAGAGTAAAAAAGAAAAAGAGGTTGTTTTAAAAGAAATAAAAAAGTGGCAGAATATGGTTAAAGAATATAAAGATTACAGAGACGGATATTTTATGCTTTCAGTACTTGAATACAGAATAAAAAACTATGATAAATCAAAAGAGTATCTTAATAAAGTTTTGATAATTGATCCGAATTTTAAACAGGGTAGGGAAATGGAATTAATTTTAAAAAACAAAAATTAGTTTTCGGTTGGGGATTCGGGTTTTTCTTCTGGCTTTTGGTCTTCAGTTTCTTTAACTTCTTCTTCTTTCTTTTCGGTAGTTTCTCCTTCGGTAGTTTCTCCTGATTCGGCTTTTGCCTCTTCAGCTGCAGCTGCCTCTTCAGCTGCCAATTCTTGAGCTTCCTTACTTACTAATTCATCAATTTTTACAACAATTTGTGAGGCGTCAGTTGTTATTTGCGCGCCTCCTGTAACCTTTAAATCGGCAACTGTTAGGTTTTGCCCGATTTCTGCAAGTGGTTCAACATTTAATTCTATTTTTTCTGGCAATTCTTCCGGTAATGCTTCGACTTCTACTTCCGACAATAGCTGCATTAGTATTCCGATTTTTTCCGTTACCGCTTTTGGCTCTCCGATTATCTCAACCGGAACCATTGCTTTAATTTTTTCTTTAAGGTTTACTTTATAAAAATCTGCATGCAATATACTATGCCTGTAGTTTGTGTGAACATTATGAATTAAAACAGGCATTGTTTTGTCCTTAAGTTCCAGGTCCACTAAGCCTGTTTCTCCGACTTCTTTATAAATTTTAAGAAAATCTTTTTCAAGAACTTGAACTGCGGTAGACTTTATGTCTTTTCCATAAACATTTCCCGGTAAAATTCCTTCACGTCTCAATTTTTTAACCAGTTTTCCCGTAATTTTTCTTTCTTCTACAACTAGTTTTGGATGCTTCATAACTTTTGTATTTTACAGGAAATTGTTAATTATTACAAGATTATTTATAATAATTTAGTTTATGCGCATATTGGGTATAGATCCGGGTATCGGAAGAACAGGTTGGGGAATTATAGACATTAATAAAGGAAAAACGAAAGTTGTTTCTTTTGGCTGTATTGAAACGAGTTCAAAAAAAGAAGCAACAGAAAGATTAAGAGAGATTTATGAAGAAATAGAAGCGCTTATTAAAAAATATAAGCCGGATGTTTTGGCAATTGAAGAATTATTTTTTAATACAAATGCAAAAACAGCCTTTTTAGTAGGTCAGGCAAGGGGAGTAATTCTTCTTTGTGGTTGTCAGAAGAAGCTAAAAATTTATATTTATACCCCCCTTCAGGTAAAGATAGCAGTTGCCGGTTATGGTAGAGCAGAAAAAGCTCAAATAGGCAAAATGGTAAAAACAGTTTTGGATTTAAAAGAGATTCCAAAACCGGATGACACAGCAGATGCCTTAGCGGTTGCCTTAACGTGTGCTTTCTCAAGAAAGTCTTCGTAAAAACGTGTGCTATAATCAAAAAGCTTAAATTATGATTGGATTTTTAGATGGAGTAATTGAGTTTTTAGATATTCCCTACGTTGTAATTAATGTTAATGGAGTAGGCTACAGAGCATTGACCCCAAATAGCGTAAGCTCAGGATTAAAAAAAGGAGCAAGAATAAAGTTATTTACGTATACCTATGTTCGCGAAGACTCTTTGGAGCTATTTGGGTTTTTTGAATTGGAAGATTTAAAGCTTTTTGAGAATTTAATAACAGTTTCCGGAATTGGACCAAAAACGGCTATGAATATTTTTTCATTCGGTAAAAGAGAAGAAATATCAGGCGCCATAATAAACGGCGATGTTGCATTTTTCTCTTCTGTTCCAAGACTTGGAACCAAAAATGCTCAAAAGATAATAATCGAGCTTAAAACAAAATTGGGCAGTATGAGTAATTTAGACCTTTCTGGTAAAGATATGCTCGAAAACGCAGAAGTGGTATCCGCCTTAAAGACATTTGGTTTTTCCGCACAAGAGATTAACAAAGCCTTAAGAGAGATCGGAAAAGAAGCAAGGACAACAGAGGATAAAATAAGGTTTGTTTTAAAGCATCTTGGCAAAAAATAAAATGGTAAACAATAAAATAAAAGCAAAAAATAAAAATGAATCAGAAAAAAAAGAGGAAGAAATTCTTTTTACCTCTCTTCGCGTAGCCAGTTGGGGGGAGTTTGCGGGCCAAAAAAACATCAAGGAGGCAATAAGAATTGCGATTGCTGCAGCAAAAAAAAGAAAAGAGTCATTGGAGCATATTCTTCTTTACGGCCCCCCGGGTCTGGGAAAAACCACCCTTTCCCATATCATTGCAAAAGAAATGGGAAGCAATATTAGGGTAACCTCCGGACCCGCAATTGAAAGAGCGGGTGATTTAGCTTCTATTTTAACTAATCTGGAAGAGGGAGACATACTTTTTATAGATGAAATTCATAGACTTAATAAAGTTGTTGAGGAAACGCTTTACCCGGCAATGGAAGATTATGCCCTGGATATAATAATGGGAAAAGGTCCTTCAGCAAGAACCTTAAGGCTTGATCTTCCACGCTTTACAATCATCGGAGCAACAACAAGAATAGGTTTATTATCTGCACCGTTAAGGGATAGGTTTGGAGTTGTGCATAGATTAAACTTTTATGCTCCGGACGAATTAGAAAATATTATTTTAAACGCAGCCGGGAAATTAAAAGTTCCAATAGATAAAGAAAGCGTATTGGAAATAGCTAGAAGATCCAGAGGAACACCAAGGATCGGCTTGAAGCTTTTAAAAAGAGTGAGGGATTTTGTAGAGGTAAAAAGCAAAGGGAAAATCACAAAACCATTAGTTAAAGAAGCATTAAATATGCTTGAAATAGACGAAATTGGTTTAGACGGAATAGACAGAAAACTTATAAAATCAATTATCGAAAAGCATGCCGGGGGACCGGTGGGCGTAGAAACCATTGCGTCAACGATATCAGAAGACATAGGGACAATAGAAGACGTAATCGAGCCATATCTTCTTCAAATAGGGTTTCTTAAAAAAACTCCGAGAGGAAGAACAGCCACAAGACAAGCATATAAACACCTTGGCTTAGTGCATGGCGAAAATAAACAAGAAAAACTTTTGTAAAAAAGAATAGTTAAATATTTTAAATAAAAACAACAATAAAGAATAAAATTAATTTTCATAAAGTAGATTGACTGAAATACTGTTTTTATTTATTATTAGGAATACCGATTATTTATGATCAAATTAAGTAAAACTTTACAAGTCTCATTTTATTTATTTTTTTTAAACATTTTTATTGCCGAAAAAGCATTTGCCGTTTGCCCGGTATGTACAATTGCAGTTGCCGGAGGAGTGGGTTTATCCAGATGGTTAGGGATAGACGACACTGTAATCGGTCTTTGGATAGGCGGTTTAACAATGTCTTTGATTATTTGGACATTAAACTGGTTTGATAAAAAAAACATAAAATTCATCGGCAGAAAAATTATTACAACAATTTCATATTACGGCTTGATGGTTGTTCCGCTTTTTTATACAGGAATAATGGGTCATCCTTTAAATAAGATGTGGGGAATGGACAAACTTTTAATAGGAATAATATTAGGGACCATAGGATTTTTAGGGGGGGTAAAAACTTATGATTATTTAAAAAAGAAAAATAATAATCGCGCATACTTTCCTTTTCAAAAAGTTGCAATGCCAATTTTGCCACTTGTAATTTTAAGTATAATTTTCTATTTTATAACGGTAAGATAAATAATATGGATTTAAAGAAAAAAGAAGAAGTAAATAAACTAATTGAGAAAATAAGCAAAAGCAAAAAGGGAAAGCTTGATTTATCCTCTGACGAGGATCTTTCAATTGCCATAATGAACCTCGTTTCCATAGAAGAGCATTTATTTTTTACTGCCCAAAAGACAGAAAAACCAAATTATTACGATCTTCTTTATGAAGTAAGGGAAATGAGAAAAGAACTTCTTAAAAAAATTATTAAAGAATATGAAGGGGAAGTCTGGTGTATCTCAAAGCATCTGCTGGCAGCATCTATGAGGTTAATGGAAGTTGGGACAAAGCAGTTAACATTGGGAAACAAAAAAGAAGCAGAGGATTTGTTTGACAAAGCATATAATCTGTATTCTCTTTTTTGGGCGATTAATTTAAAACTGGTTAATCCGTCCGAAGTTCAAAAAATTGACCAAAGTGCGATCAACAGGCACGATAAAGAGAAAAAAGGCTTTATGGGTAAGATTGGAAATTTGGTAAAAAAAGCAATTGACTGCTGTATTGAATAGGCTTAAAACCCCAAGCGAAAAATCCCTTTTAAGAAAGGATTAAGGGAGATCAGAATTTGCGAAACTATTGTAAATATTAACGCGAAAGATAAAATTTTATTTTGTTTAAAGGCGTTTTTGCCGCGAATTAAGAAAGCCAAAATAATGTGGAGCAATACAAGGGTGTTAAATACGACTGTTCTTGAAAAAACTTCACCGTAAATTGGTATTAATAATTTAAACAAAACTAAACAAATAAAGGCCAATAAAAAGCCGATTGAAAAAATTAAAAAGAGGCTGTTTTTCGTAAGTATCGGAGTATCTGGTTTTCTTGGTCGATCGTTTAATACGTTAATATCTTTATTGTCACTTGCAAGTCCGATGGCAGGAAGCCCGTCTGTAATAAAGTTTATCCATAAAATTTGAGTGGGTAAAAGCGGAGAAGCCATATTGAAAACAGCAGCAAAAAAAATTATGGAGATTTCCGCCAGATTTCCCGATAAAAGATAAGTTATAGATTTTAAAATATTATTGTAAATAGTTCTGCCTTCCAGAATTGCCGTAACCAAACTTGAATAATTATCGTCTGTAAGTACGATATCGGAGGCTTCCTTGGCAACCTCTGTTCCTTCTTTTCCCATAGCCACTCCGATATCAGCTTTTTTAAGAGCTAATGCATCGTTTACACCGTCTCCTGTAACACCTACTGTTATTCCGTTTTGCTTTAAAACAGTGACAATCCTTAATTTATCTTCCGGTTTTGTTCTTGCAAAAATTCTAATTTTCGGAAGAGCATTTATTAATTCATCATCAGATAATCTGGAAAGATCGTCGCCTGTTATTACTTCTTCGTTTTCCTCTATTAGTCCTATCTCCTCGGCAATTTTAAGTGCGGTTAATTCATTGTCTCCGGTTACCATTATTGTTTTAATACCGGCCTGCTTTGCTTTTTTAAGAGCTTCTTTGACTTCTTCTCTTGGGGGATCATATATTCCAACAAATCCCAAAAAGTCAAACTCATTTTCCAGTTTTTCCCGATTTTTATTTGTAAAAACTTTTCCTTGTTTTTCTCCAAATCCGATTACTCTTAGTCCTTGTTTTGCGAATTCTTCAAACTCTTTCCTTATTTTTTCCTTTTCATCTTCTGTTAGTTTTGATCGGTTAAGAATTTCTTCCGGGGCACCTCTGACATAAAGATATTGATTTTTATTCTCCTCCCAAATAGTAGTTATTAATTTAGTTTTTGGATCAAATACGAATTCATCAATAATTCTTCCTCCGTCTTTTAATCTTTCCAAATCCTGCTTCTGTTCCTTTAGCCACAAAAGAAGCGCTCCGTCGGTTTTATCTCCTATCGATTCAAAAATATCTTTTTGATTTTCTTTTTCTACCAAAGACGCTGTATTTCCTAAAAGACAGGCCTTAAATACGGAATTAAGTTTATTCTTGTTTTTTAGCCATAAATTTTTTACAACCATCTGATTTTTTGTTAAAGTTCCTGTTTTATCAGAGAGGATAATTTGTACCGAGCCAAGGGTTTCCACCGACGCCATTTTTCTGACAACGGCATTTTTCTTAGCCATTCTTTTTGTGCCAATTGCCAGAGCAACGGTAATTGCGGCGGGTAATCCCTCCGGAATTGCAGCAACGCCAATGCTTACTGCTAAAAAAACCAAAGGAATAAATTCTTTATTATTGGCAAGCCCGATTGGAATTAAAGAAAAAGAAATTACAGCCACGACAATGGATAATATTTTTCCAAGACCGTTCAATTTTTTCTGAAGGGGTGTTTTTTCACTTTTTATTTTCGATAACTCTTGAGCAATTTTTCCAAATTTTGTTTTTTTACCTGTTTCAGTCACAATTATCTGTGCTCTTCCTTTTAAAATTAAGCTACCGGAGAATATTTCGTCGTTTAATTCTTTTGCAACAGGAAGAGATTCTCCAGTCAGCATGGATTCATCGGTTTCAAGATGATGATTTTGGATAATTTTTCCGTCTGCAGGAGCATAATTTCCCTCTTCTATTACAACGATGTCTCCGGGAACAATTTCCGTTGTCGGGATTTCTTTTTCTTTTCCGTTCCTAATAACCCTTGATAAAGGAGTAACATATTTTTTTAATTTTTCCAGTTCTTTCTCTGCTTGATATTCCTGAAAAAAACCAAAAGCTGCGGTAATAAAAACAATTGCCAGTATTAAAATTCCATCAATTTTATCCGTGGCGATAAAAGAGAAAAAAGCAGCTAGGATTAAAATGATATTGAGAATCGATATAAACTGAGAAAGAAATATTTTTACACCAACAAATCTCTTTTTAAAGCTAATCTCGTTTTTACCGTAAATTCTTAATCGGTTTTTTGCTTCTGTTTCGGTTAGCCCTTGGGTCATTAATTTATTTTAGCAAACTAGCGGCATAAATTCCTGAACTTCAACCCATAAATATCTGCCGAAGAACTATTTTTTTGGGATAAAAGATTAGCCATCCTATATAAGGAGTAACAAAAATTTGGATCTAGCCCCAATATTTTATTATGAATCTCAACTTCATTTTCTAAAAGACCGGTTTTATTAAAAAAAACCGAAAGTCCAATAAGTGAATTTTTATTTTTATAATCAACGTTGCTTAAATTTTTCCTTTCGGGCATACGATATTTATTTATTAATTCAGCATTATTTTTATTGTTTTTAACAAAAATTAGACAATAATCATCAAGATAAATTAGTTCCCAATTTTTGTTTCTAATTATTTGTTTTAAGAAGTTTTCTGCCCAAGGGGTTTGGTCGGTATGATTAAAGAAAATGACATTAAAATTATATTTTTTATCTATTTCATCAAATATTTTTTGATCATTTTGCATTGGAATATAGACGTTTTGAAAGAAACTTACCGGATATTCTCCCGGTCGATTGTCTACAAAAACTTTTTCATTCGGATAAAGCCTGTAATCCAAATATCCACCAACGTCAAATCCGTTAAAAATCGGTCCCTTAAGCTTATTTTTTATAAAAAAATCAACACCTTTTTCAGCTCCTTTTTCTACGCCGAATCCGAACCCTTTATCCTTAACAACTTGGTTTCCCTGCCAAATTATTAAAAGAAGTAGTAAACAAGGAATTGTTTTTTTTACAATAGTAGGAAGCCTTGTATAAATATCGGATAAGTTTTTTGCAAAGGGAATAAATGTTCCAAAAACAAACAAGGGGAAATTCCTTATTTGCATAATGGAAAGCGCTATAAAAAATAAAGAAAGCAGCCAATCGATCTTTTTACTTTTTTTGATATTTATAAATAAAACAATGATTAATGTAAAAGCAGAAATTACAAAATAAAGAATTGTCTGTTTTTGAAAAAGATTCCATAAAAAGAGAATATTTTGATTTTCCTCGATTGAATAGCCGTAATTTTCAAATACCCTAAGTGGATAAACTGCTCCGGTAATAAAATTGGGATTTATAAATGTGGCAAGGGTGGAAAAAACGGTAATAAAAAGAAGCGATAAAAATTTTTTATCTTTATTTTTATAAGATTGAATAATGGAATCTAGTAAAAATATTCCCAAAACAGCAATGCCGATAATAAAGTAAATATGCATATTTACCCATAAAAGCTCAATAAAAGGAAGAATGAATATTAATTTTGTTTTTTCAAATTTGAATTTATAAAGAACGGCTACGAAAATTGCTAAAAATAAAAAGCTGAAAATTTCCGGTCTTATGTCGGTTCGCTCAAAAAGAACCGGGATATAAAAAACGGAAATAATAGAAAGCGGAATAATGTTTTCTTTTTTAAAAGAATAAAAAAATACAATCGAAAAAGATATTAAAATTATTGCTGTTGAGAAGATTAACAACCCGTTAAATCCGATAAATTTAAAAATTAAATAAAAAACAACTTCGGATAACCAGTGAAGATTTACAAAGGGAAAATTGGGGTATGTGTAAGAAAATAAATTTGTATCAGGGACATTATGAGTTTTTAAAATAATATCTCCCAGTAAAAAATGCCTTCCTAGATCTTGGGTAATTGCATTTATCGGATGGAAATATCCAATAAATAAAAGTAAAAAAATTAAAGATCCTATTAAGTAATTTAAATATTTCATATTATATCCTCGTTTCTTGGACGGTATTGAAGTGCCTCTGCGACATGAGCAGTTTTTATTTTATCGCTTTGTTCAAGATCGGCAATTGTCCTTGCCAGTTTTATGGTTCGATAGTAGCTTCTTGCAGATAAATTCATTCTTGATACCGCCATTTTTAATATTGACATACAATCTTCGGAAAGCGGACAAAACTCTTTAATAATCTTATTAGACATTTCCGAATTTGAAGAAATTTTTAATTTTTTAAACCTTTTTAGTTGTAGGTCGCGGGCTAGTTGTACTCTTTTTCTGATTTGCCTGCTGTTTTCCGTTTTTGCATTCTTATAAGTTGTTGCTAATTTTTCTACTTTAACGGCAGGAATTTCCAAATGGATGTCAATTCTATCAAGCATTGGCCCGGAAACTTTTTTTTGGTAGCGGATTATTTGTCCGGGCTGGCATTTACAATTATGTGTTTTGTCTCCAAAATATCCGCACGGGCAAGGATTTTGTGCTGCGACAAGCATGAATTTAGAAGGAAAAGTTATTCTGCCATGGGCTCTTGAAACAGTAACAAAACCGTCTTCCAATGGTTGTCTTAAAGCTTCTAAAACGTTTCTCGGAAGTTCCGGGAATTCGTCTAAAAACAATACTCCTCTATGGGCAAGAGAAATTTCGCCCGGTTTTGGCACAGTTCCCCCTCCGATTAAACCAACGTGAGAAGTAGTATGGTGCGGATTTCTAAACGGTCGTTTTGTAACAATGGCATCGTTTCCCAGTAACCCCGATGTCGAATAAATTTTTGTGACATCCAATGCTTCCTCAAGGCTTAGCTTTGGTAAAATCGAGGGAAGGGTTTTGGCAATTAATGTTTTTCCGGCACCCGGAGGGCCTTTTAGTAAAATGTTGTGTGCTCCTGCTGCTGCAATTTCCATTGCTCTTTTTGCCTGTTCCTGTCCTTGAATGTCTGCCATGTCAAATTCATATTCTTCGATTTTTAAATAAGATTCAAGCTTAACGTGTTTTTGCGGCGGAATTACTTCTGTTTCCTGCAGGTGTTTTAAAAGTTGGGTTAATGAATCTAATGGATAAATCTCTATCCCGCTAATAATCGAAGCTTCGTTAATATTTACGCTTGGCAAAAAAATCCGCTGTTTCTTGTTGTTTTTTGCCATTAATACGGAAGAAATTATTCCGTTAATATGTCTTAATTTTCCATCCAAGGAAAGTTCTCCGATAAAAACAGCATTGCTAATATCTGTTTTTATTTGCTCTGAGGCAAGTAATATCCCCAGTGCAATTGGCAAGTCATAAGAAGGACCTTCCTTGGGAAGATCAGCCGGAGCAAGGTTTACGGTAATTCTTTTTGCCGGAAACGTAGCGCCGATATTTTTTATAGCAGATCTTACTCTTTCCTTTGATTCCTCAACTGCCTTATTGGGAAGACCGACAATTGTAAAAGAGGGGAGTCCTTGAGATGCAATATCAACCTCTACTTCTATTAATACTGCTTCAAGACCAATAATAGCAGCAGAATTTACCTTAGAAAGCATATAAGTATAGTATCATTAAAAAAACTTTCGGAAAATAAATTAAAGAATGAATTTTTCTATTACTTTAACAACTCCATCTTCATCTACAGATGGTGCTATATAGTCCGCGATTTCTTTTAATTCATTAATAGCATTTCCCATAGCTATTCTTAGTCCACAAGCCATAAACATTGGGAAATCATTGTATGAATCTCCGACACCGATTATTTCATGCGTGTTTATACCCAATAATTTTGAATACTCTAAGATTGCATGTTGTTTAGTTGCTTTAATATGCGAAACAACTACCCCTGCTTTTTCTTGATCGCCCCACTTATGAATTTTATAAATAGAAATATTAGAGAGAATCGATAATTCTTTTATTAGATTATCAGCAAGTTTATCACTAAGATTAAAAGAAAAGACAGATAAAGGAGTTTTGTATGTATATTTCTCTTTATAAGAGATATCTCTATTGTCATCAAGGATACAATATTCGCAATTAAATTTTTTAATAATTTTTAATGTTTTTAAAAAATCTTCTTTTTCAATTTCTTGCTGAAATAAAACTTCGTTTGTTCTGAGGTTTATTATTTGTGCTCCATCACATAATATTGCTAATCCGTCAAGGTCTAAGTCCTTTATAATTTTTTCAACTGCGTGTCTTGGTCTTCCCGTAGCTATTGAGATATGAATTTTTTTCTTTGCTTTTTTAACGGCTTTTATTACCATATTACTTATTTTGCCATCAAATTTGTTAATTAAAGTTCCGTCAACGTCAAAGATAATTGCCTTATAATTCATAATCAAAACTTAACAAATATTTATTTTTTAGTCCAGTGGGAAAATTAATCTATAACGTGTTAAAATAGGCGTACCTCTTATGGATCAGGTAAATCAAGTCAGGGAAAAAATAGATATCGTAAGTTTAATATCGGAATATCTTTCGCTTAAAAAGGCGGGTAGAAATTTTAAGGCTGTTTGTCCTTTCCATAACGAAAAAACACCCTCTTTTGTTATTTCCCCGGAAAGACAGATTTGGCATTGTTTTGGTTGCGGAAAAGGCGGGGATGCTTTTACTTTTTTAATGGAGTATGAAAACCTTGAGTTTCCAGAGGCTTTAAGAATTTTAGCTAAAAAAGCAGGAGTTGAATTAAAGGATTATATTTTTGATAAAGGAAATCAGGGTAAAAAAGAAAAAATTTATAATTTAAACGAAAAAGCAGCCAAATTTTACTCTTATCTTTTGCTAAACCATTCCGTTGGAAAAAAGGCATTAGATTATCTTTTTGAAAAACGAAAAATGAATAAAGGCTTAATAGAAACTTTTTCAATCGGTTTTTCTCCGAGAATAAGCAGTCTTTCCAATTATTTAATTAATAAGAAAAAGACAGAAAAAAAAGATTTAATCGAAGCTGGTTTAAGTTTTGAAATAAGAGGAAGAATAATTGATTTTTTTAAAGGCAGGATTATGTTTCCTTTAAAAGATCATAGAGGAAACATTGTCGGTTTTTCGGCAAGAACTTTTGAGGAATCAAGCGCAGCGGATGGCCCAAAATATATAAACACCAAGGATACGCCTGTATATCACAAAGGTGAATTATTTTTCGGGTTGGACCTTGCAAAAGAAGAAATAAAAAAACAAAACCAAGTGATCGTAGTTGAGGGGGAATTTGATTTGATATCAATGGTTAAGGAGGGAATTAAAAATGTTGTTGCTATAAAGGGGACTGCATTAACGGAAAATCAGGCAATACTTTTGTCCAGGTTTTGTCAAAAAGTTACTTTATGTCTTGATCAAGACGAAGCCGGATTTGAGGCTATTAAAAGAAGCCTTGCGGTTTTAGAAAAAAGAGGATTAACAACAACGGTTATTCTAATCTCCAACGGAAAAGATCCTGATGAAGCGATTAAAAATGACCCGATCGAATTTAAAAAAGCAGTTAAAAATGAAATCGGTGTATACGATTATTTAATTTCAAGAACAATTGCTAAGAACAATAAAAATAAAATCGAAGGAAAAAGAAATATTACAGACGAGCTTCTTCCAATACTTTCCCAGATAGAAAACGAAATAGTAAAAGAGCATTATCTAAAATTATTAAGTAAAGAAATAGAGGTTTCCTATGAATCTTTGATTAAACAGGTTCAAAAAATCCAAAGCGGCAAAAAAGAAGAAGGTGTTTTTATAAAAAGGAAAGATAAAAAAATAAGAAAAGAGATTTTGGAAGAATACTTTTTGTCTTTGGTTATTCAGGGTAAAAACCAAAGACAATTGTTTCAATCGGTCAATACAATATTAAGCAATTATTCTTTTCAAATACCAGCCATTAAAAGAATATTGGATTACTTAATAAACTATTTTAAAAACATAGAAGAATTTGATCATAAAAAATTCTCAAGTGCTTTACCAAAGGAACTTTTGCCAACCTTTGATGCTTGTTACATTTTTCCCATATCTGATTTTGAGAATTTAAAAAAATACAGTGAGGAGTTGGAAAAAGTAGTTAAAGAAATGGTTTTAATTGACGGTAAAGAAAAAATAAAAATTATTTCGGAAAAACTCAAGAAGGCAAAGCAGGAAAATAACTTAGAAATAACCGAAGCCTTAGAAAAAGAACTATCTTTAATTATTAGTAAGCTTCCTAAGAACATATAGACAGTTTCTTTTATAGGCTCAACGTGCTAAAATAGGTTAATTCTTATGAAGCAAAAGCAACCAAATATCTTGGGTGATATTGTAGTGTCAGCTAAAAAAAGAGGTTACATAACTCAGGACGAGATTTTATCCATTTTCCCGCATCCGGAAGAACACATTGTCGAACTAGACGAACTTTATAACAAACTTTTAAATTCAGATATAGATGTTTTTGAATCCGTTGCAGCAGAAAAAGACGATCAAAAACCAATCGAGGATTTGGAAAAAGAGCTGGAGGCATTAACTGTTCTTACCGAAGGAACAGTTTCCGATCCGGTAAGAATGTACTTAAAAGAAATCGGAAGAATTCCTCTTTTAACTTTTGATCAGGAAATTTCTCTTGCAAAAAGAGTAGAAAAGGGAGATAAAAGAGCAAAAGCGACATTGGTTAATTCAAACCTAAGGTTAGTTGTTTCAATTGCAAAAAAATACGTTGGTAGAGGATTAACGCTCTTGGATTTAATCCAAGAAGGAAATCAGGGATTAATAAGAGCGGTCGAAAAATATGATTGGCAAAGAGGATTTAAATTTTCCACTTACGCAACTTGGTGGATAAGACAATCCATTACAAGAGCAATTGCTGATCAGGCAAGAACAATTAGAATTCCTGTTCATATGGTAGAAAACATAAACAGGTTTTTAAGAGCATCTAGAAAGTTAATGCAGGAATTAGGGAGAGAACCGACTCCGGAAGAAGTTGCAAAAACATTAGGTATTGATCCTGAGAAAGCGCTTGAAATAATTAAGATTTCTCAAGAGCCGGCAAGCCTTGAATCACCTGTTGGTGACGAGGAAGACTCAAGACTTGGTGATTTTATTCACGATTCATCCGCCCCAACGCTTTTTGACACTGCCTCAAGGGAATTATTAAAAGAGCAGGTGGAGCAGGTATTGTCAACGCTTTCCGACAGGGAAAAAAGGGTTTTGGAAGAAAGATTCGGTTTAAAAGACGGAAGACCAAAAACTTTGGAAGAAGTTGGGAAAATGTTTGCTGTAACAAGGGAAAGAATCAGGCAAATCGAGGCAAAAGCACTGAGAAAGCTAAGACATCCCTCTAGAGGAAATAAACTAAAAGATTACCTCGGTTAATCCATTTGTAATTCATCTTCAGTGATTTGTATAATGTAAATATGCATCTTATTTTGCCGTTAAAACTTTTACTAGGGTTAGTAATGGGTCTTTTAATTGGACTCGAAAGAGAATCAAGAGATATTATTGAAAAACCAAAAGAAGAAAAAGGCTTGGAAAGCGAATTTCATTTAGCAGGAGTACGTACCTTTTCTTTAATTAGCACACTTGGTGTCATAACGGGACTTCTTATTAATAATTATCAATCAATAGCGCTTATTATAGCATCATCTTTTTTTATTTTATCCATAGCATATTATGTTATTAACAGCTTAATTACTAAGGATTTTGGAATTACAACAGAACTAGCAATAATGCTCACTTTTATTATCGGATTTTTAATTTCAACCGAGTTTTTCCCACTGCAAATAATTTTTGCGATTACCATTGTGCTAACTTTAATTCTTTCTAAAAAAGAAGCAGTTAATTTAGCTATTAAAGGAATTCAAAGAGAAGAGATAAACGCTTTTATAAGCTATGCTTTAATTGCGGTTGTGATTCTGCCTTTTTTACCAAATCAGTCCTATTCACTTTCCGATATTCCTGGTTTTATTAATCTTTTATCAACTTATGGTGTTCAGGCGGGGGATTTATCAAAAATAGAGTTGATAAATCCGTTTAATCTTTGGTTTATCATTGCAATTATAACTGGAGTAGATATGGCAGGATATATTTTAGAAAGAACAATCGGTAAGAAAAAAGGATTGCTTCTGGCAAGTATGGTAGGAGGATTTATTTCTTCAACTGCAACGACACAATCACTTGCTCAGGAAAGCAAAACCGGAAAAAACACAAATAGCCTTGTTGCATCTGCTGTTTTTGCTAATTTAGTAAGCTATTTTTCCCTATTTATCTTAATGGCATCTATTAACGGACCATATTTAGTTAGTGTAACTCCGGTTTGGTCTTCTACGATATTCGGAGCATTTTTGGTAGGATTATTTTTTCTTCTAAAAAAAGGCAAAGTTAACAATGAAGAAAAAAGCTTAAACAAAGAAAAAGAGACCGAAATATTTGCAATGATTCCGGCAATAAAGTTTGCTTTTCTATTTTTAACAATTAAAATTGTAAGCCAGATTGCGCTTTTGTATTTTGGGCAAAGTGGATTTTATATTGCCTCCGCAATTGCTTCTTTAACAGGAACAGATGCTGCAATTATTAACGTTTCTACCCTAGTTGGTAAAACCATTGATCTCGAAACGGCAATTTTAGCGTTTATTTTAATTAGCACAGTTAATTTAATAGCAAAGTCATTCTATAGCTTTATTCAGGGCAAAAAAGAGTTTGCTTATAAATTTGCGATCGGTATGTTTGTTGTAATAATGTTTAGCTTTGCAGGGCTTCTTTTTGTTTAAAATTGCCCCTTGTTTTTTCTTTTTAATTTAACTATCCTTTAGTATTAGAATTTATTTTAAGTTCTAATGATTAAAACTAAAATTGTAATAATCGGAGCCGCAGGACGAGATTTCCACAACTTTAACGTCGTTTTTAAAAACAATACTAATTATCAAGTAGTTGCCTTTACAGCCAATCAGATTCCGGATATTGCCGGAAGAAAATACCCAAAAAGCTTAGCCGGAAAACTTTATCCAAAAGGAATACCGATTTTGGAAGAAAAAGACTTGGAAAAAATTATTCAAGAAAAAAAGATTGATGAGTGTGTTTTGTCATACAGTGATTTATCTTATGGTACAGTAATGCATTTAGCATCAAGAGTAATTACTGCCGGTGCAAAATTTTCTATTCTTTCTGCTACAAAAACAATGCTAAAAAGTAAAAAACCGGTAATTGCAATAGTTGCAGTAAGAACAGGCTGTGGTAAAAGTCCGGTATCAAGGGCGGTTGTAAATATATTAAAAAAATCAGGTAAAAAAGTAGTCTTAGTAAGACATCCAATGCCGTATGGGGATTTGGAGAAACAAAAAATCCAAAGATTTGAAACAATAGCGGATCTTAAAAAACATAAATGCACAATTGAGGAAATGGAAGAATACGAGCCGCATATTTCAATCGGAAATATTATTTACGCAGGTGTTGATTATGAAGGAATTCTAAGACAAGCGGAAAAAGAAGCAGATATTGTTATTTGGGATGGAGGAAACAATGATACTTCTTTTTATGTTCCCGATTTTACAATAACGGTTGTTGATCCTTTAAGACCAGGACACGAAATAGGTTATTATCCGGGTGAAGTAAACTTAAGACTTGCTGACTTAGTGGTTGTTAATAAAGTTAATGATGCTAAAAAAGAAGACTTATATAAATTAATAGAAAATATTAGAAAATATAATCCAAAAGCGGAAATTGTTAAAACAGAGTCAGAAGTTACAACAGAAAAGCCTGATTTAATAAAAAACAAAAAAGTTTTGGTAATTGAGGATGGGCCAACCTTAACCCATGGCGAAATGAAAACCGGAGCAGGAATTACTGCTTCTAAAAAATACGGCGCAAAACAGCTTATTGATCCGCGCCCTTATTTAGTTGGAAAAATAAAGGAAACTTTTAAACAATACCCAAACATCGGCACTCTTCTTCCGGCAATGGGATACAGCAACGAACAAGTAAAAGATCTGGAAATAACAATTAATAAAGTTAAGTGTGATTCGGTTGTAATAGGAACGCCGATTAACTTAGAAAGATTTATAAAAATAAATAAACCGGCAACAAGAGTAAAATACGAAGTTCCAAAAGAGGCAAAAAAACAAATCGAAAAAATCCTTAAAGAAAAAAAACTAATAAGCTAATTTTATAACTTTACCCCTTTTTGTTTACTAAGCTTCAGATAATCGTAGAGATGAAACCTGCTATATGCTCCACAACTCTGACTATGATGACAAGTAAAACTTCTTAGTTTTAAGAAGCTTTAATTATTCGAACCTTGGTATATATCCTTACTCACTTGTTTTTTGATAGTTCGCAGATTAAGATTAAATTAATGGGCTATTTTGGTAGATTGGAAGATAAATTAAAGGCGCAAGAATTAAGAAGGCAAGGTTTGTCTTATGGAGAAATTCAACGGCAGATTGATGTGCAAAAAAGCACCTTAAGTGATTGGTGTAAAGATATTTCTTTGACTGAAAAACAAAAATTAAGACTTTTAAGTAATAAAATGTTTGGTCAGAAGAGAGGGTCTTTGGTTGCTGCTGAAAATAAGCGCCAGGAAAGAATACTCAAGACGAACAAGGCAAGAAAAGAGGCAAGAAAAGACATAGGAAAAATAAATGATAGGGAAAGCTTTATAGCAGGGGTTGCTTTATATGCGGCTGAGGGAACCAAAAGAGATCATAATGTAGGATTTGCTAACTCCGACCCTCTGTTGATTAAATTTATGATGCAATGGTTTTTAAGATTTACCAAGATTTCCCCAGATAGAATTAGAGGAGTGATTTGGATTCATGAAGAATTAGATGAAAAAAAGGCAAAAATATTTTGGTCAAAATTGACAGGAATTCCGCTAAATCAGTTTAATAAAACTTATATCGCTAAAATAAAAAAAGATACTAAAAAAATTAGAAAAAACATTCACAAGTATGGCGTTTTTACTATTCGCTTTAGTGATTCCATGATACATCGTAAAATTATGGGGTGGATTCTTGCTCTGTTTGATGGTAAAATAGCAGATATTCCCCTGTAGCTCAATGGTAGAGCAGGAAGCTGTAGTATTTGAAATTGCAGCCTTCGATGGAAACATCGGAGTGAAAACTGGGTTAATTGTCGGGAAGCCCCTGCAGAAATGCGAGGTAATCCGCAGCCAAGTCTCGATTATATCGGGGAAGGTTCAGAGACTATACGCCTGGAGCCTAAATCTGAAGAAGATATGGCTATGAGATAGTCCACGCTTCGATGAAAATCGGAGATTAAGTGTAACTTCAAGGTTCGAGGTTCGAATCCTCGCGGGGGAGCCAGATGGGACGCAGAGGCAACAAAGCGTCCTTTTGTGTTGAACTGTCGGGCTTTTTTGTAAGTTCGAATTTTTTATTTTCCAAGTCGTCTGTTTTATCCACTTTCGAACCGTTGGTCGCTTCGACTGCCTCAGAGAGGATTTTAAATGTCTTGCTGTAGGTATAGCTGAGTTTTCCCTCATTAACCGTTAATGTGGCGAAGATAAACCTGATTAATGCCCTTTGCTCATCTATCATGCCTTTAGCTCTCGCTTGCAGGTATAACTCCTTGGCTCTCTGTGAAAGCTCGTAGAGGTTCACTCCTAAGTTGATGTAGCTTGTGCTTGCCTGGGAGTGTTTCTTTATAGACTCAGTTACCTCGTCTTTCTCATCTGAGTATTGTTTGAATTTTCTGTTGTAGAAGTCTGAAGTGATTTTCTCATCGAGCTTATCGTCATACAATTTGTCCAATCGCTTCTGCACCGCTTCATAGCGGGCTTCAAGCTCGCTAACAGTGCTGTTGTGATATTCAACCTCGTCTTGATGGCTTTCCTTGAGCGCCTTCTTAAGCCAATCAACAATACGACCATTCTGGATTTTTAAGGTTTCAAAGCCTTCTAAAAGCTGATCTTCAACTTCATATTCCTTGACCCAGGTTGTTTGTGGGCATTCATGGTAATGGTTGCAATGACCGTAAATATGACCCTTAGCCGTTTCGAAGGTGATTGAGTTGTGGCAACCAGCACATTTGATAAGCCCTCGGAAGAGGAAATTGTGCTTGCGGTATTTGGGTGTGGTTCTGCTAGTAAGCATAGCCTGGACTTTATTAAATTGCTCGACGGTAATCAACGGCTGATGTTTACCTTCATACAACTCGTCGTTCCATTTAATTTTACCAATATAAAAAGGTTCACGCAGCAGGGAATGGATTCTGCTGTGTGGAAGCTTGTGCCCTAATTGCGATCTCATGCCCTCGGCATACATTTTCTTGGATAACCGTTTAGTTGAATAGTTGCCTGTGAGATATAGTTCAAACATTTTCCTCACAAAAGGAGCGGTGTCCTCGTCGATGACATGGATTTTATGCCCAGTCTCACCAATGGTCTTGTAACCGTTTGGCGGTTTGGTTGGTAGCCACCCCTGGGCAATCTTTTCTTTTTGTCCCTTCTTTACTTCTTCGGATAGGTTGTCTATGTAGTTTTTCGCAAATAGGATACGGATACCCCAGTTTAATTTTTCTTGGGAGCGGGAATTCTTATTAAGGACAAGAGAGTCTTTAACTAGGTGAACTTCTCTTTCCTCGTCTTCCTCAAGCCATTCATCGATCATAACCATGTCTTTGAAATTGCGAGTCATTCGGTCTGCCTTCTCACAGATTAAGATTTTCGTATCGGTTTTTTTGACATACGCCATCATCTGGTCGAATAACTGTCTTTGTTTCTTTCCGCTCGCGGATTCAGAGATGGAGAATACTTTTCCCGATTCAAACCCACGCTTGTCTCGATACTCGTTTAAGAACTTTTCCTGGGCTGGCAGGGAGTAGCCTGTTTCCTCTTGTTCTTTACTGCTTACTCGGCAGAATATGGCAGTTTTCATAGTTATTTTGCAACACACAACATAAACAAACATTTAAGGAATATCAAGCTAAAGACCCCAATAGTTGGAGTCATTTTGGCGTCAATATGGAGCAGTTTTACCGTCATTTGCAGCCCTCCTTATTTTTCTTGAAGTTTCGCCCGTTAAATCTCCTTCCATCTTCTGGAATTAATCTATTGACGGAACTCAAGGCTCTGATAAATTCCTCCGCTTTCTTTTGCTCATCCTCTTGTATTATTTTGACGAGATCTCTGGAGAATATTCTTACTTGTTCGTCTTTGCGCTTGACCCAGAAATATTTACTGCTCCATCTCTCAAGTGTTCGTTTTGATAAATTAGCCTTAAAATGCCGTAAAACCGTACTCATTCTGCCCTCATTGTGACCAACTTCCACCGCCAACTGCCTCGTAAGATCGGTGATACTTTTTGACTCACAGTAAAGTAGAAATACTGCGTATTGGAGATTAGATTCGTTTTCGAGCTTTGTTACAAATTCATTAAATGGCAACTCGTCGCGTAATTCTTTATCTTTGTTTCTTAATGTTTTTATTGATTTCTTCATATAGTTACTTTTTAATACATTCCCTCTTAAAGGGAAAAATTGTTACTGTAAATGTCCCTTTATAAATCCCTATATAGTTACTATGCGTTTTATATGTTGATGTCATCTAGGTTTACCTCCTCTGTTGGTACAGGTTCTTTGGTTCCGTAATTAGGATCTTTGCTTCTGGCAAGGTGATAAGCGTCGTAGACCTTCTCCACAACCTGATCAAACAGCTTGCTATCGTCAATAAAAACGATTTCGTTCCACTTACCGATAAATTTATAACTAGGAGCTTGAATCCAAACATAGTCTTGTAATTGGGGATGAAGCCGATCTGACTTTAGGATTTTCCAACCATGCTCTATCCAAATATCGAAGAGTATTACTGTTGCCTGAGCTAAGATGGTGTCGGATTTAAGCAATTTGACTTTAACGGTAATGTCATTAATTGTGATTGTCATAGTTATTTTTATTTAAGATTTCTGCTAACTGGTATTCATTTTCTTTCCTTCAATCTTGAGTAATGTCTCGGTGTACCCTAATAAAGTCATGGCAATCTCCATCACTTCCTGGATAGTTAATTTGAGACGATAGTCTTCTTCCAAGATCTGTTTTAGTTCTAGTAATAGGTTTCTGCTTATCATAGTTATCCATTGGCATAGAGCCGCGCCTTCACGACTCGTAATTGGTTGAAATAAACTTGTGGCGATATTTTTATTTCGTCGCGGTAATACTCAGCAACAAGTTCTTGAAGCTTTCCTGTGTTTTGGAAAATGAACAAAGCCTTACGGGGATTTGATCGGTCAATATCTTCAATAGGACACCAAAGAGAGAGGGTGGTAGCCAGTGAGAGGTCGCTGGTTGAGTAATAATCGTTATTAAGTGTATTCATAGTTATTAGGCAACAAAAAAGGGGCTGTAACTTCTAAATACACGCGAGTGCGTATACTCAGAAGCCACAGCCCCGATCGTTTCGTTAGGCTTTACTTCCTAAATCTATTCTCATTCAAACAAATTAAAGATATAAAGTCAAGTTAACTTTTGCTCACATTATCTCCACTTTTAGTTATTTCTGATTGTTATTTCTTATTTCCTCTAAGATTGGTAAAATATCCCTAACGACCTAAACCCAGTAATGGGCATGGTTAAACAAGTCCTCGTGAGCAATAAGCTCTCCCTAGAGCGCTCACGAGGCTGTCTCCCGAAAGGGTGGCAGGTGACGCAAGTCATCGCTGGGGGGAGCTTTTTGGTTTGATTTGACAATCTCCCCTCAACGAAGTTAATATGCAACACCTCTAGGGTAAAGTTATTAATTTAACCAAGAGGAGGTAAAAATGATAATGAAACATAAAAATAAATCTCGGATTCTTCCCGCTATTATTTTCCTCTCTGTGCTTGCTGTCCTAGTTGTTGTTCTAGCTCCTCGCTTCCTTACTAAATCAAAAGTCATTCAGACTGTGCAACAAAACACTAAGGACAAAGAGGTTTCTGAGCTTCTGGCTATTATGAGCAAGAACCCTAATAAGGACTCTCAAGAGTATCAAGAAGCTCAACAGAAGTTTTGCTTGTTAACTGCGCGCCCTGTTGCTGAAAGGGAAAAAGCTATCGCTAATATCCGTGAGTTCCTAGGTATGTCTGATATTCCTGTAGAATTCCTCTGTAGTCGATTTAATAACAAGCCTGACGAGAGTGGAACTGATTATAATAATCCCGCCTCAGAACACTACGAAGCTGCTCGGTTTGGTTTCACTATCGATCCTAAGACAAATTACATTGTTGAGGTAGGTGAAGCCGAGCGTCGCTGGGGGACTAAGGATGACGGCACTCGTTGGTTCGAAAATATGCCTGAATATGACAATACTCCCCGCTATACCACTAAGGAGCAGATCCGCAAGGTAGCTGAGGACTTCATGACTAAGCATAAGGATATTTTTGGTGTTGATATCACCAAGATGACTTACGAGTTCGAAGGCACAAAACCAGGTAATTTCTTTGTAAAGTGGTATGACTACACCAAACCCTTCACCAAGGAGTTTGAGGAATGTGGGGATGCTGACAATACCCGCGAAGGTGCTTACCAGAACGATCAGGGTGTCTGGTGTCTCAAAACCAAGTCAACTCGTTACCCAATGGTTAGTCTCACTATTACTCAAGGTGGTCAAATTGCCGTCTACGACAATGAGGGCTGGGACATCGATAAGCTTTAACGGACATTCCTCAACACAGCTCCAACAAGGCTTCCGAAGCTAAATTAAGGTAATCTTATGCCACCCCAGGCACGAAAGCCTCACACAAGCCGCTACGCGCGGTCACGGTGGCTAGTTTGTCGAGTTGTTTGTGCTAATAGAGAGGATCTCTTCCCACACCTTGTGGATCAAGTCTAAACTTTCCTCAGCAAATTTTGTATATTGTTTTGCTTCTTCTGCTAATTCTTGCACGGGCTTAGTCTGATTAAACAATTCATGGTTAAATCTATTTCTTCCTTCGGAGTGGGCAAATTGCCCTAACTTACTCTTTAACCTTTCTACCGATGCACTTTGATAGTTATTTAACTCTTCACACAATTTACTTAGTGTCAAATTTTTTATCCATTTCCTGGTTTCGCTGTTAATTTTTCTATAAATCGGCAGTTTGCTATTTTTCTTCTGTAGAAAGTAGTTAATGCCTAAGATCAGTTCTCGCAATCTTGTTTCAACAAGTTGTGCCTTAAACAAAAACAAAGCGATTTGAGCTGTGGGCGAGTTGACCTTACCGAGTTCATCGATCCCGTCTATTAATTTATCAAAAGGATGTACGAGATTAAGATAATTTCTTTTAATCTCTTTTATACGAGCCTCGAGCCAGTTAATGTTCTCGTATTGAGAATGTTCCTCGATCCAACCTTCTAATTCCATAAGGGGGATAAATGACCCCTTTCTTTTAAGTCCGTCTACAAACTGTGTTGCTGTTTTCCAAAGGTAGTTAACATATTCCCAATATTTCTTATCGCTTTTCCCTTCAGTAAACTTGAACGAGTACTCTAATAAGTCAAGGAATTTAGGTAAGTATTTTTCATCACCTAATTCCATTAATGGTTTGGCTAAGGACATACTCATCAACTCTTCTTCAACGCGACCAACTGAATGAACCCCCTCGACTCTTTGAAACTCCAACGGTTCTTTAACCTTTGCAAAGCGCCAGTCAATAGCTTTTTCATCTTCGTAAATACTGATCAAAATACCATTTGCTATTTCGACAAGCTCTTGGTCTTTGGAATGTGCGCAGATATCCTTGAGTAATTTTTTAGTTTCTTTGTCGGTTTTATCAATAAAGAAAGCGATGGCTTCAAGAGCAGAACGCTGAACATAGTCTCGAATATTTGGATCAGTAATAAAGGATTGCAGAACTGGTTTAACTGTAGTAAGTTTGCTTCCATTTTTAGCATATTCACTAACTAAATAAATATAAGTTTGTGGTATGAGATAACGACGATCATCGCTCTGGTCACTCATTATCTGATTAACCCATACCAAATCTTTATCGTCTAATTGCTTAATGAAATCTGCTGGCGCGCCTGTATCGAATTCGTAGGGAATATAATCAATGATGTTTTGTCTATATTTTTCAATTTCTTCTGGAGCTAATTCCTGAACAACTTTGAGTAAATCGCCATAATATGATGCTGGTGCGCTCCAGGTGAAGGAGCTATTCCCTTCTTTCCTGTTTGAGAGTGTTACTTTAAATTCACGCGGGTTGATTTTTCTAATGCCTATTTCTATCGCTATTTTCCATAATTTTTTCTGATCGTTAGCTTTCCACTGTTTTTTGATTTCCTCTTTGTTTTTTGTGAAGTATTCAAACACACTTGTTAGATATTGTCCTGGCTTTGACTCGAGTTGTTTGAGGAAACTCTTGTAAATACCTTGTTTCCGTTGTTTCTCCTGTTTTTCGTAGTATTTCTCTGATTGCCTTGTGTCGATTTTTTTAACAAGTTTCAGCCTAACTGCCTCTTGATAGACATGGTCGCCAACTACTCCATTCAGTCGTTTCGCGCTATAAACGACAGATTGTGCATCCCTTTTTGTTCTGTCTGGGAAATCCTTAAGAAAGTCAAAGTATTCTTTTACATTTTCTTTGGTTAAAGCAAGTGCAAGCAGTTCTCTTGAATCCCAAAAAAGTCTATCTATCTTTTGTTCATCGTTTTCATTTTTTATGTCTGTCAACATCTCAAATAGATAACGAGGTTCGTGCCCGTTTATTAATTGGATTATCTGACGGAGAAAGCTGGATTGTCCCTCATGATAATAATCACTTATCCGCATGACGGTATAAATGAGTTTCTTCAATAAAGGAATCACTTTATTGTTAACATGTCTTTTAATGTTATTAATGAGTTTTTTATCGCTACCATCCTCATCAAAGATACTTTCTTTGTCCAAAAATACCCTCAAAAAGTTTTCATCTTCAACAATCTTGGAAAGGAAATATTCAATTCCTTTTTGTGAAGTGATTTGATAAAGTCCATGACGGGCGTAAATACTTGGAGTTCCTTCAATAAAATAGTTTATAGCCTCCTCGGAATTTGGATTGGTAGCAATACAGAATTCTGTAAACTCATCTCTAACTAGGGATTCTCGTGTTTCCTTGAAACACTTCTGTGCTACTTTGGGTATGATCTTCTCGTCTTTATATTGAGCTAATGCTCCCAGGCTATGTCTTTGTAAAACGCCATTTCCATCATCGTCTGGACTATTAGCAAACTCAATTAGTTTTGAGAGCCAGAACTTTCTCTCATTTGCACTAACTAATTTATTTTTATCTTTTAGTAACCCTTCCACGATTGAAACGACATTCCCTCGACGCACAAAAGTTTCAGTCTTATTAGACCAAACCTTGATGTCGGTTTTTAATCGTTCATATGATTGTTTATCAACGAACTTTGATAAACTGACTCTTGCCCAAATTGGCATCCAGGTTACCTTGTCAAAGTAAGAATTGTAAATAAGATTAAAAACTCTTTGTCCCAACTTTGAGGCTTGACCTTTTATCTCGTAAACCAATAGTTCTGCCAGGTTGTCATCTAAATTGTCTGGATGTTTTTCCAGAAAGTCCATAAACCATACAATTGTCTTCTGACCCTTTTCAGATTCCATTAGGAAACGCAAAACACCAGACCAAGACGGCTTGAAAGCAGTTACGCCCTCGTGTTTTAAGATTGCTAACTTTTGAAATTCCTCAATAACTTTCTCGTCTTGGTTAACTAAGTTCTCAGCAACTAAAAACTCGGTTAAAGTGTGATGTTCCCAAATGAATAATTCTTTCTCGTCCCGTTTCCCTATCTTCGCGAGGTGATTTTTATCCATCCACAAAGCGTCAAATTTACCATCTGGTATATTCCCAACACCTTGTAAGAGGGTAGTGTAGTCATCTGGTAGCATTGCATCGCTCATCTGTTTCTCAAACGCAAGAGCAATCTGCTGCAAAATTACTCTTCCACTAGGTTCCTTATCGATCTGATCAAAAATGAATTTATAGAAATCGTATCGACTGAATTCGCGAGGTTTAGTACTTTTTAGGTAACTAAGTAAAAAGCTAAGGTAAAGCTCGTCAGATATAAGACTGTTGTAATGATCGTGAAACCAAAATTGCTCAATGATATCTTGTATCAATGATTCGGAAGGCTTGTAATTACCTGAGTAATTGCGCCTTCTTATTTTTTGTTTAATTTTCTGGTTATCGAGCTTACCTTGGTATAAATCGATCATATATTATTTGGTTATCCTCAAGCCGTCCTCGTTCATAGTTTTCGTCGAATTCAATGAAACATCGGGTTTAGCTGAGATACTCGAGTTTGGAGTTAAACCTTTATTCATTGTCGAGGATAGGTTTTGATCTGCGCTTGGCGGTATGTTGCTTGGTTCTGGCGCAGGAGGGGTGGGTGTTGTATTAACTTGTTGGCTTGGTTGTGGTTGTGTGTTATCTGAATCTGCCATGTTTGGTCACCTCCTGTCTATGCATTCTCCATGGAGAATAATAATTTGCGTTGTTAATAAAAGTTGTTATAAGAGCAACAAATGCAACGATCCCTACAGTTAAAGCCAATAGCTTAAAACTCCAATTTATATATTTCTTCTTGTTTTCAATCATTTCTTTGTTGTTATTGAAACACTTCTCAAAGTTTCTGATTAGTTGCCCTCGTGTCTCATTTTCTTTTTTTCCTTGATAACCTTCGATTAACTTCGAGGGGTCTGGGTCTTTTTTATAAGCTCTGACGAGAAATGCTTTTAGGGCAACTCCAGTTGTCACACAAATTGCCAACAAGATGAAACCTAAGAAGTAAATTGGAAGAGTTCTAAACCAGTCGGAGTTAAGTAGGGCAGCTAAAATTGCTCCATTAAAGCCGAGGACTATCCCAGCCTTTGTATCCATACTGTCTACCGAATCAAGCTGATCTTTTAGCCGTTCCTTGATTTCCTCAAAGATGAGTTTGTCGCTGTTTGTTGTTATTTGATTTTTTGCCATATTTCTACAAAAAACTGCCCAATTAAGGGCAGTCGTCTACAGGTATTTTTTCGGAGAAGTTCTGGTTACACTTCTTTGGTAACCAAGACTTCTTCTCCTAACATGTCAATGATTTTGACTGCCGCTTTGGTTGGTTTTTCTGTTATCTCAAGTTCGTATTCTCCTTTGACCAGATCGTTTTGTTTCTCTGGGACATCAGAGAAGCCAATTTTGAACACCTCGCCGTCGTAGTTGGTATCAACCAAGACGACATCAATCATTGATCTGAAATCTGGAATTTTTTTCTGCAGCAATCCTGGTTCAAGCTCCAAGCGCTTGATGATAGTGGGGGAAATAAAGGAAGTAACTTTAATTTTTGCTTTATTCTTGCCCGCTCTGGTAATTTCCACTTCAGCTTTGGAAGGCTCGTAACTGACAAAGTTCTTGTCTTTAAGATCAAAGACGACGAATTGCCTCATGCGGCGACTGGTGCGCGCGTCTTTGTGAGGTTGCTTTTTGTTCCATTCCTCAACCCAGGAATCTACCTTTGTTTCTCTGCCTAGACAGATCACGACAATATCCCTGTCTTCGTCAGGTCGTTTGTCGAGTTCATCTTTGATGAGTTGCAGGTCTAGGAGCGTAAGTGGGTGATTAAAATCGATGATTTTTACCAGCTCACCACTATCCCGTAAGCCATCAAAGAAAGCCTCTGTTTTTGTCCTGGTGATTCCATATTGCTGAATTGCCAGTTCCTTAGCCTCTGTTTTTAGAATTCTGAGATCGTAATTGTTGACCTTATAGATTCCAAAGGCTTTGCTAATTTGTCCGTCAAGAAGTTTTTTGTTTTGTTCCTTAATAATTTTCTGTAATCTCTTACTGGTTACTTGAATAGCTCCCTTGTTGACATCAACACCAATCCATCGCCTACCAAGTTTTTGAGCTACAGCACAGGTTGTTCCAGAGCCAACAAAGCAATCTAACACTAGTTGATTTGGCTTTGAGGAAGCAGAAATAAGTTTATAAAGTAATTCTTCTGGTTTTTGTGTTGCGTAGTCAGTTCTGTCTTTTGATGCCTGATTTTCTATCTCGATGAAAAAATAATCACTGGCTACTTTACCTCCCCTTAAGTAATCTCTTACCACCCATTCTGGGTTTGTTTCTTCCCATTTTGGATCAACATCTTTTGCGCTCTTAATCGGACTTCCTTTGATATTCCTACCGTTTAGCCTATATTTACCAACTTCGTCTTCATACTTGTATTTTGAGATCGTGCTTTCAGAAAGGGGTTCAATTACCATTTCGTCATTCCAGTTAAAAACAGGATCACCATGTTTCTTGTAAAGAAGAATATCGTGATGAGTTCTTTTCCAGGTTGTTTTGATGGAACTTCTTGTCGAAAACATCCAGACAAGTGAGTTTAGGAAGTTATCTTCACCGAAAACTTCATCCATAAGAACTTTCATATAATGAGCGGCTCTGTAGTCGATGTGGAGATAAATAACACCGTTTTCTGAAAGTAATTCCTTTAACAAAATTAGTCTTTCATACATGAATTGGTAATACTCATCTCTTTTCCAAATATCCTCATACATCGTTTGTTGAATAATAGATTCACTATCTTCTTCAATTTGTCCCAGGTTTTTCAAACCTCTTAGTTCAATATTCCGCATGTAATCTTTATTGCTTGCGAAAGGAGGATCGATGTAGATCAAATCAACTTTTCCTCTGAATCCTTGTTCTAGGAGGGAGGCGAGGACTTCTTTGTTATCGCCGTGGAAGAGGAGATTGTGCCAGTTCTTTTCTAGCTTGTTGTATTCAGGCACTTTAAGTGCCTCTTTATCTCCGAAACTCTCGGTAAGTTGTGTGGGATAGCCAGTAACTGACTCAAGGGGTTTCTTGTTCACCCAGGTTAGCATGGGTCTGCCGTTTGGTGTGCCGATTTTAATTTTTTTGGTTGTATCGTTTGTCATAGTCATTTTTGGGTTTGGTAAATCCAATTAAAGACTGGTGCTACTTTACCAAACACCGATTCGCCTTCCTCTAAGAGCAGGAGTTCATATCTAATTTTATCAGGATTTATCGCCTCTAGTTGTTTCATTTCCTTCTCTGCCGCCTCATTCCTGTATGGCTTGCCCTTGACTTCGACTATAAGGGACTTGCCATCCTTTTTCCTGATCAAAAAGTCAGGTGTATACGAGTGCCAGTCTCCTTTATTGTCTTTATATTCAAACGCAAAATCGGTTTTCTCCCTGTCTGTCAGCGCTCCTGTAAAGTAAATATCTTCAACATTATCTGGGTCTTCGCCGAGTTTGTCCAACATTTGCTCAAAGAAGGCACGCTCGTCTTCTGAATCAAAGTTGTATGGATCGTAATGAAAACCAAACAAAGGCATTTGACCAGCCTTCTTTTTGTAGGCATTGGTATCTAAAACATACTTTTCGAGGTTGTCCTTATTGACTCTAATATGGGTGACATACGAGGTCTTGCCATCTTCGACTTCTTCCTCAAAGCCTTTGGTTTTAATAAGCGCCAGGGCTTCTTCAACGGTTTCAGTGGTAACTTTGTATCTGATAACCTGTTTTTCTAGTTGCAGTCGGATAAGTTCCAGGTCGACAACTGACATTTCTCCGTCATGATAGAGAGGAGTAAGGAGTTTGAAGATCTCTAGGGAATCAAGGCGATAAGTGTGGGCAAGCAGGACTGCTGCCTGATATAGATCAACCTTTACATCTCTGGGTTTTGATTTTTCGCTATCAACCTCGACCAGGACGCCCTTCCTCTGGGTCTTGGACATGGTGTAAATAGTTTTCTCAAGCCCCGCTACAGCGTCAGATTTGGGCTTCTCGACCCTCAAGGCGGTAGAAGTATCGTCTTCGGGAACAATCTTTTGGATGAGCTTCTTGATAACAACGGGTTCAATCTCAAGCTTTCTGAGGGTAATTTTAACAGGATAAGTGTCGGTCTTAGCGCGGTTAAGGTCATCTAAACCTTCTCCGAAGGTTTCCTGCAGCTGGCGATCAAGCACCGAGACATTGGCTTTGGAGAGATAAATCTTGGCTTTCTTGGTATTGCCGTTCACTTGTCTTAAACATCTGCTGGCTGCCTGAAGCACGAAATTATTACTTGAGGAGAGTTTTCTCGCCAGAGCAGTCGCAAAAAGAGATAGACAGTTCCATCCTTCAGTGCCTTTATTAACTAGCAGAAACACCCTGTAAGGTAGGTGCGGGTCGTTGATACGGTTGTCAAAAAGATCTTTGATGTCTTCTGGAGATTTGTTATGGACTGGTAAGACAATTGATGGGTCGAGTTCCAGAGAGATAAGTGTTTGCTCAACAATCGGCTTGGCTTGGTCTAGGTCGTCAACCTGGGGGAAGTAGATTGCCAGTTTTGCATATTCGCCGTTATTAACTCGCACATCTTTGTATTCCTGGAAAAAGTCTTTGACGATATCGATAACAAAGTCTTCCTCTGAAACCTCTTTGTAGGCGACAATATTGCCTCGGACTTCTTTAAGGATGCCGTCTTCAATGCCCTGAGAGAGTCCATACCAGTAGATAACATCTCGTAAAAGCTGGCGTTGATAGTAAGGTGTGCCTGTTGTGTTAATAACTGCCAGAAGGTTAGTTTTCTCGCCTATATAGTTGATGGTTTGGCGGACTCGCTTGAGATCCTCGGCGAGAGCTTGTCCGTAAGTGTGGTGGGCTTCGTCTGAAAAGACTGCCAAGTGTGGTAGGGAGGTGATTGATTGTAAGCGCAGGTTGGCAACAAGTTCTTTGGCTTCTTCTAATCCTAGGCTCAATTGTGTGCCCAGGAATGACTTAGGAATGCTATTTTTCTGTAGTCTGATTTTTTCAGTGTTAGTGACAATTACATTAAAGGAACTGCCTCTAATAACGGGAATATCCTTTTCGCCATCTCTAGTGTAGGTAAACTTTACATTGGTGATGAAGGACTTATAGAATCGTGCGGGTAGGATTTTGTCGTAGGGAGTATCGGCAATTTCTTTCAATGCTCCTAGAATTGTTTTTCCTGGTGCAAAGACGAGGGAGTTCCTGACAAAGATCCCGTCTTTCTCCTGGTATTCAAGTGCCATAGCAAACTCGGTGGCTATAATAGAGGCAACAAGAATTGTCTTACCCGCTCCCATCGCCAGGGCGAGGATGTAGCTGGGATATGGAAGTGTAAGGGTTTCTCTAAGGGCTTCTAGCCTGTATTTCTTAACAAAGGTATCATCAGTCCTAACTTTCTCGATAATGGAGTCTAGTCCGCCGCCAGCTAGCAAAAGATCGGTTAAGTCTTCTTCTGATAATGATATTCCCAGGGCTTTGAGTAGGTCTTTGCCTTGAAAATACCCTTTATAAAGTTCAAAGATATTTGGAGTGTTCTTAACTAGGCGCAGATACCAGTAAGTTTCTAAGGCTTCAAACTGTGCTTGTCTTAGAAAGTTGTTTTTGTTGAAGTTGAGAACGGTTGCAATGACGGGATAGGAGGAGGGATAACCCTGCTGTCTCCAGTTAATTACATCTGATTTTAATTGTTGATATAAGTTGTTCATATTATATTTTCATTAATTTTTCTATGTCCTCTGGGCGGTAACGCCTGTCACCGCGCTCGTTTACCCTTATGGCTTTGAGCTTCCCACGCTTGTCCCAACGCCTCAAAGTCTCCACATGCACATTAAGGATCTCTGAAGCCTGTTTAATTGTTAGTAACTTTGGTAGTGTTTTATCCTTACTCATATTAATGTTGGCTGTTAAGCCTGGTTGCTATGGCTTCCTGCTCGTCATACAGAGGTTTATCCTGATCGATCATCCTCTGTTCGGTAGCGCTTAACCACTGATTAGCTTCCATCTTGGAAACGATTACTGAAATATTAGCAATTCTTACTCCAATTATCTCATTGATTCTATCAACATCTGCCTTGTTTTTTTCGTAGAAACCTGAGTTGTTTTTGAGACTTGACCAGCTTGGCTGAATTTCTCGTAGCCTTGATAGGCTTGTTTTCCAAGACTCAATATCCTCTTTCTTATAGCTTGGAGGGATGTAGCCAGCAGCATGGACAACAATAAGCTGTGTAGGGCATCCGTTTAGGTTGCCTTGGACTTCTGCAATCCCCACATCGTCAAACTTTTTATCAAACCACACATTTTTAGCATCTGTTGAATCTCTTTCGAGATAGTCTTCAACTAACTCGTCAGCAGTGTAATAACCCTCTAACGACCATTCCCACACATAGCTGTTCCAATACCCAGCTTTTGACATTGCACTTGAAACGACATCGTAAGAAGCTTGTTGTTGAGTAGCGTTATTCTTTAACAAAGATTCTGCTCGTATTTTTGCAGATTCATCAAGTTTAGGCTCGTATTTCACTGGAGTTGCGCCATTCTCTTTGCGTTTTTCGTTAAGTAGCTCGACAAACCTGTTTCTGTCTATTGTTGGTTTTACTGTGTCTGATAAGTCATTGGTTGCGTCGTGCCAGTTCTTATCAAGCTTTCCCTTCTGTTTTTCCAGAGGAAGGACTAGGCGGATGTCTTTTATTGGAGCAAAGCCAATTTCTCTTGAGTCGGAACTACCTTTTCGGTTGTCGCCCATAGCAAAGATTGCATCCTGAGGGACAGTTACTGCCTGACATTCTTTTAGAAACTTTTCCCCGAATGTTGAGCGCGGTTTGGCAATATATGGCTCTTTTTGTGGCTCGCCATTGAGATAAACAATACCGTCTCTAAGTTCGATTGTGTCTCCTGGAAGCCCCATGATTCTTTTTAACAATCCCGCAGGGTTTGCTCCGTCTCTACTTGTAAGTTCTCTTGTAGCATCATTTTCCCAGGTGATAATGTCACCTCTACCTAGAGTATGTCCTAGATATCTTTTTCCACCAATAACGATGCCGTTTGGATAGGGCAAGAAACCCGCGGTAGTAATTATCTCTTTGGCAAGATCCTTGTTGCTTTTACCCTTTGTTCCTTTGTCCCAAGTCGGATACATAGAACCAGTTCCTACGATATTGATATCCTCTGTTATGTAACCTAGCTGGTTCGCAGCCAAAGCACCAACAGATACATATCCAACAACCCAGATGGGTAAAATAATTGCACAAACCAATACAAGTGCTACTAATTTCGTTAAAACTAGCTTTGGACGCAGGGATTTCAATAAACCTCTTAATTTCTCTTGTTTTAGTCTCTTTACGATTTCAAGTGGTTTGATGATAACGACCAATAAGTAGAGGGGGAGGATGGCTAGCGCAAAGAACAGTTTAATTAGGAATAAAAAGATGTTTTGTTTCTTCTGGGATCTCTTAGATAAAATTTGTGCGGTAATGCCTATTGCACCGATTAAAAAGGCAAGGCAACCGAGCAATATTAACCCGAGGAGAGAGAAGGCGAAGACATCAGGTGCTTTATCAAAAAGCTCTTTCCTGATACCCACAACATAACCCATAATTGCAAAGACGCCTATAATGCATGCCAGCCAGATGAAGATAGAGATCTTGGTGATCCTGCGAAGAATTTTATCCCTGTCTAGTTTTAACGACAATTTATTCGGCATACCTCAACTTAATTATACATATTCATAAGATAATTGGAAACAAATCAAACAGCATCAACCTGGGGATTAAGCATTAAGGAATCTATTTACTTCTTTGTTTGTGAATTCTGGGTATTCCAGGTAATTTATCCAGTCAGTTGTCCGAAATTGTACCCATTTCTCGAGCCGAGTAGGACTATAACCCTAAACTGGTCTTGACCGACATGCAGAGCCAGATCCTGGATAATATAACTAAAGCCGAAAAATTTTTTTGACTGATGCACAGAGCATATAGGATTTAAACAACTTTAGCTTCAGAGTATTTTTAACTTACTTTGTGTAAAATTAAATCCCGAAAAGCAAGTTATAAGCGAGACTACAAATTAGCAATTTCTGACTTTTTAGCTTTTTCAATCGGAGCTAGCTTTTTTGTACTAAAGAATATTTTTCTTTCCTCTAAGGCTTTATTTATCAGAAAAAGTTGGTCAGTTCTTATATGTGGCAGGTTGTCCAAAGAGAAAAAACCGAATTCAATGACCTCTGCGGAAGGTTTAAAAGAGTCTCCAATAAATGTTCCTATGTAAGGAATATCTAGCCTAGAAGTTTGTCTATCGGTTCTTATTTTCATCCGCCAATCTATGCTGACTGTAAAATTAGACTCTTCCTTAATTTCTCTTTCTAATGCTTCTTTTGGATGCTCTTTGCCTTTCATGTACCCACCTGGCAAGCTCCAAGCAATCGATCTATACGAATGTTTAAACAACAAGACCTCATTGTTATTGTTAAAAATAACTCCTGTTACCCCAACTAAAAATTGGGCATTTATGGTTCGCATAATTCTAAGTTGCAAATTTTTAGAGAAATTAAACTTACGCCAAAGCTTAAGCAGGGATTCGATCATATAGATTCATCGTCAAATGATTTATCTCCAAGTCTGGTTTTTAGTTTATTATTTTCTATTTTTAATTGATGTACTTGTTTATTTAACTGGGTAATAGAATTTTGCAGATCATTTATTTCGTTTTCATTGTGCTTAATTACAGATTCTATTCTTCTAACCTTAGCTAAATAAACAACTGTAAAAATTAAAAGGCCTATGCAAAGAGGGAGTATTAAAGCTATTGAAAAAGGGACATTAAATATATATGGGCCTATGTAAATCGAGACTGGAGAAGAATTAGTTGTTATAAAGAAAGAAAGTAAAATAACTAAAATAAGAAGCGATATGAAATTTTTCATAGACTTATTCGCATTATAGCATTTTAAATTATACTGAAGAGTTGTTTATTGTTCAAAGATTTAGGCCTGAACGACTATGACTTTGAATGATTCTTGACCGACACATAGAGCCAGATAGGACTATAACCCGAAACGGGTCTAGACCGACATGCGGAGCTCAGGTTTAGTTTTAGTTTGACAAAATATATTTTATATTAGATACTAATTTTGATATATGGAAGTCGGAGAAGGTGTATCAGAGCGACCAAAAGCTCCAGGCGAAATACAATTTGGTAAATTAAAAGCAGATATTAAATCCTCTTTTAGCAGAAAAGAACAAAAAGGAGAACGTTTGCCATTTCTTGGTGTAGTTAAAGACTTAGACAATCGAGGACTAGGAACACTAATACTTGACTCAGAGGATAGCAGCAAAGATCCCTTTGGAATAGTAATTCCTATTGAAAAAGCTGAACACTTTCGTAGAGTATATGGAGTTGTTGATAGCCCAAGCTTGTTAATATTAAGTCAGGGGTTAGCAGTTCTTAGTCGTAGAGCTGGAGGAGATTATCGTTTTGCATCTCCAACTGCAGAAAAAGCTTCTTTACTATCAGGACAGCTTAGGGGAGAAGACCCAGCGCTTAGGCATGCAGCAATATATGGTAATTATGTTGCCCAGGGTATGTCATGGACAGAAGCACGAGCTGAGGTAGGGCCAAAAGTGGAAGAATTTTTACAAAAAGGCGGAAGAAGTCTATATGAAGACGCTCAAACTCGAAGAGAAAAAAGAGATGAATATTACAGGAAACAATGGGAAAAGCTTAAAAGCGCCCCTTATAGATATGATGTTTTACCTTCTGTTGAATTTACAGCAGAATTAGAAGATGCAACTAGAAAAACCCAGGAAGGCAGAGATTATATTCCCAAAAAAGACTTGTTAGATATTGTTTTTGCTAAGAAAGGGCTAGCTAAAGGTCTTTCTAGAAGAATAAAAGGATACAAGCCTCCTCTTGAACCCGCAGCTTATTCAGATAATCAAGAGAGTATTTTACAGTCAATAATTAACAACAAAATACTGGAAATTGAAGAGGTCTTTACAGAAGATTCTGATACAAAAGATATTCTAGAAAAAGCAAGTTCCGAGATTAAAAGGCCATTTCCTCAAGGACTTGATAAAATTACTGATTGGATTGGGCGAAGGATTGAATATAAAATTATGAAAATGGTAGAAGCAGGGAAATTTGAACATACCAAGCGACCTGATGATTTATTAGATCTATGGAATGATTCTCTTTCTCAAAAGCCAGAGACAAGTTAATAGGAAATAAAATAGGTTCTAACATCGTCCATCCCACGGAGCATTCAACGATATAAACGTAAAATAGGGTATTACCAGTCATTAGGAATATTATAGCTCATGTCGCACAATTGAAGATCTACGATTTGTTTAGAAAGTTTTTTTTAAACTAATTTTGGTTATATTTTTTCACCAATAACTATTTGGTGTTTAAATTCGTCATTTTTATCAATTTCCTCTAATAAAATATTAAAGCCAGCATTTTTTAATAATTTTATATTTTTTTTTCTCCCAAATTGACTCCAGTACATTTTCCCTCCATGAAAATTTGCAATACCTTCCCATTCAAACGATCCCAATGTTAATAATATTTTTCCACCGCTGTACATAAAAGAGTTAATCTTCCTATATAATTCTTCCTGCGTGTTACGTGCTATGTGAAATATTGTATAGAAAGATACAATTGCGTCTACAGAAAACTCATTATATTCTAAATTAGCTATGTCTCTTACGAAAAAACTTTCTTTAGGAAAATTTTTTTTCGCCAATTCAACTTGTTTTATCGAAATGTCTAAACCGACAATCTTATGTTTTCTCTTTAAAAAAAACTCTGAGACAGGTTTCCCGCAGCCACAACCTAGATCTAATATCGTTGAGTTTCTTTTTAGTAGTTTATTGAATAGATTAAGATAGTAATCATTTTTCGTTTTATGTCTTTGCTCAGAATAAATTTTAAATATCTTATTATAATTATTTCTAACTAAAGCTTGTGTATTCATGTAAGTAATAACTAGCGCATTAAACTTTCTATCGCTCTTAGTGCCTGAATCGCCCCATTTGCTCCTCGTTTATAAATATAGTTACTGCCAACATTAACGGCGTTTTGAGCCCAACGATTTCTATCCTTGAGTAATTTATCAATTTTGTCCCCAATGGCTTTTTTCACAAAAGTATTGTTCCTAATGGAGCTTATTTGATTAATTACCATTTCATTTGCTTCAGCCTCTCTTTTATTAGAAAAATCTAATTTTCCAATAAAATCAGACAGTGAAACAGAAGCCTTAGCAAGCCCTTCCTTACGATATTCCTCCAGTTGTAAATATTGGCTATTGTTTGACGCAGGTAAAAAAAGTACAGGGGTTTTTGCATAGAAAGCTGTTTGGGTTGTTACAAGTCCTGGTGTTATTAATGTCACTTCTGAATTGGATAAGGTATTTACAAACTTTGTGTGCTCTAGGCAACAGAAGATAATTTTAGTTTTTTTAAACAATCCTTTTAGTTTTGACAAAATTCTTTGATTGGTTGCTAAATATATTTTGTCAAAACATGACCAATCAACATATTTTAATAAAATCTCTGTCATAATAAAAGGGAAATAGGTATCTTTTCCTATTTGATAACAGTGAGTTGCTTCAGCTCCTCCAAGGGAAATTAGGACCTGTTTTTCAACTTTTTTCTTATTGAGTTTTGGTAAAATAGTATTAACCATTAGTAAGTTATTAATTTTTTTTTTAAATTTTTTTAAATTTTTTTTATTATTTATAGATATTTCTGCTATGTAAAGATCCGCTTTTTGGGCAATCTTTGGAATTTCATCCCAAAACCAAAATAAACAATCTATCCAAACATTTTTTATCCCCAACTCTTGTGCGATTTCTAAGCTTGGAAGATCCATGGAGCTTATTAAAAGATCTGCATCTTTGACGATGTTTTTTAATTTATTCTTGTTCTTGCTCAATTCCGTATCTATTTTGTATACCTTGCTAAACTTATGTTTTTTTGCAAGTTGCAAAGATGTTCCAAAACCAATAAATACTAGCTCAAAAAACTTATTTTCCATGTGTGAAACTAGATCAAGTAATTTACCAATTGGTCCATAAGCGAAGTCTTGTGCAGTTAGAATTATTTTTTTCATAGATTTCTTTATAAAAAATTTAACAATTCCTTTAGTCTTTGTTCATAGGAGTGTTTCTTAAAAAGCTCATTCTTGATCTCATTAGTTAAGTTGCTATAATAATTATTGTTTTTAACAATGTCAATAAGCTTTTCTTTGGTATTGTTTCCCGAAAAGATTAATTCTTTTATTTTTTCTCCATACAACGTTTCTGCTTCTTTGAAATAGGAGGGTACTATTGGAACTGTATCAGCACAAAAAGTCTCAAACATTCTTGGAGTAACTAAATTCATGTGATTTAATATTGAACGAATGAATATTGGATTTATTTTCCCCTGACTCATGGTTGATTCAACTTTCCCGAAAGGAATTACTCCTAACAAATCGATATTATTATTAACTAGGTATTTAGGATTAGAAAACGTAGCATAGCTAAAATTATTCATATTTTCTTCATTCCAGTAACGACCACCAATTGCAATTTTTGGCAATATTTCTCTGATTGTTTGTGTTTTTCTTATTAACTTAGACATATCTTGCCAACGAAACCAGTTGTTTCCAATATATATCAGATCATAAAGTCTCGTCTTTGCAGTTGTTTGCTTCATATTATCCATTCCGAAATATAAAAAAGTATGAACGTTTAATGTACGAGATCCTACTAGGGATGGCTGCAATATAGTATCAGAGAGACAGTTATATAAATCATGCCATTTCATATATTCGTTATTGTTTTTATGGTTACAGTCATTTTTGTAATGACATGGAGTAGAATATTTTGCATCTGGATCAATGATAATTCTCCTTGTTCTTGGAATTCTTGAAATTATTTTACAAATCTTTGCTTCTGATAAGAACTGATACGATTCAAATACAATAATCGCTAAATCTGGATTCCATGAAGAATCAGCGATGGGAAATTTTTCTTTTCCAACATTATCAATGTTGCCAAGTTCGGATAATCGGAGGTCAATACCTTTTTTTTTACAAGCCTTAAGATAGCCTAAAATAGTATTGCTTGATCCACAATGATATTCAAAATTTGAGATTATTGCTATTTTTAATTTATTCATATTAGTTATATTTCAAGATGTTTTCACCTAAGGCTCTATGCTTATTTGCTGCTTTATTTGCATTATTTTTTCCATGTTTAATTAGTTTTATTTCCTCTATCCGCCTATAAGCATGTTTTAAGTAGTCTCTATAGTGACTCGTTTTATCATTTTTTATAAATCGATAAAACTTTTTTCTATTATTCTGAAATTCACTATTTTTTTTATTGCTTCTGTCTTTATGGTGTATATGTAATCCCGATGCACAATACAAAGGGATAATAAAACTTCCAGTAGAAATAGCTTTTGCAGCTAAGAAGCCATCTGTGCACCCCCAGCCCTTAAATCTTTCATCGTAGCCACCTATTTGTGTAAAAACATTTTTACTCAAACTAAATAAAGCTCCGAAAACAAGATCTGGCAAAAGCCATTCTTTATTATTGGGCATATATAATTTTTTTCCATTTCTAAAATCTTTATAATGATTTGTACTAATACACATTGAGCTATAAAAGTCTTTATGAGGAAAATTAAGCCTTTCGTCAGCTATGAAGATTGGGTATCTATGCGGCCCGTTCCTTTTTATATAGTTTTCGTCAACTCTTACGTCAGAAACATGAGTATCGTGCCTAAAGCCAGCAAATAAAGCATTTGGGCATTCTGAGTGCCTTAATGAAAAATGTTCTAATGTGTAATACGATAAAATCATATCAGAATCACAAGACACAATAATTTCTCCCTTTGCTTTACTGATGCCCGTATTTAAAGCTTGGGCTTGTCCATAGTTTTTTTGCTTAATTAACATTAAGTTTAAGTTATAATTTTGTGATATTAGCTTATCCCATGTGTTATCTGTTGAACCATCATCTACCACTATAACTTCTAATTTTTCTGGGAATTTATAATTAAAGCTACTTTTTTCTATAGCATAAAGACAGGTGACAATTGAGTTAGAGCTATTATAAGAAGGAATAACTACACTAATAGATTTTACTATTGATTTTCTCGCCCATATTGGTGGATGAAAAGGGTCAAGATTGATAGAAAAGCCATATTTTTTAGTAAACTTATTTTCTAAATTTGAATAGTCATTATTGTGCTTATTTATAGCTTCTGCTATTGTTAATGCTTTCATATTAAACATTAATTTTCCTCTTAATCTTGTTTATTGATTCACTAATAGAAGAAATTTTGTGTTTCATATTTTTAAATTTATTAGTATCTAGAATGGGCAAAGATTGATATTCGCTATTATAATTTTTAATTTTCTGGCTCATACCAAGTTCAAGACTAATTGTTTTTACAAAATCATAGTATGAAATAGGCTGATTTCCTGTAATATGTAAGATCCCTGTATATTTCTGCTTAATTAGAGCTTCTACTATACTGCATAAATCATCAACGTATAAAGGCTTTCTTATCTCATTTTTAGGAAAATGCATGTCATTATTGTCTAATATTAGATTTAACAATCCATTATTGAGCTTTTTGCCATTATAACCAAATAAAAGGTCTGTTCTAATGATTAAATACTTATTATTTGTTTTAATTAATTTTTCAGATTCAGCTTTAGATTTACCATAAAGACCAAGAGGACAAACTTGGCTCAATTCAGAGAAAAGATTATTATCATTTGCATTGAAAACAAACAAAGATGAAAAAAAAATAATTTTTGCCTTAATGATATTAGCACAATCAATAATGTTCTTTGTTCCACAGTAATTTAGTTCATGTAAATTATTATTCTGTCTGTTTTTGAATAAAGTAGGCCTAGCAGCTCCTGCCACATGAATTATTATTGTAGGTTTAAACAATTTAACGATTCTTAATACTTGGTCATAATCTAAAATGTCTAATTTTTCGAATATCTCGTTTTCATTATTGAAATATGTTCCTTTTACGACAAAGCTCGTCTTCTTTGAAAAAAAATTATAAAGACATGTTCCTAAGAATCCAGAAGCTCCGATTATCAGAATTCTTTCTTTTTTGTTCATAATATAGATATTAACGCGTATTATAGTATAATTTATGTCATTATGAACATTTTAGTTACTGGAGGAGCAGGATATATAGGAGCAATCACTACGAAGCTATTAATAGATCTTGGTTACAAGGTGGTTGTTGTTGATAGTCTTGAAAATAGCGATAGGTCAGCAATCAATTCTAGGGCAGAATTTTATCAAGGGCAAATTCAAGACAAAGCTTTACTTAAAACGATTTTAAACAAATATAGGTTTTCCGCAATTATGCATTTTGCTGCTTGTGCATCGGTAGAGGAATCCTATAAGAATCCCATGAAATATTATGAGAATAATTCCGTAGCATCTTATATTTTAATTTCAGAATGTATGAATGCAAACATTAAAAATTTTATTTTTTCATCTAGTTGTTCAATATATGGAAATAGTTCTAGTAAAAAAATAAATGAGAATATGATTCCTCATCCGATTAATCCTTATGCGGAAACAAAATTAGAAACAGAAAACCTTTTACGTTATGTATCAAAATCAGATACGTTAAACGTTGCTTGCCTAAGGTTTTTTAATGTTGCTGGAGCCTCTTTAGATGGTAATCTTGGGGAAAACCACAAAAAAGAAACTCATCTTATCCCAAATGTTATTAAAAATGCCATAAACGAAGAACCCATATTGATCTTTGGTAATAATTATAATACCAAAGATGGAACATGCATAAGAGATTATGTTCACGTTCTCGATATAGCAGAAGCTCATGTAGTTGCACTTAGAGCAATGTTGTCTCGAAAAATTAAAAAATTCAATGTTTTTAACGTTGGTACAGGCAAGGGGTATTCGAATCTAGAGGTTATTAAAACCTGTGAAAAACTTTTATCTAAAAAAATATCAATTATATTCAAGGGCAAAAGACTAGGTGATCCCGAAATTTTAATAGCAGATCCCTTTAAGCTCAATAGGGTTTTAGGTTTTAAAACCAAGCATTCACAAATAGATCAAATTATAAAAACCCATATATTGTGGTACAATAACCAAAACATTAGCCCACAGAAGGCATTTTCCAAAGATATCTACCAGTGATGAATATAACAGAATCATTTTATAAAAAAACAATTTTATATAAATTTCTTGATCAAGAATTAAAATTTAAGGTATCTCAAGACTTATTTAGTTCACAGAACATTGATCATGGTACTCAAAGATTAATCCGGTCTCTGCTTTATCAAAAGATAAATTCTTATAAAAAAGCTCTTGATTTAGGATGTGGCTATGGGCCAATAGGAATTGTGTTAAAAAAAATATGTCCGTCAGCAGAAGTACATATGGTCGATTATGATGCTTTAGCAATAGAATACTGCAAGGAAAACGTTAAGCTTAATCATGTTGACAATGTTAAGGTTTACCCTAGCTTAGGGTATGAGCAAATTGCTACTAATGAGTTTAATTTAATTACTTCTAATATTCCAGCTAAAGTAGGCAAGGCGACTCTGAAACATATGATTAAGGAAGCAAAAAGGTATTTAACGGAAAATGGAACGATGGCAATAGTGGTTATTGATGATATTAATGATCTAGTTTCACAGTTCCTAGAAAAAGACGACGATATTGCAATACTTTACCATCAGAATTGGCCCGGGCATCATGTTTATCACTATAAATTTATTAACCATAAAGGACTATTGAAACCAAAGCAACTTCTTTTTGGGAGGAAATTATTCTTTCGTGGGCAAAATAAGTTAAGGTTTGAGGATTGTGAATATGAACTAGATGTTAGTTACAATTTGCCTGAGTTTGATCAATTAAACTACGAAACAAGCTTATTAATAGATAATATAAAAAAAATTAAAAACAACAATACTAATGAAATTATATGTTTTAATGTAAAACAAGGATATATTCCATTAGTAGCATGTAAAGCATTTCAGAGAAATGCAGTTCATTTAGTAGATAGGGATTTATTAGCATTACTTACCGCAAGACATAATCTTAAGAAATATGGAATAAAAGCCTTTATTTATCATCAAGTTGAATTTAAAATTCCCAAAAAACAATTCAACTTAATTATCGGTATTGTTCCTAGAAAACAAAAAATATTAACATATGGTTTATACCTGCAGCAATTTACAGATTTATTAAGTAATAATGGCTTAATGTGTCTTTCTTCTAGTTCAACGGTAATATCTGTCCTTTTTGGAACAATAGCAAAAAGTAAGAATATTAGAATAGCTTTTCGAAAAAAAGCAAAAGGGAAAAGTGTTATATTGCTTGAAAAAGTAATTTAATAAACGGTTATCTTATTAATATCTGTATACATTCTTGCGTAAACCACAGTCTATATGTATAATCTTTACTTAATTTTAATGAAAGATTTAATTAAGGCATTCGATAATCAAAAAATAATTAAGATTAATGAAAGGGATACGTATTTAATAAATACTTTAACTGATCATATTCCTTCAACAACACCTTTAATCATGAAGCAGGTAATTAATGGGGTTATAGATAGTTTAGGAACAGATTTAAACAGGATAAACAAGATAGTTGGAGAAGAAGAAAGGGGAGGATATATCGCTGCCTGTTTAGCCTTAGCGGTTGATCTTCCTTTTTGTTTGGCAAAACAAAATCCATGTAAGATACCAGGGGAAAAAGGGGTAAAATTTTCAATATCTTACAATAAGAACATGTCTCTTTATTTTAATGGACTTTTGGGGAATGATAGGGTAGTCATCGTAGATGATATCATAGATTCTGGGAAAACAATGACTGCGATGATTAAAACGCTTCAGCAAATGAATGTTAAAATAATAAGAGCAATAGCAATAGCAGAAAGAGTAGAAAAAGAAGGCCTAAATAAAATAAAAGAAGAAACAGGCATTGAGGTTAATACGCTTTTGAAAATTAATACATCTGGACGTAGAAGTGTTGTTGTTAACAAGAGTTCCTTCAGCAATGAGAATATTTATCACAAAAATAGGTTCTAATATCCTCCATCCCTCGGAGCTTCATTCTTAGCCCTCATGCTTCGAACTTCTGATATAATCAGTTTATGCTTGAAGATTCGAAAGAAACACCAAGGCCAATTGAAGAACAGAGACGAGAAGCGGTAAAAGGCATTCCAGGAATGAGTCCAGAAGCGGCTCAAAAAATATTGGAAGGATACGGTTATAAAAAAGACAGCTGGGTAATTTTTACCGAACAAGGCTTGGGAAGTCATTATTTAAGAGCAATCGCCAATATAGCAACAGGAGATAAGCCAAGGGTTTTAGATAATGTATATCAAGAAATGTTTCCAAATGAAGTTCACGGACCAATTAGGAAGGAAAATAAAAAAACAGCTTTTGTTGAAAAAAAACAAAATTTGAATACGAAATTAGGAAAATAAGGTTCTAACATCCTCCATTCCTCGGAGCTCTGTTTTTAGCCTCAATTTGACTTTTTACTGTTTGAACAATATAATCACCCAACTATGCCATTAGTTGAAACGCCACATGGACTTGAAGATATGTATGGAAATCCTGTTGGGACAGTTACGGAAGTAACAATTCTTAAAGCCCCAAAAGGAACTAAAGTAATTGTTGAAGGATTGGATGAAAGCGTTAAGGTTGTTGATCTAACTAGAGGAAAATTTACCAAGATAATGGATAGAGTAAGAAAGTCTACTATTAGAAAAAAATCGCTAGGAACTTTTATAGATGCTTTAAAAGATAAAGGTGGAACATCCGTTGATGCAGTAATTGAAAGTAAGGGTTCTGTTCTGTCACGTGTAGTTTTCACTTCAGAATCAGCAAGTGGAAGAAAAATCATCTTTCCAGAAATATTTAAAGATGAAACCCCTGCAGATCAAGTTAATAACAGATTATCAGCTATACGAGAAGAGCTCCCTGCAATAAAAACCTCTTGGCATGTTAAGCCTAAATAGGTTCTAACATCCTCTATCCCTCGGAGCTCCGTTTTTAGGAAAAGTAGATCTTTTGGTAAGTATAATTTTACCGTTGTAATCTTTTAGAAAAGAAAGCTGTTGTAAAGAAAAAAGCGTTAATCATTACAATTGTAGCCCCTGTTGGGAGATCAATTAAAAACGAAATTGCTATTCCCAAGAATACCGATATAAAAGATGTAATGCAGCTAATAAACAAAGTGGTTTTGAATTTTTTTGAAATTTGCAAAGCGGTGACTGCAGGTAAAATTAAAAGAGCAGAAACCAGCATGATTCCAACTACCTTGATTGACAAAACAACGACAACAGCGGTGAGAATGGTTAAAAGGGAATTTATAAAATTTGGTTTAATTCCGGTAGTTTTTGCATACTCAAGATCAAATGTGACAGAGAATAAATCCCAATAAAAAAAGTAAATTGTAATCAGAACAACCAATGAAAGGAAGACAGAAGTAATTACTTCATTTGTGCTAACAGCAAGGATGTTTCCAAAAAGATAACTAAATAAATCAACGTTAAATCCATTAGAAAGACTGGCCAAGATTATTCCCCCTGCAATTCCAAATGCTGATACGATGCCAATTGCAGAATCTCCATAAATTTTTGCTTTTTCACTAATTTTTAGAATTAGAAGAGAAGCCATGATAACCAGAGGAATTGCAACGTAAAAAGGATATAAGCCAAAAAATAGTCCTAGGGCTATTGCTCCGAAACTTACATGCGATAATCCGTCTCCTATTAAAGACATCTTTCTAAGTACAAGGAAAAGACCAAGACAAGCACAGCTAATCGCAATAAATGATCCAGCTAGAAAAGCTTTTTGAATAAAGGCATATTGAAATAATTGATATAATTCCATAGTTTATTTATGTTGATGCCAAATAATATGCTTATCGCTTTTTTCAAAACATGTCTTAACATCTTTAGATGGACAGAACTTTTTTATTTCTCCAAAAAATACTAACTGATTATCGATATAGAGAAGCTTATTGGCATATTTTCCGATATATCCGGTATCGTGAGTAATTAAAATAATTGTTGTTTTATTTTTTTTATTTAGTTTTTCAACAAGAGAAAAAAAATCCTCTCTTGATTTAGGATCAAGAGCTGTTGAGGGTTCATCAAGAATTAAAATTTCCGGATTTGAAACTAGGGCTCGAGCCAGCAATACTTTTTGCTGTTGGCCTCCTGAAAGATCTGAAAACATTTTATTTTTAAGCTTTGAGATGTGAAGCGTCTCGAGTGTATTTTCTGTTTTCTGCAGATCTTCTTTATTAATTTTTTTAAAAGATTTCTTGCTTGACAATAATCCAAGTAAGACAACTTCCTTAACTGAGGCAGGAAAGAGCGGATTAACGCTCGTTTGTTTTTGCGGTAAATAGCCGATTTTTGAAAAGGAATTAAATTTTTTTTGAGTTTTACTTAGAAGATTAATTTCTCCAGAATATTGAATAAGGCCTAAAATAGCTTTTACTAATGTTGTTTTCCCTCCGCCATTCGGCCCTACCAGTCCAATAAAATCGCCTTTTTTAACTTCAAAAGAAACATTTTTAATTGCTTCTGTTTGTTCATAGCGAATTGATAAATCGTTAACTTTTAAAATAGTATCCATAATTTTAATATTTATAGCTAATAATACCAAATTCAGAGAGTTCTTTTCTATAAAAACTCTCTGAAAAATATATTGTGTAAAATGCCGAACGAAGGCATTTGGCAAATACTGTTACTTGCTTAATTTCACTGCGTCTTCTGTGCTCATGATTTTAAATAGTTTCATGCCATCTACAATGGCTCTTGCGGCTTTTTTCCCATTTTTCATGGTTATTACTTCAACCTTGCTGTCATCAACCCCGACAAATTGTCTTGTTTTAACATTGTAAAACTTCATTTACTTCACTTCCTTTGCAGACATTAATTGCATATTAACCCAATTTTTAAATTGGCGAGGTTTTCTTTCATGATTGTTAGATAAGAAGTATTTTTTTCATAGTCTTCTTTTGACAAATTATGAGCACCATTTAGAAGAAGCATCTTTGCGCTTGTTTCCTTAGCTAAAGTTTCCGCAATCTTTGGACTGCTTAGCTCTTCGTAGAAAATGTACTTAATGTTGTTTTTCTTGATTTGTTCTATAAGGGAAATCATGTCTTTTGCAGTTGGTTCTGCATCAGGCGAGAAGCCTTGAGCTGCTTCATATTCAAGCCCATACTTCTTTGCTAAATAGCCAAAAGCATAATGACCACCATATACGATTGTTTTAGTCTGACAATTAGAAAGAGATTCTTTATATGTATCATCGAGTTCTAAGAGAGATTGTTGGTATTTATTTAAATTATCTTGATAATAAGCTTTATTTTTTGGGTCAATTTCTTCCAGAGCTTTTTCAATATTACTTGCCATTTGGATGGCGTTATCGAAATCAAGCCAGATATGAGGATCTACTCCATTGTGGACATGATGATGTTCTTCCTCTGCGTAATGTTCTTCATCTTTATGCTCTTCCGTTTCATGATTATGGTCATGGTCATGGCCATTATCTACAGACAGTTTAATTCCGGTACTTGCATCAACTATTCTCACTTTTTTATTAGCACCTTCAATAATGTCATGGGCCCACGGTTCCATGAATTCACCTGTATAAACAAAAATATTTGCTTGATTAATTCTTGTGACATCGCTTGGTTTTGGCTCAAAGGAATGAGCTTCTACCCCGGGTGGCAAAAGTAGAGAAGCATCAACTTTGTCGCCTCCAATATTTTTGGCAAAATCATAAGTTGGGAAAAGAGTGGTTATAATTACAATTTTTCCCGAGTTATTAGTAGTAGTTTTGTTTAAGAATGAAAACAGAGTATAAAAACCGGCGATAATAATTAAGATTACAAAAATAAATAGAATATTTTTCTTCATTGTTTTAAGTATGACATTTATGGCATAAGCCAAAAAATTCAAGAGAATGAGACTTTATTAAAAATTTCTTCTCTTTATTGACCTTTTCTTCCAAGTTCGAAACAATACAATTTGAGATTTTCTCAATTTTTCCGCAATTTTCGCATATTAGGTGGTGATGATGATCTTTGGCGAGTTCATATCTGGCTTTTTTTTCTTGAAAGTCTAACCTTTTTATATCTCCGGTATTTACAAGCTTATTAAGGGATCTAAAAATTGTTGCCCGATGAGACTTAACTTTTGAAATAATAAAATTTACATCAACAGGAGCTTTTGTTTTTGAAAGAAGATCAATAATTTCTTTTTTAGTTTCGTTTTTTCTCGTTTTTTGATTTTGAAGAAAACTCATAAGGTTATTATATGCGACTAAGTCGCATATGTCAACTTTATTTTTAAGACATTTTTATACTGTCTCATTCGTCTTATTTATTTTGGAGAAAAAACAGACTATGACCTCAAATGGTTCTTGACCGACACACAGAGCTCCGTTTTTAGCCCTTGAAATTTAATATTTATTAACTATAATAAGCTAACTGCCTCAGTAAGATGACAGAATTAGACAGACCTACAGGACCAGATATTGCAATTAAGCTAGGAGAGCAAGCTCAAAAGCACGACCCTGATTATAAAAAGGCCTCTAGGGCAATAAGATTAATACACGAGACACCCCAGTCTCCAATAGAGGCAGCGAAAGAAATTGTAGAGCTTTGTAAGAAATTACCTAAGCAATTGAGAGGAAACATTTGGACGATAGGCATAAATAAGTCTTTTAGCGGCTACGATAATTATAACTCTCCTAAAAACCCAATGGACGAAAGATTAGGGGATTTAATAGATTTTTATTATCCAGGAACAGATGCAGCAAAAGGTATTATTAGCGAAGGGTTAAGAGAATATCTTCGTCCAACACTTGGAGTATCCAAAGACGATAAATACCCTTCTATTCCTCATCAATTAGGAATAGATATTAAGAAAAAAGATCCAGGCGTACTTGATGAAGGACAGGCTCGGGAAATGGAACAGTTTGCTTTATTTAAAAATCTTTGGGGAGTTGTTGCATTTGGTCATTATGGTATGAATGATATCGAAGGAGCAGAGTTTAGAGTGACTTTCTTAACATGGGGTCAGCAGTTCAAAGAAAAATATGGCAAAACTTTTTATGATATGGATGAACCAGAATGGTTTAAGAAAGTTGAAGACAATGATGGAGTTTATAAAAAAACCAGAGAAAGACTTCCTAAACTTGAAGAAGAGATGAAGGAATGGCTAAGAGGCAAAGCTCAGCGATTTGATAGGCAGGCTAAGATAGCAGAAGGAATAGGTTTAGTTACTAGTCAATAGTTATAAAATAGGTTCTAACATCGTCCATCCCGCGGAGTTGATATTGTTTGATATATTATATTTTTTTTGATAGAATACGTTTATGGCTGAGCGACAAGTTGGAGATAATTTTATTTCAGAACAACAAGAGGTTTTTATAAAAATAGAAAGTAAAGAGTCAGCGGTAAAGAAAAGACTAAATGAAATTGCTGGCTATCTTTTTAAAAATAAATATTATAAAGGGTCAGGAATTATTGCAGCTACAGTTGAAAACAAAGGCTTAGCAAAAAAAACGCTTAAAAAACTAAAAAAACAAATCGCTCATCCTCAAAGCGACATAGATTTGGGTTCGAGCGTCTATGAATATGGAATGATTTCAGCGTTATTGGGAATAACTGATCAGGCAACAGTTGCTATGGAACATTGTTTTTCTCGAGTCCACGGAGCAGGGACAGCAGGAGCAATTGCAGCTGAAATAAATGATACAGAATCTGTTAAAGAAGCAATTAATCAATTATCTCCTACTTCTCTTGATGCAGGAACCCTAAGCGCAAAGCTTAGTAGAATAACTGGTGATACGCAGGATGTAACAAAAAAAGCAGAAGAACTTTTTGGAATGCAAAAGTTTGAAATAGCAGCATATATAACTGCATTGTCAGGTAATAAAGACTTTTCAATTAAAGCAATAGATGCGGCATTGTATGATAGAGCAGAAAAAGGTTATCTAAATTCAATAGCAGGAGAAGCTGCAGCAATAATCGACGATGCTCAAAGGGCAGGCAAGATAATTGATCTTTTAATAAAAAAAGGTAATCTAACCGGAGCAGTAAAAGTAGCAGGAGCAATGGGGGATATGCAAAAAATGGACGAGATAATAGAAGTAATTCCAGAAACAGATCGGATTTATGCTTTATCTATTGCGGGAATTAGGCTTGCTAATTTTTACTCAAGAAGATTAAGAAAATAATTGGGATAAATAATTTTTAATTTTCTCCTCTTCGATTTTTTCCAGAATCTCACCATCACTCGACATTTTCCGGAGTCAATTAGTGAGCAGGAATTTTTTGTTGGAGTAGATGCCATTAGGAAAATATTTTTATCAATAATTTCCATTATTGACATAGCTAAATTATAATGTTATTTTAATTTTTAATGAGCGCAGAGCGTTTAACATTCCCCCCCAAAGACAAAATCGAAAAACCAGATCAGCAAATTCTATGGAATTTATTGGAAACTGTTCCAGGAAATCCCACTAATGCAACAATAGTATTCTCAGGAGGAGAAGGATCAATTCCTATGGAAGCGATGATGGGGATATATTTACCTGGTGATGAAAAGAAGTTTGCGATTAAAGTAGTAGAGCTAGATAGAACATCGAGCCTAGAAAATCACGAAGAAACCAGAGAGGCAACAGCGAGATTTTTAGCAAACAAACCGTATGAAAAACTTACAGTGTATACGGGTTCTGACGAATCGGAAAATGGATACTTAGCTTTTAGAAGAAATCTTTATGAATTTAAAAACTTAGGTTATAAAATAACAGAGATTGATCTTAAATTTATGACATATTATACGCCTTCTTTAAAAGAATATTCACCTCAATCACCTGAATATCAAGAAGAAGTTTGGTATTCAAAATCTGATGGTGATTATATTTCTCTTAGGAGGAGCAATCCCTTAATGTTTATCAATGAAGAAGCGCTTAAATCTTTACCAAGAGAGCATGCAATTCATGCGAAAATTGAAAATTCCCGAAGAGTAGCAAGAAGAAAAGAAAGAAACAGTAAATGGTTTCAAAAATTATGGGAAGCATCTAATAGTTCTGCTCAAAAGCAGCTAGCATGATAGGTTCTAACATCCTTTATCCAAAGCCTATTTCTTTTTTGAAGACAAAATCAAAAGAAGTCCTGCAATAACCGGCGGAAGAAAAAGAGTTATTTCTACAAAAAAAATAGTTCGTGGTTCAAAAGGAGCTTTAAGTGGATACAAAATTCCCAAAGTAATGCCGGTGAGTAAAAGAATCAAGCCGCCAATAAATGATTTTTTGTACGCAAGAAAAAGTAATAATAATAATGGTGCTGCTTGAATTAGATGGGAAAGCCCCGATATATCTCCTGAAAATACCTCGCCGAATGTAAACAAAAGCAAAATACCAAGAGGGATTAAGAGTAATCCTATTCCAATTCTCTTAAGAATTTTTCCAGTCATGTAAATTAATTATAAACAAATCCAAATAAAGAAATCATCTTTTAATATATTTTTGCAAGATAGTCTTGAAAGGATTAGGAGTTACATTGCAAATATTGCTGAGGAAACAATAAACTATAGCACTACCAAGATTCATAATAATTTAGAATGAATTAACTAAAGGAATTTAATTCCTTTAAAAGTTGCTTATAAAGTTGTTAATCTATTAATTGTATTGTAAAAATTTTCTTTATGTTTATTAATCCACTTTAACCCCATCGAAAAAAATTTAGTTTTTTTCGCAGTAGTTATTTATAGCTAAATCTTTTACAGCTTTTTCATATCCAACTACCCATCCGGAATGTAAAACAGAGCGGTAAAAGAAAGTTGTAAAAAAATTTCCTTTTTTATCATATAACTCTGGATAACCACCATTGCTTTGAATATTTTCAGAATAAAGTTTTAGATATTTTTCTCCCAATATTTTATATTCACAATTATATTTAGACAATTTATTAAGTATTAAAATATAATCAGTACCGATGTGACTCCAAATGCTTTCTCCACCATAAGAAGTAACAAACTTACCAACAAAAAAATACATTTTTTTAGGATCATCTTTTTTTGCATACCTTAGAGGGAAGGGGGAGGAAAGTTTATTTTTTTCAACATATGCAACTTGTTTTATAATTTTATCTCTATCTTTTTTATCTTCTAAATTTAAGAAGTCAGATGTAACTGCAATTGTAAAATCTCCTCCGAATGTTTTTTCACTTTTAGATTCGTCTGATAAATCGTTTAAGAATATACCATCCTTTTCATACCAAAAGTTGTCTATTATTCTTTTTTTAAACTCGATTAGGTACTCTTTAGAAAAAGAAGCAATCCCTAATTTATTAGCAAGATAAAAAGTTTTCCATGCGATAACATTATCGTAGAAAGAAGATTCTCTTTTTACTCCGTCTCTGGCACTAGATAGACAAATGTCTTTTCTTATTAAGCCTGTTTTTTTATCAATAATTGAATTTTTGTAATTAATAACTAGTCTATTTAAATCTTTTTTGTTTTCATTTAATAGTTTTATAGCTTCGTTTTTTGCTTGACCTTTATAACAATCGTCAACGGGATTAATAAATTTATCTAGCGTAAATAGTACAGCATGTAAGGAGTCGGATGGTTTTATATTAATGTTTATTGAAGTAAAATATTTTCCTCCCAACGGAATAATTGTTGTGTTTTCTTCTTTTGTAGTTTTAAAATGCTCAAGATCGAGAGCTATTGTTTGTAGTGCTATTCGTTGTCTATTTTCCCAGTCTTTTACGCTTAATGCAGTACATGAATTTAGTAGCGAAGCATAGAAAATACCTAAGTTTCTAATATATAATTCCGAAAAATGCCCTCCTGTTATTATATAGGGTCTTGATGGATCGAATCTTTCTTTATGAATCTGTTCAATTATTTGATGATTATTGCCCAATAATTTTTCTTCTGGAAAAAAAGCAAAACTTGGAATTTTAACCCCCATCATTAGATAGGTAATGAGCTTTGAAAAAGGATTATAAACAAAAACAGGATCGTAATTTTTTGTAAGTTTTATTTCTTCATTGGTTAAAATTGTTGAAAAAGGAGATTTGATAATGGTAATTGGTGAGTAAGGATCTACCAGCTTAACATACAAAACGAAAACCATTAAAATAACTAAAAAAACTAGGGAAATATTTAATACCCAATTTTTATACATAATACTAAAACTAGCATTAGTTAAGATTAATGTAAATATATTTTAACATCTCACTTTTCTATTTTGCTTAATAGTGTTTACTAAATTCCTTATTTTTAAGATTACATAATAAAATTTACTTTTAAAATACTTAGTTTTAGCAATAATTCCTTTGCTATAATAAGCAAATGGAACTTAATCAAATTGCTATTCCTTTTCTTCTGACTTTTTTGGCAGGTTTATCAACAGTTTTAGGTAGTATTCTTTATCTTCGGCATTTTTGTAAAAGAAGATATCTTGGATTTATGCTCGGGTTATCTGCAGGGGTAATGATTTACCTATCATTCATAGAGCTTTTACCGGTTGCGATAAAAGAAGTAGGATTTCTTAATGCAAACATATTTTTTTTCATAGGTATTATTGTAATAGGGCTTATAGATTTTATTCTCCCACATCATTATCTGGAAGAAAAAATTTGTAAGCAACAGCGCATTCTTGATCCTAAACTTTTTTCAACAGGATTAATGGTTTCGTTGGGACTTATAATTCACAATTTTCCAGAGGGAATAGCGGTTTTTTTAAGCGCATTCAGCGAGTTGAAGTTAGGTATTCTATTAGCTTTTGCGATTGCAGTGCATAATATCCCGGAGGGAATTGCCGTTTCGGCACCTATTTACCATGCTACTGGCGATAAGGTAAAAGCGATCAAATACTCATTTATTTCAGGGATAGCAGAGCCATTGGGTGCAATTATTGCTTATTTTGCTTTAAAACCTTTTCTTAATCAAAATATACTTGCGTATATATTTTCTATCGTTGCAGGCATAATGGTTTATATAAGTTTTGACGAATTGCTTCCTGCAAGTTTTAGGGATAACCAGGGACATTTTGCTATTTTAGGGTTGTTTATCGGTATGGCAATCGTTTTACTTAGTCTTCTTTTTATTTAAATTACCTTTTTTGACAAGAAATGGTTTAATTGCGTTTTTTTATACAATAAGGTAATAAATATTTATTTATTACCGTTGGCAATATGTGCTAGCTTTAACTTTTGTAATGATTAGAGCTTCGATTGTGCAAGGAATTTTGTTGAATAATGATTAGAAAATTTAAAATTCTGTGTTTATTATTCTAAATAATGTAAAAAAATTAGTTAAGGCTAGATAAATATTAGTTGCTTTTTAAACCAGAGTATAATATTATCGTTTTATAACAGATATGGAAAAATATGTAGTTTTTGGACCAATAATTGTTTTCTTTGCCATTTTTGCGTTATTGGTCATCGGATTTTTTATATTGGTTGGAAAATTAATCTTTAAAGCAAAATCGGATTCCTGGGTTGGAGAGGTAATCGATAAGGGTCATAATACTAAAAGAGATAGTTCATCGAATAAAATAGAACATTTTTATTTCTTCAAGGTAAGAATTGAAAATGGTGAAGAGCATAATATTGCTACCAGTCAAAAATTTTTTAATGAAATTAAAGTAGGAGATAAATTAAAAAAAGAAAAAGGTAGCCTTTGGCCTAAAAAAACTTCATAAAACCCTAATTAGCTTACAAGAGAAATAGTTTTTATATATAAATTTATTCAATTAAACTATTTTAATTGCTCATTTTTAATTCTAATTATAATTAGATGTATTTAGTTAATTTTTATCTTGACAAAAAAAAGCAGTTTGCTATAATGAATAGGTATTCAATATAAATACATAAAGGAGGTGAGTAAAATGCCAAGATTTGACGGAACAGGACCTCAAGGAATGGGTCCAAGAACAGGAAGAGGAATGGGCCCTTGCGGAAGAGGTCTTGGATTAGGCTTTGGGATGTGTCCAAGATTTGGCCGCGGACGAGGACGAGGTTTGGGAAGGTATTTCGGCTGGGGGGCTCCTTTAAACAAAAATGAGGAGATAGAAGATCTTAAGGAATATAAAAAAGCCTTGGAAGAAGAGTTGGAGGACGTTAATAAAAGTCTCTCAGAAGTAAAAAAAGAGGAATAATAAAGTCCCTATCTTATCTTTAGGGTTTTAAAATTAAATGATAAGATAGGGATTTTATAGATTATAATAAAAATATGCCAAGAAATAAAATACCAAGATGTTTGTGTTTTGCCCCAAACGTTACTTATTTTAAACCTAGAGGAATTCCTTTACGGGAACTTGAGGAAATTGTTTTATTGCCTGATGAGCTGGAGGCATTAAAACTTTATGAGGTTGATGATTTAGAGCAGACAAAGGCAGCATTAAAAATGAAAATATCACAGCCTACTTTTGCAAGGTTATTGGATAGTGCAAATAAAAAAATTGCAGAGGCAATTATTAAAGGCAAAGCAATAAAAATAGAACCCAGATGATAATTAAAAAATTAATTATAGCTATTTTATTTTTAATAACAGCATTTTTTGTTTTAAGCGAACCTATTTTTGCGCAAGCAAATACAACTGGTAATGTTTTTAAAGAAGAGAACCTTGAAGGAAAAGCGATAAAAATCTTAGAAGAAAAACAAATTACACCCATTGGCACGAATAAATCCCAGCTCTACCAAAAATTAGAGGTTTTAATAACAAAAGGATCTTTAAAAGACAAAAAGGTAATTATTGAAAGTGGTAATCTACCAATAAGTAATTTACAGAAATATTATACCGGCGATAAGTTTGTTATTGCTTATACTAAAAATTCTGAAGGAAAAGATGTTTTTTATATTACTGATTATGTAAGGCATAATGCTTTATTGTGGTTGTTTTTAATTTTTGTAGTTATGGCTGTTGCTATTGGTCGTTGGCGGGGACTTACTTCTTTAATTGGAATGGCAATATCTTTTTTGGTAATTTTTTGGTTTATTATTCCAAAAATATTATCAGGAGGAAATCCTGTAGAGATGGCGATTTTAGGATCACTAATTATTATTCCTGCAACTTTTCTTTTGTCACATGGTATAAATAAAAAAACATTAATTGCTATTGTAGGGACTTTGATTGCTTTAGTAATAACAGGTATTCTGGCTAGTGTTTTTGTTAACGCAACAAGGCTGACAGGTTTTGCTTCGGAAGAAGCAGGCTTTTTACAGACATATAAACCAGGATTAATTGATATCAAAGGCCTTATTCTAGCAGGTATTATCATCGGTGTGTTGGGGGTTCTAGACGATATTACTATTTCTCAATCTGCAATTGTTCAACAGTTAAAATTAGCAAACCCAAATCTTAAAGATATAGAACTTTATAAAAAAGCAATGACCGTTGGAAAAGATCATATTGCATCGATGGTTAATACTTTGGTGCTTGTTTATACTGGAGCAGCGTTGCCTTTACTTATTATTTTTGTTGATAATCCCCATCCATTTACAGAAATTATAAATTATGAAATAATAGCTGATGAAATTGTTAGAACTTTAGTAGGGAGCATCGGTTTAATACTTGCAGTTCCGATTACAACTTTTATCGCTGTTATTGTTTTTGATATTTCTAGGAATAAGCTTAAGACAAAATAAAACATGAAGATAGTTAAATTTATTTTTTTTACGCTTTTTTTATTTTTAATTTCCACATCCTCTATATTTGCTCAAGACACTGATAAAATTTATCTTTTTTACGGAACAGGTTGTCCACACTGTGCTCAAGTGGATAATTTTTTTGAAACCAACAAATTGATTGAAAAATATAACGTTGATAAAAAAGAGATTTATTTTAATCGTGAAAATGCAATTTTATTTAACTTGATTATGGATCAATTAAATATTCCTCAAAATGATCGGGGAGTTCCAGCAGTTGTTATTGGTAAAAAAATTTTAATTGGCGATACTCCTATAATTGAAAATTTTGTTATAGAGGCGGATAAGTTTTTAGAAGATAAAAAAATATCTAACACAACTACAACAACCTTAGAAAGAAATCCAGCCTTGACTACCACAACTAAATTATCCGTTCAAAATACCGACACTAAAGATAGTAATAGGTTAACGTTTTTAGCAGTTATTTTGGGAGCATTAGTGGACTCAATTAACCCTTGTGAATTTGCAGTTTTAATAATACTTATGACCACCATTCTTTCATCAGGAAATTCCAAAAATGCCCTTAAAGCAGGATTAGCTTTTTCTTTATCGATATTTATTTCTTACTTTTTAATGGGACTGGGTTTCTATAAAGCCTTGGATTTTGGCGGGATTTCGGGTTGGTTTTTTAAATTTATAGGATGGCTTGCGATTATTTTAGGGATACTTAACCTTAAAGACTATTTATGGTACGGTAAAGGGTTTCTAATGGAAGTTCCTTTATCTTGGAGGCCAAAACTTAAAAGCATAATTAGTTCTGTTACGAACCCAAGAGGCGCTTTTATGATTGGTTTTTTAGTTAGTTTATTTCTTCTACCGTGTACAAGCGGTCCTTATATAGTTATTTTAGGAATGTTGGCTAATAAAACAGAGTTAGTTAAGGCAATTTCATATCTTGTTTTATATAATTTAATCTTTATTTTCCCGATGGTATTTATTTCCTACGCTGTTTACAGAGGTTTTGATCCGAAAAAAGCAGAAGAAATAAGGCAAAGCAAATTGAGAATACTTCATTTAATTGCAGGGATTATTATGCTTGGGATGGGAGTTATAATTGTATCTGGTTTAATTTAATTTTTTGCAATTTTTGCATTTTCCGAAGAATTCAATTTTATGATCTTCTATTTGAAATCCATAGAGAGCTTTTACTTTTTTTGAAAGTTTATTAATTTGATTATAGAGTAAATCGCTTTTTATGTTTAATTTTAGGCAAATTTAATGTAATATCTACTTGACATTTTGTAAAGTATATGTTACTTTAGACAAATGGACATTAAAAGGTATAGGCAATTAAGATCAGCAATAATTCTTTTTATCGGCGCAATTATTACTGTTGCTACTTATTTAAATAGTTATTTTTTAACTTTAGTCAGTATTCTTACAGGAATTTTATTTTTTATTTTGGTTCGTTCAAAAGTTAAAATTAAAATAGATGAACGAGAAACTTTAATCAGAGAAAAAGCGGCAAAACTTACTTATGCAATTTTTGCTCCCACTATAGGTATTGGTGCATTTTTATTACTGATTCCTTATCAAGACTTATCTCCGGTTTTTGCCAAGGGAGAATTTACTTACCTAGAGTCTTTAGGAACGATACTTGCTTATTTAACTTTATTCTTAATTGTAGTTTACGCCATTTCCTATTTTTTTTTAAATAGAAAATACGGGGGCGCTGGTAATGAAAAATAAATTAAAAGTTTACAGAGCTATGCATAATTTAACACAAGAGCAATTAGCGGATAAAATAGGGGTAACTAGGCAAACGGTAATTGCTATAGAAAGCAATAAATATTCGCCGTCTTTGGGATTGGCTTTTAAGATCGCAGGTCTTTTTAAGATTAATATCGAAGATATTTTTATTTACGAAGAAGAGGTATATGAAAACTAAAAAAATTAAAAATGGTATATTTTATATTTTAGCGATTGGCGTAAGCATTTTTCTTTTATTCTTTTTTATTGGTTGTTCATGGATTGGTTATGATGTTAAAGACCAGTGTCTAAATGCAAAAAGAGAATACAAAGGCGATTGCGTTGAATCATTAATAAATCTTCTCAAAGACGAAAAAAGAGATTTTAGATCAAGAAATTCAGCAATTTGGGCACTTGGTCAACTTGGTGATGGTCGTGCTTTGCCTGTTTTAAAAAGTTTTTATACAGGAAATATTCCCGAAAGGGAACCACTTAACAAAACAATTAGTCAATATGAACTTAAGAAAGCTATTAATCTTACAAGCGGTGGATTAAACATAACAGCTGTTTTTGGAGATATGGGCTTAATAAATAATTTTTTTAATTATTGCAGTTTGGCCAGAGATTAAGCCTTCCTCTGGAGATTAAAAAAGCAGCTGTTTTAATTGATTCCTCAGCATTGAAACGCAATTCTACATTGGTGTCGTTTCCCATAGTTGTTCTTGCATTGATCCATGTTTGTTCGGAGAATTGAAAAAGCCCTGCATAATTATTGGAAATGGCATTAATATTAAGAGTTGATTCACAATTGGCAATTCTCTTTAAAAGTTCTTTGTCTATATTGTAATCATTACTGTATTTTGCAAAAAGATCCTCGAGCTGTTTAGGGGCAATCATTATTGGAATTGGGCTAGGACTTGGAGTTAATGTGATTGTCGGTATTGGGGTTAGTGTTGGCGAAGGAGTTGCAGTTGGAGTTAAAGTAATAGTAGAGATTTTTACTAGAGGCTCTTTTTTTTAATCTTATTAGATAACTTTGCTGCTTTAGAAGACAGTGTGTAAGAGAACAAAAAAATAAACAACAAAATAAAAATTAAGGCGATAATAAGTGATTTTTTTTGCATGCGGTTATATTAACGTTTGTTATAGATAAATGCAAATCAGTCAATCATTATACGCATTATATTTTTACCTTATGCATAGTATGCAAATTTTATTATTGAGGTACTAACAGATTAAATCTAAATGATTATATTTACTTATAGTTAGTTATGTTGCGTTCCTCGCCTGATGCCTCTTTTTCTTCTGGCAATATTACCTTTTCCAACTGTTTTTCTTTTAGACTTGGCCATAATTCCTCCTTTGTTTTATTTTATCATTTGTAAGGTTATATTATAATAGACATTAATAAATATGTACTATTCACATAAGTGTTCATACTGCACTAAAGTTTTTTATACTTTTAACACAAGTAAAGAGGCTGCCTCCAAAACCTTGTACCACGGGATTAAAAAACACCTTATAGAATATAACGAAGATCATAAAGAGTATGATTTTGATGATGGAGTAGAGATTGATACAAACGAAGTTTATTATGCCGTAACAGAATCCGAGGAGCCGCCGGCAGGCGGATACGAACTTTAACTTCTTTTATTAAATGAAAAAGAAAATAATTGTAGTAAGCGATAAAATGCAAAAAGATTATCGTTATGTACTAAGTGAACCGGTTGGAAAAAACTTTGATCCTGAATTTAAACCTAATTTAACGCCTAAACAAATGTTGGAGCTTGGAGTCTTTGGCGGTAAATATATGACCGATACGAGAAAAGAATTTCCAAAAGAATGGTTTAAAAATGTAAAGTTGTCCCCTCTTAAAAAAAACCCTTCTTTAAATTATTTTAAAGTTGACGCTTCAAAACCATTAATTTATTGGCAGAAAAAAGGCTGGATAAATCAGCAAGACCCAAGAGGTTGGTTTCAGTGGTATTGTAGGTATTATATTGGAAGAAGAACTGCGGACGATGAAAGGCAAATTATGCGCTGGAAGGCAATGAAAAGACATATAGCACAAATAAAAATACACTGTAAAAAAGGTGATTTAAGTTGCCGAAAAAAACAAAGACAAGCACTTCTTCATTGGGCATATGACAGTAGAAAAATTTGATAAATTTAAAAAAGTCGACTACAATTATTAAGATGAACAATTTTTCTAAATTATTAATTTCGACAGTGGGTTGTTTGGCGATTGGTTTTTTAGGTTCTATTGCAACAACTCCTGCTATTCCAACTTGGTACTCAACATTAAATAAACCTTCTTTTAATCCCCCAAACTGGATTTTTGCTCCGGTATGGACAACGCTCTATGTTTTAATGGGAATTTCTTTGTATTTAATTTGGAAAAAAGGTTTTAAAAATAAAGAAAATAAAATGGCTATTCAAGTTTTTTTAATACAATTAGGGCTAAATTTAATATGGTCGTTTTTATTTTTTGGATTTCAAAATCCATTATTAGCTTTTTTTGAAATAATAATACTTTGGGGAGCAATCTTGTTAACGATTATTAAATTTTATAAGATATCGAAAATATCGGCTTATTTGTTGTTGCCTTATATACTTTGGGTTAGCTTTGCCTCTTTTTTAAATCTATTCATAGTAATCCTAAATTAATTTATTTAATTCTAAAAACATAGTCCTGATTAAAAACCTTGATTAATTTCAAGTTTGGATTTTTTATTAAAACATCAAACAAAGTTTTACCGTTATCGATTTTTTTTCCGGATAAAGAAAAATTATTTTTATTAAGATTATCGTATTCTTCTTTGTGGAAAATTATTAAATCTACCCTTCTTTTTTTTAATTCAAGAATAGAATTATTAGACGGAAATTCTCTTAACACTTTAATTACAAAATCTTGCCATGGGAAAGGGGAAAAACCGCTTGCGCCATTAATCATATTTCTAAAATGCACGGTTGAATAATAAAGTCGCCAATTTTCATTAAATACATAAGGCTGCATATTCCAGGTAAAAATCGGCATTTCAATTATCACTGTTTCCTTAGGAGTTTTATCTAACCAAGTATATACTTTTGGAAAATCTTTCTTTTGTAAAATCGGATAAAAGTTAATTGGAAAATTAAATTCATAAATAATTCCAAGGATAAGAACAGCAGAAATAATTCCTAGTTTTATTTTATTTGTTTTTTTAAAGAAATTTTTTAACACATAAGCGATTAAGATTGCTATCGTAAGTATAAATAATATCTCAAATCGAGAAGAATTACGAAAGCCATTAAATCCGGGAAATAGAAAATAAAATAAAGAATACGGAAGGGGAATTGGGAAAGGTTTGTGTATAGTAGCTCTAAATAAATGCAAAAATGGACCAAGAGATAATATAATTCCCAAGATAGCAGAAGCGGTTAATCCTTTTATGGTATGATCTTCTTTTTTCCAATTTTTAATTAGATAAAAAATTGAAAAAACAGAAAGAATTGAAAATATTCCACCAATAAAACCAGGTTTTATATCGCATTTAGAAGAGGAACATTTGTTAAAAAAGAAAGTTGAAAATATGTTGTTAAATTTACTGTATGAGTTAGTGGATATAAGATCTTCGGGTTGAAGAGCAAGGTGAATAGAATCTCTTAGGTCTCTTGTGTATTTGAATTCACTCGATACGAAGTAATAGGGAGTAATTACAGGTAGTATTAAAAGAACCAAGATTAAAGAAGAAAAAATAATTTTTTTAGAAATAAATAATTTTATTCTTTTTTTGTCTTTTAATATAAAAAACAAAATTATTAACAGAGAGGAAAAAATTATATAGTAGCCGGGTAAAAAACTATTGTAAATTTGAGCCAATAAAATAAGAAGAAATAATAAATAATAAATATATTTTTTTGTTTTTAAAAAATTTAATAAAAAATAAATTGACAACGGAAAAAAGTAAACTGTTAATACTTGAATATGTACAATTTTATCAAGTATTGCTGGGGAAAATTGTATTAGAATACCGGATAAAAAAGAAAAAAGATGCTTTTTTGTTATATAAAAAGATAATATGTAAGAAAAAAATCCGAGCAGTGTTAAAGAAGAAATGATAGTAAAATTATTGGCAGCAATAGGTTCTTTAATAAAAATTATTGGTACTAAAGATAATATACTCGAGGTTAAAAATGTTTCAGAATACGCAAGAGTGTTCAAATAAGGGTAGAAAGAGTTTGTGTTAAAGATGCCAAGAATATTTGATGGGTGGTTTAAAAATGTATGAATATTCCAGTTTTGAATCCATGCTATTAGTAATTCATCCGCAAACCCTGTCGAAAGGCGACCCAAATTAAAAATTAACGGGTAGGTTATAAAACAAGAGAGATAAAAAAAGATGAGCAAAAAAATTACATAGACAATCCACTTCTTTTTTCTTAAAGAAAATATCTTCATAAGTGTTAAAAAACACTCTTAACAATAGATAAACTTTTTATATATAAATAGCGGGATAATGTCAATTAAATAAAAAATAATATGTTAAAATAATTCTTTATGCATAAAAAACCACTCGTGGCAATTTTCTTGATAGTTTTTATGAGTCTTTTTGGCTTTGGTCTTATTCTGCCGCTTTTGCCGTTTATTGCAGAAAAATTTGGAGGAGGAGCATTTGAAATTGGGGCTTTAGCATCATCTTATTCTCTGGTGCAGTTTTTCTCGACTCCGATATTAGGGCAATTATCTGATAAATATGGAAGAAAAAAATTACTAATTATATCCCAAGTAGGAAGCACTATCGGTTTTGTTATCCTCGGTTTAAGCACAAATCTTTGGATAGTCTTTCTTTCAAGAGTTATAGACGGTATTACTGGAGGAAATATTTCTATAGCGCAAGCTTACATTTCTGATATTACTAAAAAAGAGGAAAGAACTAAAGGAATGAGCGTGCTTGGAGCAGCTTTTGGTTTAGGATTTATTTTTGGTCCGGCTGTTGGTGGAGTTTTGGCAAAGTACGGATTTTGGGCTCCTGCCTTTTTTGCAGCAGCAATATCGTTATTAACAACAATCTTAACAGCAGTTGTTTTAGAGGAAACAATAGATCTTAAAAAAACGGTAAAAAGCCAAAAATTAAAGATATCTTTTTTTAGAATAATAAATGAACTTAAAATAAAGCCATTTTCTTATTTTATAATCACATTTTTGGTTATAAGCCTTGCGTTTTCTTTGTTTCAAGGAGTTTTTGCTTTGTGGGCAAAGGAAACATATTCTTTTGGTCCAAGCGAAAACGGTTACTTATTCGCTTATATAGGAATTATCGCGGTTTTTACACAATTAAAAATATTGCCAATAATATCAAGGAAACTTTCCGAAAGAAAAATTCTTTTAAATGCACTTCCTGTTTTTAGCTTGGGCTTATTGATTCTACCTATAGGAAAAAGTTATTTATTAATCGGTTTTGCCCTGTTGTTTTTAGCAATCGGCAACGGCATTTTAGGACCGGTTCTCCAATCAATGGCGTCAAAAAGTGTTAAAAAAGAAGAGTATGGAGAAGCTCTTGGTATCTTGCAATCTGCGGGGAGCATAGGAAGGGTAATAGGTCCAATTGCAGGCGGAAAATTATATGAATTATCCGGTCGAAGTTCACCCTTTTTGATATCAGCCTTTATTATTCTTTTACTTTCGTTTTATTTGAGAGGAGTTTTAAGTAGAGAGTGAATGTATTATGGTAAAAAAGACGTTTTTGAATGAGAAAAATAAAAAATTAAGAAAAGTTACTCTTTGTTTTTTACTAAACAAGGATAAGGTTTTGTTGGGATTTAAGAAGAGAGGATTCGGAAAAGGAAAATGGAATGGAATTGGCGGCAAACCTCAAGAAAAGGAAACTATAAAAAAAGCGGCAATAAGAGAAATTAAAGAGGAAGTTGGCATAAGCGTAAAAAACATAAAGAGAATGGGAAAGATTGATTTTTATTTTAAAAACAACCCCGAATTTAATCAAAGAGTAATTATTTTTATATGTAGCAAGTGGAAAAATGAACCAATTGAAACAGATGAAATGAGACCAAGGTGGTTTTCTGTAAGCAGATTGCCTTTTAAGAAAATGTGGCACGACGATATGTATTGGCTACCGAAGGTTTTATCCGGTCAAAAAATTAACGCGTGGTTTTTATTTGATGAAAACGAAAGTGTTATCGACTTTAAAATTATTTCGTAAATCGTATCACATATTAAACTGCTATACTATAATAGAATAAAGTTTTATGTTTGCCCAAAATAAAACAGCAATATTTTATTTAAGAGAAAAATCACTAGAGATTGTAGTCCCCAAAGGCTCTGCTTATTATGAATTTTCAACGGAAGTAATTAAAGATAAGCAAGTGTTAAATCAGGATAAGTTTAAAGAAGAAGTAATAGGATTCATTAATAAAATAGATTTTAAAATACAAAAATCCCTAATTTTATTAGCGGATGAATTAGTATCCGAAAAAATAATTTCAAAAAAAGAGTCCGAAGATTACGAAAAAGAATTAGACCTATTTAAAGAAAGTATTGGTTTTTCGCCAGAAAAGACCACCTTATTAAAGTTAGAAGAAAAAGAAGTTTTTCATATAATTATTGTTAATAAAAACTTATACGAAAGCTTAGTAAGAATTTTGGAAAATATTGACTGGAACGTAATTTCTGTTTTACCTGCGTCAGTTTATGGTAGTTTAACAAACGGATTAGACAGAGAAAATTATAAAAAAATTATAAAAAACAAAAAAATTTTAAATAATAATTTATTACTTTTAAAGGAAAAGGAGATAGGGCTAAAGATTAATAAAGACGATTATCAAGCTAAAAAAGCTAGGAAAAAAGAACAGTACTTGGTATGTTTTGCTTTAATCATTACATTGCTGTTTATAATAACAGGGGTTGTTTTAATTATTCTTTCAAATCAAAATTTAAATAAGCTAAATAATAAGGTAAAGGTGGTAAGTACGACAACTACGCTACAGCTTAAAAAGGAGATAAAACCCAAAGAAAAAGAAAGCGTAAAGATAACTATTTTAAACGGATCGGGGATTTCTGGACAAGCGGGAGAGATTAAAAAATTGTTAATAAATGAAGGCTTTAGGGAAGAAAATTTAGAGACAGGCAACGCAGACGATACAGAAACGGGGGACTCAATTCTTGAATATAAACAGGATATAGACGAAGACCTTAAAAAAGAGATTATTTATGTTTTAGAAGCAGAGTTAGGACATTTAAATGTCTTGGAAAATTCAAAACTTGAAGAAGATTTTCTAATAACAACAAGAAAGTAATTTCATCATATCTTAGGCTTATTTTTTCTTCTTTTTATTTTTCTTAAAGAGTACATTATTCTTTTATGAAGATCAATATTTTTAATTTTTGCAAATCTAATAATAGACACCAGTATGTCTCCTAGTTCCTGTTCGTATGTTTCGTCTTTTTGAGCAGCGATATTTGATGGTTTTCTGCCATGCTTTGCAAGATAAGCTCTGGACATTTCTCCAATCTCCTCAACTAAAGTAAGAATAAGCATTGAACCAAACTCCTCTTTCTTAGGCGATTTATCAATTTTATCCAAATATTTAAAATATTTACCAAATGGAGTTGTCATTTTCCTGCGTGGCTTAGTTTCCATAGTATTATTATAAATCATTTTTAAAATATTGCATAATTTTTTTTAAAAAACAAACCAGCAAATGTTGACAATAAGTAGTATACTTAATATTGGAAAACATAAATGAAAAAATATCTACCTGCAATAATTATCGTTTTAGTTTTATTAGTAATAGGAGGATATTTTTTTATTAGTAAAAATACTCCTTCAGAAACCAAGTTTTTAAATAATCAAACTACAAAAAAAGACCTATTTACTTCAATAAAGGACGCAATGTCAAAATCCCTAAGTTTAAAATGTGAATATCAGGGCAATGAAGGAAAAACAATAACTTATATCAAAGGGGACAAGGTCAGAATAATGGTGGAGGGGGCAAAAAGCAATGTAAAGACAGGTAACGCTATTTTTAAAGAAAACAAAATGTGGAGTTGGAGCGAGGGAGAAAAGGACGGAATAGTGATGGAAATAAATGAAAAGACTGCAAAGAATAATCAAGAATTATCGGATCAAGCTAATAAAGATGAGATAATAGCTGAATTAGAAAAATTTAAAGACAAGTGTTCGTCAGTTGTTGTTCCGGACTCAATATTTAATCCACCAGATACAGTAGTTTTTACTGATTTAAGTAAACTTCAAGAGCAAATGATGAATAATTTAAAAACAAATAATATAGGAGAATAAGTAAGTATGCTCGTACATTATTTAAAGGTATTTTTAATTTCCTTGCCGATATTTTTAGTAATCGATTTTATTTGGCTTGGTTTAATAGCAAAAAAAATATACGATCAAGAGTTATCTTCGTTTGAAAGAACGTTAAATTGGCCGGCGGCAATATCAGTATACTTGGTTTTGGTTTTAGGGATTGTAGTATTTTCGTTATCAAGAAACTCATCAGATCCATGGCAAGGATTTATTTGGGCAGGAATTTTTGGTTTTCTTTCTTACGGAGTTTATGATCTTACCAATCTTGCAACTCTTGCTAATTGGTCTTTAAAAATGACAATTATAGATATGATTTGGGGCACACTTCTTTGTGGCACAGTTGGCTATATTGCAATAATTATTTCTAATTGGCTTAAATAATGGATTTTCTTAATTTGGCTTTAACCTCTTTTATAGGACTGTTTTTGTATATGAATGTTTTCTTTTTTATTTCTGTTCTAAAGAAAAGAAACGACATTGCAGATATAGCTTGGGGTCTTGGTTTTATTTTTATTTCTACACTAACTTTGTTTTTAGACAAAAATTTTGGTCAAAAACAAATTTTGTTAAATACGTTGATTTTTTTATGGGGACTAAGATTAGCATTTCAAATTTATCTTAGGAATAAAAATAAAAAAGAAGATTTTAGGTATAAAAAATGGAGAAATGAATGGATGGAAAATTTTTACTTAAAAACATATTTTCAAGTTTTTATCCTACAAGGAGTTTTTCTATTTATTGTATCTTTACCCATTATTGTTACTAATTCATTAAATAATATTGACTTAAATTTTATTAGCTTTATAGGCGTATTAATTTGGATATTGGGATATTTTTTCGAAGCAGTTGGGGATTGGCAATTATATATTTTTAAAAGAAATCCGCAAAACAAAGGTAAAATCATAACAAAGGGTCTTTGGAAATACACAAGGCATCCTAATTATTTCGGAGAAGTAACGATGTGGTGGGGGATTTTTTTAATATCATTAGAATTTCAATATTGGTATTTAAGTATACTGTCGCCGATATTGATTACATATCTAATTTTAAAAGTTTCTGGAATTCCCCTTTTAGAAAAGAAATATATTGGAAATAAGGATTTTGATTTATATAAAAAAAGAACCAGTATATTCTTGCCGTGGTTTCCTAAAAAATAAAACTTATATTTATCCATTCTTTTAAAGTCAATAATAATTTTTTATTGCAGAAATGAGCAATTTTGATAGTTGAGTAATTACTTTAAGGACCGGTGTTTATCGAAGATATTTTCCAAAGATTACCATCTTTTTTTATAACAATCCACCTGGTATTTTCTCCATTTTCCCAACCGTAATAAGGAATTGCTGCGCTTACAGATTTGGGGTCCATTTTTATATCTAAGATAACCTTGTAAATTTGTTCGCCTTCAACCCATTCACTTTTTGAATATGAATTAATCTCTTTTAAAGAAACGGAATTAATATTATTAAATTGAACTCCCCAGGCTTGTTTTGATGATTCATCTCCTATCATTTCTGTTGTCATCATGCTAATTGCATTAGCTGGTTTTTTTTCGTTGATTAAAGAAAAAAAAGTCTTAATAATATCCTCTCCAGCGGGTAAAGGAGCGGATGCATTAGTAGATGTCGTTGAGAGAGAATTAAGTTTTTCAACACTTGATGGTTGGGTAGTAGTAATTGATGTATCTATCTTACTTTGGTTGGGGTTTTTATTGATTTCTGAATAGATAACAATGATTACAAGACCAAAAATTATTGCGCTGGGCAAAATATATTTGTTCATATATTTGACCAAATAATATCACGGTGGAGGTTAAGAAGCAATATTGTTAATTTGAAGAAGACTTAATTCCTCTAAATACTATAATTAACATTGAGATAAATGGAATCGCAAGAAGAGCTCCAATGATGCCAATAACTCTGCTTCCTGTTATTACCGCGAGTATAATTAATATCGGATTTAATCCGACTGCTTTCTGCATAATCTTCGGAACCAGTAGGTTGTTTTCCAGCGCCTGTATTACAATGTAGGAAAGTGCAACAATTATTGCCATTGTTGGCGAAATTGTTAACGCAACAATTATTGCCGGTATAGACGAAATTATTGGTCCAATCGTTGGTATTATTTCCAGTAATCCCGCAACAACTGCTAGAGGAAGTGCAAAATTCAAACCCAAAATAGTTAACGTAAGCCACGTTAAGAATCCAATAGAGAAGCAAAGGATGACTTGTCCCCTAAACCAGGCTCCAAGCTTTTCTTCAACCTGAATTAATGTTTCCATTGCTTTCTTTTGGTTGTTTTTAGGAAACAATGATATTATTCCATTTTGAACCCTTTGTTTATCCAATAGCATATAAAAACTGATTACAAAAACCGTAAGCGTAGAGAAGAATCCTCCAAATAGTCTGCTGGTTACAGTGAATGCATTTTTACTTATAATATTTACTTCCGTTGCTAAAAAAGAGTTTATTTGCTGACTTGAGGTAGGTAGTTTAAATAATAAAGCCACTTGATCCACATATTTTGGAAGGCTATTAAACAAGGATTGCATTTGAGATACGAAGAAAGGAACTAAAGGAAAAATTATCAATAATAATATTCCTAAGGCAGAAAAGTAAGATAGTATAACAGAAACCATATTGGGAATCCTTTTTGATTTAAGAAACTTTACCGCAGGAGAAAGAGTGGCCATAATAATAAAAGAAATAAATGCTAAAATTAGAATATCCTTAATAAGGAATATAAAATAACCAAAAAGAACTATAATAATCGATGCTAAAAAATGATTTTGCCAGATATATTTTAAGAATGAATTATTCATAGTCAATAAAATCTTAGCAGAAGCTAAGTTAAAAGACAATCTTTGATTGTATTTTTTGAAATATATAATTAAAACAGGACGATGTTAATAATAATTAATTCAATAGTAGTAATAATTTTAATTTTTTTGCTTATTCTTCTTTCTATGACTTGGCCGCCTGATAGCCCATGGTCTCCTTGGTGGAGAACAAGTAAAAAAACCGCTAGGAAAATCTGTAAATTGGCTGAAGTTACTTCTAAAGATATTGTTTATGATCTTGGTTGCGGTGATGGCAGTTTAGTTATTGTTGCTTCAAAAGAATATGGAGCAAGGTGTATCGGGATAGAAATTGATCCGGCTAGATTTTTAATTAGCAAGACAAGAGTATGTTTTAATAATTTATCTAAAAAAATAAAAGTAAAAAAGGAAAATTTTTTTAAAGAAGATTTATCAGGCGCAACAATAATTTCCATGTATCTGGTTCCAAGGGTCCTTAAAAAAATAATCCCAAAATTAGTAAAAGAATTAAAACCTAATACAAAAATAATAAGCTATAAATACAAGATGGAATTACCACTTATAAAATATGATCAAGAAAATAAGATATATATTCACAAAATAAAAAATGAATAGGGATCTAAATATAAATAATTTTTCTTTTGTAAAATTTTTTAAAGAAAATTTTGTTTGGGTAATGGTTTTTGCTTGCTTAGTTTTTTTTACCTATATCAATTCTGTTAATAATGATTTTATTTCCGATGATATAGGTGGCATAGTTAATCAAAATATTTCAAGCTTTGAATATGTTAGAGAAGATTTTTCCTTAAATAGAATAGATTTTTATTTAAGAAATAAGATATCAGGATTAAATCCAGCAGTTTTTAGATTTGTAAATATATTTACTCATTTTTTATCCTCGGTTTTAATTTTTATTATTTTTTCTATTTTAATTAATAAAAAAACGGCAATTTTTGCTACAACAATTTTTGTAATTCATCCGATCCTATCGGAATCAATTGTATGGATTTCAGGTGCAGGTTATATTATGTATTCTTTTTTCTTTTTTTTATCATTTTTATTTTTTATACTTTCCAAAAAGAATAAATTATTTTACATTTTTTCCACGTTTTCATTTCTTATAAGTATTAATTTTTCTGAAAAAGCTTTTATATTATTTTTAATTTTTCCTCTATACACATTTTTATTTGAAAATTTTAAAAAAGATTATAAAAGATTCATGCCTTTTATTATATTAGGATCTATTTTTGCGTTTAATAGTTTTCTATATTTGGATAAAAGGGTGGAAAATTTAAAATATAATTATTCAGAAGCTACGATTTTAAACCCTTTTGTACAAATTCCAATTGCAATTACTTCTTACCTAGAACTTATTTTTTGGCCAGAAAAATTAACTCTTTATCATTCAGAAATGAGTTTTTCTTCTCTAGATTTTGCGACAAGAGGTATTATTTTTTTAGGGTTAATTATTGGCTGGATATACAGTTATGGTAAAAATAAAAAAGTATTTTTTTGCCTATCTATATTTTTTGTTGCTCTTATGCCTTTTCTTACGCCATTTGGAATTTCCTGGATAGTTGCAGAAAGGTATGTTTACTTAGGCTCTGTAGGGATTTTTGCAATAGTCGCAGTTTTTCTAGATAAAATTTCAGGTTACAAAAAATACAGGCAGTTAATTTATACAGTTTTTATTGTAATAATTATAAGTTTATCTATTAGGACAATGATTAGAAATATTGATTGGAAAAATGAAGATAATTTTTGGATTGCAACTGCAAAAAATTCTCCGTCAAGCCCAAACGCACATAATAATTTGGGGGATGTTTATGGAAGAAATGGAGATTTAAAAGGTGCCTTAAGGGAATTTAAGAAAGCGATAGAGATAAAACCGAACTACGCAGATGCATATCATAACTTAGCAAATACATACAAGGATATGGGTAATTTTGAAGAAGCAATTAAAAACTATAACAATGCATTATCAATAAATCCTTATTTATGGCAATCTTATCAAGCAATCGCAGCGATAAATTTTTATAAACAGGATTACGATAATGCGATTAAAAATTTAAATAATGCAATCAAAATAAATCCCAGCAATCAAGATTTGAAGCTAAATCTAGCAATCGTTTATCTTAAAATCGGCGAAAATGATTTAGCTAGGAAAATAATAAATAATACTCTTTCGATCGAACCAAATAATGTAAAGGCAAGGGAATTAATGATGCAAATTAACAGAAGCACTAATTAGCGCATTAATTTTAACAAAATCCAGCGTAATTTATCTGCTGTTTTGCAAAAAAGATAAAGACCTTGATTAATGATTAAATCATAACTTCCAACAAATTCAATTAGTTTTGCGCCGTATCCTTTTTTAAATCGGTGAAACCCATACCATGGATCACTTTTGTCAGGATTTGGACCTAGTGATCCCCACATATCAAACTTTTTAAGCCCTAATCTTTTCCCGAATTTAATTGCCTCCCACATCATTAAATTAGATGCCATAACTTCCCGGTTGTTGCCGCTTGATGCACCGTATGGATAATAAAGAGTATCTTGAAAAACAAATAAAATCCATGCAGTAAGTACTTTATTTTTATATTTTGCCAGGAAAAGATGTGCTGTTAATTTGTTTTTAGAAAAATTAATACTTTTTTTTGCGCCAAGAGTAGCCCACATTAGTTGATGATATCTTTCTGTATGTGCATAAAATTTTTGCCTTTCCGTAGTTTCTTTTGTTAATCTTATATATTCTTTAAAAGAATTTATAGAGTTGTCTTCAACGATTTTTACGTTGTATTTTTGAGCGATTCTAATGTTATATCTTGTTTTAGGATGCATATTTTTAAGAAGCTCCTCTTCGTTTTTTGTTAAATCCAGTTCAAAAGTAAATTTCGTGAACAATGGATGAAAAGAGGGGGTTAGTTTTAGTTGGAAAATTTTTTTAACTTTTTCTTTAGAAGTTTCTATATTTGGTTCAAGTTGAATAAAAATGCACTTTTCTTTTTTGGCAATTTTTCTTAATTCCTCGATAGTTTTTTTATTAGGCATTTTTCCTTTAGGAAGATAACCAATTGTCCATGGAGTTTTTGGAATTTTATGAATAGATAATTGATATTCATCAGTTCTTATTATTTTTATACCTGTTTTTTCACGAAATTCTCCCCATTCATAAGATTGAAGTGGATGTGTGGCAAATTTGTTTAAAGCGCTATCTCTCATAAATAATCAGGAACATCATTATTTTGAATAGAATGTAAATTTTTACTTAATGTTCTCTCCGGTAAATCAAAAATAAATCTGGAAACCATATTGCTTGTTCTTTGTCCAAAAAAGAGTCTTTTTCTAGAATAAGTTAAATAAAGTTTTTGTTTTGCTCTTGTAATTCCAACATAACAGAGTCTTCTTTCTTCTTCAAGTTCATTTTTATCCATTAACGATCTACTGTGAGGGAATATTCCTTCTTCCATGCCAACCATAAACACAACTGGAAACTCTAATCCTTTTGCAGCATGAAGAGTCATAAGATTTACCGCATTTTTCTTATCATCTTTTTTAGGATGGTCTGGCATATGTTCTTGTTCTACAAGAGCTACGTTTTCTAGGAAATTATTAAGATTTGAAAATTCTATGGCTACAGAGCGAAGTTCTTTTATGTTTTCCAACCTTTGCATATCGTCTTCATCGTGTTCATCATATAAAGATAAATAGCCCGTAGCCTTTATTACGCTATCCATTATTTCCAATGTGCTTCTTTCGGAGTTTATTTTTTCTTGAAATTCTAGGAATTTTTTCATTCTTGTTTTCCCCAATTTTTCTATTCGTTTATAAGAAACAGAATCTTTTTTATTTGCTATTAATTTTAAATAAGCAAGGATATCTTTTATCTCCTTTCTTTCGTAGAATCTTGTTCCACCTATCAAGACATAAGGAGTTCCGTTGTGCAAAAATACTTCTTCTATTGCTCTTGATTGGGCATTGGTTCTGTAAAGGACTGCAAAATCAGAGAATTTTAAACCAGGATATTGATATTTTAAACTTGATATTTGTTCAACGATAAAATCTCCTTCGTTGTGTTCATTTTTTGCTTCATGAATTACTAGATCATCCCCCGTTTGATTTTCAGTCCATAATTCTAAAACAGGATGGGAATTATTTTTAGAGATAATAGAATAGGCAGCATCAAGAATTCTTTGCGTAGATCTGTAGTTTTGAGATAAATTAAAAGTTTTTACATTTTTAAAATCATTTTTAAATTTAATTAAATTTTGAAAATCAGCTCCTCTCCAGCTATAAATACTTTGTGAAAAGTCTCCGACTACGCAAATATTATTCCATTTATCAGCAAGTATTTTTGTGAGCTTGTATTGAGCATGATTTGTATCCTGATATTCATCAACGAGAATGTATTTAAATTTATTCTGATATTTTTCCAAAATTTGAGGGTTTTTTTTAAATAATTCCACTGTTTTTAAAAGTAAGTCATCAAAGTCTAAGGCATTATTTTCTTTTAAGAGCTTTTGGTAAAGAATGTATATTTTTGCAACGGTTTGCTGAAAATGTCCTCTTGCAAGATTTGGGTATTCAGCTTCGGATATTAATTCATTTTTTTCCTGAGATATTAAAGCCAAAACCGAAGACGGTTTGTATTCCTTAGGAGATAATGAAAGCATGGAAAAAACATTTTTAACAGCGTCTTTTTGGTCTTGTTCATCATAAATTAAAAAATTATTGTCAACTTCTATATAATTTCCCTCTATTCTTAGTATTTTTGCACAAAGTGAATGAAAAGTAGAAATTAACGGAGTAGCTTTTGAAAGTTTTTCGTTTTCTGCGTTAAAGAAGTCAAAGATTCTTTGTTTCATTTCCGAAGCTGCTTTATTTGTAAACGTAACCATAAGTATGTTACCGGGTTCAACATTTTTTTCCAAAATTAGATAGATTACTTTGTAGGTTAAGGCACGTGTTTTTCCAGATCCGGCGCCTGCCAAGATAATCATTGGGCCATCTGTTTCCAGCACTGCCTTTCTTTGTTCTCTATTTAGGTCATTGAGAAAATCTTTATTCATACCGTATAATGATACCATATGAAACCATTGTTAATTCTTGCTAATTGGAAATCTAATAAAAATTTTAAAGAAGCTAATGAATGGTTAAATTTATTTAGAAAAAACAGCGCTAAATTAAACTTAGAGAATAAAGAAATTGTTATTTGTCCTCCATACGTTGTTTTATATATTTTTAATGAATTTAAAAATAAACCCCATTTTAGATTAGGAGCGCAAGATATTTCCCAATTTAGCAAAGGACAATTTACGGGAGAGGTAAATGGGGAATTGCTTAAAGAATTTGTTAGTTATGTAATCATTGGTCATTCGGAGCGAAGAAAAATTTTTAATGAGTCAAATAAATTAATCGAAGAAAAATTAAAAAATGCCCTAACAAACGATTTAGTTCCTGTTTATTGCGCGCAAGGAGAAAATGTCGCTATTCCAAAGGGCGTAAGGATTGTTGCATACGAGCCAACTTTTGCAATTGGAACAGGTAATCCGGATTCACCCGAAAATGCAAACTTGGTCGCAGGTAATATAAAAAGAAAATACGGTGTAGAAAAAGTTTTATATGGCGGTAGTGTTTCAAAGGAAAATGTTAAAAGTTTTACTCGAATGACAAATATAGATGGAGTTTTAGTTGGTAATTCAAGCTTAAATCCTCTTGAATTTATAGAAATTATAAATAATGCGTAAAAAAATAATTCCTGCAATATTAATTTTGATATTAATTTTTTTTATCGGTAGAACGGCTATTAGAGCCTTAAATTTTGTTCCATTTTTATTTGAATTAATCTTTAACAGTGAAATAAAAGTGAAATCGGAAAACAAAAGATTAAATATACTGCTTTTAGGAATTGGTGGGGAAAATCATGATGGACCAAATTTAACAGATACCATTATGATAGCTAGTATAAGTCCTAAAAACGATAAGGTAACGCTGATATCATTACCAAGAGATCTATGGTTATCGGAGCTTAATGCAAAAGTAAATACTGCTTATTCAACCGGGGAGAGTAAAAAAAAAGGTGGAGGGATAATTTTGTCCCAAGCGGTTGTAAAAAAAATTACAAATCTACAAATAGATTATACGTTTAGAATTGACTTTAATGGTTTCGTAAAGGCCGTAGATCTGATTGGCGGGTTAGATGTAAGCGTGGAGAATTCATTTGATGATTTTGAATATCCAATCGAAGGCAAGGAGAACGATCCTTGTGGGCATAAGGAAGAAGAGTTGGAAGGACTTGCAACAGCATCATCGCAGTTGGATGCATTTCCTTGTCGCTATGAGCATTTACATTTTAACAAAGGCTTACAACATATGGATGGTAAGACGGCTTTACAATTTGTTAGATCAAGACACGCAAAAGGAACCGAAGGTTCGGATTTTGCTAGAAGCAAAAGGCAGGAAAAAATTATAAAGTCTTTTAAGGATAAAGTTTTTTCGATGCAAATGTTTTTAAACCCCGTTAAATTTTTAGATCTTTATGATGTTTTAAGTAGTAGCATAGACACAAATATTAAAAAAGAAGAATTTGATGATTTTTTAAGATTAGCTCAGAAATTAAAAGCAGCGGAGATTAAGAGCGTGACTCTTAATGTCGGAGATAATTTAGGCAACAAAGAAGGTCTTTTAATTAATCCGGAGTCTACGAATGAGTATAATTATGAATGGGTACTTGTTCCAAGAATAGGAAACGGAAACTATAGTGAAATAAAAGAATATTTAAACTGCGAGATATATAAGGATGATTGTATTATTAAAGAAATATAGAATTTATTTTATAAATTTTTGTTTCCCCGCTTTGATAAATAATTTTCCCTAAGTTATTAAATTTATCATCATTTAAATATTTATATTTATCGATTTCTAATTTTCCTACAAAAACAAAAGAAACATTATATTTTTTGAGAAGATTTTTTGTTTTTGCAAGATCAGATGTTTCATAAAGTAATTGAACGTCTTCTATTCTTGGCGATGGAATATTATAACTACCTCTCCAGAGCCACTCGTGTACGGTCCATCCCAATACTGTTGGAAGACCGGTGTTTGCGGATACCCTAGCAAAATCAGTATACGAGTCTCCCTGTGCTTCAAGGATAACGGGTTGTTTTTTTATGTTTTTATTTATCCAGTCAATTGCTTTATAGTCATTTGGGTAAAGCTCTTTTAAATATAATGTACCGTCTAGGTTCTTTTTTACCTTTAGATCACCATAATAAGAAGCAATTGAAAGGAAAGGATAGACTAAAACTAAAGATATAAACGAAAAAGACACAATCGTAAAAATAGCAAAGAACAATTTCCCTTTAAATCTTTGAATAATATTTCTCCTATCATTTAAGATTCTTATTGCAATATAGGAGGAGGAAATAGACAGCATAATAAAAGATTGATAAGTGAGTTTAAACATTGTATTTGCTCTGTAATGTGCTGGATAAATATCTTTTATGTAAACAAATTCAGGAATTAATATTAAAAGTGTTGAGACAATGATTAGAATAATGACAAAGAAATCCGCTTTATTAATTTGTGTTTTGTTTTTATTAATAATTTTAACAATAAATAAAATGAAACAAGCCACAAAAAAATAAAAAAATCCATGTAAAATAAATAATTGATAAATAGGTGATCTTAAACAATGATCGGTCTCAAATATGAATGGTCCTAGTTTTTGCAGCTTAATTAAGAAATCAGGAGAGCAGATTAATCCAATTCCTGAAACAAACGGTTTAAAAAAAAGATTAAAGGGCAACGAAAAAACAAAATAGGAAAAGAAGAGAGTAAAACAATAGGATAAAGTTTTTAATATAAATTTTTTTCCGGAAAAACTCTTTAAATTTACACAAATTATCGTAGCCATCGCAAGCATTAGATAAATTACTCCATCCCAAGCATTTGTCATATAAGAAATAGAGATGAAAAATGCAAACAGTATTATTTTAAAAAAGTTAATTTTTTTATCAATAAGCAAATGTAGGGAAAAGGCAATATTTAACAGTACAAATGGTATATCTAGAACGTGTCCATGTAGATCTGATACAACCCATGAGTACATGGGAAATTCATGAATAGTATTGTGTATGAATCTTGTTGCATTTGGATACCAATATGCATTAGGAAACATTAAGGGTTGAAATATTAATTCCCACGGTGGGATTGGAGATTCATTTTTATAAGGGCTAAAAAAACCATAAATAATATGTAAATTTCCTGACATGGTTACTAAAAAAGCAGTAATCAATCCGGCTGAGAAAATTTTTAACCAACGCAATAATTTAGAAGTTTTATCCTTGATAAGAAAAACTAAATTTGCTCCTATTGAAAACGATCCTGTAAAACAAAGTGCAAAAACTAAAGCTTGCATTAGATTAAAGGATATGTTTGATGAGGTATTAGATAATTTAGTTAAAAAAGCAGTCGTTAGGTGTCCAAAATAATAATAATTTATTGCTAGAGGAGTAAACCAGGTATCTTTTGCTGGAAAATAATCGGTTCTTAATATCGAATTTATGATTCCGAAATCCATAAATTTCTCGAGTCCGTTAATATCTGGTTGGTGAATTTTTATGTACGACCAAGAAAAAAAGGCAACAATAAAAATTAATTCTTCTAATAAGCATATTAAAAGAATTGTTTTTATGTTAGACAATAAATTTTTATCAAAACTTAATTTTTTTTTCGTTTTTAAATAGACAAATGGTAAGTAATTTACCAAGAGAGAAACTATTAAAATAAAAATGATGTTATTTATCGTAAAGCTTAAAAGTTTTAGCGATCCTAAAACATAGATTAAATAAGAAGTCATTATTATTCCAATGACTTTTGAGAAAATATATCCTCTGTCAAAAAAATTCTTAAGAATAGTTTTAGTTAAAGGAAAAAAAACAATCCCGTTTAAAAAAATCATTAGCCACCATTTAAAAACGTACAACAAATCAAGTACTTCCATATCGTTATAATATTCTATTAAAATTATTTACAATAATCATTATTTTTGTAAATAATATATCCAGTGTTTTTATTTTCATATACTTTTTTAAAATTTAAATCAAGAAAAGAAATATAAGAACCATCTATATTTTCGTTTTTTATAATTTCTATAAATTGCAAGTTATTTTTTTTTAATTCTTTACACAGTGAATATGCTTGGTGGATCTCTAAGAGACTTTTTCTTTGCAAATCTCTTTTGTAAGTATTATAGCCTTGTGACCAAGCAAAATATGGCCATCCTAAAAATATTTTTCTACCAGCTAAAGATGCGGGTGTATATAAATATTCAGAATTTAAAAAAACAGAATTTTTTGACGTATTTTCCATTACCCATTTTACGTCAGAGTTAACAGGATAATCTGCTAGCGGGATTTTTGTGTCATTATATATTGGGAAAAAATCAATAATTCCTGAAATAATTAAAAAGAAGATAGCAATAATTACAAAAAATTTTAAATAAAAATTTTTACGCCAAAGGTAAATTAAGGTATATGAAGAAAACGTAGCGCCAATAATCATAAAATAATTTATTAATTTATGATTAGCAGCCATTTCTGAAGAAAGTTGAAATAAGTTTGCGATAACAAAAATAAACAGAAAAGGAATAAAGATTTTTTTAAGCTTTTTTGCTACCAATAAAAAACCTAGGGGTATTAATAAAATATGCAGACCAAGATTATAAAGCCAATAATTAATAAATGAAAAAAGTGTTAAATGCTGAGAAATTAAATACCCAGGATTAAAAGAAAAAAACGACAGAAAATTACTGGAATTTAAGTATAGAAAAAACGGTGAAGCAATTAGCGCTGCTATAAATAATAATTGTATCAATGAAAAGCGATATTTCTTAAATAATATTGCAAAGCAAAAAACAATAATTGCCGTTATTGTAAAGACAGCCATGTTTAGAAGGAAAGAAATTCCCAATATTAAACCGATGAGAATGATATCTTTTATAGGAATATCTTTATTAGAAAGCATTTTCTTGGTAATTACATAAATTAAAAACAGAGAAACAGCATAAGATAAAGAAAGATGTCTTTGGTTGGTGTAAATATTTAAATTCCAAAAAGCAGATACTATTCCGTCGCCGTAATAAGGATCAAAAGAAGAAAAGTTTTTGTTGTTTAAGATATTGATTAGAAAATTTTCAGAGAATATATAGTTTTTTTTAAAAAAATAAATAAAGCTCAATGAGCCATTAAAAAGAAATAATATTACACTTAATACTCCAATGGCTTTAGATTTAAAAATTAATTTTGCAAATAAATAAACAATTACTAATAATACAGAGAACCCGATAATAGATAATGAATTTAATGCAAAATCAATTCTAATTCCTGTTTTTTCAAGCAACCCAACTATTAGGTAAAAAAGAAAATGATAGTGAATTGGAGCACCTGGAAACAGAGGATATTCAGGTGGAAAATTAACACCCAGCGAAAAAGATCTAATAAGCGGAATATGACTTGCAAAATCGCTCCATGCTTTTGATGCAATAAGCATGTAGCCATTGTTATAGGAAAACGTTGAAAACATCAGCCATGAGCTAAAAAACAACGAAAATAAAATTAATAATGTTTCGGTTTTATTTTTCTTAAATAAATTTAAAATTTTCAATTTACCCTTTTTTATTAACAAATTTAGCAATCTTTTTTCCTAACTCAACAGCATAATTAGTGCCTCTGTCCCAGGGATAAACTTGACTTGAATTAGCAAGATAAATGTTTTTAAAAGGTGTTGTAAAGGGCAAAATATTTTTTGAATAATTTGTGGAAATTATTGTTTGCGCAAAATCGTCTTTGAAAAGTTTTATTCCAATTATATTTTTCTTATAGTTTTTATTTATTTTTGTTAAAAATGAATCATAAAAATTAACAAGTTCACAAGCGTCCATCTTATATCTTTTGTCTGTTTTTTCAAGATAGTTTAATAAATATATAATGTGTTCATTTTTATAGTATTTTTTATCTATAAAATTAGTATGCTCAACAACTCCAGTTACTGGAGATTTTTCATCGCAAATATTTAACCAATAGGTGTCATTTTTTAAAAATGGTTCTTTAAGTCTTAGAACAAGATTATGGACGCATAAATACTTAAATTTTAAAAGTTTTTCTCTATATGTCTTTGGTGTTGATGGATTAATTTTAATAAAAAGTTTCGATGGTAATGTAAAAATAATCTTATCAAATTGATGATTATTTAATTCGCCATTTTTGGTTTTAGTTGTAATGAAGATTTTTTCATTTTCTTTTATTTTTACAACTTCATTATTTAAAAAGATTAATCCGTTTTTTTTCTTAATCGCTTCGGTTAATTTTTCTATAAATTTTTGGAATCCTCCCTCAGGATACGTTAGTTCCGTAGTTCTTTTTTTTACTCTTGCCCAAAACCATACAAGAGAAATTTGGCGCTTGAAAGTTGAAAATTTATTTTTAAATAGTGGTTCCCAAATCAATTCATACCCCTTTTTGCCCATTAATTTTGGTAAAATCTCACTTGCTTTTTTCGATTCAGTTAATTTCCAAAATGGATTATATCTAAGAAGAGCAAGACTTATACCCATTCTTAATCGCTGAAGAGGATTTAATAAAGGAAATTTTAGTAAAGTTACAGGAGAGTCTAGTTGGTAAATTTTTCTATTTATAAATGTTGCCGTTTTAGGTCGAATTCTTAAAAAATTAAAATTAATTTCTTTTGCTAATTCTAAAATAGAATTATCGTTTGTAAAGCAATGGTGATAATATCTTTCAAGTTGCCATTCCCAATGGCTATTTTTGAATCCAGATGCAAATCCTCCTGGGATATTTTCTTTTTCGAACACGATAACATCATGTCCTTTTTTTGACAATTCATAGGCAGCAGTTAATCCGGTTAATCCGGCGCCAATTATTCCAATTTTCATATAAAAGAAATGCTCCCGCGGCTTATAAGAAGTAAAATTATACCAACAAAGGCAGTGATAATACCAATAATCCCCATATTGATTACAGAGTTGCTTCCAGGACTGGTTGGTGTAGGGATTGGAGTAATTACAACAATAGTAGGGGTGGGACTAGATATAATAATTGGTTCAGTTGTTGGCATAGGGGTTATTGTTGAAACTGGGGTTGATGTTGGTATGGGCGTTATTGTTATTGTCGGCGTTGTGGTAATTGATGGTTGAATAGTGGGAGTTATGGTAATAGTTGGGGTTTGTGTTATTGCTATTGTTGGCGTTGGAGAGACAGTATCTGTAAACTTACTGCCCGAAGCGTAAACAGTGAATGAATTGGTAATTGTTCTTAAAATTTGCTGCGTATCCCTTGTAATTATCGAAATTGTGTGCTCACCCGGAGAGAGTGGCTCTGTTGGTCTAAAGCTCCAGTTTCCGTAAATATCTGCTTTTATCTCTGTTTCTATTTTATTGTCGGAATTAATAATTATTTTAACACTTTCATTTGGTAAGGCCTTGCCGTTAAATCTTGGTTGATCATCAGAAAATTCCTGATTATTTTGAGGTGTAATTATTTCCGGTTCGCCTGCGGTTCTATCAGTTGAGATTGCTGGGAATGAAGGAAATTTTTCAAACTTAGCCGATTCTGTTGATTCTTCATCAAAACTGGTTGTAAAATCGTAGTTTTTTGAAAGGGTTACTAATGGAACGGGATTTATTTGTTTTCTTAATACAATAACATTGGAAGAATAATTGTCACCAACCATTAGCAGTTTAATATTCATGTCTTCTTTTAGCGTCAAATATGATTTTAAATCGGCGGTTCTTAATGAATTAAGAGGTAATATATATGTTCCATCATTTTTTACATAAGTTGAAATTATTTGAGCATCTTTTATGGTTGCGTAAACAACTGCTTCTAATGGCGCGTCTCCGTTTGGTAAAAGAATTTTTCCGCTTAATGGTTCTTGGTCAGGCGGTTCTGCTTTAATCATGGTTCCTGTTAATATTTCGTAGGGAATTTCATTATTAAGATATGTTTCATTGCCGCTTGTTATCGAGAAATAATATTTCGTTGATGGTTTTAAGTTTCTAACGGTAATATTATGTATTATTTTGGGCGTTAAATTACCGGATTGCTGGTCTTTGTCATCAAGAACTTTTTTATTAAGAGCTTCGTTTTCTCCATAGTTTAACGATCCCAATACTTTTTCTTTTGTTGAGTAAGAAACAGTAAATGAAGAATCAGTTATGTTAGTAATTCTTACATCTTGAGGGTTATTTGTGGGGGTGGCTTTAATTATATAAAATACCCCTTGTTTTATAAAATAAGAAGTTACTCCGATGCCGATGGTGATTAATATTAATCCCAAAAGAGTTGGGATTTTTTTATTCCAAAAACTTTTTTTCACTATCTTTTTGCTCCTTCGGAAGCAGTTTGATTTTCGTTAATCTCAGGCGTTGGAATTATTTGTTGATTTTCCGATGGAGTTGGGGTTATTGAGATTTGGTATGCTTCATAAATTGGCTTGATATTATCCCTCGTTTTAATATCAGCAATTGTTTTTGAATCAAAATCCGGTTTTATTGGGATAATTTGCACATTTAATTTTTCTGGAATAGTTGAGGTTGTTGAGCTGTGAATAATCTCAAAAATAATCCAAATAAGTACTATAAAAAAAGACGACGCCAGTAAAAATATTATATCTCTTTGTTTCATTTTATTTTTTAAAATAAGACGATCCCTTGATGGTCAGTCTTAATTTATCTTCAGATAAATTTTTAGATGTATTGGTTACGGTAATTGTATCAACAGTTGTTATTCGTTTCATTCTTATAAGTGAGCTTATAAATTGGGAAATGTTGCTATAATTTCCCTCAGCGGATATATTATAATTAAAACTTGTATATTTTTTATTATTTTTCGATTGACTTACCGCTTCCACTTCGTATACCTGAAGACCTAAAATTTTGATATTAGAGTTTTTTGCTACTGTTTGTATTTGTCCTGCGAAAATTGGAACATCGGGATTTTTAGGTACTGCGGAAAATATCTCAGGAAGATCATTTTGTAACGCTGCGTATTTTTCTTGAAGTATGGATAAATTATTTATTTTTTGCTTTAATTGTTCTTCAATAAAACGATTATCCTCAAGTTCTTTGTTTAATTTAGAGATCGTTGAAAAGGTTGGTCCGATTGCGAAAATGCCAAAAAAAGATAACGTAAACAAAGTTAACGCTAGTGTTATGAATTTTTGTGTTTTTTCTTCTTTAAACAAAGGAAGAAGCTGAAGATATTTATTCTTTTGCAGGTTTTTAAGAAAATCACGTTTTGTTATTGACATATTATTTTTTTACTCCATCTTCTTTTAAAGTTACAGAAACACTAAAATTAATCAACGAAGTTGATGGCTTATTTTCAATTTTATCCACACTTAGATTATTTACTAGTGGATAATTCTTTAAAGATTTAATAAATGCACTTAAAGAAATTACCGAATCCGTTATTGCATTAATTCTTATTTTATTTTCGCTTATTGAAAGATTTGTAAATACTATTCCTGATGGCGTAAATCCAACTAAATCCCCAAACACTTTATTCTTTTTAGTGGCTTGATTGGCAAAAGTTGAAGCTACAGTTAATCTGTCTTGAAGATTTCGGTAATTTTCCTCGTTATTTTTATAAAATTCAATAATTGCCTGTTCTTGCTTAATTTTTGAATGTAAGTCAATTAATTCTCTGTCTAATATAAAACGGTATCCAAATGCAAAAAGTGCTATTAATTCCGTTGTTATAACAACTAATCTTCCTATTGTAAGTGCCCACGCGATAACCTTATCTGCAATATTTACTCTTCCCGTTTTAAGCAGGTTTATATTTGGAGACCGTTTTGGCATACTAAATTTAGTCTAGGGTTTTTTGGGGTTTTTGTCAAAGGTAAATAGGATAAAATTTTTATTTCTTAGCCGTATTTTTAGTAACTTTTGCTTTTTGTTTTTTGACTGGTTTTGTTTGTTTTAAGATTTTTAATTTTCCGGACATTAATTTTGTGAGTTTAGACTTTATTCTTGATGCTTTATTTTTGTGTAAAATTTTCTTTTTTGCAGCCTTGTCGATAGCAACATAAGCAGTTTTTATATTTGCTTCTGTAGGTTTTTTAATAGCATTTTTAACAACCTTTTTGAACAAGTTTTTAACCTCATTGTTTTTAGTTGTTCTTTTTTTATCTTTCCTTAATTTTTTCTTTGCTGATTTTATTACTGGCACGGTGACATTTTAGCATGCTATACTGTAAAAAACAATATGCCCAAAAAATTATTTCAAAAAGGATTAAGTCTTCTTTTGAAACGCCAAACAAATATTTTATCAGCAGCATTTGTGATAATGGCAACAATTATTTTGTCTCAAATTCTTGGATTGATTAGGCAGCGTTTATTGGTTTCAATCTTTGGCGCATCGGATATTTTAGGGATTTATTTAGCTTCTTCAAAGCTTCCGGACTTTTTATTTCAGTTAATTATCGCTGGCGCTCTTTCTTCGGCATTTATACCTATATTTTCCGATCTCTTGGGAAAAGAAAAAAAAGAAGACGCCAATCGTTTGGGATCTGCATTTTTAACATTGAATTTAGTATTATTTACATTTTTAGCAGTTTTTCTTTTTATTTTTGCTGAATATTTTTCTGGTTTAATTGCTCCGGGTTTTTCTAAAGAACAAATAGTTTTAATGGCCAGCCTTATGCGAATAATTATTTTTGGAGAAATATTATTTATTATTGGAAGCTTTTTGTCTGCAGTTCTTCAGTCTCATAATCATTTTTTTATCCCAGGAATAGCAGCAGCTTTTTATAATCTAGGAATAATTATTGGTATATTCTTCTTGTTTCCTTTTTTTGGAATTTTTTCTGCAGCTTATGGGGTTTTGCTTGGAGCTTTTATTTTTGTTTTAACGCAATTGCCTCTTACTAAAAAAGTTGGGTTTTCTTTCCGACCGCTTTTCGAGATTAAAAACAGCGGAGTTTTATCCGTTTTTAAGTTAATGTGGCCAAGGACTATTTCTATTGCAATATTTCAGTTAGGATCATTGATTACAGTTACTCTGGTTTCTTTCTTGCCAAATCCGGGCAGGAATTATGTAATTTTTGATTATGCCCAGACTTTGTACTTTGCTCCTGTTGTTCTTTGTGGTCAAGCAATTGCTCAAGCAGCTTTTCCGATCTTAGCAAGGGAGAAAGAAAAAATTGAAGATTTTAAGGTTACGATCTTAACCAGTATGAATCAAATGCTTTACTTGGTTTTGCCAATATCGGCGCTTTTATTTGTCTTAAAAATTCCTGTGGTTAGGTTAATATTTGGTGCTTCTCAGTTTGATTGGCAGGCAACGGTTTTAACAGGAAAAACCCTTTCGTTTTTTAGTATATCGATTTTTGCTCAATCATTGAATTATTTACTATCAAGAGGTTTTTATGCCCTTCATGATACAAAAACACCGCTTATTATTGGCGCTGTTTCTACGTTTTTAATGATTTTATTGGGGTCAATTTCCGTATTTGTTTATAAATTTGGAATAGAAGCGATAGCGATTTCATATTCGATTTCAAGCATTTTTAATATTTTCGTAATGTTTATATGCTTGGATAGAAAGACTAAAGGATTCAATAAACTCGAATTAACAAAATCTCTTAGTAAAATAGTTATTGCCACTATTTTTACAGGATTCGCATTATATATTCCAATTAAGCTCTTAGACCAACTTGTTTTTGATACAACAAGAACAATAAATCTTTTGTTTTTAACAGGAATATCAAGTGTTATCGGTTTAACCTTGTATATTTTTTTGACATGGTTGTTCAATGTTAAAGAAGCTACGATGTATATTCGTTTATTTAGAAAGGTTGGGGACTGGAGACAAATACTTAGTAAAAGCGAAGAAACAATTGACGCTGCAAGACCTAATTTATAGCTTTGCACAATTTTCTTTGATAAGTTAAAATAGCCTCATTATGAATAAACAGGATTTAATTAGAAACTTTGCTATCATTGCCCATATCGATCACGGAAAATCAACGCTTGCTGACCGTTTTTTGGAAACAACCGAGACTGTTGCCAAAAACAAACTTAAAGAACAATTTTTAGATCAAAGTCCAATCAGCAGAGAAAGAGGGATTACTATTAAGCTTGCTCCGGTAAGAATGAACTATGTAGCAGATGGTTTTTCTTATGTTTTAAATCTAATTGATACTCCTGGGCACATAGATTTTTCTTATGAAGTATCCCGTACTATGGCAGCTTGCGAAGGAGCAATATTATTGGTAGACGCAACCCAAGGTATACAGGCACAGACAGTTGCTCACTTAGAGCTTGCTAAAAAACAGAATTTAAAAATTGTTCCGGTTATTAATAAAATTGATTTATCTACGGCAAGACCAGAAGTTGTCGCAAGAGAAATTGAAGATTTTTTTGGCTATAAAAAAGAAGAAATACTTTATGTTTCGGCAAAAAACGGGAAAAATGTAGATGAGCTCTTATTAAATGTAATCAATAAAATTCCATATCCTAGTGGAAGATCAGAAAAACCATTTAGGGCATTAATATTTGACGCAATTTATGATCAACATAGGGGAGTAATAGCTTTTATTAGGGTAATTGATGGTGATATTAAAAAAGGTGACAGAATTAAGCTTTTTCAAAATAAAATTGAGTCAGATGTAACAGAAGTTGGGTATTTTTCTCCTTTTTTGTCTCCTCTTGAGAAAATTTCTACAGGAGAAATAGGTTATATAATTACAGGAATAAAGGATATTCATTTTTGCAGGGTCGGTGACACTATTGTAAAAGCAAAAGACACTGAATTTGCTGAACCATTGCCAGGATATTTTCCTCCAAAACCAATGGTTTTCTTTGGGGTTTATCCACAAAACAAAAATGAATTCGTGCAATTAAAAGAAGCATTAAATAGGCTTATTTTAAATGATGCTTCATTAACGTTAGCAGAAGAGTATTCGGCATATCTTGGTAGTGGTTTTAGAGTTGGTTTTTTGGGTTTATTGCACGCGGAAATTGTAAAAGAAAGATTAAAACAGGAAGAACAAATAGTTCCAATCTTAACTATGCCACGGGTTTTGTATAAAGAAGAAAACGGACGAATCCTTGAGCCGTATATGAACTTAGCAGTTTATTGTCCGTCTTTGTATGTTGGTCCAATTATGTCTTTATGTCAAAAAAGAAAAGGGAAAATGATTAATATTATTTACCATAATGACAGTGCAGTTTTAAGATATGAAATGCCATATAGCATGTTTATACGTGGGCTTGCATCCGAGATTAAATCTTTGTCTTCCGGTTTTGCCAGTATAGACTATGAATTAACAGATTACAGAAATGCAGATTTAGAGAAGCTGGACATAGTTATTAATGATTATGAAGTTGATGTTCTTTCGGAATTTGTTTATCAAGACGAAGCAAATTATATAGCAAGAGAAAAGACAGAGAAGCTTAAAGAAATTTTACCAAGACAACAATTTAGGCAAATTATTCAAGCTAAAGTCGGAGCAAGAATCCTTGCAAGAACAGAAATTCCGCCTTTTAGAAAAGATGTTTTAGCAAAAATGTCTGGAGGAGACAGAACCAGAAAAGACAAACTTTTGGAAAAGCAAAAAAAAGGAAAATCAAGAATGTTGGTTAAATCAAAAATAAATCTTCCTGAAGATGCGCTAATATCTTTAGTCTCTCACAAAGGCTAGAGGACAAAAAGAAGCATTACCCCGACTATAGAAAGAATTGCACCAATTGCACCAATAGTAATTATTGTGCTTCCCGGACCGGATGCTGCCATAGTTGGCGTTGGTGTTAGTTGCTCACTGGTTGGAGTAGTTGTTGTAGTGGCAACTGTTTCCTGAATAGTAATTGTTTGTGAACACGGGCCAATTCCGCTTACTCCACTGCTATTGTCTGTAAATATTGCCGACGCGGTATATGTTCCTGCGGTCGTATAGGTATGAGCTGCTGTTACAGTTGCGCTTGCGCTACCGATTCCGCCTCCCTCGGTTACATCTTGAACTTGACCGTCACCGAAATTAAAAGTGACTTTACTAATAGTTCCGTCGGAATCAGTTCCTGATGTTGTAAAGTTTAATGCATACGGTGCTGTACCTGTACCGGAATTATCCAATGCTAAAGATGTGCAACTGGGCGTTGAGTTAGTTGTTGCAGGAATGGTGGTTGTGGTTGTAGTTGTTGCAGGAATGGTGGTTGTGGTACTTGTGGTACTGCTAGTTGTGCTGCTTGTAGTGGTTGTAGTGACTCCTTCGTTAATAATTATTTCTCCAGGCGTTGCAGAAGAAAATACATTTTCGTTAAAAGTATCGGACGATCCAACAGATAATACTTGTGGAGTACCAAATTCAACCTTTGTAGAAGTACCGTTTGTCGGGGCAATTGCCGTAACGGTTAACGTAGCAACTTTTGTAGGAGAAGTAATTATTTTATCTAAACTTCCTCCAATGTTCATTGTTACAGAAACAGATCCTGCTCCATAGGTTGGTCCTTGAAGAACTGATGGAAATGCCGTTGTATTTGGTTTAAAGTCTCCATTTTTTACTTCCACTTTTGTTGAATCATAAGTTAATGTAAATTTAACAAATGATACGCTGTTTTGTCCCGGGTCCATCATTACATCTAAATCAACCTTATCTCCGACGTTCATTGTGTGAGGAGTTGGGTTTATGGAAAGGGTTGTTGATGGAGCAGCTTTAATTTTTGTTTGTTGTTGTTGTTGCACTAAATAAACGGTAATTGGTATTGCAATTAATAATACAAGAATAAAACCTAGTAATAGTAGCTTTTTACCGGAAAACATAAATAATATAATCTAAATTTTATGGTATATAAGAATTAGCAACGTGTCAAGTGCTTTAAGATTATTTTTTAATGAGGGTCTTGACAGTCTTTAAAATTTATTGTATAAATTTGGCAGTCACTTTATACAAGTGATATTTTTTAGACAAAAATAGAAAATTATGAAGAAAGTAACATCTAAAATTACACCGCTTTTCGATAATGTTTTGATTAAGCCGTTAGAAGCAGAGGAAAAAACTGCAAGCGGAATAATTTTACCTGATAGCGCAAAAGAAAAACCTCAAATCGGAGAGGTTATGGCCGTTGGTGAAGGATGGCACAATAATGACGGTAAGGTTTTTCCGTTAAAAGTAAAAGTAGGACAAAGGGTAATGTATAAAAAATGGGGAGGGAATGAGGTTAAAGTAAAAAACGAGGAGTGGACAATAGTTGAGCAAAAAGATATATTAGCTATTGTTAATTAAATATGGCAAAACAAATAGTTTATCAGGAGGAGGCAAGGCAAAAATTATTAAATGGAGTTGAACAACTTGCAAGAGCAGTTGCAACAACTCTTGGACCAAAGGGAAGAAATGTCGCCATAGATAAAAAATGGGGAGCGCCAAGTGTGATTCACGACGGAGTTTCGGTGGCGAAAGAAATTGAATTAAAAGATTCGTTAGAAAATATGGGAGCACAGCTGGTAAGAGAAGCAGCTTCAAAAACTGCAGATGTTGCAGGTGATGGAACCACTACAGCCACAGTGTTAACAAGGGCAATTACAAGAGAAGGAATAAAAATGATTGCTGCAAATGCGAATCCAATGATCATGAGAAAAGGCTTGGAAAAAGCAGGCGAGTTTATTGTTGCTGAGCTTAAAAAAATGAAAAAAGAAATAAAGCCAACTGATTGGGCAAATGTTGCAACAATTTCTGCAGGAGACACGGAGCTTGGAAATTTAATAGCGGAAGCGCTTAAAAAGGTTGGAAAAGATGGAATAATCACAGTGGAAGAAGGACGCGGTTTGTCAACAGAGATTGAATATAAAGAAGGAATGGAATTTGATAAAGGATTTGCTTCTGCATATTTTGTAACTAATCCGGATAAAATGGAAGCAGAAATAGAGTCTCCGTATATTTTAATAACAGATAAAAAGATTTCTTCCCTCAATGAATTATTACCATTTTTAGAAAATATCGTTAAAACCTCAAAGAACTTAGTAATTATTGCAGACGAAATAGAAGGAGAAGCATTGGCAACATTAGTTGTTAATAAATTAAGAGGAACATTTAATGCAATTGCAATTAAAGCCCCAGGATTTGGAGACAGGAGAAAAGAAATGCTGGAAGACATAGCAATTTTAACCGGCGGAACAGTAATATCCGAAGATACTGGAAGAAAATTTGAAAGCGTAACCCTAGATGATTGCGGAAAAGCTGATAAAGTTTGGGCAGACAAAGAAAACGCAAGAATTATTGGCGGAAAAGGAAGTGCTGCATCTCTTAAGACAAGAATAGAACAAATTAAAAAGGCAATAGAAAGGTCAACTTCTGAGTTTGATAAGGAAAAGCTTCAGGAAAGATTGGCAAAGTTATCGGGCGGAGTTGCAGTTATTAATGTTGGCGCAGCAACAGAAATTGAGTTAAAAGACAAAAAAGAAAGAGTAAACGATGCAGTTTCTGCAACTAAAGCAGCATTGGAGGAAGGAATTGTTCCGGGAGGAGCAATAGCATTATTGGATATTTCTAAAAGAATGAGCGTTAAGGATTTGGAGAACGCAAAAGCGTCGAAAGATGAAATAATCGGATTTGAAATTGTTAAAAATGCTTTAGAAGCCCCCTTTGTACAGTTAATAGAAAACGCTGGTTTAGATGCAGGTCAATTAATTGCTAAGGCAAGAGAAGCAAGCACTCATGGACAAGGATTTAATATTTTAAAAACAGATTCTGTGGAGACAGCAATTCCTGTGGACATGTTAAAAGAGGGAATAATTGATCCGGTTAAAGTAGTTAGAACAGCAGTTCAGAATGCAATTTCTGTTGCAACTATGATTTTAACAACAGAGGCTTTAATTACGGAAATCCCTGAAAAAAATCCACAAGCAGGTATGCCGCAAATGCCTCCGGGCGGAATTGATTATTAAAAAAACCTTTTTAAGACGGTAAAATTGTAATATAATTAACGCCACAAATGAAAAAAGTACTGCTTTTTATTGGATTATCTTTATTTATTGTTGGAATTTTTTTAATAATCACTTATTTTTTGAATAGGGATTCGGGAAAAGGAGCACTTCAGGTTACATCAGTACCAAAAAGCAGAGTTTATTTAGATGGTAAAAATATCGGTGAGACACCCCTTTGTAAATGTGATGATTTTAAAGAAATGATTACGGTTGGTACACATACAGTAAAACTTATTCCGCTGTCCGGAAATTATAGAAGCTTTGAAGAAAAAATAACGATAACATCAGGAGTGCTTACTGTTATAGACAGGATTTTTGGCGAGGGAGCATTTTCATCGGGAAGCATAATTAGTCTTACTAAAATAAGGGACAAAAACGATGCACAAGTGTCTATTATTTCTTTTCCGGATAAAACATTTGTTAATCTTGATAATAGCAATACCCCTTCGGGGATGACACCGCTTTTGTTAAAAGGAATAACAGAATCAGATCATGAGTTAAAGATTGCAAAAGAAGGATATGCTGAAAAAAACTTAAGAATAAGGGCACTTAAAGGACATCGCCTTGAAGCGGTTGTGTTTTTGGCAGTTTCCGAAAATACATCATCTTCTGCAATACCAACTATTACACCTTCTATTACTCCATCTATTAGTCCAACAACCATAAAACAAGTTATTATTCTTCAAACCCCAACAGGTTTTTTAAGAGTAAGAGAAGATGCGTCTTTATCTTCTTTACAGATAAGTCAAGTAAATCCGGGAGAAAAATACGAATTAATAAGTGAAGAAACAGGATGGTATCAAATAAAGCTTTCTGGCGGAATATTGGGTTGGATAAGTAGTCAATATGCTCAAGTTGAGGATTAAGCCCCGATAAAATAAATTATAAGAATAACTAAAAACACCCAAAGAATAACGTTTATTAACAAAGGCTTATCTGACAACAATACTTTTTCAGGACTCTCTCCTTCATTTTTTTCATAAATATCTTGAAGATAGCGCATTATTCCATATACGACGGGGATTATTGTGATCATCAACCATTTTTTTTGAAAGAATGCAGGTAGGAAATCCGGAAAAAAAATATCTAAAGATATTCTTACTCCTTTAGGATTTTCCAAAAAAGTAAAAAGGGAATAAGTAATAAAAGTGGAAGTTGCGAAAATCGATGCATAAACATCTAATAATCTGTCGGAATAATGAGAGAGCGATTTTCTCGTAGCGGCAATATTTGCAACTTTACTGTTTGAAAGTAAGGTTAATTCCGATCTTCTTTTTCCAACAGCTAAGAATAGAGAAAACGAAATTGTAGTTAACAACATCCATACAGACGTATGAAAACCACTGGCAAATTCTCCGGCATAAACCCGGATAATATATCCTGTAGCAATAACCAAAATATCGATTGCCGCAATAGTTTTAAGATGGAATGAGTAAGAGAACTGAATTATTAAATAAACAAAAGCAGTTATCGCGAAAGCAGGTGTTACAAAAAGACTGGTTGTTAGCGATGACAATATTAAAACACAGGCAATGACTATTGCCAAAGGAACAGGCACCTTTTTATTTGCAAGTGGGCGGTATTTTTTAAACGGGTGAAGTCGGTCTTTTTCTATGTCAAAAAGATCATTAATAATATAGGTCGCGGAAGAAAGTCCACAGAAAACAAAAAAACCGATTAAAACTTTTTCAAAAACCGGAAAATTAAATAATTCTCCAGCAAAAATAATCGCGGCAAAAATCGCAAGGTTTTTAATCCATTGTCTTGGTCTTAAAAGTCTAAAAATTTCAAATGCTATTTTCATTTTCTTCGCTTTTTATTGTTAGCTGAAGAAACAATATTCCTCCTCCAACTATAATCGCCAACATTATTATTGCGAATAATTTTTCTTTACTTGATAAAAGTAGCGAAATTGCCCCCAATATAGCAGAAATAAACCAATAAAACAATGCAATTTTTTTAACGCTCCAACCCTTTTTTAATAAAAGATGATGAAGATGTTTGTTGTCATGCCAAAAAGGAGATTTTCCACTAAGAACTCTTCTTATAATTGTAAATACGCCATCAACCATCGGAATTCCCATAACTAAAATTGCCGTTGCAAGCTTTGCAGATGACAGTATTGATGCAACCGCAAGTAGTAAGTAAATAGCGGTTGCGCCATATCCTGGGAATATTTTTGCAGGATAAAAATTAAATAATAAAAAACCTAAAGATGCACCTGCAATAATAAATGAAAGAGTAGTGCTGATTATTGTATTTTGATCAGTTGCGTTAAAACGAAGACTTAAGAAACCAATAATAATTGCTGATATCGTGACAATTCCGGGCATTTGCCCATCTACGCCCTTGCTCCAATTTAACATATTCATTACCCATATAATCCAGAGCATAGACGCAAAGTATGAAAGAAAATTCAAATTTAGAATTCCACCAAACGGATTTGTAATAAATAAAATATTTGCTCCTGTAAAAACAACAATCATTGCGGAAATTATATTTACAATAAATCTTAAATAAGGAGAAATGTCATATTTATCGTCCAGTATTCCAATAACAAGCGATAAAAACGATGCGATAAAAATTCCGATTGTAACTTTTGTTATTGGCAAAAAAAACAATCCTGTAACAATAGTTCCAATAAACAGGGGAATTCCTCCTCCTCTTGGAGTAGGTTTTTTATGTATAATTGCAGGGTGTTTTCTTTTTTTGGGATCATCAATCAATTTGTATTTTTTAATAAAAATTAAGGAAAGTGGAGTTGCCGCCACAGTTAACAAAAAAGAAATAATAAATGGAATTAAGATTAAATTAGTAGTATTTAACATTTCTAAAGAACAATTTGAATAGTTCTAATTACAAAAAGAAGTGTCAAAATCGAAATTAAAAGACTCGTTAGCGTAAAAATCCTTGGTATAAGAGGATTTTTTTTATAAATAAAAGTTGAGAAAAATAGATTAAATAAAGAGATTGCAATAGCGACAAAAATAGGTAGAAATATTCCAATTGATGTAATAAGCCTTTTCTCTCCCCATGGAAGCTGGTTAAAAAGAGGAATAAAAGGAGGAAGGCTATTTAAATAGAACAAAGCATAGATAATTGTTAATATGTTCAAAAAGAAAGTTAGATAATATCCTCTTGAAGTTAATCTGTCATTCTTGATGTTTTTAAAAAACTCTTTCATAAATTTGAACATTATTTATCATAATTGAAGGCTTGTAGTGAGAAAGAGAGAATGGGTAATTTGCCACATTAGGCATATTGATTATTATCTTAGGTTTTATTTTCTCAAGCTGCTCACCTGTATTTTTAAGACCGTCTTTATAATTTACAATATGATAAGCTACTGCATATTTTCCCGGAGGAAGTTTTCCTGTTAATTTATAAAGCTGTGCATTATTTCCCCAGATAAAAATAGAATCATTCAGGTTTATTTTTCCCTTAATATATCGGGAAATCTGATAATCTACGGGAGTATTTCTATCAAAGAAATTCTGATAAGAGGAAACAGATTTATTTCCAATGGTAAAGTCGATAAAGTTTTTATAATATTTTAAATTCTTAGAATAAATCCAGAAATTTGATTGAGCAATTATTATAACGGTAACGCTTAGCAAGAGATTAAATTTAAGAAATTTTTTATCGACAAATAATAAACCTATTAATAATGCAAAACTTGGCAAGAGTGTTAATAAGTAATGCGTATAAGGTCTTTGGGAAAAAAGCGCATTAAAAAGAGAAAAAGAAAGCCAAGTCCATATAAATATTGCCTCTGTAGACAGTTTATTTCTTCTTGCAAAAACAAATAAAATAAACAAACTTAAAAGTATTAATTTTAATATTAAAAAGCCTTGTGGAATAATTAATTTATTATGATAACCAACATAACCAACATTGGAAAAGAAAGTTGCAGTTATAAAATCGGAGTAAGCATTTATAGATATAAAATAAATTGCAGTTACGATTATTGGAATTAAAAACCCAATAATTAAAGAATACAGGTCTTTTAATTCTAAAAATAATTGTGACTTAAGTTTTATTCCAAGAATTTTTGGAGTTCTTATTATTAATAAAAATATAAGCAGTGTTAAAAAGTCAAAAACAGCAACGATTTTAAATAGAAATGCTATTCCCAAGATTATTCCTGACCAAAAAAACATTTTCCGTTCGAGCTTTGTGTTGATATGGTCAATTGCTAGATATAAAGCAGAAAGAATGGGAAAAAGCATAAAATTTTCGGCATTGGCAATATTTCCTTCTATGAGTGGTAAGCCGAATAAAAACGTAAATAAAAATGTAGAAATGTATGCGGCGTTATTTTTCTTAAAAAGCTTTTTTGCCAGGTAAAAAAAAGTGACTATTGCAAAAAAACCAAAGACCAAAGAAGCTAATCTTAAATAAAATTGATCTCCGTTAAAAAGACTATAAAATATGTATAAAAGAGGAGGTTTATTGTCAAAAATTTGTTGATATAAAATACGACCGTTATTAATTCCCATTCCTAAAACTTGATATATTCCCTCGTCTCCATACCAATATGGTTCAAAAAGTGAGGGGAATCTTAAAAAAAAGAATAAGAGTAGATTTGTAAAAATAAACCAAAAACTTTTGCTTCTTTCAAGAAGTCTTAAGGTTTTCATATTTTTTCCGTTACTTTATATTCTAACCTTTTTCCAAGTAAAAGTTGAGTATGGGAAACAAGTGCAGGCAGGCTTGAAAGGAAAAACCCAACAATCGGAAGTAAAACAAATTCAATCGGGAATAAAAATTGCTTTTTCTTTGAAGGTTTTGGTAGATGCGATGGTCTGTTTTTTATATCAACAATAAGCATCGCCAAAAGTGAAAACATGGAAGAAGTCAATATAAATCCTGCTAATTTTGGTAAATTATATCCTATTGTTGTTCTTGAAAAAACAGGATTAATTAACGGCATAATATTGGCTGCTATTGTAATTATAAACCAATTAGTCGGCCATAGAAAATGGTCTCTTATTACAGGAAAGAGCATAAGGGTCTTTCTGACAAAAGGAACATTTGGAACAGTAAGCCACCATTTGATAAACAAGTAATCATCAGATGCTCCCCATGCCCAACGTCTTTCTTGATCATACTTATTTTTTAGGCTCTTAACATATCCGGAGGACATAGCGGCATCCATAGATGTTCTTAAAAAAATCGGATCTATCCAAACATTCCCAAATTTTTTATAAAAAGCTTTAAAGAAAATTCGATAATCTTCGGGAATTACGTCGGTATCCCAAAAGTCTATTTCTTTCATTAATTTAAGAGACGTCGAGTATGTAGCATTTGTAATAAGTCTGTTTTTGTGCACTAGAACCGCAGTATTCCAAAGACTTCCAAAAAAAGAAATGATTCTTGTAGGAGCAGGAACTTTCCAAATATTACTGTAGTAAATAGTTGCTGATTGCCAGAATTTGTTGTGTTTCTTGGGATCGTTTAAGAACTTATAAGTTAAATAAGCAAAATATTGCTTGTCAAAAATAGAATCTGCGTCAACGGAAGAAATAGTTGCGTAATCCAAATCTATTTTTTTTGAAAGAACTAAATTTTTGTAAGCGGTTTTTCCTGCATAAGCCTCGTTTGAAGATTTTCCTTTTACTTCTCCTTCTATGTCTGGATGAAACGTTGCAAAAATATCACCGAAAGTTTTTTTAAAGATATTAATTAATTCATCTGATTTTTTCTTTGCGTCTTTTTCTCTTTTTTCCATTGCTAAAATAACGTAAATTCTTCTTGCAGGGAATGTCTGCTTTGCTAAAGATTCAATGGTTATCCTTAATTTTTCAGCCTTTTCCGTATAGTTTGGAATTATTGCAATATGAGTCATCTTGTTATAATTTTCCAATTTTCTTGCTTTTTTATTCCAGTCTGTTTTTTCTGATTCTGCAATTTTTCTTGAGGAAATGTATGAAGTTATTGCTAAGGCAAAAGATTTGTAGAACCAATAGATATCAAAAAATAAAATAAAATAAGCTAGATAATAGGGGATTAATAATGATCCCCAAACCGGAAAAGTAATTAGCGACCACGAAAAAAAACCGGGCAATATTTCTAAAGCTCTTCTGGTTTTTATTGGATAGCGCGTGAAAACTTTATCAAAAAATTTATGCATATAATTTGATGTTTTAAATTAAAGTTTAAATAAAGTATGAGAATTTCTCGTAGTTTTTTCAATAACTTTTTCTACTTTTTCTTTTTTAATTTTTGCAATAAATTCAGCCACGATTATAACATAAGACGGTTCGTTCCTGCTACCTCTATGGGGCATTGGAGTAAGATAGGGTGCATCAGTTTCCGTAATTATTCTATCCAGTGGAGCGTATTTAACTAATTCTATAAGAGAAGTAGTTTCTCCTTTGGCAAGTCCTTTGTAAGAGATATTTCCATCAAATCCTATGAAAAATCCAAGATTTAAAACTTGTTTTAGAAAATCAATATCTCCGGAAAAACAGTGAAATAATCCAGGCGGATTTATAAGGCGTGATCTGTGCTCCATTAGCAAATCGCCAATATCCTTTCCTGCTCGTCTGTTGTGGATCTGTAAGGGAAGTTTTAATTTGTAAGAAAGTTCAATTTCTTTTATAAAAAGATTTTTTTGTAGCCCTGGATCAGCAATGCCATTTGATTCATATGGATAATAATCCATTCCGGTTTCTCCGATTGCCACAACTTTTTTCTCTTTTGCCAGTTTTTCTAATTCTTCTTCCCAGTTTTTTGATAGCTTATCCGCGTGATGAGGGTGTATGCCAACGCTTGCATATAAATTAGGATATTTTTTGGCAAGATCAACAGCAACTTTACTTGATTCAAGACTTGCTCCAACATTGATAATTTTATTAACACCTTTTTTAGCGGCACGGGTTATAACTTCATCAAGATCGTTTTCAAACGCCTTAAAATTTAAATGGCAATGCGCATCTATCATCAAGTTATTATATCAGTAGTTTTATGTGATAGAATAACTTTTCATGAAAGTGCTTATTGTTACTGGTGGAAATTCCAGCGAAAGAAAGATTTCTCTTGAATCTGCAGGAAATGTGGCTAAAGCCTTAATCGATTTGGGACACAAAATTGAATCATTTGATTTAATAGATGGTTTTGAAAAATTAAAAAAAAGACTCGGAAAATACGATCTGGTTTTTCCTGTAATTCATGGGAAAGAAGGAGAGGGTGGAGATTTACAAGAGTTTTTGGAAAAGAATAAAATAAAGTTTGTTGGAAGCGGTTCAAAGGCCTGCAGAAAAGGTTGGGATAAGTTTGCTTTTAAAAAATTCTGTATTGATCAAAAGATTTTAACACCAAAATATAAAGAAATTGATAAATATAACTATAAAAAAATAAATTTTAAAATGCCATTTGTTATCAAGCCACCAGAAGAAGGTTCAAGTATTAATCTCTTTTTAATTAAAACAAATGAGGATTTAAAAAAGATAAATTTTAATGAACTTTTTCAAAGATATAAAAGTTTAATGGTAGAAGAGTACATTAATGGAATAGAGGTGACAGTAGGAGTTTTAAAAACAAGAGTTTTACCAGTGATTGAAATTAGGCCCCCAAAAGGAGAGATGTTTGATTATGAGAATAAATATAATGGCAAAACGGAAGAGATTTTAGATGCCCCATCTTTATTAGAGGATATAAGGAATAAATTACAACAAATAACTTGGGAGATTCACAGTAAGCTTGGTTGTAGGGATTTTTCGAGAACAGATTTTATTGTTAACAAGAATAAAATATACGCTTTGGAAATAAATACTATTCCAGGGCTTACAAAGGAATCATTGTTACCAAAAGAGGGGATGAAAATTGGCTTAAGTTTTAAAGAAATGTTAAAGGAATTAATTAATGGATTCTTGGAAAAAGAGAAGTTTCTTCACTGACATTCCCAATAAATTTATTTTCTATTTTTTCAGCGGTTTGAGGCAGGAATGGTTTTAAGTCATTGGCAATTAAAAGAATATCTTTTGTATAGGAGTGCAGTTTTTCATGCAATTTATTTTTGTCTTTAATTTTCCATGGTTCATCGTTATTTATCTCTTTATTTACTAGTTCTATGTGTTGCCAAATAAGAAAAAGAGCTGAGTTAAAGGAAAATTCTTGAATATGTTTTTTAACCTTATCATTGGAAACTATTTTATCAGTTGTTTTATACAAAAAGCCTGAAGTTTTAGACAGTTTTAAAACTCTAGCAACTAAATTACCAAGTCCATTAGCAAGGTCTGAGTTATATGCTTGCTTTAGTTTTTCTTCGGATATATCGCTATCTTCTGTAAAGACGGTGTGTCTAAGCAAGTAATATCTTACTGCGTCTGCTCCGTATTTTTCGACCCATTCTGTTGGTTTAATAACATTTCCTAAAGACTTACTTATTTTTTCTCCATTCAATTTTAGAAATCCATTAACTAAAATTGTTTTTGGCAATGGAAGGTTGGCTGATTTAAGCATCGCTGGCCAAAGTAGGGAATGCCAGCGAAGATTGTCTTTTCCCAATATGTGAACGTCAGCGGGCCAAAATTTTTCAAAGTTTTTTTTATTTTCTAGAAATCCAATACCGGTTAAATAATTAATTAAAGCATCAAACCAAACATAAATAACCTGTCTTGGTTTATTTGGTACAGGAATTCCCCAGGAAAAATTTGTTCTTGATATGGGGATGTCCTTAATTTCTTTTGCAAATTCCAGCATTTCGTTAGCGCGGTGTTTTGGAAAAATAAAATCAGGATTGTTTTTAATATGGTCAATCAAAAAATTTTTGTACTTAGACCACTTGAAAAAATAATTTTCTTCAGTTATTTTTTTTACTTCTAAACTAGGATGAACAGGACACTTGCCATTTTCCAAATCGGTTTCTGTATAGTAACCCTCGCATCCCTCACAATAAAGACCTGAATATTCGCCTTTATATATATCGCCTGATTGCTCAACTTTTTTCCAGATCTCGCTAACTACTTTTGCGTGATCAGTGTCCGTTGTTCTTATAAACCTATCGTAAGAAATGTTTAAAGCATCTTGCTGTTTTTGATCTGAATCAGAAATTTTTTTAACATATTTTAGGGGTTGAACCCCTAATGCTCTGGCTGCTTTTTCTGCCTTTTGACCATATTCATCGGTTCCGGTTAGAAAAAAAACATTTTCTTTTCCAAGCTCATGTCTTTTATGTCTTGCCAAAACATCGGCAGCTATTTTTTGAAAAGCGTGCCCTAAATGAATTGTGTCATTAACATAATCAATTGCAGTTGTAATATAGAATTTATTCATACTTGGATTTTAACAGAGTAAGCAAGATAGGACAATAATTGGTTCGAATTCATAAAGGCCTTGGTGGTTTAATTGGATGCCTTTGATATAATTGCAAAATATGAGAAGAATATTCTTAATTGTTTTTCTCTTGATGGTTTTTTTAATAGGATTTTTTATCTATTTGATAAAAACCAGTTCAATAATTTTAAATCCGGTTATAGATACAAATTTAGTAGAGGATACATCCTTGCCGGAGGTATCAAATTTTCCAGAAGCAAATCGTGTTATATTTGATGGGCTGGAATACGCATATGCATATTTTATTGTTAAAAATCCTAATGATTTGATTCTTGTTCCTAACTTTGCAGAACAAAAATCAACGCAAGAAATAAAGAAAGAAAAATTATGCATAGCAGGTATTAATGGAGGATTTTATGACGAGGAAAAAAATCCTTTGGGGGGATTCATTTCCGAAAGAAAAATATATAAGTCCCCTATAAAGAGCTTACTCCTCGATGGATTTTTATGGATTGATAAAAATCAGGCGAACATAACCATACAATTTCCGCAAGAATCACGCATAAGTCTTCAGTCTGGACCATTGTTGGTTTTAGATGGGCAATTAACAAAGCTTTCTATAAAAAATGACAAATATGCAAGGCGAAGCATCGCTTTTATTACGGATAAAAAGGAATTAGTATTTATGATTATTTTTGATCCGAAAAATATAACAAGTGGTCCTAATCTTAAAGACATACCTCTTATCCTTAATGCCATTGATAAAAAACAAGACTTTTTTATTCAGAGCGCGATTAATCTTGATGGGGGAAATGCGTCAGCAATGAATATGGACAAAATTTCTCTTTTAGAAACTAAAACCGTTGGTAGTTACTTCTGTCTTAAAAATAATTAAGCTTCTTTTCTAAATAGAAATTCCAAAAGTATAAAAAGCGCAACAAGAAGGAAAATAAAATAAATATGGGCAAGCTTGGATAAATATAGAAGCAAAAGCGATGTTCCAAAAGTCCCGATTAATAATCCGTGCTTAAATTTTCTTAAAATGCAAGAAAAAAATGAAAAAAGAAATAAAAACAAAAGCAGGAAAAAAACAACAAGATTTGAAAATTGAAAATTTAAAATTGAAAATTTTGCTTCAGGCGCAGTAAAAAAAAGAAAATAGATAATTCCTGCTAATGAAATCAGGCTTAATGTAAATAACCCAAAAGATCTTTTTTTCCTCATGGATCAATTTTAACAGAAGCACATTTATTTTGTTATAATTATCCCGTGAAAAATAATTTTGAAGAGAGAATTAGGAAAATTGAAGAAAGAAATAAAAGAGTGTAAATCGACAAGGCTTGGGAAACAAGCGTGTTCAGAAAATTGTTGATAGCAATTTTTACCTACCTTGCTGTTTCTTTGTACTTCTTGATTATAAAACTTTCCAATCCGTGGCTAAATGCAATTGTTCCAACGATTGGGTTTTTATTATTAACTTTAACTCTACCCTTTTTTAAAAATCTTTGGAGAAAATATTTTTACAAAAAATAAATATCCTATCCCAGTAACGGTTAGTCCTATTCCGAGCCAGTCGATCCATCCATAGGTAAAATAAAGCTTTGTGTGATTTTGCGTCGGAATGACCATCATATAACTTGGGGAAACTAAGAATGGGCCCCTAGCGCCTTCTGCTCTCCAGGTTGGAAAGTAAGATATTTTTACAATATAAGGCTGGTTAATTTCATTTGCATCAAACTCTATGGAATCTTTTGTTACTTTAATATTTTTAACTTTTCCAATGGATTTTAAATCGACGGAATTCAATTCTTTTATTTGTTTTTGATTATCAACAAAAACAATCGGTTTTTCCAAATCGTTTCCCTTATACCATTCAATCGCTTTTTTAAGCCAATCTTTTTCCCGTTTTTGGATAGTGAAGTTTTTAACAGGTTCAACTAATTCGGAGTCAGATATTTTATAAACAATAAAAGGATCTATTATTTTCAATTTAACAAGATCTGGGTTCTCATCAGCCTTGTTTTTTATAAGCGTAGAATAGGCGATAAAATATTTAGCACCGGACATTTTAAGATGTTTTATGCCTCTTTCAAATTCAAATTGGGGATAAATAAATCCGGCAATTGCAGCAGTTGGTTTTTCGGAAGTTTCAGTTTGGTTTATAAAATGAAAGGGCCCACTTAATCCAGACTCAATTAATAATCCTTCGAAAGTCGGTTTTTTTGTAAAAACAGTTATTGCCTCAAGTACTCTTGGGGTTCCGTATTTTCCAAAATCAGGATGGTATTCCCACATAACTCTTCCTTCGGGTTGAGTTTTTAAATAGGAAAATAAGTTTTCAAGCTCAATCCATGGGTTCTTAACCTGATATCCTTCAAAATTCCACTTAAACCAATATGCACTGTAGCTAGTGTTGTTTTTTATGGTAAAAAGTGAAAAAGCCATAGGAATGCATATTAATAAATAAGCGATGATTATTAATTTTCTTCTAAACAAAGAAATTGTATATCCAATAAAATAACTGGAAAAAAGAATTGTTGCGTACAGGATATAAGGCAAGAATCTTGTATTCCAGACATTGTAATTATCCAAATAAAAATAAGCAATTAAGCAAATTGCGGTGAGTGCAATTGTGGGCAGGAATTTTATTTCTCTTTTAATAATTATCAGTAAAATTGCAAGCCCAGCGCTAAAACTTAACATCCGCCAGTATTCGGGAAATAAATAGTCAAGCCTTATTTCCTTTGTCCACTTCATAATTCCCGCATAGCCTTGATAATAAACTAGGCTTAACGTCCAAAAAGAAGTAATTAAAAATACTCCTAAATATACAAAAAATATATAGTAAAGATTTTTTTTAAGCGATTTTGTCTGAAGAATAAAAAAAGGAGCCAATAAAATTAATAAAAGTCCGGATGTTGGATGGGAAAGAATTATAAAACTCCCTAAAAGAATATTAAGCACAAGATATTTTTGTTCGGAGATCCCTTTATGCATAAGACTTAAAAACATAAAAAGAAAAGCAATACTTGCTGTATGGGAAAATTGCCCAGATAAAAGACTTGGTAAATTACCGCCGTAAATAGAGAATTTTTCCAAAAAGATTATAAATATGCTAAAAATTGTTCCTAGTTGAGGAATTGGTGTTTTTAGATTTAACCATTTTAAGGTAAGGTAAAAAGATAGGGGATAAAGAAGAACGATGGAAAAAATAACAACCTTAAATGAAATATCCAAAGGAATAATAAAACTTAGAATTACGGTTAATGCATAAAATAGAGGTGGATAAAAATAAAGAAATGGAAAACCACTGTACCAGTCGGGCGACCACCATTTTAAAAGCGGAAAAATCTGTTTTAAGTAATAAGGAATATAAATATGCGAGCCGGTGTCACCACCTGTAACAGTAGTAGGTGTTATTACGTGACTTGCGTCTAAGGTAATAAAAATAAAAGCGTAAGCAAAGGCAAAGGCGAGACAAGTTGAGACAATTTCAAAATTCTTGATTAGAAAATTATTTATTTTTTTAAGATTCTTTAACAGTTTTACAAAATTTTTTGCCATAGTTTTATTTTCTTATTCTATCAATAAAAGGAGCCAAAAGTTAACAGGCTTTAAATTGTTCCCTGATCGATTTAAATAGTATTGCCTAGCTAGGGCTTTTGTTTTGTTAAAAATTGGGTCTTGACAATAAATTGGCAGTCGTGTTATATTACTGCTAAGTCAAATAGGGGAGAGATTTATGCATGATCTTACTCAAAGGCAGGTAGAAATTCTAAAAAGCCTTATTGAAGAGTATATAGAAACAGCAGAAGCTGTTGGCTCGGAGACTTTAGAAAAAAAACATAATTTGTCTGCGTCACCGGCTACCATTAGAAACGAAATGGTAAAGCTTACAGAGCTTGGTTATTTAAAAAAACCGCATATATCGGCAGGACGCGTTCCGACACCGGCTGGAATGAAATTTTATGTAAGCCAGTTAATGAAGGAAAAAGAGCTCTCTACAGCAGAAGAAGTTTCATTAAAAGAGAAAGTTTGGGATTTAAGAGACCGTGAGGATAAGTTCTTAAAACAGCTAACGAGATCTTTAGCAGAAAGAACAGGATCATTGGCGATTGCAACGACTAATGATGGAAATTTTTTCTGCTCTGGATATGCAAATATATTAGATTTGCCGGAGTTTTTTGATATAGATATTACAAAAAATCTTTTATCTGTATTGGACGAATTTGAGTACTTTAACAGTATATTTAATAGTCAAATAGACGACGGAGATGTTCATGTTCTTTTAGGAGATGAACTTGGTCCAAAGCTTCAGGGACCATATGGGTTTGTTTTTACCCATTACGAAACTCCTATGCATTTATCGGGAGAAATAGGAGTTTTGGGACCAAATAGATTAAACTATAATTATGTTATACCAACAGTTAGATATTTTAAGAATTTAATTAACGAAATTGCCCGGGGATGGTAAAATATATTTTACAAATGAAGAAAGATTCAACAAAAGAGATTAAGGAGACAAAGAAAGATCTAATTAAAATAGAAGAAGAATTAGAAGGATTAAGGCATCAGTTAAAACGTACATTGGCAGACTATCAAAATTTGGAAAAAAGAGTTGCGGAAGATAAGTCCGAATGGATAAAACTTGCAAATAAACAACTTTTATTAAGACTTCTTCCGGCAGTTGATAATTTAATGCTTGCGGAAAAACATACTCAAGACGAAGGAATAGTTTTAAGCATAAAGCAATTTTTAGCAGCATTAGAAAATGAGGGAGTTAAGAAAATTGAAGTTATCGGTAAAGAATTTAATCCGGAAACAATGGAATGCGTACAGACGATAGAGGGAAAAGATGGTATGGTCACAGAAGAAGTAAAAGCAGGATATACATTATATGATAGAATTTTAAGACCGGCACAGGTGGTTGTAGGTAAAACAGCTATTTAGTTGATTAGCGCTTAGAACCTAGCTAAAATATAACTAGATACTAATCGCTAGCAAACTAAAGGCTAGAATAATTATGGGAAAAATAATAGGGATTGACTTAGGTACAACAAATTCATGCGTAGCTGTAATGGAGGGTGGATCACCAAAAGTTATTCACTCAAGAGAAGGTAGAAACGTGATTCCATCGGTGGTTGATCCGATAAAGCACGTCGTTGGTGATGTTGCCAAAAGACAAGTTGTTTTAAAACCAAAAACAACAATCTTTTCCATAAAGAGATTAATGGGAAAGAAATTTACCGACGAATCTGTTCAAAGAGACATGAAATGGCTTCCTTACGTAATAAAATCCGGTCGTGACGGAATGGCGGTTGTAGAAGTAGAAGGAAGAACATTTACGCCTCAAGAATTATCCGCTCAAATTTTACAAAAGATTAAAGGCGATGCGGAAAATTATTTAGGCGGGAAAGTAACGCAGGCTGTTATTACTGTTCCTGCATACTTTGATGATTCACAAAGACAGGCGACAAAGCAAGCGGGAGAAATCGCCGGACTTGAAGTTTTAAGAATCATCAATGAACCAACAGCAGCGGCACTGGCCTATGGCTTAGATAAGAAAAATGCTCATACAATCGCAGTTTATGATTTAGGAGGAGGAACGTTTGATATCTCAATTCTTGAATTAGGAGAAGGAGTTTATGAAGTAAAATCCACAAATGGAGATACGCATTTGGGCGGAGATGATTTTGATCAGGCAATAATAGATTATTTTGCAGATGAATTTAAAAAAGAAAACGGAGTTGATTTAAGAAAAGACCCTCAAGCGTTACAGAGATTAAGAGAATCAGCAGAAAAAGCAAAAATTGAGCTTTCAACTGCCCAGGAAGCCCAGATTAATCAGGCTTTTATAACTCAGGGAAAAGACGGTCCACTTCATTTAACAATGACTTTGACTAGGGCAAAATTAGAACAAATCGTTGATCCTCTAATTCAAAAAACCTTAAAACCGGTTGAGTTAGCATTAAAAGACGCAAAAGTAAAAATATCGGACATAGACGAAATAGTATTAGTCGGTGGAATGACCAGAATGCCAAAAGTGGTTGAGGCAGTAACTAAGTTTTTTGGTAAGGAACCAAATAAATCGGTAAATCCGGATGAAGTAGTTGCAATCGGAGCTGCGGTCCAGGGCGGGGTTTTAGGAGGAGAAGTAAAAGATGTGTTACTGCTCGATGTTACTCCCCTAACTTTAGGAATAGAAACTTTAGGTGGGGTTTCAACACCATTAATTAATAGGAATACAACGATTCCAACTTCAAAATCACAGGTTTTTTCAACGGCAGCAGATAATCAAACTCAAGTGGAAATTAATGTTTTACAGGGAGAAAGACCAATGGCAACAGATAATAAATCTCTTGGAAGGTTTGTTTTAGATGGTATTCCTCCAGCACCGCGTGGTATTCCTCAAATTGAGGTAACTTTTGATATTGATGCAAACGGAATTTTGAATGTAAAAGCTCAAGATAAAGCAACGGGAAAAGAGCAGAGTATTAAGATTACTGGATCAACAGGTCTTAATAAAGAAGAGATTGAGCGAATGACAAAAGAGGCAGAAGCTCATGCTCAAGAAGACGCAGAAAAGAAAGAAAAGGTAGAGGTAAGAAATCAGGCAGATTCATTAATCTTTACTGCAGAAAAAACATTAAGAGAAGGTGGAGAAAAAGTAGACGCAGATCTTAAAAAAGAAGTAGAAGATAAAATCGAAGATCTTAAGAAAATTTTAGATTCAGGTACAAAAGAAGAAGTAGAAACAAAAACAAAAGACCTTTCCGATTCTTTGCAAAAAGTGGGTCAGGCAATGTATGCTTCGGCAAACTCAGCTCAAGGTCAACAAGCTGGACAAAATCCAACACAAGAACAGTCTCAGGAAGAAAATTCAGAAACAAACGGAGAAAAAAAGAACGAAAAAACTTCAACCGATGAACCGATTGAAGGAGAAGTGGTTAACTAATCCAGAAATCCGAAATCAAAAATCAGAAAGGCGCAATAAAAGGCGCCTTTTATAATATAATACGCTTATGGCAGCTACAAAAGATTATTATCAGATATTAGGATTAACAAAGTCGGCAACAGCAGACGAAATTAAAAAAGCTTACCGAAAACTAGCTTTACAGTACCATCCTGATAGAAATAAGGGAAAGGAATCAGAGGGAAAGTTTAAAGAGGTTACTAAAGCATACGAAGTCTTATCCGATCCACAAAAAAAACAAACCTATGATCAATATGGTCATGCTGCTTTTGAACAAGGCGCTGGTCAGGGTCCTTTTGGTGGATTTAACCAACAAGGCGGACAATATGGTCCTTTTACTTATACTTATTCAACTTCTGGGCAAGGAGGAGGTTTTGACTTTGGTGGATTTAATGACCCTTTTGAAATATTCGAACAATTTTTTGGTGGTGCTTCCCCTTTTGGCAGAAGACAAAGAAAACCTGTTTATTCACTAACGATAGATTTTATGGAGGCAGTTAAAGGAGTTTCTAAAAAAATATCCATTGAGGGGAAACAACAGACAATTAAAATACCCGCAGGAGTTGATAGTGGATCAAGGATCAGTTTTGGTGAATACGATGTTTTAATAGAAGTAAAACCGGATAAAAGATTTCAAAGAGAAGGTTATAATGTTATATCGGAAAAAGAAATTTCATTTACGGAGGCAATTTTGGGTGGTCAAACGGAAATTGAAACCGTTGATGGAATTGTTAAGATCAGAATTCCTCAGGGTACACAGCCTAATACAATAATAAGACTCGCACAAAAAGGAATAAAGCACATAAGAGGATCAAGTAAAGGTGATCATTACGTAAGAATTAAGCTTACGGTACCAAAAAATATAACAGGAAAACAAAAAGGTCTTTTAGAAGAGTTCGAAGAAGAGGGAAAAAAGAAAAGATCCTGGTTTTAAAAGCCTCTTAAATATGCTACGATTTAGTTATGAACTGTCAAGCAAATGAAACTTGGACAGAACTTGGTTGTATTCCAAATACAGTACCCGGTTTTGTCTCAAAATTTTATGCAATAGGACTTGGTTTAATCGGTGGGGTTTCTTTGATATTTATAATTTACGGCGGTTATATTATTGTTACCTCAAGGGGTAATCCAGATAAATTAAATAACGGAAAAAGCTATATTTACTATGCCATAGCAGGGCTTTTACTGGCAATTTTCGGTTATGTTTTTATTCAGGTAATTGCGGTCGATGTTTTACGAATTCCCGGATTTAGTTAAAGATGAAAAAAATAACTGCCCTATTTTTAACAATAATTTCTCTTATAGTCTTCCTATTTTTTAATTCAGAAACTTATGCTCAAACAGGAGGCTCACAATCGTCAACGCAATCAGAAGCTCAATGGATAAAAGACGCAGATGTTACATTTTCGGGAAAATCAGGAGCAAGATCAGGAGAGTTTTTAGACTGGACATTACAAAGATATAACTGGTCTTATGTAGCAAAAGGGCAGTCAAATCCAATTGCAGGATTTTGGGCGAATATCCGAAATATCACTTATGCATTTTTAATTCTATTTGTTTTGGGAACAGCATTCTTGCTTATAATAACGCGCGGCAAAAATATTACAATAATGCGCTTTATTCCAAGATTTATTTTTATTGTAATATTAATTACCTTTTCCTTTGCTCTAGTTCAATTTATTTATCAAATAATGGATATTATTCAAGGCTTCTTCTTAACCGTTCCCGGTTCTAATCCCACCCAGATAATATCCCAGAAAAACCTCTTAAATATTGGTTTTGGATACAAGGATTTCCAGGGTTTTAGAATTTATGGTCCGGAATACGATGAATCCGTCTTTATTTCTCTTCTTTTAGTAAAGCTTACAGCTCTCACCTATTACGTAATGTCGGGCATACTTCTTCTTAGGAAAATTATTCTTTGGTTTTTTATAATTATTTCCCCGATATTCCCATTATTACTGTTTTATTCTCCGATTCGAAATACAGCAAAAATCTGGGTTGGTGAATTTTTCCGCTGGCTTTTATATGGACCGCTTTTTGCAATTTTTCTAGCAGGACTTGTCCAGATATGGAGATCTGATACAAACATTCCGTTAAATTTTGCTAAAAACAGCGATGTTATTTATCCAACAGCAATTAATATTTTACTTGGAGGTCCTCAGCAGATTTTATCGTTAACAAATAGCATTAACAATAAAGATACTTTTGCTTTATACATCGTAGCTCTTTTAATGCTTTGGGTTGTAATTATTTTGCCGTTTTTACTTTTACAGATATTTCTTGATTATATATATTCATTATCTGAGGGTGAGGATAATTGGTTTAAGCAATTGATGTCAAATGGGTCAAATCTTATGGCCAAAGTTGCTCCTGGTTCAAATCCTCCTGCTCCGGTTTCTCCGACAATGCCTTACGCAGGCGGTTTGGCAAAGAATCTTCCTTATGGAGCAAAGATAGAGATACCTGAAGTTAGAGCAGATTCCGCTACTTTTATGTCTCAAGCGGCAAGAATGCATATAAAACAGGCAAACATGGAAATAGCCAATCTTGCAAACTTAAATATTCCTACAATGAGGGATATTGCAAAATACGAAACAGCTCTTCTCTCTAAAGAAAGCGCAAGAAGCCAGGATGTAATGCGAATGCATCAGTCTCTTCAAAAAATTGCAAATCCAAAGAGCGCAGTGTCCACTATTGAACGAGAAAAATATTCTTCTGTTGGTGCTAAGCTTTCTTCAGAAAGCCAAAAAGGTAATCAGCTTGCTGGTTCGATTCTTACAGCCTCAAATATTGCAGCTGGTGCGGCTCCGGCTCAGGCGTTGGGAGTGGCGGCTGAAAATATAAAACTTATCGGTGTATTACAAAACTTGGCAAATCCCGAAAACGCTACCTCTTCTTACGATAAACAAAGATTAAAAGAAATTAAGGCAAAGCTTACGGAAGCTTCAAAAGGCGGAGATTCTTTAGCTAGCTCTATCCTTGATGCTTCTGAAAAAGGAAATGGAGAAATTTCGGAAGACCTTAAGCAAAAAATAAAAGAAGCAAAGGAAAAGGGAAACGAAATTGCCAGCGTAATTCTTCAACAAGCAGGAATACTTGATTTAACCACTTCTCCTTCGGGCAATTTCCCTGTTGCCAATAGGGTTCAATCCGTAAATATTGACGATTATGAATCTGTTAGAAAAATCTGGATAGAAAATTACCAAAATCTTGAAGTTCCGAAAGCATTGGAAGGAAAAGAGAGAAACAGAAAAGAATGGATAAAAGAAGATGTGTCTAAAATAGACCAGACAATTACAGAGCTTTTATCAAGTGATCCTCAAAATATCAACAAGGGGATGGAATCTGTTGGAACAATTCTTCCCTTCCTTCTTATTGGAGGTTTTTCCCAAACAGAAGTAATTTCTTATCTTAAAGCAAAGCTTGAGGCAGCAAAAACAGTTCTATCGGAAATTACAAAAAAAGAAGAGGAAGAAGAAACGTTGATTGACACCAAAGAAAAAAAGCACGTACAATTAAAAGAGATGAGCGCTAAAGCAGAAGCTCATATAAATAAAGAAGAGTTGGATAAGCCAGCAGAAAATTAATAATTATGTTAGGTAATTTATTTTCATCAAAAAAACATCAAGAAGAGCAACAAGTAAATAATGCAGGACAAATTCCTGTTCAGCAAAATTCTTCATTTCCTCAACAGGTTAATTCTATACAACAACCTTTTCAGCAAATGCCGCAGCAAAATCAAGCAAACAATATTGTTGGTTCTCAGATAAACCCCGAAGTTAGACAAGATATGTCTGTAATGTCGCATTTAGATACAAGAATGTCTCAGGTTTTATCTCAGGCTCAAAATGAAGCAAAAAGAATACAGCAGCCCTTAATTGAACCGGAACAAATACTCTTTGGTCTTCTTTATGACAGCGAAGTTTGTAAATTATTGGCTGATTTTTCTACAGATGTTGGTAGGCTTTCTAAGGAAATTCAAACAAAAGAGATAATGGGTAATTTTACAGGTCAGCCGACATTAAGCGATAACTCAAAACAAATTTTTGAAAAGGCTTACTCTCAGGTAAAAGAAAGAGGAGTTGAATTTATAAGCCCCGAAGATGTTTTAATTTCGATTTTTTCCCAAAATAGTCAAATTAGCAATACTCTTCAACAAGAAGGTTTAAATAAGGATAAAATTGAACAAAAATTAGCTAAATCGTCAAGTTTTGTGTATGGAAAAAAATCAGCACTTGAGCAGTTTGGTTTAGACTTAACAGAACAAGCAAAGAGCGGTAAACTAGACCCGATAACAGGGAGAGACAGGGAGGTTGAAAGACTTGTCCATATTCTTTTAAGAAGAACAAAGAATAATCCGATTATCATCGGAGAAGCAGGAGTTGGTAAAACAGCAATAGTAGAAGGATTGGCATCAGACATAGTTTCCGGAAAAGCACCAAAAGACCTTGCTAATAAAAAAATAATTCAGCTAGATTTGTCTTCTCTTGTCGCAGGTGCTTCTCATAGAGGAGAATTTGAAGAAAGATTAAGAAGTATAATTAAAGAAACCCAAGCATCAGGCGGCGCAGTAATTTTATTTATAGATGAAGTACATACATTAATTGGCGCAGGAGACACAGAAGGCGCAATGGATGCGTCAAATATTATAAAGCCCTTTTTAGCAAGAGGACAACTCCAGATGATTGGAACAACTACAACTACGGAGTACAGAAAACATTTTGAAAAAGACAAAGCGTTTGAAAGAAGATTCCAGCCTGTTTTAGTCGAAGAACCAACAGAGGAAGTGGCAATAGAAATGTTAAACGTTTTAAAGCCAAAGTACGAAACTTTCCATAAGGTCGTAATGACCCCGGAGGCAATTGAAGCTTCGGTAAAGCTTTCTAAAAGATATATAGGCGAAAGATATCTTCCGGATAAGGCAGTTGACCTTTTGGATGAGGCAGCAGCGGAAGTAAGGCTTCAGATGAATGAGGGAAAAAGACAGGATAATCAAATCAAGAAACCCGATATAGAAAAAGTTGTCAGTAGTTGGACAGGAATACCAATTACCAAGTTAACCGAAAATGAAAGCGAAAAACTTTTACACTTGGAAGAAATAATTCATAAGAGATTAATAAATCAGAAAAATGCGGTTGCAACAGTTGCAGAAGCTGTGAGAAGAGGAAGAATCGGGCTTTCTAATGCTAATCGACCAATTGCATCATTTATCTTTTTAGGTCCAACCGGAGTTGGTAAAACAGAATTAGCAAAAACTCTTGCAGAATTATTGTTTGGCAAAGAAGACGCAATGGTAAGACTAGATATGAGTGAATATATGGAAAAACACGAAGTTGCAAAACTTATTGGAGCTCCTCCTGGATATGTTGGATATGAAGAGGGTGGTCAGCTAACAGAAGCTGTAAGAACAAAGCCATACTCAATAGTTTTACTCGACGAAATCGAAAAAGCCCACCCGGATGTATTTAATATCTTACTTCAATTATTAGAAGACGGAAGATTAACAGACAATAAAGGCAACACGATTTCTTTTAAAAATACAATTATTATTGCAACTTCAAATATTGGAAGCGCTTTAATTCAACAGGAGCTCTTGGGTTACACGGAAGACAAAAAAGAAGAAAAAAAGACAAACACCGTAAAGCCTGAAGAGAAAACTGAATCGCCATCGGAAAAAATAAGCGCAAAATTTAAGGATCTAACAAAACTCTTAGTGGATGAACTCAGGAAATTCTTTAAGCCGGAACTTCTTAATAGATTTGACGGTGTGGTAGTTTTTGAGCCGTTAACTCAAGAAAATATGACTGAGGTAGCAAAGCTTGGCATTAATGCGACAGGAAAGCTTCTTAAAGCGCAAGGATTTGATCTAGAGATTGCCGATGCTGCCCTTCAGGTTTTAGCAAAAGAAGGTTATGATCCAATTTACGGAGCAAGACCATTAAGAAGACTTATTCAAAGCTCCATTGAAAACCCGATTGCAATTTTAATTATTAATAAAACATTTGTAACGGGAGATAAAATAAAAATTGGTTACGATAAGCAAAAAGAAGAATTTAATTTTACAAAAGCGATAAATAATCAAAGCCAACCAAACCAGCAAAATGATTTAAACGGAGCTTCGCAAAATCTTCAAGCTCAGCAAGAAGCAGGTCAATTACAGCAAAACGGAATGATTAATCAAATAAATAATCAGCCACAAAATAATCCCTCCGCATCGTCAGGTTCTAATTCCTCTGTTGATGGAACTCAAGCGTCAGTGGTAAGCTCGGCTTAAACTATGGAAGAAAATCAAAATCAGCCATTAGCGGAAACACAAGTTAATCTTCAACCGGAAATTAAAGAATCAACCCATACAAATGTATTATCTGTTGTTAAAAAGAATAAGGTTCTATCAACGGTAATTTTTACTGTATTTGGGTTTTTTCCAATAATTTTAGCGGCAATGCTTTTTTTAAAGTACCCCAATAAGCAATCAGTTATTAGACTTGATTATTTATCCTCAAGCACTGTAACAACTTCAACTATTTTGGAAAATACAATACAAAAAACATATCTATTAAAGAAAGATGAGGAATTTTTAATCCCCAATACTACAATATCGGCAATATTAAAAGAATCTGTTCCAGCCGATTCTGGATGCCACGATTGCATATCTTCAGCAAAAATCGATATTAAAAATAAGGATCAAATGATAAAAAAACTTGAGTTTACCTGCGGCGGATTCAGCGGAGATTGCATTGAAGAACTTGAAGCATTTGGAACAAAAATTATTCTTATTAGACAAATCGATAGTAAAAGCATTGAGATAAAAACTAGAAACAATTAGAATAGTTTTATGGAAGAAAATCAGGGTTGGACACTATTTCAAAAAATAAAATTGTCCCTCAAAGAGCATAGAATAAAAACACTGATAGTCGGTGGATTATTTTTTTTATTAATACTGTTTTTCTTTATTGATTTATTTGTTTTAAATAAAAAGATAAGTCCGGTAGTTTTAGAAGATGAATTATCCAAATATTCCAGTGTAAAAATAGAAAACGGAGTAAGTTATATTTCGATAAATTCAGAAAAGGGATATCTATACAAAACGGATAAGGAAGGCTTAGATGGCATTAAAAACTTTATTAAAAATAATCCTAAATACAGAGACGGGATAGAACTTCTCCCCAAAAATTTTGATAAAAATACGAGCGTTGTTAAAGAGCAAAAAGATAATAAAGAAGTTTATTTAACAAAAAATAATGTAATCCTTAACAACGAACACTATGTCTTTGATCAAAAAATAAACGATGTTCCTGTATATGGCGGTTCATTAATGGTACATTTAAAAAATAAAAATGAAATATATGCAATAATAGGTAATCTTATTTACAATAATCAAACAACAAAAGAAATCTTAACTCAAAAAGAAGTTCAAGAGGTTGCCGTAAATGAAGCTGGAGAAGACAGTGGAATGCCCAATAAGCTGAATGTTACCCCATTTGGAAAATATATTATCAACAAAAAATTATTGGGAATAAGTAATGATAATGTAAACTATTTAACTTATTCTTTTGTGATTAGCGCCGGAGATCCTCCTTTTTTCTCAAAACAATATTTCATAGATTTTGAAACGGGTAAAGTTGTTTACGAAGAAGATAAGGTAATAGAGCTATTGGATAGGCAGATTAATAATTGTAATAATACTACTTCTTGTCAGATGACAAGAAGTGAAGGTCAGGCAGAATCAGCAATTCCAGATGTTGACAACGCGTATAATATTTTAGGCTTAATTTATAATTATTATTATAATTCTTTTGGAAGAGATAGCTTTAATAATCAGGGATCAAAAATTATTGCCAACGTTAATCATCCAATGAATGGAAAATGTCCAAATGCCAGCTGGAGCGGAACTTCAAATCAAATGTACTTTTGTCCAAGTATGGCAGTCCTAGATGTAACGGCTCATGAATTAACGCATGCGGTAACCCAGTACACTGCAAACTTAGTTTATAAATATCAATCAGGTGCGCTTAATGAAAGCATGTCGGATGTTTTTGCCAGTAATATTGATGGTAATTGGACAATGGGTGAAGATACAGGTAGGGTTATTCGTGATATGTCTGACCCAACTCTAAAAAGTCAACCCGATCGTCTTTTTTCAGCTAATTACTATTGTGGGACTAGTGATAATGGTGGAGTGCATTACAATAATGGCGTATTAAACAAAGCTTATTATTTAATGGCCGATGGAGGAAGTTTTAATGGATGTTTGATTAATGGCGTAGGAAGACAGGTTGCCGGAGGAATAGTTTATAGGGCATTAACAACTTATCTTTCCCAAAGCGCTAACTTTAAATCTTTATATACAGCAGTAATCCAATCTTGCACAGATCTTTATGGTATTGAATCTAATAATTGCGCGGAGGTAAAAAAAGCTCTTCAGGCAACAGAGATGGACCAGCAACCCGATGGAGAACAAAGCGGTGCAAAATGCTTGGGTCAACAATCAATGATTCCTGAATGCGCTGGAGGACCGCCATCAACTGGTTCAACTATTACTACAACATCAACAATTGCAACTACTAGTACTACCGGTCCGATTTCGGGTGGGACTGATATACCGCGAAAAGTATTTGGAAATGTTTATGAGGATGTAAATAATAATGGGCAAAAAGACTCTCAAGACAAAAACTTTGCAGGAGCGACGTTAGCTCTTTATGGATTATCTTCTCCGTCTTATGTCACGCAAGCAGATGGAAATTTTTCTTTTAATAACTTACCGATAGGAAATTACACGCTTGTAATAAATATTCCTTATGGAAACGGAGAATCAAGCATATTACAGGAAAGCGTAGATTTAGTTAATAATCTGGAAATGGAATATTTAATAAAGGTAACAATGTTAAATAGTTCAACCGGTACACCCCCAGTAATTATACCGGACAGTAATCCTGTTCCGGCAAGTACAACTACTACAATTGATTCTTCGACTTCTACGACTTTACCACCTAGCGGAAGCGGTAGTGGAACAAAATCTACAACTACAACAACATTAGTTTTTTATAACTGTAAAATTGACCCAAGTTGTTCTTCTAATAAGGAATCCATACAATTGTGTCCGCTTATTTGTACTAAAAAATAATTCTATTTAAGATTGCAATTTTTTGTAAATCTCTCTACACTAGAATTATCCGCCTGCCGGCGAGACAAAATTTGCCGTTTTATTTATGGTTAGTTTTTATTTATGGTTAGTTTTTATTTAAAACTTCCTTTTGTATTCTTAAAGTTTTGGTTTGTAGAAGCACCGAAAGAAATGATCTTATTTTTTTTATCTTTAAACGACGCTTTTTTAAAACTTTTTTCTTTACCTCTGGTTTTACAAACCTATTTTAAGCCGTGGAAAAATGAATATCGTGAAGGTTTGGTTGGTTTTTCAATCGGAATGGGTATGTTTATAAAAACCTTCGTAATCTTAGCAGATCTATTATTGCTATTCTTACTCATTTTAATTGAATTTATTTTGATTTTAAGTTTTATTTTATGGCCGTTTGCAACAGTCTGGGTTTTGTTTATTTAATATGTATTATTTTTCAAAAATTTTTCATTTTTATAATTCAATTCCAATAAAAATAATCAGGATTTTATTTCTTTTAGTAGTTCTTTTTATGAGTTATGATTCTTTTGCAAGCAAAGTTTTTCCAAATTTTCCTTTATTTTTGATTTCGCTTTATTTAATTTTGGAAGCATTTCTTTTCTTTAAAATCGGAAAAATGATGCCAACGATTACTGTTAACAAAAACGACGGAAAAAATATTTTAGAATCATTAACAATTCGTTGCTTAGGTATTTGGTCCCACAAAGACATAAACCGAATTTTAAAAGGATTATTAAAAACAAAGTCGGTCAATTTTATTTTAGAAAAAATAAATGCTTTACCAAGTGAGATTAAGAAATTCGATATTTCAAGAGAAGAAATATTAAAAGAAGCCTTTGAAATAGCAAAAGACATAAACGTTAAATACATAACAACTTCGGATATTTTTGTTGCTTATCTTTTATTAACAGAAGAAAGGACAAGATTTCTATTTAATAAAAAAATAAAAAAAGAAGAGATTCTGCACATTTTATATTGGTCACACGTTTATTATTCGCAATTTGAAGAAATAAAACCGCTTAGAATTAATTTTTGGGGTAAAGGAATTGCAGAAGATTGGGTATCTGGATGGACGCTTGAAACAAAAAAATACACAATTGACATAACATCGGAAGTTATAGGTAAAAATCCAATGTTTTTAGGAAGGGTAAAGGAATATAAAGAAAGCATAGAAGGGTTACTTAGAAACAAAAGCTTAATTTTGGTAGGCGAACCGGGAAGCGGGAAAAAGTCTTTGGTTGAATCACTGGCTTTTGAAAGTTTTATTGGCAACTTAAAGGGTAATCTTTATCATCAAAGGTTTTTACAGTTAATGGTTGATTCTCTTTTGGCTGGCGCAAATGACCAGGGAGAATTGGAAAAAAGATTAAACGCAATTATTACGGAAATCGCTCACGCAAAAGATGTTATTCTATATATTCCAAATTTTGAGAATATCCTGGGGAGCTCTACCTTTAAACTTGATTTATCAGGAGTTTTAGCACCATATATAGAAAAAGGAGTAATAAGAATTATCACTACGGTAACGCTTGGATCATATAAAAAATTTGTTGAGCCAAAAGTTACTTTTTTAAATTCGTTTGAAATCGTAAGACTTGAAGAGCCGTTGCAACAAATGGCTTTAGAAATGTTATTTGAAAAAGCAGTTGAAATAGAGAAATACAAAAAAATCGCGTTAAGTTATCGAGCAATAATCACTTCGTTAACTTATTCCTCCAAATATTCAAAAGACAAAGTTTTGCCCGGAGCAGCGATTAATCTTTTAGAAGACTCAATTGGCGGAGTGTTAATTTCCGGCAAAAAAGTTTTAGAAGAAGAGGACGTAATAAATCAAGTTGAGCGAAAAACAGCAATTGCAGTAGGTCAGCCAAAAGAAGCAGAAAAGGAATTGCTTTTAAATATGGAAAACGAAATTCATAAAAGAGTAATCGATCAAGAGGAAGCGGTATCGGCAATTTCAGAAGCAATAAGAAGAATAAGAAGCGGTCTTGCTAGTAAAGAAAAGCCGATTTCTTTTCTTTTTTTGGGTCCAACCGGAGTTGGGAAAACAGAAACTGCAAAAGCTCTTGCTGCCGTTTATTTTAAAAGCGAAGATAAAATGATAAGACTTGATATGAGCGAATATCAAGATAACGAAGGGATAAAAAGATTGCTTGGTTCGACACCGGGAGAAGAAGACGAAAAGGGAGAATTAACAGAAAAAATTTATGATAATCCGTTTTCTTTGGTTTTATTAGACGAATTCGAAAAAGTAAATCCTAAAATAATGGATTTATTCTTGCAGGTTTTAGACGACGGAAGATTAACAGATAATAAAGGTAAAACAGTTTCTTTTTCCAACGCGATTATTATTGCAACTTCCAATGCGGCATCAGAATTTATTCGCGAAAAAATTAATCAGGGACAAACAGTAGATAAAAAATTTAAGGAAGAGCTATATGAATTTTTACAAACTAAAGGAATATTAAAGCCGGAGCTTTTAAATAGGTTTGACGAAGTTATTGTCTTTAAGCCGCTTGGAGAAAGAGAAGTAATAGAGATAGTAAAACTTATTTTAAAAGATGTTCATAAAAAACTTGATGAACAGGGAATAACAATAATTTTCGAAGATCAAGTTGTGGAAAAAATTGCAAAGGAAGGATTTGATAAAGATTTTGGCGCAAGACCGCTTAGAAGATTTGTTCAAGACAACATAGAAGATTTAATTTCTAAAACTATTTTAAAAGAAGAAGTAAAAAGAGGAAATAAAATTCTTGTATCCGTCGACAAAGAAAATAATTTAACTTATAAAACTACTTAGGCCTAGAATTATCTTACTCGAAAACTTGACAGTACGGATTATAATAGTAAGCAATGAAATCCTTAAAGATTTTAGCTTTCTTAATAATCCTTCTTTTCCTGACAATTTTATTTGATAAGAATATTAAAAAATCAAATTCCATTAAACAGAATAATTCATCCAATCTCGTGGAAAAGCAAAAAATTACACCAACGGTTTCTCCAACAAATACCCCGACGCCCTTACCTGAAAATATTCAAGAGCAAACTACTACATCAACGATAAATAACGCAAGTAATATTAATTCGTTTATATATCCAAACGCAATAGTAATTGCCAAATCCGGTAATAATTTAATTCTTCAAAGCAACGATGACGCGGATAAAATTACCGACTGGTATAAACAAAAAATTAAAGAACTAGGCATGGTCGCCAGCTCTTTTATTAAAACAAATGCAAACGGAAAAGTTTTAAATAAACTGGCAGGATCAAGCGGGGAAAAAGAGATTTTAGTTGAAGTTGCAAAGCAACATAACGAAAATACCGTAAATATTTCCGTGAGTGCAAGAGGGTTATAAATACTTCTTGACGGCAAAAAAATGTTGTGCTAATATTGGCTCTCTAAAGAAATCTGCCCCGAAATGGGGCATTTTTTATGGAACAAGAAAACTTACCTTCAGTAGAAGTGAATAACGAAACTTTAGAAACATCTCTAAATCAAGATGTAGAAAAACCTGTAGAAAATAAAAAAAATCAAATAAGAGAGTTTTTAAGAAAAATATTCCATAAAACAAAAAGATCCGTAAGAAAAATAGATGTTAAAGAAAGAATTGTAAGAGGAAGAGAAGGATTAAAAAATTATAATTATCGAAAATATAAAAAGTTATTTTATCTGTTATTAGCGATTGTAGTTATCTCTTTGATTTTTTATATTATAAATACTTCAGGTAAAAATAATAATAGCGCAGTTGACACAAGACCTCTTCCTGCGGAAACACTTGCAAAAACGGAATTAGACAAGAATTTTAAATTTGCCTTAAAAGACGATAATGGAAAAAAAGTGGGAGAATTAAAATATGAAGTGGTATCAGCAGAGTTACAGGATTCAATAATAGTTAAAGGACAAAGGGCAACAGCGGTAAAAGGAAGGGTATTCCTTATTTTAAATATAAAAATAGTAAATGATAATTCTCAAGGCGTTCAGGTAAATACTAGAGATTATATAAGACTTTCGATTAATAATAAAAATGAATGGATAGCAGCAGATATTCACAATGATCCAGTTGAAGTACAGGCAATCTCAACAAAGATAACTAGATTAGGGTTTCCGATTAATGAAGCAGATAAGGATTTAAGACTTCAGATCGGTGAGATTGAAGGGGATAAGGAAACAGTTAATATAAAATTTAAATAATATGGCTTATTCACTAGGTGATAAGGTCCAATTAATAAAAGAAATTCAAGATGCATTGGAAGATATTGATTACGGTAGTGTAGAAGTTTACGTGCAAAATAAAAAAATAACCCAAATAACAGTTAGAAATATCAAAAAAACAGACCTTCAAATTCCGGACTCCAGAGAAGAAAACGAAGAAGAAAATCAATTCCCAATTCAAAACAGAATTACACAAACATATTTTGGCAGAAAAGACTAGCTATTTAGGGTATTGACAAAATATAGACCATACTATATATATTAAAGTAAGTTAAACAAGCTGACCGCAAACGGAGGCTTTTTCATCTAACTTAGGTTGGATGAAGGAGCCTCCGTTTTTTGTTTCTTTAAGCTTAGGCAGACAGAAACAAGGCGCGGAAGAAAGAAGTGCAATCTTTCAAGATTTGAAAGAAATTTACGAAAGAGAGGAGGTGAATAAGATGATAGATTTAAAAAGAAGAATAGTAACAGGAATTGCTACTTCAGCAATTTTAATTAATGCTTTAGCCCCAGTTGCGTTCGCAGAAACAACAATAGTTATTTCCGGAAACGGTGCAGGGTCTGATAACTGGACAACAGTTAATCAAACCAATAAAACAACCGTTACTCAAAATAATAATGCAATAGTTACCAACATGGTTGATGCAGATGCAAAAACAGGCGGAAACGATGCAGGATTTAACACCGGAGGTAATGTTGGAATCCATACAGGAGATGCAACAGTTAAAGCAGACATAACAAATGATCTTAACAGAAATGCAGCAGAAGTTGATTGTTGCTCAGCAGGTTCAACCGACGTAAAAATCTCCGAAAACGGAGCAGGTAGTCAAAATGGTGTACAACTTGGTGAAAAAACAACAACAACCGTTACTCAAGACAATAAAGCAATGGTTACCAACATGGTTGATGCAGATGCAAAAACAGGCGGAAACGATGCATATAAAAACACCGGAGGCGATGTAATGATCGGCACTGGTAATGCAACAGTGGACACCAATGTTTCTACAACTGCAAATGTTAACTCTGCAAAAGTTGGATCAGTTGTTGGACCAGTAAATCCATCAGCTTCTTTTATCATTTCTGGTAATGGAGCAGGAAGCGATAATTCTATCGTTGCAGGACTTACTAAAGGCACAAAACTTGATCAAGATAATTTTGCAATGGTTTTAAATACTGTTGATGCAGATGCAAAAACAGGCGGAAACGATGCAGGATTTAACACCGGAGGCGATGTAATGATCGGCACTGGTAATGCAAAAGTTTACGCAGATGTTGACAATTCAGTCAACTTTAACTATGCAGATGTTGATTGCAATGGATGTGCAATGTCTGTTTTAGCAAAAATTGTTGGAAACGGAGCAGAAGGTTGCCAAGATGGTAAGGATATGGATAATATTATTAATTTAACTCTTAATAATTCACAAACTCTCGGACAGGGAAACATGTCCTTCCTTACAAATATGCTTAAGGATCTAGATGCAAAAACCGGTCACAACGATGTATATTCTAGTACCGGAGAAGTTGATGATCCATCGGATCCAGCAATTAATACCGGAGATGCACTTATCGATACAAACGTAAGTAATTCCGGAAACGTGAACGTAATAGGGCAATTACCAATGGTAGATTTGTCTGATTTATTGCCAGATTTTGACTATGATGTTAATTTTTCAGTCAATTTTGCAGCACTTTGGGCATTTTTACACATGGGAGCCTAATCTTTAGGGTTACAGAGTGCTTTTTGTAAAGCACTTCAACAAGAGCACTCTGTACCCGAGAGAAAAATAAAATAGAAATTAGAAAACAGGAAACAGAAAATAAACTATAAAAATGAAAAAGATAAATATAATTAAAAAATATTTAACAATACTATTATTAACGGCAATACTTTTTACCCGCATTATGCCGGTATATGCATTGGATATTCCCGAGGCTCCATCTGCACCAACCGCGCCTAGTGCACCAAGTGCTCCGGAAGCACCTAAAGCTCCCGAGGCTCCATCTGCACCAACCGCGCCTAGTGCACCAAGTGCTCCGGAAGCACCTAAAGCTCCCGAGGCTCCATCTGCACCAACCGCGCCTAGTGCACCAGAAACGCCAACTGTACCTTCAGAAATAACAGCGGATACTACAGAACAAGAAGGGACATCTTCCAATGGTGGCGTTGGAGACACAGCAATTAACACTGGAGATGCAAATAGCGATACTACCTTACAAACAACTGGGAATTCAAATTTGGGAATAACTAATGGAGAAGAAGGTGGAAGTATTTCGGTTTCCAATAGCGGAAACGGAGCAGGGTCCTTAAATGATGTTTCCGGTTCGGTAATAAATAACAATAATACAAATCAGGGAAACAGTGCAACTGTAAATAATAATTTAAATCAAGCAACAGCTACGGGACAAAACAGCGCTTCATATAATGTTGGTGATTCATCTATTACAACCGGAGATGCAAATACAACCGGGACAGTAATTACATCTGTGAATACAAATGTAGATGGAGTGGCTGTTGCAGAATTTAATATCGCAGATGATCATATTGGTGATATTGTTTTGGATTTTGGTCAAAACTGTGTTAATGGATGTTCCGGTTCTTCGGTAACTGCTTCTAACGAAAACAACGGAGCATCGTCTAATAACCAAGCAGATGCCAGTAATACAACTAATAATAATACCAATCAAACAAACAATGCAGGAGTATCAAATGAATTAATTCTTGCTGCGGATTCAGGAAGTAATAATGCAAGCTTTAACACCGGCGGTGATTCAGATATAGTTACAGGAGATGCAAATGTTTCGGCTAATTCACTAACTTTTGCCAATAATAATCTTGCGGGAAACGTAATTTACGGAGTAGTTAATATTTTCGGTAATTTAGTAGGAGATATTATTTTAACCGAAGAAGCAATGAATGCAATTTGCGGTGGAAGTTGCGGCGGCTCAACAACAGCCTCCAATACTGGGAATGGTGCTAATTCTACAAACACAGCAAGCGCTACGAGTACAAATACAGATAATACATTTCAATCAAATGATGCATCTATAACCAATACTTTAGTTTTAGATGCACAAACAGGAAATAACGATACAAACTTTAATACAGGAGGAGACTCTTCGATTAATACCGGTGATGCAAGCGTAATGGCCAATGTTTTGAATATTGCCAACTCAAATTTAATCGGCGGTAATTGGTGGTTGGTAATAGTAAATCAAGCAGGAAAATGGGTTGGAAAAATAATTGGTTCGCCAGACGGCTCAACTCTTGCAGGATCTTCGGGAACAGAATTTGTAGTTGATCCAATAACCGGAGAAGTAACTGCAATGAACAATACAAACGGAGCAGATTCTACAAATACGGTAAATTCTAATCAAACAACAAATAATTCTATAAATCAAACTAACAACGCAAATATAAATAACACGCTTAATTTGTCGGCTAATACCGGAAATAATACATCTAGTTTTAATACAGGAGGAAATTCAAACATTACTACAGGAGATGCAAAAATAATCGCAAATATTGTTAATTTTGTAAACAACAATATAGTGGGTAACGGAAAACTGGTTGTAACAATGATTAATGTTTTTGGTAGCTGGTTTGGAGATTTTGTTGCTCCCGGTCAAACTAAAGAAAAAACAGTTTTGGCTGATCAGTCACAAGCGGAAAGCGTAAATCAAGAACAAAATAATACATCCGGAATAGGCGGAACAAATTCGGAAACAATTTTAGAAAGCATTGATACAGATTCGGTAAATAGTGACAACAAACAAACGGAAAACGTTGCCGAACCAACCGAATCAAAAGTCTTTATAGCAAGTAATAATAACGGATCTTTTGCGAGTATTTTAGTTGCGGGTGTATCGGATCATATAAAAGATACTTTGGGTAAAAATTTAACAGGAGAAAAAGCAAAAGTAAAAGCAGTTAATATTAATTTAGCTTGGTTAATTATATTAATTCCGGGAATAGCCCTGCTCCTTTTCCTGGGTAAAAAAATTAAAAGACTGCCCCAACTTTAAAGATATTAAATCTTAAAAAGTTTTAAAAATATGAAGAAGAAACTTATTTTATTATTATCGATTTTATTTATTATGGTTTCGCCAAAAACTGTTTTGGCAGAAACTGTAATAGTAATTGATGGGAATGGTGATTCTTCTCAAAATACAGTTAATGTAACAGTAGAAAGTAATAATTCCATAAATCAAACTAATAACGCAGAAGTTAATAATCAAGTTAACGAAGAAGCAAATACCGGAGATAACAGCGCGAATTCAAACTCCGGGGAAACAAATATTTCAACAGGTGATATTGTAACAACGTCAGAAATCCAGAATGAAAATATAAATATAAACGTATCGGAAAATGAATGCGGTGGATGTGGTTGCCAAAATCCTTGCGGAAGCGGAGAAGCTGTAATAACAGGAAACGGAGTAAATTCCACTAATAATATTAATATAAACAGCCAAACAGTAGTAAGTACCTCTCAAACGAATACAGCAGAAATTATTAATAATGTTCAATCGCATAGTAATACCGGTAATAATTCAGCAAGTAATAATAACGGTAATGTTAATATTTATACGGGTAATATTAAAGAAGAAATTAATATTGTAAATAAAGATATTAATTTTAATAAAAATACGGGAAAAAATATAACTGATCCGGGAAAATTTTTATATAAAATTTCGGGAAATGGGGAAGGATCAATCAATAATATTTATGCTTCTTGCCTAAGTGAGTTAATTTATTCAAGTATAAACAGCGCCAGAATTGTAAACAATGTAGCTAGCGATCCAAATACAGGAAACAATTCTGCTAATAGCAATAATGGTAACGTGTTTATAAAAACCGGAAACATAGACAGTATTATAAATATAAACAACGAAGGAATAAATGGATCTAGCTACAGTTGCGAAGATGATTCAGTTCCTCCTCCTCCACCTCCACCACCTCCACCACCGGTAAACCCACCGGTTAATCCACCTTCCGGTAATGGCGGAAACGGCGGAAGTAGCGGAGGAGACGGGCTTTCAGACGGAAGAAGTGATGGTAGAAGCGACGGAGGTAGTTCTTTAAGCCAAGCGGTTCTTGGCGCAATGCTTCCGGCAACCGGAAACTATTTAGCTTTCTTAGCAACAATTCTTGCTACATTATTATTTGCGATTGGTGTTTTTCTGCGAATGGCATCGGGATCGTCTCCTCCAATAGCTGCATAAATTTAAAACAACCGCGTTAATCGCGGTTTTTGCTTATTAAGAGGCATTTTGCTAAAATTTAAAACTCTATGAAAAGAAAAAGCACTTTAAGAAAAACAATTGGAAACATTTTTATTATTACGTCTCTTCTTATTCTTTTATTTATTTATTATCCGGTTGCAATGTCTTATTTATTATCTTCCAAGGTAGCTTTAAACACAGGTTTTTCGATTGAAATTCCTAAGATAAAACTTGTTTCCCCAATAATAAAAGGGGTTGATGCGACAAACGAAAAAGAGTATAGAAAAGCATTAACTATGGGAATAGCTCAAGCTAAAGGTAGTGCTCTGCCTGGCGATAAAGGAACAATTTTTTTATTCGGTCATTCAACCGACTATCCTTGGAATTTAACTCGATATAATACGATTTTTTTAAGACTAGATGAGCTTAAAAAAAACGATTTAATTCTTATTGAAAAAGATGGTAAAAAATATAAATATTACGTAACAGATAAAAAAGTTGTTTGGCCAAACGAAGTTAAATATATTAAAGAAAATAAAGACCAGCTGATTTTACAAACTTGTACACCTATTGGCACTGCTTTTCAAAGACTTCTTGTTTTTGCATCTCCTGTTAAATAACCAAAAACCCCGCCTTTTATTCGGGCAGGGCTTTTAGTAATAATCCTTAATGTTTTTACATACCAGGATTATAAACATTTCCTCCGGTTATTGTACTATTAGTAGCTGTTAATTCTGCGTTACCTGAATCAACAGAAACTTCTCCGTCTCCGGTATTTCCGACTGCGGAATTAAGACCGGTGTTTTGGGCTACAACTACGGCATTGACAACTATAGTTGCATTAGCTTGTTCAACTTTAGTTTTATTTACGTCATAAACCGTAACTTCATTTTTTGAACCAGCACCGTTTTTAGCGATTACAACAGAATTTTCCATTGTGCATTCGCAAGGAGTTACTTCGCAACCGCATGGATTTACAGTTGCTTCGTTTCCTCCTGTTGTCGTTCGATTGGTAACTGTTGATTTTGTATCTCCGGAATTAACATCTGTTCCTCCGTCTCCGGTATTTCCGACTGCGGAATTAAGACCGGTGTTTTGCAAGCCGATTACAACATTACCAACTGCCGTTAAATTAAGCTGTTGAGTTTTTGTTTTGTTTACTTTAACAGCTGTAACAGTATTTTTTGAACCGGCACCATTTTTCTTGACAACTACCTTTTTTGCAGCAAACGTCGTTGGTACAAACACCAATGTTAAAAATGCTGCCATTATTGTTCCTGTAAGTAATTTTGTTTTAATATTCATTTTTTTCACCTCCTTTCAAAATTGTATTTCGATCTACGATTCGTTAAACGTTTTATACTTCGCACTGTTTATTAGCTTCTGTTGTGCAAGTATCTGTTCCATTTCCGCCAACAGCAGAGTCACTTCCATCTCCACCATCAAGCGCGTCATTTCCGTTTCCTCCTTTTAAATAATCGCTTCCGATTTCACCGTAAAGCTTATCGTTTCCATTTCCGCCATCAAGACTATCGCTTCCGTTGCCTCCAAGAAGTACGTCATTACCTTCTCCTCCGATAAGCACGTCACTTCCATCGCCTCCGATAATACAATCCTTACCACTTTTTCCATCGATTTTATCGCTTCCGCCAAGAGCAAAAATTAAATCGTTCCCACTTGTTCCTTTTATTACTTCGCTTTTGTTGGTGCCGATTATCGGTGCTCCAAGACCGGTAATATTTTTACAAACAGCAGGAATTGCATATGGATCGACAACGGTAATTTTATAAGGATTTACTGATTCATTGCTCCATTCTGTTTCTGTTCCAATACCGTCTTTTGCTTTAACGCGAATGTAATATTCTCCCGGTGGTGTTCCAGGTGTTGGTATTTCTGATGCTGTTAACCAAGCGCTTTGATACAAAAGATTTGTATAATCTGCGTTGGAATATGCTTCGTATTGGTACTCAAAAGGCGGGTATGTGCCGATTGAGTCATCCCAGTCAACTTTTACCATATCAGAAACATTTACAATTGAGTTATTTGCCGGGGTTGTTATTACCGGCACCGATGGGGCAGAATATGCTTCAAAATTAATCTTAGCAATCGATCCGTCAGTAAGCTCAATTTGTAAGCCGTCTAATTGACCCGTAAAGCCTGTTGCCCAAGCACTCCCCGTTTGTACAGAAAAGTATAGAATACCATGTGTAGCATAAGGTTCACTCGATAGGGCATTCCCAGCTTTAAACATAGACCATTCTGGATCCGTGTAGCTTCCAAAGGTTGCGCCAGGTGCACCTGCAGTAGATTCAAAAAAGCGCAACTTATTATTTGTCCCGTCAGTAGACCACTGATTCCATGTGTTAGCTGGATCGACTATATTAATTGAAAAATACGGCTCAGTACCTATGCGATCGCCATACCATGATGCACTAGAAATGTCTCCAGAATAGGGTTTTGTGTAAATTGTTAAATACCAATCTCGTGGATCTATAGCGTGAGTAGAGTTTGTTTTAGTCCAATAACTAATACTAGATATTTCTCCTAATGTAATTTCTCGTCCAAATAAACCCACTGGCGTAAAGTACATATCAGTTTTCCCATTGCCATTTGACATGAAGCTACCGCTAGCGAATCCAGGCGCAGAATCGTTAACGGAAGACACATTATTTGCATCAAAAACCGATGAAACTGGAGTAATAGTTAAATCCGTTATTGTCTCTGCGGATACAGAAGTAATTATTCCTCCAAAACAGAATATTCCTAATATGATTACAAAAAATTTTTTCATTCTTTTTCACCTCCTTTCCGTTTTAAATTTAACCAACAAAAAAAGCCCGTATATTTCTATACCAGGCTTAAATCTAACCCAAAAATAATTTGGACAGTTTTCATATTTCTCCGTTTGCGGTCGAAATTTAAATCAGAGGACAGGTTGGTATTGCTTGATATTTTTCCTGCCTTTGATTTGTGAAAATCATAGTTTAAAAAATATCAGTCTGTCAATATATACAATATATATACAAAAGATACAAAGCCTATAAAAAATTTGACAGTAATATTTTTTGAAGGTATATTTAAATAAATGCGGCGATTGGCAGGGTCGTTGATCTTTTTTATCGCTGTGCTTCTAACCATCTATTCTGCCTCATGGATGCTTTATAATTATAAATCCGAAGCGCAGATTTCTAAAAAAACCACAAAAACTGTTTTTGGGGAAAGTGTTTCTGTGTCAACCGTTACTGTCTTAACCTCAATTCCAACAAATATGCCTATTTCAACCACAAAACCGACTTTAACTAATACTCCAACACTAATTCCCAAAGCAAAGATGAAAGAAGACGAAGCTGTTAAAAATACAAACAGAGATGTTAAAAACTATTTGTTAGATATGGTTAATGAATTCAGGAGATCAAAGGGGCTTTCGGCGGCAATAAGTAATTCAGAAACTTGTTCCTTTGCTAAGATAAGAGCAGGAGAGATTTCTAAAAATTTTAACCATGATGGATTTACGCAAAGAATAAATTCTCAAACCCTTCCGTATCCAAGCTATAAGGTTATAACGGAAAACATAGCAATGAATTCTAACTACAAAGAAGTTGTAAATAATTGGATTAATTCCAGTTTGCATGCCAAGAATATGCTTGATGACACGCCTTATGTTTGTATTTGGCAAGACGGAGATTATTATGCTTATGAAGGCTGGAATCCCTAAATAAATTTTGTTATTTTCTTGACTGAAGCTATTAAACCTGTTAAAATGAATTTAGTTAAGTAGTATGTAGTTTGGTGGGGTAAGCCCACCTTTTTACTAAATATATGCCAGCAATACAAAGAAGCGAATTTGCACTAGCATTAAATCAAGTAGCCGCCGAAAGGGGGATTGATGTTTCCGTGATTATGGAAACAGTTAGGAATGCAATTCTAGCAGCTTACCGAAAAGACCACCCTGGTGTTGAAGTTGAAGAATTTACCGTTGATTTAGACCAAAATACAGGAGAAGCAAAAATACTAAAAGATAATAAAGATATAACCCCCCCGGGTTTTGGAAGAATTGCTGCTCAAACAGCAAAGCAAGTAATTTTACAAAAAATAAGAGAAAAAGAAAAAGAAGCAATAATGTCTGATTATAAACATAAAGTTGGAAGCGTAATTAATGGAATGGTTTTAAGATTTGCAGGCCCGAATATTATTGTTGATATAGGAAAAACAGAGGGAATAATGCCTCCGAATGAGCAAATTCAAAATGAAAAATACTATTTAAATCAAAGAATTACGGTTTACATAGTAGAAATTAGAGAAGGTTTAAAGGGAGAGGAAATAATTGTTTCAAGATCACACACCGGTTTAATTGAAGGGCTTTTAAAAAGAGAGGTTCCGGAGGTTGCCCAAGGATCGGTTGAGGTAAAGCAAGTTGTTAGGGAAGCAGGTAATAGAAGTAAAATTGCTGTTTTTTCGAATCAGTCTGGAATTGATCCTGTTGGAAGTTGCGTTGGGCAAAAAGGAGTAAGAATACAGGCGATTATTCAGGAGTTTAACGGTCTTGAAAAAATAGATGTTATTCAATGGCAAGATAACCCCAAAAATTATATAGCACAAGCTCTTTCTCCAGCTAAGGATTTAAAAGTAGAAATTGACGAAAAAGAATTAACAGCTCATGTTTTAGTTCCGGAAAGTGAGCTTTCTTTGGCTATTGGAAAAGATGGTCAAAATGTAAGATTAGCCTCAAAATTAACAGGATACAGAATAGAAATAGAAGGTAAAAAAGAGGAAGCATCGGAGAAACCAGAAGAAGAAGCCACTAAAGGAGAAAAGAAAGAAGAGGTAAAACCGGAAAAACCACCGGTTGATAAAGAACTTGTAGAGGAAGAAAATCCGCCAGTCGGCAAAGAAGAGGTCAAGGAAGAAAATGCAAATAGTTAATTTTATTACAATGAATATTTTTGTTTAATTAATAAAAATTTTCAAAATCTTCCAAAGCCTCTAGAAAGTTTTTAACATGAAGAAACAAGAAGAAGTTAAGAAAGCCATTTTTCCGCCTGTTGTTGCTGTTTTGGGTCATGTTGATCATGGGAAAACAACGCTTTTGGATGCTATTAGAAAAACTAATATAGCCCAGAGAGAACATGGTGGAATTACTCAGAAAATTGGAGCATCGGAAATAGAAATAATGCACGATAGTGTAAAAAGAAGAATTACCTTTATTGATACTCCCGGTCATGAAGCATTTTCTTTAATGCGGGGACGTGGAGTTCAGGCTGCGGATATCGGCATCTTGGTAATTTCTGCAGTTGATGGGGTAATGCCTCAAACAAAAGAAAGTATAGCTCTTTTAAAATCTTCGGGTATTCCGTACATAGTTGTTATTACAAAAGTGGATGTTGTGGAAAAAAATGTTGAAAAACTAAAACAACAGTTATTAAAAGAAGAAGTAACCCTTGAAGAATACGGCGGAGAAGTTCCTATGATTGAAGTTTCCTCAAAAACCAATTTAAACATAAAAGAATTATTGGAATTGATAATTCTTGTTTACGATATGAAAAGACAGGCTAGTTTTTATAAATATTCTTCACAGAATCCATTCGAAGGAATAGTTATAGAGTCAAAGCTTGACCCTAAAGCCGGTTCTAAAGCAACGATAATTATAAAAAACGGCGTGGTTAATATTAAGGACGAAATTTATTGTCAGGATATCAAAGCAAAAGTTAGAAATATCATAAGTCCAACCGGGGCACAATTAAAATCCGCAACAGTTGGGGATGCAGTTGAGATACTTGGCTTTGAAAGTGTGCCAAAGGTTGGAGAGATAGTTACGACGGAAGTTAAAGATACCGTTGTGCAAAAAGAAGAAAGAAAACTAGCAGATCTTACAAAAGAAGAGTTTTTAAATATAGGTTCTTCAATAAATGAAGATATTTTAGCTGTGATAATTTGTACGGATACGCAAGGCTCTTTAGAGGCAATTTGTGAAGCAATGCCCGAAAAAATAAGGATAATTCTTCAGAAAACCGGAGACATAGAGTCATCTGATATATTGATGGCAAAGTCTTCAGGCGCAATTATTTTAGGATTTAATATAAAAGCAAGACCGGATGTTGCAAGATTGGCGGATGTAGAAAAAGTTTTGTTTAAAAACTACACAATTATTTATGAAATGATAGACGAGGTAAAAGACTTTTTAGAAGGAAAAAGAATGGCAATGTTAGAAAAGATTTACGGAAAAGCTAAGATATTGGCAAGATTTCCTTTTGAAAAAACAGAGGTTTTAGGAATCGCGGTTTTGGAAGGGAGAATCGCAAAAGGCGACAAGATAAGAATTTTAAGAGATGATAATATTATTGGAGAGAGCTTAATAGTTTCTGTCAGACAAGGAAAAAATCAAACATCTAAAGTAGAAAGCGGTCAAGAAGCAGGTATTATTCTCTCCCCTTTCCTTGACTTTACTATAGGTGATATGTTAATATCCCACTCATAATAAAAATATGGACAATTTAGCCTTAAAGCAGATTAAGGAAGCCATCGAAAAAAATAATAATATAGGTATTGCTGTCGGAGGTTTTCCAAGTATTGATGATATGGCAGCTGCTCTAAGTTTGTATTTATCGGTTAAAGCACTTTCTAAAAATGTATCGATAGTGTGTTCGGCAGAGCCAACAGTCGCTTTGTCAAATTTAATAGGAATAGATAAATTAAGAACAGGATTTCAAGGTAAAAAGGGAGATTTAACTGTAGCTTTTCCGTACAAAGAAGGAGAAATTGAAAAAGCTTCTTATACTCTAGAGAATGGATTTTTAAACATAATAATTAAAGCAGGAGAACAAGGTTTATCTTTTGATGAAAGAGATGTTAAATTCATAAGATCCCAAGGAGTTCCTGAATTAGTTTTTGTAATTGGAACACCAAGACTTTCGGATTTGGGTGAGGTGTTTAATCCGGCAGAATTTAAAAACACTCTGGTTATTAATATTGATAATAAAAACGAAAATCAGGGTTTTGGAGATATAGTGATGACTTCTACAAAGTTTTCTTCAGTTTCTGAAATAATCGCAAATCTTATTTTTGAACTTGGATTAAAAATCGATTCTGATATTTCCCAAAATTTAATACAGGGAATACAAAACGGGACAGGAAATTTTCAAAATCAAAACACAAGTCCGATTGCTTTTGAAATGGCTGGTTTTCTAATAAGAAACGGCGGATCCAGAAAAGCCTATGATCAAAGTCTTTCAAGTGCATTTAGTAAGAGTTCTTTTTCTCCATCAGTAAAGGAGGATGTAGAAGTAAAAGAACAAAAACAGGTTTTGGAAGAGGTCGTAAAAAAAGACCAAAATCCTCCGGAAGATTGGCTAATGCCAAAAATCTACAAGGGTTCAACCAACTTTTAAAGCTTATTGCCAAGCAAGGCGAAAACTGATATAATTGCAATTAATTAAGAAATAAGTGATTTAATTTATGCCACTTAGTACTTCTCAAAAACAAGAAATAATTAAAGAATATCAAACCATTAAGGGCGACACAGGAAGCCCGGAGGTTCAGATTGCTTTATTGACAAAAAGAATAGAAAGACTAACTTTGCATTTAAAAGATCATCTTCATGATAATCACAGCAGGCGCGGACTTTTGTCTATGATTGCAAAGAGAAGGAGATTATTAAATTTCTTAGGAAAAGTAGATAAAGCACGTTCCTCAGGTATTTCAAAAAGGATTGGGCTTAAGAGTTAATATTAAATGAAAAAAACCTCAGTAGAATTAGAATTGGCAGGAAAGACCTTGATGCTTCAAGTTGGTGAACTTGCAAAGCAAGCAACTTCATCTGTTTTAGCAAGACTTGGGGATACTATGGTTTTGGTTTGCGTAGTAGAAGGAAGAGAAAGAGAAGATATTGATTATTTTCCCTTAACAGTGGAATACGTAGAGAGATTATACGCGGGTGGAAGAATTAAAGGAAGTCGTTGGGTAAAAAGAGAAGGAAGACCATCTGATGATTCAATTTTAACCGGGAGGTTAATAGATAGATCTATACGACCTCTTTTCCCCAAAGAATACAAAAAGGAAGTTCAAGTTGTAGTAACAGTTCTTTCTGTTGATGGAGAAAACGAACCAGATATCCTTTCGATTAATGCCGTAAGCGCGGCTTTGGCAATTTCAAAAATTCCATGGAAGGGACCAATTGGGGCAGTCAGGGTAGGTTTTGTTAAGGAATCGGGAAACGGAAATGCAGAATATGTGATTAATCCCGGAGCTGCAGAATCAGAATTTTCTGAGCTTGATTTAATTGTTACTCAATCAAGAGAAAAAACATTAATGATAGAAGCGGGAAGCCTTGAAGCTTCGGAAGAAATAGTTTCGGAAAGTATTAAAAAAGCGCACGAAAATACGACAAAAATTATAGAATTTATAGAAGATTTTGCTGCAAAAATCGGGAGTAAAAAAGAAGAAGTATCGCAAAATCCAAAGTTGTACGAGTTTATTCAAAAAATTGAAAAAAATTATAAATCGGAAGTCTTAGCATTAATTCCTCAGAGAGCAACGAAAGAAGCCAATGGAAACGATACAGAGGATTTAATAAATACGATTTTTAACCACGAGAAAACGGAAAATCCAGAAGAGGATATAGATAAAAAAACAATCGCAAAAGCACTTGAAATGGTTTTGTTTAAAGGGATTAGGGAAGATGTTATTAAGAAATCAAAGAGACCGGATGGTAGAAAAATTGACCAAGTAAGAGAAATTAACTGTACGGTCTCAATTTTACCAAGGACTCACGGTTCTGCTGTTTTTCAAAGAGGAGATACACAGGCTTTAACCGTTGTAACGCTTGGCTCGCCAAAGCTTGAGCAATTAATTGAATCAGCAGAAGGAGAAGAAGCAAAAAGATACATTCATCATTATTCAATGCCTCCGTATTCAGTTGGAGAAACCGGAAGAATGGGGGTTCCTTCAAGAAGAGAAATTGGTCATGGGGCTTTAGCAGAAAGAGCAATTATGGCTGTTGTTCCAAAGCAAGATGTTTTTCCATATACAATAAGAGTGGTATCGGAAATTTTATCCTCCAACGGATCAACTTCTATGGCAGCAACTTGCGGATCAACTCTTGCTTTAATGGACGCAGGAGTTCCAATTAAAAAACCGGTTGCTGGTATCGCAATGGGAATGATGAGTGATGAAAAAAACTATGTAATCCTAACAGATATTTTAGGATTGGAAGATTTTTCAGGAGACATGGATTTTAAGGTTGCAGGAACAAAAGACGGTGTTACTGCAATTCAACTCGATGTTAAAAACCAAGGACTAACATTGGATCAAGTAAAAGAAACTTTAGAGAAAGCGAAAATTGCAAGATTGTCAATTTTAGAAAAAATACAGGCTGTTTTACCAAGTTCTAGAACAGAGGTTTCCGAATACGCACCGAAAATAGAGCTTATTCATATACCGGTTGATAAAATCGGAGAAGTAATTGGTCCCGGTGGAAGAGTAATTAAAAATATAATTTCTCAAACAGGCGCAACAGTAGATGTTGAAGATGACGGCTCGGTTGCTATATCCGGAACATCGGAAGAAGCTGTTCAAAAAGCAACGGATTGGGTAAAGGGATTAACAAGAGAAGTTATAGTAGGGGAAATTTTTGATGGGGAAGTAAAAAGAATTCTGCCTTTTGGTGCTTTTGTAGAGCTTTTACCCGGAAAAGAAGGAATGGTTCATGTTTCTAAAATTTCCGGAGAATTTGTAAAGGATCCGGCAGATGTACTGTCTATTGGTCAAAAAGTAAAAGTAAAAGTAATAGAAATAGATGAACAAGGAAGAATAAATCTTTCAATGAATTTTGGTTCGGACGATCAAAAAGAAGGAGCTTATTCAAGAAGCACAAGTATAGAAAGAGGGCATAATCAGAGACCGGAAAGAAAAGCACACCCTTTGTCAATGCAATTAAGAAGAGAAAGAGGGACATCGGGAGGCGGTAATTGGAGAGATAAAAATAAAAGAGGATACTCACCTATTGATTCAAGGTTTAGAAAACCACGTTATTAATTTCTTGCCTCTCGCATTAAAAATTTTCGTATAGTATTATAAGTATATGGATACTGCCCTTTCTTTTGACTCACAAATTCAAAAACTGGAAGAAAAAATCAAAGCCTCTAATTTTCCTCCGGATTTATTGGAAAAAGTTAACGGAATGCTTTCTCTTTTAAAAGCAACAATGACAAATCAAGCGGGTTCATTTATTAATTACGAAAGTATTTCAAGGTACATAGACTGGGTTGCTTCTCTTCCGTTTAATAAAGAAACTACGGATTTTCTTGATTTAAATAAGGCAAAACAAACCTTGGATAAAAATCATCATGGACTAGACAGTGTAAAAAACAGAATTCTTGAGTATTTAGCAGGAATAATTTTAAGTATGGAAAATGGATCAAATGATAAAGTGATAAGAGCTCCCATTCTATGTTTAATAGGATTAGTCGGTACCGGAAAAACAACACTTGCCTATTCTATTGCAGAGGCTTTAGGAAGAAAATTTGAAAGAATCCCGTTTGGAGGAATGGGAGATGCAAGAGCTTTAAGAGGACAATCCCGTGCATTTGCAGATGCAGAACCGGGATTTATTATTAAAAAATTAGTTCATTCCCAAAGTAAAAATTCAGTAATTCTTCTTGATGAATTGGATAGAGTTACTGAATCGGCAAGATCAGACATTATGGGAGTTTTAGTGGAGCTTTTAGATCCAGAACAAAACAAAGCTTTTACGGATCATTACATTGACTATCCGTTTGATTTATCGCATACGCTTTTTATTGCAACCGCAAATAATACAACAAATATTTCTACAGCTGTTTTAGATAGATTGGAAATAGTGCAAATGCCGTCTTATACAGACGACGAAAAGATAGTGATTGCTAAGAGTTATCTGTTTCCTAAAATAAGGACAAATACTGGTCTTTTGGAAAACCAGTTATTGATTGATGACTCTTTATGGCTTAATATCATAAGACCATTGGGATTTGATTCGGGAATAAGAAGTTTAGAAAGAACCATAGAGGGGGTTTGTAGAAAAGTGGCAAGGCTTATTGTTGAAGGGAAGATTTCAAAAGAAAATTCTTTTAAAATAACACCCGAAAATATTAAGCAGTTTTTGCCAACATAATATGGAAAATAAAATTAAATTCATTCCTATCGGCGGAATATCGGATGTGACTAAAAATATGTATCTTTATGAGTCAGATAGGGAAATTCTAATTGTTGACTGTGGATTAGGTTTTGCAGATGAAACAATGCTTGGCGTTGATCTTTTACTTCCGGATATTTCCTACCTTTTGAAAACAAATAAAAAAATTGCAGGAATGGTTATTACACACGGTCACGAAGATCATCTTGGCGCCCTTCCATATGTTTTACCTCAACTTCCGAATTTTCCAATTTACGCGGCTCCATTAGCTGCCGCTTTTGCAAATGAAAAATTAAAGGAATTTAAACTTGACCCAAGAGTTAAAGCAGTATCTTTTGACGGTGGAGAAATTTCAATTGGCGAATTTAAGGTTTCATTTATAAGAATGACTCATTCGGTTCCTGATACTGCAAATATTTTTATCAGAACATCCGTTGGTAATTTTTATCACGGAAGCGATTATAAATTTGATTTAACTCCATATGATGGTAAAAAAGCAGAATTCAATAAAATTCTGGATGCCTCAAAACAGGGAGTGCTATGTCTTATGTCGGATTGTTTAAGATCGGAAAAAGATGGATATACACAATCGGAAATGGCGCTTTCCGAGAGTTTTGAGGATGAAATGCGAAGATGTCAAGGTAAGTTTATTTTAACCACGTATTCATCGAATATTTCAAGATTAAATCAGGCAATCCAAATAGCAAAAAAATTAAACAGAAAAGTTTGCTTCGTTGGAAGGTCTCTTCTTAAAGCAAAAGAAATTGCCTGTAATTTAGGTTATATGAAACTTGATAAAGGGATAGAGGTTTCTATAAATCAATTAAGACGATTTAAGGATAACCAATTGGTTTTGTTTGTTGCTGGAAGTCAGGGTCAGGAGAATTCTGCTCTTTCAAGAATCGCTCAGGGAGAATTTAAGGAGGTAAGGCTTACCTCAGATGACGTTATAGTTTTTTCATCGGATCCAATTCCGGGAAACGAAGTAACTATAAATGCGTTAATTGACATAATGTCTAAAAAAGGAGCAAGGGTTATATATTCGGAAATAAGTGATGATTTTCATGTTTCTGGACATGGTGCATCTATGGAATTAATGTTAATGATGGCGCTTTTAAAACCCAAGAAAGTTTTGCCAATTGGTGGAACATATAGGCAAATGATTGCCTATAAAAAACTTGCTCAAAGACAGGGTTATCAAAATAATGATATTTTGCTTTTAGAAGATGGTCAGGAAGTGATTTTTTCCAATCAAGGAACAATGCTTGGTAAAAAAATTGACGTAAGAAATGTATTTGTTGATGAAATATCCGGGGAGGAAGTTGAGCATTACGTCTTAAGAGATAGACAAAGAATTGCAAAGGACGGAGTGATTATTGTCCTTGCAGAGGTAGACTCTATTAATAGTGAACTTGTTTCTGAACCTAATATTATTATTAAAGGGCTAGGTTCGGAAGATAGTAATTTTATTTCCAAAAATTTAGGTTTGCAGTTAAAAAAAGATTTTGCTAAAAAAGACGGAAATGTCACAGATTGGATCTATGCAAGAAAGAAAATCGGAGACATTACGGAAAGTTTTGTTTATAAAAATATCCGAAAAAGCCCGCTTGTTCTGCCGGTTGTTATTGAGATTTAAAATATACCGAACTTGTAGTATTTTTCACGAGTGTATATAATATTTTTATGGCTAGGAAAAGACATTACAGAAAACATAAATTTAAATTCAAATTAAAACTTAGAAACAATACAGTTTACTCAATCTTTTCCTTTGGACTACTTTTAACAGGAATAATTCTTTTGTTGTCTTTTACCAAAAGCGAAGAAACTTTCGTTGCTGTTTCAAGTTCATTGGAAAAATATTTTGGAATTGCCTCATACCTTTTTCCATTTGTTTTAATATTTTTTGGCTTTCTCTTTTTGCGATTAAAAATTTTTCTTTCCAGACCAAATGTTGCGGTTGGATTCCTTCTCTTTTTTATTTCATTTTTGTCGCTTGCTAAGGGTGGTTTAATCGGACAATATTTGTTTCAAATCTTAAAAGATGTGATTACAAGCATTGGAGCAACTTTAGTTTATATTTCTGGAGTTTTTATTGGGTTAGTTGTCTTTTTTGATACTTCGGTTGATGAATTATTGCAAATCCTTAAATCAATAGGAAAAACCATTAGAAGAATTACGCCTAATTTTGTTGTTAATTTTTTTAAGGTTAAAAAATCTCCATTTAAAGACGGGCAAATTAAAATTAAAGGCGGAGAAAAAGGATTTCCTACAGCTTCGGGGAAGATTGCAAATGATTCAACGCAAATGCAAATCGGTAAAAAAGAAGTTCCTTTTATTTCTGATAAATTGGTTGCTAACGCTCCGATAAAATCAGGAGTTTGGGAATATCCACCATTGAGTTTGCTTTCTGATTCCACCGGACAAAAAGCGGAAAGAGGAGATGTTAAAAAGACAGCAAATATTATAGAAAAAACTTTACAAAGTTTTGGGATCGGCGCAAAAGTAGTTGAAGTTAATTTAGGACCTGCAGTTACTCAGTATGCTTTAGAAATTGCGCTTGGAACAAAGCTGTCGAAAATTACATCTTTATCTAATGATCTTGCTTTAGCAACAGAGGCTCCAACAGGACAAATAAGAATAGAAGCTCCTATTCCGGGAAGAAGTCTGGTGGGAATAGAAATCCCAAACAGAAGTTTGGAAATAGTAACTTTAAAAACAATGCTTGGATCGGATGCTATGCGCAAAAATAAATCAAAGCTTGCAGTTTCTTTAGGACTTGATGTTTCCGGAGATCCTTTAGTTGCAGATGTTGCTAAAATGCCTCATGTTTTAATTGCAGGAACAACAGGATCTGGTAAATCGGTTTGCGTAAACGCATTTATATCCTCGCTTCTATTTAGAACATCGCCGGATGAATTGAGGTTGATCTTGATTGATCCTAAGCGTGTTGAATTAACAATGTACAACGGTATACCTCATTTAATGACGGAGGTAATAGTTGACGTAGATAAAATATTAGCTTCGTTAAAATGGGCAATGGACGAAATGGACAGAAGGTATAAAAAATTTGCCGAAAACGGAGTTAGGAATATTGACTCATTTAATGAGCTTTCCGGTTTTCAGGCAATGCCTTATATTGTAATTTTTATAGACGAGCTGGCTGACCTTATGGCTTATGCGCCAGTTCAGGTAGAAGATGCGATTGCAAGATTAGCGCAAATGGCAAGAGCAACGGGAATTCATTTGGTTGTGTCTACTCAAAGACCATCAGTAGATGTTATTACAGGATTAATTAAGGCCAATATTCCTTGTAGAATCGCTTTTAATGTTTCTTCGATGATTGATTCAAGGGTAATTATTGATACCCCCGGTGCAGAAAAACTTTTAGGAAGGGGAGACATGTTGTTTATTCCCCCTGACCAAGCAAAGCCAACGCGTGTTCAAGGAGCATTTCTCTCGGAAAAAGAAGTTAAAAGACTGGTAGATTTTCTAAAAAGCAAAAATCCGGTTGTTCAATATACCGATGAAGTAACATCTGAGCCTTTAGTGATGAAAAAAACTGGACTTACTTCTTCGGGAAGCGACGGGAAGGACAATCTTTATGCTGATGCGGTAAGGTTAATTTGCCAATATGATAAAGCATCGGCGTCTCTTCTCCAAAGAAGATTTTCGATTGGGTATTCAAGAGCAGCAAGGATTTTAGATCAACTGGAGGCAGATGGCGTTGTTGGTCCGGCAGAAGGTTCAAAGCCAAGAGATGTTTTGGTAAAAAATCCCGACGAATTCTTGAATGTTACAGTCGCCTCTGAATAAATATGATAAAGGTAGGAAACAGGCTTAAAGAAGCAAGGTTAGAAAAGGGACTATCACTAGAAGATGTTTCTCATTCAACAAAAATCCGTCAATCTTTTTTAATTTCTATAGAAAAAGGTGAATACGATAAGCTTCCATCTTTTGCCTACACGCAAGGATTTATTAAAAACTATGCAAAATTTGTGGGGCTTTCGGAAAAAGAAATTTTAGCAATTTTTAGAAGAGAATTTGATGCAGATAAAAACTATAAAATAATTCCATCAAGCTTTACAAAAAAGAAAGGTTCTCCACTTTCTTTATTGAGAATTAGGCAAACTGCTTTATTGATGATTCTTATTTTTTTCGTTTTTTTTGGTTTTGTTCTCTTTCAATATAAAGACGCTTTTATAGGTCCATCTCTAGATATCTTTACGCCAAAAAAATCGGCTGTTATAAATTCATCCATCGTTACAATATCTGGAAAAACCGATTCAAATGCTACGCTTTTTATTAACAATTATTCTGTTGTGGTTGAATCCAATGGCTCATTTAAAAAAAATATAGTTCTTTTTCCTGGGAAATCAATAATTACAATTAAGGCTATAAATCATTTTGGAAAGCAAACAATCGTAAAAAGAGAAATAGAGGTAAAACCTAACCCTTGACATTAATAACTAATTAAGTTAAGTTATTAGATATGATGGATCCTGCCCAAACGGTGTTATTAATTGTAATAATAACTTTAGCAATTCTTCTTGTTGCCTTAGGTATTCAAGTATTTTTTATTCTTCGGGAATTAAAACAAACAATTTCTAAGGCAAATAAAGTTCTTGATGATACAGGAGTAATAACAGAGAGCGTTTCCGGTCCGATATCTTCTTTATCCACGCTTGCAATGGGACTTAAAACAGGAGCTACAATTGCAGGTTTATTTAAAAAGAAAAAGCATTCTAAAGAGGAATAATATGGAAAGACAAGAAAATAGATTCTTCAACGGATTTATAGTTGGTCTTGTTGTTGGTGCAGTAATTGTATTTTTGTTTGGTACGGAAAAAGGGAAAAAAGTTCTTAAAACAATATCAGACGAAGGCTTGGAAAAACTTTCTGATTTAATAGAGGAAAGTGAGCTTGATGAAGATATTTTAGAAGAAGTCGAGCCGGTCGATGAAGTTGTTGAAGAGCCCGAAATTAAATCGGAAGAAAAAGATGAAAAAAAGTCCACAAAAAAAAGATTCTTCAGAAGAGTTAAAAAATAATTTTATAATCCGTATTTTTTAATATTTGCGTTGTGTTCGGCAAGGGTTTTAGCATAATGATTTATACCATTTTTATCGGATATGTAATATAGATAATTTGTGGAAGCAGGATTAGCCGCAGCTTCTAAAGCGGGAAGTCCGGGATTAGAAATAGGAGTTGGGGGAAGACCAGTATTTTTGTAAGTATTATAAGGAGAATTGATTTTTAAATCATCCAAAGTTAAATTTTTCTTCCACCACGTTTGTTCGTTTTCCTGATATCCCAATGCATATTGAATTGTTGCATCAATTTGAAGCCCCATCCCAATATCTAATCTATTTTCGATAACAGACGCTACAAGCGCTCGGTCTTGATTGCGCATTGCTTCTCTTTCTATCAAAGAGGCAATAATTACAATTTCTTGTTGTGATAAACTATTTAAATTTTGTATAGTTGAATATTTTGTTTCAAAATTTTCTGTTAATTTAAAAATTATTTGGTTAATTGTACTGTCTTTTGCAAAAAGATAAGTATCTGGAAAAAGATATCCTTCTTTTTCTTTAAGAATTGCTCGCCATGATTCATCATAAGTAGGCATATTTTCTTTTAAAATATCTGCGATTTCATCCGCTCTTTTTCCCTCTGGTATAGTTATCCAAATATCTAAAGTCCCATGAGTTAAAGTATTTATTATTTCTTCAGTCGTCATAGATGGGCTCAATCTAAAATCGCCAGCTTCTATTCTTTTGTCTAAATTTAATTTCCTTGTCAAAAGAAAAAAAATGATTGAATCCTTAATTAGTCCCTGTTCTTTAAGGTTATTGGAAATTGCTCTTAATCCAGTTCCTTTTTCTACCACAAAAATTTTAGAAGTTTTATCATTTTTATTTACCGGCTCAAGACCATTTTTCCACCACGCGAATAATCCTCCACAAATTAAAAATAATATTACAACTAACACTAAAAATCTTTTCATATAATTGTTTCTATAGGAAAATTTTTTAATGACTCTTTTCCTTCTTTGAGATTATACATACTTTCGCTATAAAGTGTATAGAGAACATCACCTTTATCTACCTTTTCGCCAATTTTTTTATTTAAATATATACCAGCTCCTTTTTGAGTAGGAGCACCCAGTATTTTTACAACATAAGTAATATTTTTACTATTAAGCTCTTTGATTTCCCCAGCCTTTTCGATCTTAACTTCGTAAGAAAACTTTCCCGGTTTTAATTTTTCGCTGTTTATATTATTGCTTCCGCCCTGTGCCTTAACGATTTCCTGTAGCTTTTTAAAAGCTTTACCGCTTCTTAATATTTCTGTTGCAAAGCCAAAAGAATTTCCATAATTTTTCCTTACTTCATCTCGCATTTTTTTAGAAGAATCATTTAAGCAGATATCCAAAAGTGTACCTGCTAAATTTATACTTCTTATTTCCAAATCCAGTGGCCTGTCTTGTTTTTGCTGTAAGACTTTTAAAGATTCTTTAACTTCTAAAATAGGACCAATTCCCCTTCCTGCCGGCTCATCTGTTTTATGAATTAACACTTTTAATTTTATGTGAAATTTTTTAGCAAGATTCATAAATTTTTCTTTTAAAATTTCTGCATCCTTAAGATTTTCCACCTTAACCATTTTTCCGTAAGGAAGGTCAATTACAACATGATTTGATCCGAAAGCAATTTTTTTAGCCATTATGGAAACTAATACTTTATCATAGCTTTCAAAAACTAACGGTTTCTCAACTTTTATTAAAACATCGTCTGCTGGAGCCATTCCTACTGTTCCATTCCAAACAATACAACCATTTGTCTTTTCCACTACGTCGTAAATCTTTTCTATTTTTAACTCAACAGGAGCTAATACCTCCATGTCATCTGCTGTTCCTCCAGGAGTTGTTATTGCTCTTGAAGAGCTTTTTGGAATTTTAAAACCACATGCAGCTATTATAGGTACAACAATTAAAGTTGTTCTTGTCCCAGGAACCCCACCAATTGAATGTTTATCTGCAACTATCCCTTTAAATTTAAGTCTTTCTCCAGTTTCTACCATAGCTTTAGTTAAGTAATATAATTCCTGGTTAGTAAAACCTTTTGAGTATCCTGAAGCTGCAAAATAAGTAGTTAAAACATCCCCTAATCTTTCGTGAGAAATCTCGTCCATAATGGCGAAAATTTCTTTATAATTTAATCTTTTTCCCAATAATTTTTTTCTTATCGCACTAAGCGCTAATGTTTTTTGTTCCATATTAAACCCCTTTTATTTGGTTAATAATGCGGTTAATTAAGTTTTTTATAAAAAATAAAATATAATATAAAAACCGGCTTAAAAATCTAAAAAAGATAGGCAAGATCTGTTTTATTAATGTAATAATTTTATTTTCTTCTTTCATTTTACTTTTTGTAACAAAGATTTAATAACCAGTCGTTTCCAGACAGTCCCTGGAGGGGTACAGGTTATTAATGTTAAATAACTATCATTTGTATTTTGTTCAAAAACAGATGTGTCTTTTGGATCAACAACGGTAATATTAATTATTTTATAACGATAAGTTAATGTATTTATATTAACAAAAATTTCGTCACCAATTTTTAATTTATAAGCATTTGCAAAAATTGTTTTGTAATCTTTTGGATTATAAAGTTGGGGTAGCGTTGAATGTCCAAAAATCACCGAATTTCCTTTTTCTGGAGGAAGAGGAGTTCCGGGATAGTTTACAAGATGTTCGGATAAATCTGTATTAACCGTAGACACAACAGCGTTGTTAATATTTAACATGGGGATAGAAATAAAATACAATTCAATTTTTGATTTACCGTTAATACTCGGATAACTGTAATCAGGAAACCAATTGTTAATATTTTCATAATCAACGCCTTTTATATTTTCCGAAATTTGATTAAAAAGGCTTGTTACCATTTGTTCATTAACAATACTTACTTTAGGAATTGGACTTAAAATATTTTGTTTTGCAAAAACAGGAGCAAAATAAACCTGCCATGAAATTAGCGGGAATAAAACATAACAGGTTATTAAAATTCCGAGTATTAATATCCCAAAACTTATTCCTTTAGTTAATAATTTTTTGTTTAATTTTTTCCCTTTTTTATAGTATTTTTTACTCATTTGTTTCAGTGGAAATTTTTATATTTTGAGAAAACCTAGGTAGGGAATTAGAAATAATTGGAAGATTTGGGGAAAATTTTATTTCGGCATCTACAACTTGTTCAATAGACGATAGTTTTTCTTTAGCATCTTTTACACTTATTCCCGTTACTTCTTTAATAATTTTTGATGAATTAATTTTTGGGAGTAGGGGTGCTTGTATCTTTAACATAGCAGAAACTTCTTCTTCTTTGCTTTTTACATCAGAAACTTCAATTTTAATATTTTTTTCGTCAACTTCAAGCTCTTCTGAAAGTTGTTTTTTAAGAAGAGATTTTGTAAAAGATGCTAAGTCCTTTTTTGAATAGAGTAACCCTTCGTAGACTATTTTTGCTTTTAAAGTCAGCTTTCCCGCTTCATCGCCTATATCCTTATCATAATCCTTTTTTTCCACTTCTGTTGAGGTAATTACCGGTAGGAATATTTTTTCATCATTTGCTTTTTTTTCTAATTCTTCCCTTGCTTCATTCTCATAGTCCTTGATTAATTTACTTAATAATTTATTTTGGTCTTCTTTGGAAACGATTGTTATTTCTTTTTTTGTTCCGCCTGAAAATGCGCTATCGTTTTTAGCGATGATACTACCTGATGGAAAATCACCGACAGTAAATTTTGCACCGGAGGGAAGATTTGATTCTTTTCCAATTTCTTTTGCCGTAACACTTCCGGATACAGTAACTGGACTTGCGTCGGCATCCGCAGAAGCAGAAGAAATGTCAACTGCTTTATCTAGGGTAAATTCAAGATTATTTGATGATGTAAGAAGAGTCCCCGCGGTAATTGTTCTTTTTTGAGTAAATCTACTATAAAAAGTCACAGTTCCTTTTGCTTCTGTACCCGTTTCTTTTTTCCCTGTTGTTGCAATTACTGAAGTTTTCTCAAGGCTTGCAGAAATAAATTCTCCTTGAATAGTCTTTTTGCCTACGTCGGTTGCTTTTGCAGAAAAAGTAACGTTTTCCTTTTGTTCTTCTATTTTAGGGTTTAGCGTTAAGATAACTTCCGCCCTTATGGTAAAGAAAAAATAAATAAAAGTAATTATTAAAAGCGTTGCAAGAAGTCCGGGAATAAAAATAATTCTTTGTTTTAAAAGCCTGTTGTTAAATATTTTTTTGGGCAGTTTTATTTTTTCAGATATTCCCAAAATTCTACTTTTTATTTCAGAAATTAAATTAATATTCTTTTTTATATTTATCTTAATATCTTTTGCTTCTTTATTGGGGGTTTCTTCTTTTTCGACAGCGATCCGGGCAGTTTCTGGTTCTTTTTTTTCTTCGTATTTTTCGTTTTGAATTGTTTCTTCCTCCGATTGTTTTTTTGGAAGCTTTGTTATGTCTTCTCCTTCAAAAAATCCGAAATTTTCGACAAATGTATCGTTTTCTACATAATTGATTTCCTCATTATCTTCCAATTTTCCGCTTGGTAAAATATTATCTTTTTTTTCTTCTTTAACTTCTTGCCTAGTTTCATCTTTTGTAATTTCGGGGATTTCTTCCTTTTCTGAAGTGAGATTTTTTTCTATAGTATCAGTATCAATGGAAAATCCCATTTGAGTTGCAGCTCCAGCCAAGATTGCTTTTGCGTCAAATCCAAGAGGAAGGTTTACTATTTGCGGAACATGTAAAAACGGAAGGCTTTTACTCCATTGATGATGAATAAATTCCTGTGCTAATTTTTCTTCTTCGCCGTCATAAATAATTACTTTGGACGGTAAGACCTCCGGTATCTCAAAATGTTTTAATAAAATATCCACTGTAAAGGGGGGATTTTCGTGGATTTCCGATGATTTTGTTTCCATAATTTTCCCCGCTTTTATTAAAGAAACTGTTACATAGTTTTTGCCAATCTCAGAAAGTATTGCAGTTAAGGGAATTCCTTCCTCTTTTTTTAAAAGACCCGAGATTGCTTCGGTTACTGTAATAAATCCAATTGGGGTCAGTCCTAATTCTTCGGAGACTTTTTTTAATTTATCAAGGTAGTCTTTTTTAATTTTGTCTTCTTCTATCCAGCTATCTTTTAATCCAAAAAGTGTTTTTAAAGTTTCCACTTCTTTAGGCATTGCTTTTTCTGCTTCGGAAATTGCTTTGTCCGAAGTCGATAGCAATTCTTCAAAGGTTGCATCTTCGATTGATTTTTCAAAATTTGCCTCTCCTTGTCCGATTACTTTGGCTATCCCGTTAATTTTTTCAAAAATTACCGCGTTTGCTTTTTCGTGTCGTAACAAAAATGCCAAAAAGTATTCAGGAAGAGGTTTCTTCTCAAAAAATTTTGAAAATGGCAGTTTCATAATTTTATTCGCCTACTTTAGCGTAGATTCTTTTTAATCCTTGTCCAATATTTTCTCTCTTTATTATCTTAAAACTTTTTAGCTTTCCTGTAAAATCAATATGTGGTCCTCCGCAGATTTCCATAGAATAACTTCCGATAGAATAAATCTTAACGGTATCTTCATACTTTTTTTCAAAAAGTCCGGTTGCGCCAAGTTTTTTTGCTTCTTTAAGAAGCATAATACTAGAAGTTACAGGTAGATTTTCTTTTATTTTTTTATTAACGATGTTTTCAATTTTTTCAATTTGCTCATCGGTTATCTTTTCTTTATATTTAAAATCAAATCTAACTCTTTCTTCAGTTATATTTGATCCAGCTTGATTTACTTCTTCTCCAAAAACTTCTTTTAAGGCTTTGTGTAGTAAATGAGTTGCAGTATGACCCATAACTGTTTTTTCGGAAGCATCTGCCAATCCCCCTTTAAATCTTTTTTCCGCTCCTTTTTTGGATAAGTCTTGATGTTCTTTCATTCTTTTAGCAAATTCCTGCTCGTTAAACACATAGCCAAGATTTCTAATTTGAGTTGGGGAAAGACCGTGTGATGAATAAATTTTAAAAGCTTCCTCTGCAGATATTTCTTTAACTACTTCAGTTGAGTTATCCAAATCGCCTTTGTTTTTTGATAAAACTTTTATTGCTTCATCAATTGTTTTTTTATATCCATGCTCTTCTTCTAGAATAGTTAATTTAATTTCTTCAAATTTTTCAATTAAATAAGGGTCTGTTTCTTTATATTGTTCGATAATCTTATAAATTACAGGTGTAATATTTTTTCCTTCCAAAGCCTTAAAATTATCAAATGTTCTTCTTAAAAGTCTTCTTAAAATATATCCGTGTTCCGTTTTGGATGGCTTAATATTTGCAGCAGCAATAAAAATAGAAGCAACCAAGTGGTCTGATATTATTCGCATTTGTCTTTCATTTCCTTGATACTTTTTGTTGGTTTCATTTTCAATAGTCTTTATAATCGGTGCAAAAAGTGAGGTCTGGAAAATGTCTTCTTTTTCTTCTATTACGGCCAAGAGTCTTTCCAGTCCCCCTCCAAAATCTACATTTTTTTGTGGTAATTCTTTAAAGCCATCGGTGGTTTTTTGATATTGAATAAATACGGAATTTCCGATTTCCAAAAATTTTCCACAGTCGCAATTTATATGACATTTTTTTGTTTTGTACTTACTGCAATTGTGTATTTTTTCGTTGCAGAAATCAAAAAATACTTCGGTGTCAGGACCGCCGATTTCACCAATCGGCATATTTTTTGGTTCTCCCGATCTTGACCACCAGTTTTTGTCAACGCCATAAGCAAAAATTTTTTCTTTTGGATCTAAGCCGTCATTGCCTAGAATTTTGGACCAGATTTTTTCCGATTCGATATCCTTTTGGATATTTTCAAATCCAGAAAAAATACTTATATATAAATTTTTTTTAGGAAGTCTTAGCTCATTTACTAAAAATTCCCAAAACCAGGGGATTTCTTCCTTTTTAAAATAGTCGCCTAAGGACCAATTGCCAAGCATTCTAAAAAAAGTTGTGTGCCTGTTATCTCCAACTTCATCTATATCTTGAGCTCTAAAACAGTTTTGAACATTTACTAATCTTTTTCCCAAGGGGTGAACCTCTCCTAATAAATATGGAACTAGCGGCTGCATTCCGGAAGACGTAAAAAGAGTTGTTGGATCATTTTCCGGTATAAGCGGTGAGCTTGGGATTCTTTTGTGTCCATGTTTCTCGAAAAACGAAATATATTTATCAATAATTTCTCTTACTGTCATTAGCTAAATTATACCACGACTAGGTTTAAAAAAGTTGCATATTATACATAAAAGTGTTACGTTTAATTGTAATGGCAAAAGAGAAGGAGAAAAGATTTTGCAATGGTAAGAACTGGAATACAGGAAACGGTGCTGTTTATGGCATGGGTTTTATTGGAGCACTTATTTATTTTATTCAACACGCAACTACTTTCTGGGAAGGAATAATTGGTATTTTTAAAGCAATCTTCTGGCCCGGCTTCTTAATCTACAGAATACTAGAGCTTCTAAGGTTTTAACAGGATTTATTCGGGTATTTTTAATAAGATTTTTGTTAAAAAAATTTGGGGGTTGACATAATATAAATACCTATGGTATAAACCTAGATACTTTCAAAAGCAATCTAACGGACGAAAGTCTGGTTGATTTTTTTTGTATTAATAACGAATTTATCACAAATGCCTAAGGTTAATAATAAAACAAAAAAAGAAGACAAACCAAGTATTAGAAAAAACTGGGGAGAAGAGTATAAAGCATTGCCAAAACTAGATCTTCTATCCATACAGAAAGAATCATATAGATGGTTTTTAGAAAAGGGTATAAAAGAGATCCTTGATGAAATTTCCCCCATAGAAGACTTTACCGAAAAAAACTGGACATTAATTTTAAGAGACTATAAAATTGGAAAACCATCAAACACGCCGGATACTTGTTTATCCAAAGGTATTACTTACGATGCTCCCTTATATGTTGACGCAACGCTAATTAATAAAAAAACTAACGGCGAGATAAATCAGGAAGTATTTTTGGGCGATATTCCCCAGATGACCGAAAGAGGAACTTTTATTATAAACGGCATAGAACGTTCAGTCGTAAATCAGCTAGTAAGATCCCCCGGTGTTTATTTTACTGCAGTTCAGGATAATGTAACGGGAAAAAATCTTTATGTTGCAGAAATAAGACCGGTTCACGGATCTTGGCTTGAATTTACGACCACAAGACACGAAACAATAATGGTTAAAATTGACAGAAGAAGAAAATTTTTGGCATCTACATTTTTAAGAGCAATTGGAATTTCTTCAAATGAAGAAATAAAGGAAAAATTCAGAGATTTAGAAGCAGACGGAACCAGTTCATTTATCGAAAATACACTTCAAAAAGATGAAACCACTGATTCAACAGACGCGGTAATCGAAATCTTTAAAAAAATGCATCCAGGAGAGCCAATTGTTATAGATAAGGTAAGAGAGAGTTTTAATGGAATGTTTTTTAATAATAGAAGATATGATTTAGGAGTTGTTGGAAGATATAAGATTAACAAAAAATTAAAAGATGCAGCAGGATTTGAAGCAAAAGATGAAAGCGTAAGGATTTTAACGATAGAAGATATTATTGGGACAATAAGTACATTAATCGGTCTTACTAAAGGACAAGATGCAATTGATGATATCGATAGTCTTGCAAACAGAAGAGTAAGATGTGTTGGGGAATTAGTAGCAACAACCGCATTTAGAATCGGAGTATTGAGACTTGAAAGAAGCGTTAAAGAAAGAATGAGTCTTATTCAACCAGATGTGCCTATTTCTATCGCTAATCTTATTAATGCAAGACCAATAATGGCATCCTTAAACGAATTTTTTAGAACATCACAGCTTTCTACAATTTTAGACCAAACAAATCCTCTCTCTGAAATAGACAATTTAAACAGGCTTACAGTTATGGGTACCGGCGGAATCTCAAGAGAAAGAGCGGCATTTTCAATTAGAGATATTAACAGCTCTCAATATGGAAGAATTTGTCCAATTAGAAGCCCCGAGGGTCCAAATATTGGTTTGGTTACTTATATGGCCTTATATTCCAGGGTTAATGATTATGGATTTTTAGAAACTCCATATAGAAAAATTATTCATCAAAAACAAGGTAAAAAACTTATTTCTAAAGCAACGGATGAAATTGTTTATATGACAGCGGATGATGAAAGAAATCATTATGTTACTCACGCAGGAGTTTTAGATAAAGACGGTATAATTATTTCTGATCGTGTTCCCTTAAGGCATAAAGGAGAATTTATCGAGGCAGATAAAGAAAAAGTAGAGTATGTAGATATTGTTCCACGTCAAGTTGTTGGATCGGCAGCATCTTTAATTCCATTTGTAAGCCACGATGAAGCAAATAGAGCGTTAATGGGCACCCACATGCAATGTCAGGCGGTACCGTTAATAAAACCGGAAAGTCCGATTGTTGGAACAGGAATGGAGAAGGTTATATCGGAAGTTATGGGAAGAGTTGTGAGAGCGCCGTTTGACGGAGAAATAATTTATGCAGATGCAAACAAGGTTATAGTCAAGGGTAAGGGACAAAAAGAAGAAAATACATATTATGTAGATTCGTTTAAGAGAACTTCTCAGGCAACTTCATATACTCAAAGAACAGTTGTAAAAACAGGTCAAAAAGTTAAAAAAGGAGATTTGTTAATAGATGGACCATCTTCTGATAGCGGAGAGCTTGCTTTGGGAAGAAATCTTTTAATTGCATATACTTCCTTTGATGGATTGGGTTACGAGGACGCAATTGTTATCTCTGATAAATTAGTCAGGCAAGATGTTTTAACTTCAATTCACATAGAAAAACACGAGGCAGCAGTTGTAGAAACAAAACTTGGTCCGGAGGAAACAACCAGAGATATTCCGAATGTGTCCGAAGAAGATCTGGCAAATTTAGACGAAGACGGAATTGTAGTTGTTGGATCAGAGGTTTCATCCGGTGATATTTTAGTCGGAAAAATTGCACCAAAAGGAGAAACGGAGTTAACAGCAGAAGAAAGACTTTTGAGGGCTATTTTTGGAGAACAGGCAAGGGATGTCAGAGATACATCATTGAGAATTCCTCATGGAGAAAGGGGAACAGTTATTAATGTTCAGATTTTAGATAGGAAAAAGGGCGATGAATTAGAGCCGGGAACAATAAGGAAAATAATTGTGGAGGTTGCCCAGTTAAGACACGTCGTAATTGGTGACAAGCTTGCAGGAAGACACGGAAATAAAGGAGTAATTTCAAAGATTCTTCCCGAAGTTGATATGCCGCGCTTGGCAGACGGGACTCCTGTTGATATAATTATTTCTCCAATATCTGTACTTGCTCGTATGAATTTGGGTCAGCTATTGGAAGCGCATCTTGGATGGGCAGAGTTGAATTTAGATTCAAAAGTCGGTATTCCTGCATTTGAGGAAATAAAAGAAGAAAGAATAGTAGAAGAGCTTAAAAAAGCAGGGCTTCCCGTAAATGGTAAAGCAATTCTTTATGATGGTAGAACAGGAGAGCCATACGAAAAACCTGTAGTTGTTGGAATTGAATATATGATGAAGCTTATCCATATGGTTGAGGATAAGACTCATGCAAGATCAACGGGGCCATATTCTTTAGTTACGCAACAGCCTCTTGGAGGAAAGGCACAAATGGGAGGACAGCGCTTGGGAGAGATGGAAGTTTGGGCGCTTGAATCTCACAGAGCAAGATACACCTTGCAGGAAATGTTGACAATTAAATCGGACGATGTTGTTGGAAGAGCAAAAGCTTTTGAGGCAATTGTTAAGGGAACAGATATTCCGACTCCAAAAGTTCCTGAATCATTCAAGGTTTTAATAAAAGAACTTGCAGCATTGGGTTTAAATGTTGTTCCGGTTGGAGCAAAGATCGCAGAGGATGCTCCCGTAGCAACAGAAACCGATGTTCCAGCTGAAAAACTTGCAGAAGAAAAAATAGAAGAAGAAGTGGAAAAAGAAGCAGGAGAAATGATAGAAGAATTGGGTGGAAATGAGCTTGTTGCCGAAGGATCCGGAATAAGCACAGGAGAAGCAAGCGAGGAGGTAAATAATGAATAACGATAAGAAACAGAAAGAATTAAGTATTTTAGATTTTAATGCCTTAAAGATTTTACTGGCAAAAAAACAGGATATCTTAAACTGGTCTTATGGAGAGGTAACAAAACCGGAAACCATTAACTACAGAACTTTAAGGCCTGAAAAATCTGGTCTTTTTGATGAAAGAATTTTTGGACCAACCAAAGATTGGGAATGTTATTGCGGAAAATACAAAAGAATTAGAAATAGAGGAATCGTTTGTGATAAATGTGGCGTTGAAGTAACGCTTTCCAGAGTCAGAAGAGAAAGAATGGGTCATATTACTTTAGCTGCTCCAGTTGGTCATGTCTGGTTTTTTAAGGGTCCGTCTTCTGCTTTACCTTTAGTTTTGGACATGTCGCAAAAAAGCCTTGAGTCGGTTATCTATTATGCATCTTACTTAGTCACGGATGTAGATGAAGAAAAGAAAAAGGAAACGTTAAAACTTTTGGAAGAAAATATTGAGAAAAGAAAACTTGATCAGAAAAAAAGCTTTGAGGAAGAAGAGGAAAGAGTTAATAAAGATATGGATGATAAGGCAAAGGATGCTAAATCAATCAAGGTAAAAGGTGAGCAGAAAAAATTAATCGAAGAAGAAATCGAGCTCCAAAAAAGACAAAAGATCGCTTCCTTCGCAGACAGATTTGCAGCAGAAAACAAGAAACTTGATGAGATTCAAGATGCGCTTGGAAAATTAATTAAAAGCTTAAGAATAGGAAGTGTTTTATCGGAAGATGAATATTTTAAAATTCTTGAATACGATCTTCCTGTATTTTTTACAATTAAAACCGGAGCAGAAGGAATTTCTGAATTAATCGAAAAATTAAACATAGACGAATTAATAGTAAATCTTAGAAAAGAAGCTGATAAATCAAAAGGACAAAAGTACCTAAAGGTAATTAAGAGATTAAGGTTATTGGAGGTAATGAGAAAAGCGGGGGTATCCCCTGCTGACATAGTCTTTACAGTTTTGCCTGTTATTCCTCCTGACTTAAGACCGATGGTTCAGCTTTCCGGTGGAAGATTTGCAACATCTGATCTTAATGATTTATACAGAAGAGTAATTAATAGAAACAACAGACTTAAGCATTTAATTTCCTTAGGAGCGCCTGAAATAATTTTAAGAAATGAAAAAAGAATGCTTCAGGAAGCAGTAGATTCATTAATTGATGCGTCTCAAAGAAGCGGACAGGTTGTTTCTTCACCTTTAAGATCGCTTTCTGATATGCTTAGGGGAAAACAGGGAAGATTCAGACAAAACCTTTTGGGAAAAAGAGTTGATTATTCAGGAAGATCGGTTATTGTTGTCGGACCGGAGCTTAAAATTTCCCAGTGCGGACTTCCAAAAGAAATGGCTCTGGAGATGTTTAAGCCGTTTGTTTTAAGAGAGGTAATAGTTAGGGGATTTGCTCCAAATATAAAGAGCGCAAAAAGATTTATCGAAAAAAGACCACCTGAGGTTTTCGACATTTTGGAAGAGATTACTAAAAACCATCCGGTTTTATTAAATCGTGCGCCAACACTTCATAAACTTGGAATTCAAGCATTTTATCCGGTTCTAATTGAGGGAGCAGCTATTAGTATTCATCCTTGTGTTTGTGCAGGTTATAACGCTGATTTCGATGGAGACCAAATGGCTGTTCATATTCCGCTTTCTCAAAAAGCACAAGAAGAAGCAACTGAATTAATGATGCCAAGACATAATTTGTTAAAACCGGCAGACGGAAGCCCGATTACCCTTCCCAATAAGGAAATGGCAGTCGGGGTATTCTATTTAACCAGCATAGATGAGTTATCAAGAAAAGATCCAGTTCCATCTTTTACGGATAGTAACGAAGCTCATCTTGCTTTTTCGCTTGGAAAAATTAAGTTAAGAGAGCCGATAAACGTTAAAGTTGATGGTAAGATTGTTGAAACTACTCTTGGAAGATTAATGTTTAACGAGCAGTTACCTGAGGTAATTGGATTTATAAACGAACCAATAAAGGCATCGGGAATTAAAAAGATTATTACTAGAGCGATTGTAAGTTGTACCCACGATGAGGTTGCAAGTTTGATTGACAATGTTAAATCATTAGGGTTTTATGGAGCAACAATCTCTGGTATTTCCGTATCAGTATTTGATAATCAAGCAATAACGGAAAAAGATAAATTTATTGAGGACGCAGAAGTAAAAGTAAAAGAAGTAGAAAAAGAATATCAGGAAGGTCTTATAACAATTGATGAAAAAAAGAGACTTTCTAATGAAATCTGGCTTGACACAACAAATAAAATTGCAGATCTTACATGGAATAGTTTAAGATCAGAAAACGTTATTAAGATAATTATTGATTCCGAAGGAGCAAGAGCAGGAAAAGAGCAATTAAAACAGCTTTCTGCAATGAGAGGTCTTATTTTGGATCCGCTCGGAAAAATTGTCGAACTTCCGATCAAATCAAACTTTAGGGACGGATTATCAATTTTTGAATACGTTGCCTCTGCAAGGGGTTCAAGAAAAGGGTTAACAGACTCTGCATTAAAGACAGCAAATGCAGGATATTTAACAAGACGTTTGGTTGACGTTTCCCACGATGTAATTATTAAAGAAGACGATTGTGGATCCAAAGAAGGAATAATAATTGTAAAAGATGAGTCTGGAAGAACTGCGCCTTTTTACGATAGAATTTTGGGAAGATTTACAGCCAGTCATGTTGTATCCAAGAAAACAAAAAAAGAAATTATTAAAGCAAACGAGGAGATTACCGAACAAAAAGCAAGAGAAATAATTGAAAACGATATAACAGAAGTTTCTGTAAGATCTCCATTAACTTGTAAATTAAAGTATGGAATCTGCGCAAGGTGTTATGGATTAGACTTTAGTAATAAGAAAAAAGTTGAATTAGGTGTTCCGGTTGGGGTAATTGCTGCACAATCTATTGGAGAGCCGGGAACCCAGCTTACAATGCGTGTTAGACATTTTGGAGGAGTTGTAATGAGCGACGTTACCCAGGGATTGCCAAGAGTAGAAGAGTTATTTGAAATGAGAACTCCAAAAAATCTTTCGCCGATAACCGATATTTCCGGAAAAGTTAAAATTGAATTAAACGATGATGGTTACTTAATTAAAATTAAAGGATCAAGAGTAAAACCAGTTGAAGAAAGAGAATATTTTGTTCCATTGGCATCAACCCTTAAAGTTAAAGATGGAGACGATGTAAGAATTGGAACACAGCTCGCAGAAGGATATCTTGATCCAAAAGAAGTATTAAAGATAAGTGGATTATTGGATTCACAAAAGTATGTGATTAAAGAAGCTCAAAAAGTTTACGAATCACAGGGAATTGCTATTAATGATAAACATTTTGAAACAATTGTCAGAAAAATGTCCGATAAGGTAATTATCGAAACTGTTGGTGATACGGCTTTAATCCCCGGAGATTTTATTACAAAAACATCTTTTGAGGATATTAATGCACAGATTCTTTCTCAGGGTGGAGAGCCAGCAACAGCAAGACAAACATTACTCGGCGTTACTAAGTCATCATTATTCTCTGATTCATGGTTGTCTGCGGCATCATTTCAGGAAACAACAAAGGTGCTAACGGAAGCAGCTTTAGAAGGCGCAGAAGATACGCTAATCGGCCTTAAAGAAAACGTAATTATTGGAAGATTAATTCCGGTAGAAGGGGTAAAAACCGAAGAAGTGGTATAATACGAATTCGATTTTTTAAATATGCCAACATTATCACAATTAGCAAAAAGAGGCAGAAAATTAAAAACAAAAAAAACAAGGTCAACTGCATTAAGAAGAATGTTTAATGCTAAAGACCGTGTTTACAAGAATTTAACTGCACCTCAAAAAAGAGGCGTGGTTACTTTGGTTAAAACAATGACTCCTAAAAAACCAAATTCAGCTTTAAGAAAAGTTGCAAGAGTTAAGCTTTCTAATAAAACAGAGGTTACGGCATATATTCAAGGAATCGGTCATTCACTTTCCGAACACGGAATAGTTTTAGTAAGAGGCGGAAGAGTAAAAGATTTACCCGGAGTAAAATATCACATCGTAAGAGGTAAGTTTGATCTTTTAGGAGTTGATGGAAGAAGAAGTTCCAGAAGTAAGTATGGTGTAAAAAAACCATCATCCGGTGGTAAATCAGCAGGAGCTGCTGCCTAAAAATATGAGACATAAAAAAGTTGCAAAAAGACAAATTGAAGGAGACAAGATTTACAGAAGTAAGCTTTTAGCAAAGTTTACAAATGTTTTAATGAAGGACGGTAAAAAAACCATTGCCCAAAAAGTAATTTATTCCGCATTTGACATAATTGTTAAAAATAATCTCGAACCGCTTGAAGTATTTGAAAAAGCTTTACAAAATGTTGGTCCAAAACAGGAAGTAAGACCAAGAAGGATTGGCGGAGCGTCTTATCAAGTTCCGGTTGAGGTAAGAGGGGACAGAAGGGTTTCTTTGGCAATCAGATGGATTATAGAATCGGCAAGAGCAAAGTCCAATAAGGATTTTCCTACTTTTGCAGAAAAATTAGCATCAGAATTAATGGATGCATATAACGATCAGGGAGCTTCTATCAAAAAACGCGATACAGTTCTTCGTATGGCAGAAGCAAACAGAGCTTTTGCTCACTTTAGGTATTAAATATGGCTGAAACAAAAAGAGATTATACGTTAGATAAAATCCGAAACATCGGAATTATAGCCCACATTGACGCAGGTAAAACTACAACTACCGAGCGTATTTTATTCTATACGGGAAAAACGTATAAGATCGGGGATATTGACGAGGGAAATACCCAGATGGACTGGATGGAACAGGAAAGAGAAAGAGGAATTACTATTGTATCCGCAGCAACGACTGCATTTTGGAAAGACCACAGAATAAATATTATTGATACTCCGGGTCACGTTGATTTTACAGCAGAAGTAGAAAGGTCGCTTCGTGTTCTGGATGGTGGAGTAACAGTCTTAGATGCAGAAGAGGGCGTTCAGTCCCAATCAGAAACTGTTTGGAGACAGGCAGATAAATACAAGGTTCCGAGGCTTTGTTTTGTAAACAAGATGGACAAGCTTGGAGCAGACTTTTTAGCAACCGTAAAAAGCATCGAAGAAAGACTTGGAGCAAATCCTTTAATTATGGTTTTACCGATTGGCGCTGAAAATACTTTTAAGGGAATAGTGCATCTATTGGAGCAGAAAGCTTACATCTGGGGATCGGACGAGTTGGGTGCAAAATTTGAGGTTGTCGACGAGATTCCGGAAGATATGAAAGCACAGGTTGAGGAATATAGGCATAAAATGATAGAAAAAATTGCCGAAACGGACGACTCTCTTTTGGAAAAATATCTTAACAATCAGGAAATTTCCGATGAAGAATTAAAACAAGCCTTAAGAAAAGCAGTAATTGCCTATAAGTTAGTGCCGATTTTTGCAGGTTCGTCGCTTCGAAACAAAGGGGTTCAACCCTTACTGGACGCTGTTGTTGATTATTTACCTTCGCCGTTGGATGTTGGGGAAATTAAAGGAATTAATCCAAAAACTAACCAAGAAGAAAAAAGAAAACCATCAAATGACGAAAAGCTTGCTGGACTTGCTTTTAAAATTCAGATTGATCCTCACGTTGGAAAATTAACTTATTTTAGGGTTTATTCAGGAAAAGTTACTGCCGGATCATATATCCATAATGCGACTAAAGGAAACACAGAAAGAGTTGGTCGCATTCTTTTGATGCATGCAAATCACAGAGAAGAAATTAAGGAAGCTTTTGCAGGAGAAATAGTTTCTTTAGTTGGGCTTAAAGAAACTATTACTGGAGATACTCTTTGTGATGAAAAAAGCCCGATAATTTTAGAGCAGATTACTTTTCCTGAACCGGTTATTTCTTTGGCAATCGAACCAAAAACAAAAGCTGATCAGGAAAAACTTGGTTATGCATTAAAGAGGCTATCCGAAGAAGATCCGACTTTCACAATTAAAGTTAATCACGAAACAAGCCAGACAATTATTGCTGGGATGGGAGAGCTCCAGCTTGAGGTTATGGTAGACAGAATGAAAAGAGAATTTAATGTAGAAGCAAACATTGGAGCGCCTCAAGTTGCTTATAAAGAAACAATTAAACTTCAAGCAGAAGGAGAAGGAAAATATATCAGACAATCAGGAGGAAGAGGTCAGTACGGTCATTGTTGGCTTAGGGTTGAGCCTGCTCCACGAGGGGAAGGATATGAATTCATTGATGCAATTAAGGGTGGAGCAATTCCGACAGAGTTTGTTACTTCTATTCAAAAAGGAGTTAAGGAAACGATGGAAAACGGAATATTACTTGGATATCCGGTTGTTGATATGAAGGTTACCTGTTACGATGGTTCTTATCACGAAGTTGATTCATCTGATGTTGCATTTAAGATTGCAGCTTCTCAAGCTTTGCAGGCAGCCTGTAAAAAAGCAGAGTTGGCTTTATTAGAGCCAATTATGAAAGTTGAAGTTACAACCCCATCTGAGTTTATGGGAGATGTAATTGGTGATCTTTCTTCAAAGAGAGCACAGATTATGGGAACAGAAGAAAGAGGAAGAGCAACAATTGTTTTAGGAATGGTTCCCTTGGCAGAACTTTCCGGATACGCAACTGCATTAAGATCAATGTCTCAAGGAAGAGCATCTTACTATATGGAGCCGTCTCATTACGAGGAAGTTCCAAAAAATATCGTTGAGCAAATGCTTGCCAAGTCTACGTTTACAGGTAGAGTTGAAAGAGGGTAAATAAGACACAATAACCCTATAGTTGATAAATCATCGGAATCCCGCTATAATTTTTTGCGCAATATGAGTAAAGAAATATTTGATTGGGAAAAGCAGGAAAAAATTTCGCTTTCACAATCGGAACTTGCATTAACAAGCTTATTGGAGTTGCAAAGAAAAAAACAGCAAATTATTGATTCTGGTGAAGATTTATCGGTTGTTTCCAAAAATACTTACGATGGAGCTTTGGGAAATTTCGCATTAATATCCGATTTGGTAAAAATTACTAAATTTGCCCGTTTTGTCCCGGATCAAAAAAATTGGCAGTTAAGCTTTGATAGAGACAATAGGTTTGCTATTTCCATAAGAAGCCTTGGTTCAGAAAACAGATTTGGATTTTGGTATACACCGGCAACAAGCAAGGGTAGGGATAATTTAGGAGCACGTGTTGTAACAAGAGAATTAATAGGTGCTCTTTTTGGAGACAGGGAATTTATAGATTATGATTTGGGGACAGATCAGGTTGCTGTAAGAGAGCTAGGTAAGCTTTCCAAAGAAAAAATTTTTGACAAATTCGAAACAGTTATAAAACATCAAATAAAATAACTTATTGATTTATAAAAAACTTAATTATAAAATCTTGACGGTGGCTTTAAAAAAAAAGATTATATTAGCTTCGAATTCTCCGAGAAGAAAAGAATTATTAAAACAGATCGGTCTAAGATTTAAAATAATTGTCAGCAATGTTGAAGAAAAAAACGCTAGTACTTCCCCTGTGGATTTTGTAAAAATTCTATCAAGAAAAAAAGCAAAAGCAGTTGCAATAAACAATAAAAATGCAATAGTTATTGGCGCAGATACGATAGTTGTTTTAAAAAATGAAATTATAGGAAAACCAGATTCATTGGAGAATGCTATAGAAATCTTAAAAAAATTAAGCGGAAAAACACACCTTGTTATTACCGGTTTTACAATTATTGATTCAAAAACAAAAAAACAAATTACAAAAGCAGTTACAACCAAAGTTACTTTTAAAGATTTATCAGATCAGGAAATAAAGGCTTATGTTTATTCAAGTAAAGTTTTAGATAAAGCCGGAGCTTATGCTATACAGGATAAAGCGGGGATGTTTATAAAAGAAGTAAAAGGGGATTATTTTAACATTGTTGGTCTTCCAATATTTTCCCTATATCAAGAACTAAAAAAATTTGATATAAATATTACGGAAAATTGGTAATTTATGTTTAAAAAAATTCCGGGTAATGTATATCTTCTTGGATTGATAAGTTTTTTTAATGATATTGCCTCGGAAATGATTTACCCCATTGTTCCTATTTTTTTAACAACAATATTAGGAGCTCCTGTTAGCTTAGTCGGTTTAATAGAAGGAATTGCAGAGGGAACGGCTAGTATTATGAAGTTTGTTTCTGGCTATGTTTCCGATAAAAAGAAAAAAAGAAAGATTTTTGTTGTATGGGGTTATGGCTTTGGAGCTTTATCAAAGCTTTTAATCGGACTCGCCAGCTCCTGGGTTTTTGTTTTATTCGCCAAATTTATAGACAGACTTGGTAAGGGAATTAGAACTTCTGCCCGCGATTCGATTTTACTTCAAAGCACCACCAAAAAAAATAAAGGATATATTTTTGGGTTCCATAGAGCAATGGATTCATTCGGAGCAGTAATCGGACCACTTTTGGCAATGGTTTTATTGTTATTTTTTAAAGATAATATTAGGATTGTATTTTTCTTGGCATTAATACCTTCTGTTATAGGCGTAGTTTTATTAATTCTTTTTGTTAAGGAAAAAAGACCGGCTTCAAAAAATAAAAAAGTAAAAATAAATTTTAAGTGGAGAAATTTAAGTCCAAGGTTAAAACTTTTTCTAATTATAAGTTTCGTTTTTGCTTTAGGAAACAGCTCTGACGCATTTATTTTATTAAGAGCAAAAGACCTTGGCTTAACAACAATTTTTGTAACGCTTACCTATGTTCTTTACAATACAGTGCAAACTTTATTTGCTACGCCCGCAGGGCAATTGGCAGATAAAATTGGTGCAAGAAAAGTTTTCGGGATGGGAATCTTGGTATTTGCAATTGTTTATTTTCTTTTAGGTTTCATAACGACATCAAAGCTTATATGGATAATTTTTCCTGTTTACGGACTTTATATTGCTTTTACAGATGGAGTTTCTAAAGCATATATAGCAAGGTTTATTACCGAGAAAAATTCAGGAACTTATTTTGGAATTTATCAATCCGGAATCGCAATTTGCCAGTTTTTTGCTTCATTTATAGGAGGACTGCTTTGGACAAAGATTTCGCCGTCAGCGACCTTTTATTTCGGTTCAATAATGGCTGTTTTAGCATTAATAATTCTTTACTATGGTAAAACATTCAGGAAAATTTAAAGCATAACTTAAAAGATGGAAGAAAAAACAGGAAAAGAGGGAATGGATATTTTTTCTTTTCAAAAACCAAAACCGATAGAAAATCAAGTAATAGATAAAACTCAATTGGTTGAAGGAGAAAATTATTTGTTTAAAGTCGGTGAATTTAGTCGTAATCCTTTTAGGCTTACAAAAGCTCCTTATAAAAAGCAGGGTGAGTATGGTTGGTTTATAGACATAGAAGCAGTGGTAAACGGGGAAGAAATTAAAACATCAATGAGCGTTTTTGATTTAGGAATTGATCCAAACGAAGAAGGTGTTTGGAATACGCAAGCAAAGTTAATTGCACAAAATCCGGATGTATTAAAAAGAAATGTGCTTAGATTAGACGATTTCAGAAAAAAACAAAGAACTTAAAAAAGGGTATTGACGATTCTTTAAAAGTATTGTATATTGTATTTAACCTTAAACGGGTTATTTTTTTTGAATAAATTGATATATGGCAGATAAATTTGAAAGAACAAAACCACACGTTAATATTGGAACCATTGGTCACGTAGACCATGGTAAAACAACGTTAACATCAGCTATTACAACAGTGTTGGCAAAGTCCGGAAAGGCAAAAGCCCAAAAATACGAAGATATTGATAATGCTCCAGAAGAAAAAGCAAGAGGGGTAACCATTAATATTGCTCACATAGAATACGAAACAGATAAAAGACATTATGCTCATATTGATGCTCCGGGTCACGCAGATTATATAAAAAATATGATTACAGGTGCGGCTCAAATGGACGGATCAATATTGGTAGTTTCTGCAGCAGATGGTCCAATGCCACAAACAAGAGAACATATTTTATTAGCAAGTCAGGTAGGAGTTCCTGCAATGGTTGTTTTCTTAAACAAAACAGACATGGTATCCGATCCAGAGCTTTTGGATTTGGTAGAAATGGAAGTAAGAGAACTATTAACAAAATACAAGTATCCGGGTAATGAAATACCAATTATTAAGGGATCAGCTCTTAAAGCAATAGAAGGAGATCCGGAACAGGAAAAACAAATATTGGCATTAATGGATGCGGTTGATAGTTATATTCCAACTCCAACAAGAGACACGGAAAAACCATTCTTAATGCCGGTAGAAGACGTATTTTCAATAAAAGGAAGAGGAACAGTTGCAACAGGAAGAGTTTCGAGAGGAAAAGTTAAAGTAAATGAAACAGTGGAAATAGTAGGATTAAAAGCAACGAAATCAACAGTAGTAACAGGAGTGGAAATGTTTAGGAAATCTCTTGATGAAGGTCAAGCAGGAGATAATGTTGGATTATTATTAAGAGGAGTAGAAAAAGCAGATATAGAAAGAGGACAAGTTATTGCAAAACCGGGTAGCATAACACCTCATAAAGAATTTGAAGCAGAAATATACATTTTAAGCAAAGAAGAGGGCGGACGACATACACCATTCTTTACAGGTTACAGGCCACAGTTTTACATCCAAACAACAGATGTAACAGGAGAGGTAACGCTTCCACAAGGAGTAGAAATGGTAATGCCTGGTGACAGCACAAAAGTTACTGCAAAGTTAATTGCCCCAATCGCTCTTGAGGAAGGACTCAGGTTTGCAGTCAGAGAGGGCGGAAAAACCGTTGGAGCAGGAGTAATCAGTAAAATAATTGCTTAAACCTCTTGTTTGCGTAAAAAGTCTCAATATTGTATAATTTGAATTTATTATTGTAATAAAATGCCAAAAGGAAGAATTAGAGTACGTTTAAAAAGTTATGACGCAAGGGTAATTGACCTTTGTTGCCAACAGATATTAGATACGGCCATAAGGACCGGAGCTAAAGTTGTTGGTCCGATTCCCCTACCTACAAAAAGAACAGTGTACGCAGTAAATCAATCTCCGTTCATAGATAAAAATGCAAGAGATCATTTTGAAATGAAAGTTCACAAAAGATTAATTGACATTATGTCTCCAACAGATAAAACAATAGATAGCTTAACTCATCTGGAACTCCCCGCAGGTATTAACATCGAAATAAAGATGTAGCTTCTAATTATTAATGATCAAGGGTTAATAATTTTTTCCTAAGTTTTCTAATCACAAAACTCTTTCTTATTCCTATTGCATTCAGGCTCGTTACATTATATAATTAGGACTATCAAAGAAGCTAAAAAATGCACATGGAGGTGATTTTGGCTACATAATCGAGCGCTAAGAAAAAAACTTTGTTGGAAGCGACTTGAATGTAGTCGCTTTTTTGTTGTTTTAAGAGGTTATAAATATGCAGGGAATTATTGGAAAAAAATTATATCAGTCAAGCGGTTTTTTAAAAGACGGAACAAGAGTTCCTTTAACTGCTGTTGCAACAAAAGGAAATATTGTAGTTCAAGTTAAAACAACAGAAAAAGAAGGTTATAATGCTTTGCAGCTTGGATTTGATAGCAGAAAAAAACCATCCAAGTCACAAAAAGAACATGCAAAAAAAGCGGGGATAGAAAAAGCTCCCCGTTTTTTACGTGAGATTAAAGTAAGCGATATTTCAGAAGGAATATTGGGAAAAGAAGTTTTGGCAAAAGATGTTTTTGAAGCAGGAGATATAATTGACGTTTCCGGAGTTTCCAAAGGAAAAGGTTTTGCAGGAGGAGTAAAAAGACATCATTTTAAAGGAGGACCAAGAACGCACGGTCAATCAGATAGAGAAAGAGCGCCCGGATCAATCGGTCAAACAACAACCCCTGGAAGAGTTTACAAAGGAAAAAGAATGGCAGGAAGAATGGGTCATGAGAACGTTACGGTTAAGAATTTAGAAATTATAGAAATAACAGATGATGGATTAGTTTTAATTAATGGTTTAATTCCAGGGCACATAAATAGCATTGTAAAAATAGAAAAAAAAGGAGTAAATAAAAAATTTGTCCCTTTGTATAAAGAAGTAAAAGAAGAGATAAAAACAGAAGAGGTTCAGGAACAAGAGATAGAAGGTAAAGATGAAAAAGGACAGGAAGAAATTAAGGAAGAATTAGTTCAAGAAGAAAATAAGAAAGAGGAAAAGATAGAGGTTTCGAGCGAGGCAGAAAAAAGTGTATTAAGCGAAAAAGAAGAAACAAAAGAGGAGGTATCCGCCGACGCTAAAGCTATGGCGGACAAGCAAGAAGATGCCAGTTAATACAAAAGTTAATTCGCCAGTTGGCGAACAAAAGTTAAAAGTAAAAGCTACTGTAAATAAAAATAAGGTAGTTAAAAAGGAAATAAAAAAAGTAAAACCGGTTGTAAAAGCACATGTAAAAACAGTGGGCGGTTTAAATGTTGATTGCTATGGAATTTCTGGAAAAGTTTTAAATAAAGTAAATTTGCCAAAAGAAATCTTTGGGGCAAAAGTCAACGATAGATTAATGGCGCAGGCAGTAAGGGTTTATTTAGCCAATAAAAGAAAAGGAACTGCGTCAACAAAAACCAGGGGAGAAGTGGATTTAACAACTAAAAAAGCATGGAAGCAAAAAGGAACCGGAAGAGCAAGGCATGGAGCGAAATCAGCTCCAATATGGGTTGGTGGAGGAGTTGCTTTTGGTCCAAAACCAAGAGATTTTTCTTTAAAAATAACTAAAAAAATGAAAAAAGCAGCTTTGTTTTCCGCATTAACGATGAAGTTAAAAGATGCGGAAATAAAATTTATAGAAGGCTTGTCAAAGGTTGAGCCAAAAACGAAAGAAATGACAAAAATAATAAAGAATTTAGATCTGGAAAACAAAAATAAAAAGATCTTATTAATAATTCCGGAATTTAAAAATAAATTTGAAAATGTTTATAAAGCAGCAAGAAATATAAAAGGCGTAAATATTTTAAGCGCTAATATGTTAAATACATACGATACTTTAAACAACAAGATATTACTTTTCGAAAAAAACGCAATAGAGACTTTAGAAAAAACATTTTTAAAGAAAGAAGGAAAATAATATGGATTATACAAATACAATAATCTCGCCGATGATTACAGAAAAATCAATGGATAACGTTGCTAAAAGTAAATTTACTTTTAAAGTAAATAAAAATGCGAGTAAAAACCAGATAAAAAAAACAGTAGAAAAGAAATTCAAAGTTAATGTAATAAGAATAATGATTTCCAATGTAAAAGGAAAATCAAAAAGATTCGGAAAAAGAAGAACAGAAGTAAAAATGGCAAACTGGAAAAAGGCAACAGTTGAGTTAAAAAAGGGACAAAAAATTGATTTGTTTGAAGCAGGGCAATAATATGGCTAAGTTAAAATTTATTAAAAAGAAAAGATCAGGCAGGAATTCATCTGGAAAGGTTGTTGTTAGGCATCAAGGGAAAGAGCATAAGCGCTATATTAGAGTTATTGATTTTAAAAGAGATAAAAGAAATGTTGTCGGAAAAGTTATTGCTATAGAATATGATCCTAATAGATCTTGTGACATAGCTTTGATACAATATGCAGACGGCGAAAAGAGATATATTCTTTGCCCAGAAGGATTAAAGCTTAAGGGTAAAGTTATTTCAGGAGAAGATGTAGATCCAAAAGTTGGAAATTCGGGTCCGCTTTTTTCTTTGCCGGTAGGAACAGTAGTTCATAATATTGAGCTCACGCCAGGAAAGGGAGGGCAAATTGCCAGGGGAAGTGGAACGGGAGGAACAATTCAGGCAAAAGAAGGAGAATATGTTCACATTAAACTTCCTTCGGGAGAAGTTAGAAAAATAAGAAAAAACTGTTTTGCAACAGTTGGAAACTTAGGAAACGTTGATTGGAAAAACAGAGTAATAGGAAAAGCAGGAAGAAAAATTCATATGGGAATAAGACCAACTGTTAGAGGTATTGCTCAAAATCCAAGATCTCATCCACACGGAGGAGGAGAAGGAAGAAGTGGAATAGGTTTAAAATCGCCGAAAACCTATGCTGGAAGAAAAGCTGTTGGAAAAACAAGAAGACCAAAGAAATATTCGAATAAGTATATTTTACAAAGGAGAAAGAAATAAAATATGTCAAGAAGTTCAAAAAAAGGACCATACATAGATCAAAAACTTTTAAAAAAAGTTTTAAAACAAAAGCAATCTGGAGATAAGTCTCCTATAAAAACATGGGCAAGGGCAAGTCAAATACCGCCTGAATTTGTTGGTCATACACTTGCTGTTCATAACGGAAGAGTTTTTATTAATGTTTTTATACAAGAAGGTATGGTTGGTTATAGACTTGGAGAATTTTCTCCAACTAGAACGTTTAGAAGTCATGGAAGAATAGTAGCAAGAGAAATTTCTAAGACATAAAAATATGGAAGTAATAGCATTTAGTAAATCAGTAAAAGTAAGCCCAAGGAAAGTAAGATTAGTTGCGGATGCGGTTAGGAAGCTGTCTTTAAAAGATGCTTTAAATGCTCTTTCTGTTATTAAAAAAAGAGGAGCGGTTGTTTTAAGTAAAACTTTAAAAAGCGCTTTAGCAAACGCTAAAAACAACGCAAAATTAGACGAGGAAAAACTAGTAATAAAAGGGATTGAGATTTCGGAGGGTCCTGCCTATAAAAGATTTAGGCCTTCAACAAGAGGAAGGGTTCATCCCTATAAAAAAAGAACAAGCAATATTAAAGTAGTATTGGAGGATAAACTTTCTATTGCTAAAGTTAAGGAGGCTAAATAAAAATATGGGACAAAAAATTAATCCAAAGTTATTAAGAATCGGACCGGTTTTGACTTGGAGTAGTAGATGGTATAGTGATAAAAACTATAAAGAAACCTTGCTTGAGGACTTTAATATTAGAAAAGCATTATTAGAAAAATTAAAAAATGCAGGTGTTTCCGATATAGAAATTGAACGCTCAATAAACAGTATTAGGCTAATAATATATGTTTCGAAACCAGGTATGGTTATTGGGAGATCGGGATCTGGGTTAGAGGAAATTAAAACATTTCTTCATAAAATGCTTATAGCCGGAAAAAAAGTAAAAAAAACACAGAAACTTGATATAAGAATTGACGTAGAGCCGATTAAAGAACCAAATTTAGATGCATATTTAGTTGCAAAAAACATATCTGATCAACTTGCCAGAAGACTTCCCCATAGAAGAGTAATGGTTCAGTCGGTAGAAAGAGTAATGGGAGCAGGCGCAAAAGGAGTAAGAATTCTTCTTTCGGGAAGAATTGCAGGTGCAGAAATAGGAAGAAGGGAAAAATTACAGAAAGGAACAGTACCGTTGTCTACAATTAGGGAAAATATAGACTTTGCATCTGTTCCTTCATTAACAAAAAAAGGTTATATTGGAATTAAAGTTTGGATAAACAAACCTAAAAAATAATTATGTTAGTACCAAGAAGAGCAAAATACAGAAAACAGCAAAGAGGAAGATTAAAAGGGATAGCTTTTAGAGGCACTAGGCTTTCTTTTGGTGAATACGGTATAATTGCGGAAGGTTCAGGGTGGATATCTGCGCGCCAAATAGAATCTGCAAGAAGAGCCATAACTCATTATACCCAAAGGGGAGGGAGAATTTGGATTAGAATTTTTCCAGACAAGCCGGTTACAAAAAAACCTGCAGAGACCAGAATGGGAAGTGGAAAAGGTGATGTTAATGAATTTGTAGCGCCGGTAAGGACAGGAAGAATGCTTTTTGAAATGGGAGGAGTAACAAAAGATGTTGCTTTTCAGGCGTTAAGGCTCGCATCTCATAAACTGCCAATAAAAACAAGAATAGTGGAAAAAGAAATAAAATAGTATGAAAACAAAAGATAAAAAAGAATTAGTAAAAAAAACAGAAAAAGAGCTAGAAGCTTTGTTGAATGAAGCAAAAGAAGCTTTGTTTAATTTAAAGCTTGAAAAAGCTCAGAATAAGCTTAAAAATTTAAGATCAATATTTTTAAAAAGAAAGGAAGTTGCAAAGATTTTAACAGCAATGCAAGAAAGGAGAGCTAAAGATGCAAAAAACATTTGAAGGAACAGTAGTCTCTTTAAAAATGAATAATACAGTAGTTGTAGAAATTGTGAGACGCGTTCCGCACAAGCTTTATAAAAAATTACTTAAGCGAAGTAAAAAATTAAAAGCGGATATTAATGGTCTGGGGTTAAAACTTGGAGATAAGGTAAAGATAGTAGAAGTAAAACCGATTTCTAAAACAAAGCATTTTAAAGTTATGGAGGTTATTAAATGATTCAACACAGATCTATTTTAAACGTTGCAGATAATTCAGGCGCAAAATCATTAATGGTTATTCATATATACGGTGGTTCAAAAAGGAAATTTGGACACCTTGGTGATCTTTTAAATTGTGTTGTAAAATCAGCAACTCCAAATGGTCAGGTAAAAGAGAGCGAAATGGTAAAAGTTGTTTTAGTAAGAGCAAGAAAAGAACACAAAAGAAAAGACGGTTCGTATATAAAGTTTTCGGATAATGCAGGAGTATTAATAGATAATGTAAAAGATAAAAATCCTAAAGGAACAAGAATTTTTGGTCCTGTGGCAAGAGAAATAAGAGATAAGGGTTTTATAAAAATAGCCAGTATGGCAATTGAGGTAGTTTAATATGAATAACTTAAAAATTAAAAAGATAAAAAAAGGTGACGAGGTAATGGTTGTTTCTGGAAAAGATAATGGTAAAAAAGGAAAAGTAGAAAAAGTGTTTTCTAGGAAAAATAAAGTTCTTGTCTCCGGTGTCAATCTTTACAAAAGGCATTTAAAGGCAAGGTCGCAAAGTCAGCCATCGGAAATAATAACAATAACCAAACCCTTGCCGATAACAAATGTTATAATAGTTTGTCCAAAATGCAAAAAGACAACAAGAGTTGGTTTTAAAATCGAAAAAAACAGTAAGACAAGAGTTTGCAAAAAATGCAATGCAGAAATATGAGTAATTTAGAAGAAAAATTTAAAAAAGAGATTATAAAAGAATTAAAACAAAAACTTGGTATTAAAAATGTTAATGCAGTACCAAAGTTAGCAAAAATTGTTTTAAATATGGGAATAAGAGATGCGGTTTTAGATAAAAAAAACACAGAACGGGCAATAGTGGTTTTAACCCAAATCGCAGGGCAAAAACCGAGAATAAATAAGGCAAAGAAATCAATTTCCTCTTTTAAACTAAGAGAGGGAGAAGAAATAGGTGCAATGGTGACATTAAGAGGAAAAAGAATGTATGATTTTTACGAAAAATTAATTAAAATTGTTTTACCAAGAATTAGAGATTTTCACGGATTAAAAAAAGATAATTTTGACGGACACGGAAATTACAATTTAGGTTTTTCTGAGAGCACTGTTTTTCCGGAAATCGACCCGGCAAAAATAGAAAAAGTTCAGGGTCTGGAAATAACTATTGTTACGACAGCAAAAAATAATTCAGAAGGAGAAGAACTATTGGCATTGTTAGGAATGCCTTTTAGAAAGAAATAATGGCTAAAACATCTGACGTAGTAAAATTTAATAAAAAACAAAAATATACTGTAAGACAAAAAAACAGGTGTAATATTTGTGGTAGATCAAGAGCATATATGAGAAAATTTGGAATTTGTAGAATTTGCTTTAGGGAATTAGCATCCAAGGGTCAATTGCCTGGAGTAGTAAAGGCAAGTTGGTAAAAGTATGAATCATAAAGTATCAGATTTTATTATTAGAATTAAAAATGCAACCTTAGCAAGGAGAAAAGAGGTTATACTTCCCTATTCAAAAATCAACAAGGAAATTGGAAAAGTCTTGGTAAAGCAAGGATATTTGGAAAGTATAAAAGAAACAGAAGCAGAAGGGAAAAAAGAATTAAAGGCGATTGTGAAATACGAAAAAAGATTACCTGTTTTAATTGACGTGGAAGTAATATCGAAACCATCTTTAAGAGTTTATGGATCAGCTAAAGAAATTCTAGAAATAGAAAAAAGAGGAAAAAGAACAGTAGTTGTTTCAACAAGCCAAGGGGTAACAACTGGTAAAGATGCAATTAAAAAAAAGATTGGAGGGGAAATACTATTTGCCATTTGGTAAAAAGTATAAAATATGTCAAAAATAGCTAAAATTCCGGTTGAAATAAAAGAGGGCGCAACAGTTGTTGTAAATAGTAAAGACGTAGAAATAAACGGACCAAAAGGAAATATGTCATATTCTATCCCGGAAGGTATTCTTGTTAAGATGGAAGAAAATAAAGTTTTAATTTCACAGAAAAACGAAAAAGACAGAAAAGAAAGAGCTTTATCAGGTTTAGTAAGGGCAAATATTGCAAATATGATAAAAGGAGTAACGGTAGGGTTTGAAAAAAAACTGGAACTATCGGGAGTTGGATACAGAGCTCAAGCATCAGGAAATTCTTTAACATTGTCTTTGGGATTTTCTCATCCAGTTGTTATAAAAGGACCGGAGGAAATTATTTTTAGTGTTTCGGATAATGTAATAACGGTTTCTGGTATTAATAAAGTTTTAGTTGGGGATATGGCGTCTAAGATAAGATCCATTAGACCGCCGGAGCCGTACAAGGGAAAAGGGATAAAATATCAGGGAGAAAAAATTAGAAGAAAAGCCGGAAAAGCAGCAAAGGCAGTTGGAGGAAAATAAAAATGAATAAAAAACAATTAAGGACAAGATCAAGGCTTAAGAAAAATTCAGAAAGACCAAGATTATCGGTGTTTAGATCAAATAAATATATTTGTGCGCAAATAATTGATGATGTAAAAGGTAAAACATTGGTTTCTGTTTCGGAAGAAAAACAAAACGAAAAGCTAAATAAAACAGAGAGAGCAAAAAAAACAGGAGAATTATTAGCAAAAAAAGCTATAGCTAAAAAAATTAAAAAAGTGACCTTTGATAGAGGTAATTATGCTTATCATGGAAGAGTTATGTCATTTGCAAAAGGCGCAAGAGAAGGAGGTCTAGAATTTTAATGGATAAAAGTTTGGAAACTATGGAAAAAAATCAGGCAAGAGATGAATTTAAAGAAGAAATAGTTCAGGTTAACAGGGTTTCTAAAAAAACTAAGGGTGGAAATAAAATTGGATTTTCGGTTTTAATCGTAGTTGGTAATAAAAATGGAAAAGTAGGAGTAGGGCTTGGTAAAGCTCCGGATGTTTCCGCAGCTATTAAAAAAGGAGTTTCGATAGCAAAAAAACATGCAGTAGAAATACCAATTATAAATGGGACAATTCCGTTTGAGGTTTATATAAAACTTGGAGCAGCAAAGTTATTGTTAAAACCAGCCCCTCAGGGAAGTGGAGTAATCGCAGGAGGAGCAGTAAGAAGTGTAGTTTCTTTAGCGGGAATAGAAAATATTTCATCTAAAGTTTTAGGAACAAAAAATCAAGCAAGTAATGTTTATGCAACCATGGAAGCTCTTAGTAGGCTTTCTCAAAGATTCAATCGCGAAAAATTAATTAAGAAAGGTAAAAATGAAACTAAATAAATTAATAAAAACTACAAAAAGAACACAAAAAAGACTTGGACAGGGACATGGTTCTGGTCGCGTTAAGACATCCGGAAGAGGAACAAAAGGTCAAAAAGCAAGGTATGATATTCCAATCAGATTTGAAGGAGGAGCTTTGCCTCTTATTAAAAGAATGCCTTTTTTAAGGGGAAAAGGAAAAAACGTTTCATTTAGGAATAAAGCAGTTCCTGTAAATCTCGACAAGTTAAATAGTCTTAAAAAAGATAGCATTGTTGATTTAAAAGCATTGATAGATAATAAAATTGTCCAGAAAGATGCTTTAAAAAGAGGGGTAAAAGTTCTGGCAAATGGAGATTTAAAAGTATCGCTAAAAATAAAGTTACCGGTTTCTAAATCGGCAAAAGAAAAAATTGAAAAAGCAGGTGGAACAATAGAAGTTTAATAATGAATAATATCTTAGCTGTTTTTAAAAACAGTATTAAGTCACCGGAAGTTAAGAGAAAGCTTCTGTTTACAGCTATTATTTTTGTAGTCTTCAGATTATTTGCCCATATCCCGGTTTCGGGAGTAAATCTTGGGCAACTTAAAGTACTTTTTTCCCAAAATCAATTTTTAGGATTGCTGGATATTTTTTCGGGTGGAACACTGGCTAACTTTTCCATAATGGCACTTGGTCTTAATCCATATATTAACGCCTCAATAATTTTCCAATTATTAGGTATTGTATTTCCCAAAATTGAACAATTACAAAAAGAGGGAGAAGCTGGACGGCAGAAAATTAATCAATACACGAGAATCCTTTCTGTTCCACTTGCAGTTCTTCAGGCAATAGGAATGTATGCGCTTTTGAAAAATCAGGGAATCATTACCACAGTAGCTCCGGTTAGCGTAGTAGCTTTTGTTTTAACAATGACTGCGGGAACAATGCTTTTGGTTTGGCTTGGTGAATTAATTTCGGAAAAAGGTGTCGGTAATGGAATTTCTCTTTTAATTTTTGCAGGAATTGTTAGCCGGGTTCCTGTTATGTTTGGGCAAACAATGTCTACCGCAAATGCTCAAAACATTACCAATTTATTTGTTTTTATAGCAATGGGAATTTTTGTTATAGCATCTATAGTTACAATAAACGAGGCAACAAGACAAATTACTGTTTATTATGCAAAGAGAGTAAGAGGTAACAAAATGTATGGTGGTCAATCAACACATCTTCCTTTAAGGTTAAATCAAGCAGGTGTAATACCAATTATTTTTGCTGTTTCCTTGGTTTTACTCCCTTCATTAATAGGTAATTATTTGTCTGTTTCTAAGAATGCTTTTTTAAGCGGACTGGCAACTTTTATTACGGTCTGGTTTAATCCCGATGGAATATTTTATAATTTAATCTATTTTATTTTAGTCGTAGGATTTACTTATTTTTACACAGCTGTTGTATTTAATCCTAAAAAAATTGCTGAAGAAATTCAGAAATACGGAGGATTTATTCCCGGGATAAGACCGGGTAGTCCAACAGCAGGCTACTTAAATTATATTTTGACCAGAATTACCTTAGCGGGCGCTTTGTTTCTTGGTTTTATTGCGATTTTTCCAACAATCGCAAAATACTTTACAAATGTTCAAAATATCGCACTTGGAGGAACAGGAGTATTAATCGTTGTTTCAGTAGTTTTAGAAACAATTAAAACCATAGAGGCGCAACTTGTAATGCGAAACTACGAAGGATTTAAGAAATGAAAATAATTTTAATAGGAATTCAAGGAGCTGGTAAATCAACTCAAGGTAATTTACTTTCTAAAAAATTAGGAATTCCTTATTTATCCACGGGGCACATATTTCGTATCTTAGCAAGAGAAAAAACAAATATTGGAAGATATATAAAAGAAATAATTAATACAGGATATCTTGTACCGGATGAAAAAACTCTTAAAATAGTCAGTGAATATTTATCAAGACCGGAATATAAAAATGGTTACATACTGGATGGTTTTCCAAGAACGTTAAAACAGGCAAAAGAGCTTAAGGAAAATATAGATAAAGTTTTTTATCTTAGAGTATCGGATAAAGATGCTTTATGGAGATTATCTTACAGGAATGGAAATGATGGAAGAGAAGACGATACTTTAAAAGCAATCAGAAAAAGGATTCAGCTATTTCACAAAACAACCCAGCCTGTAATTGATCATTATAAAGAAAAAGGAATATTAACAGAGGTTAACGGAGAAACTTCTATAGGTACCATCAACAAAGAAATGTTGGAAGAATTGAAGAGGATAATGCCAAAAGATTCGGTAATTAAGGAAGGAGAATATGATAATTACATATTGGCTTTAGTTGGTATGCCTGGAGCAGGAAAAAGTGAGGCAAGAGGTTATCTCGAAGAAAAAGGCATACCGTTTGTAAGATTTGGCGAAATTACGGACAAGGGCTTAAAAGAAATGGGTCTTTCTATAAATCCTGATAACGAAAGAATGTTTAGGGAAAAAATAAGACAGGAATTAGGAATGGGAGCTTATGCAATTAAGGCGGAGCCGGAACTTAATAAGCTAATAAAAAACAACAGCATTATAGTTATTGATGGTTTATATTCATGGGAAGAATATACATTTCTTAAAAAGAAATTTCCCAATTTAATCTTGGTTCATATTTATGCTGAGCCTCAAAAGCGTTACGAAAGGTTAAGTAGAAGAATAGTAAGACCTGTTTCTTTGAATGACTCAAGAACAAGAGATATTACGGAATTGGAAAAATTAAACAAGGGAGGACCAATAAGTATTGCAGATTACTTAATTGAAAATAACAGTAATGACTTAGACGATCTTCATAAAAAAATAGATATATTATTGACACGTTTAGGTATTCATATTTAATTCTTCATGATTAAGATTAAAAACGATCAAGAAATAGAAATAATGCGCTTCGGTGGAAAAATTCTCGCTGAAACAATGAGTGAATTAATTGATTACTTAAAGCCGGGAGTTTCAGAAAAAGAATTAGATAAATTAGCAGAAGCGCTTATCGTTAAAAAAGGTGGAGAACCCGGTTTTAAAAAAGTTGATTCATATAATTATACATTATGTGTCTCTACAAACGATCAGGTTGTTCATGGTTTACCAACAGATTACGTTTTTAAAGAAAACGACGTGGTTGGCATAGATTGTGGAGTTTTTTATAAAGGTTTTTTTACAGATATGTCGGAAACGCTTTGTGTTTCAACAAACAACAAACAACAATTAATTACTAACAGAAGCGAAATTCAAAAATTCTTAGATACAGGAAAAAGAGCTCTAAGAGAAGCTATCAAAGTCTCAAAAGAGGGAAATAGGATTGGGCATATTTCAAAAACAATTCAAAATATTGTTGAGGGCGCAGGATATTCTGTTGTAAGAAACCTTGTTGGTCACGGAGTAGGTAGAAAATTACATGAGGAACCGGAAATCCCAGGATTTTTATATGGAAAAATAGATTCTTCGCCTATCTTAAAGAATGGAATGACTTTGGCAATTGAGGTTATTTATAATATGGGTAGACATGAAGTTTTAAGATCAAAAAACGATAACTGGACAATAGTAACAAAAGACAAGAGTCTTTCGGCAACTTTTGAGAAAACAATTGCCATAACAAAAAACGATCCTTTAGTATTAACGTAATAGTATTGCTGTTTTAAGGCTGTTCTGATATAATACTTTTAAGAAAATTTCGAAATATAGCTATTTTCTAATCAGCTTAAAAACTGATTAGGTTTTTTGTTGTATTAGAAGTTTTTATTTATGACTCATCAGGGATCATTTGAATTTGAAGGCATAGTAAAAGAGTCTTTACCAAATACTCTTTTTAGGGTTGAGCTCGAAAACGGTGAAGTAATTCTTTGTCATTTGTCAGGAAAAATGCGGATGCATTTTATAAAAATACTGCCGGGAGATAAGGTAAGGGTTGAGGTCACACCTTACGATCGAACAAAAGGTAGGATAACATATAGAATTAAATAATTATTATGAAAGTTCAAGCAAGCGTTAAGCCAAGATGCACAAAATGCAAAGTAATAAAAAGAAAAGGAGTTTTAAGGGTTGTTTGTGAGAATCCAAGACACAAGCAAAGACAGGGTTAATTTAATATGCGTATTTTAGGAGTAACAATACCGGACAACAAGAGACTAGACATATCGCTTACTTATCTTTATGGGATAGGAAGAGGAAATGTTATAGATATATTAAAAAAAGCAGAGATAGATGGATCTAAAAGAGTAAATAAATTAAATGAGGAAGAGCAAAAAAAGATTCAAAAAGCTTTGGAAACTTATAAACTTGAAGGAGATTTAAAAGTAGAAATTCAGGAAAACATTAGAAGGTTAAAGGAAATTGGTGCCTATAGAGGAACAAGGCATAGCAAAGGATTGCCGGCAAGGGGGCAAAGGACAAGATCTAACGCAAGAACAAAAAGAGGAAAGAGAGTTACTATTGGAGCTATAAAGAAAGAAGTGGCAGCAAAAATGGAGCAGGCTGTAAAAGCAAAAACAGCAGGGGGAAAATAATATATGGCAAAAAAAACAGTTAAAACAACAAAAACTACAAAGAAGAAATCAAATCTTAAAATCTCTGAGCTTGGAAAAGTTTATGTTATGGCAACTTTTAATAACACTTTAATTACTATTACTAATGACAAAGGTGATACAGTTGCGTGGGGATCAGCGGGTGCAAGCGGATTTAAGGGAACCAGAAAATCGACACCGTTTGCTGCAACAACAGCAATGGAGCAAGCTGCAAAAAAAGCGATAGAAAAGGGAATAAAAACAGTAGAGGTTTACGTTAAAGGACCTGGCTCTGGAAGAGATGCTGCGTTAAGAGCAGTAAAATCTGCAGGATTATCTATATCGCTGATTGCAGATTTAACACCAATTCCTCATAACGGACCAAGAGCAGAAAAAAGGAGAAGAATCTAGTGGAAATATCAAATATCAAATATCAAATATTAAAGAGTTCAATAAAAATTGGAAATTTCATAGATTGGAGGATAATCTATGGCTAGGTATACAGGACCAAAACATAGATTGGCCAGAAGAGAGGGAGTTAATCTTTTGGATAAGTCTTCAAAAAGCCTTCAGAGGAGAATAAATATCCCGCCGGGAGTCCATGGAAAAACAAGAAAAAGAAGACTTTCGGAATATGGACTTCAGCTAAGAGAAAAACAAAAAGCAAAAGTAGTATATGGTCTTTTAGAAAAACAATTTAAAAAAATTGTTGAGGATGTAAGAAAGAAAAAAGGAGACACAAAAGAATTAATAGTAGCAATGCTTGAAACAAGACTAGACAATCTTGTTTATAGAATAGGATTTGCTAAAACAAGAGCAATGGCAAGGCAATTTGTTTCACATGGTCATGTTTTAGTAAACGATAAAAAAATAAATATACCGTCTTATCAAGCAAAAGTTAATGATGTAATTACGTTATCTGTTAAAACTCAAAAAAATCCAAAAGTTTTGGAACTTTTAAAAGATCAGGAAGAACAAAAAACATTATCTTTCGTTCAAAGAAAAGGATTTTCCGGCAAGTTGGTAAGAATGCCAAAAAAAGGAGATTTTGAAGTTCCCTTTGATTTGCAATTAATCATTGAATATTATTCAAGATAGTGGTAAAATATCAATTTATGACTGAACCAATGTTTAAAGTTAAACAAGAAAAGGCAACCGGTGATTACGGTGAGTTTATTATAGAACCCCTCGAGCCTGGTTATGGACATACTCTCGGAAACGCTTTAAGAAGAGTTTTGATGGTATCAATTCCGGGAGCAGCCGTAACATCCGTTAAAATTTCTGGAGTAAAACATAAATTTTCTACAATTCCGGGGCTTAAAGAAAATATTATAGACTTTTTACTTAATATAAAAGGATTAAATTTTAGGCTTTTAAATTCCAAAAACGTAAGTACGGTAAAGCTTTCGGTTAAGGGTCCAAAGGAAATTACTGCTAAAGACCTAGAATTATCAGAAGATGTTGAGATAGTAAATAAAGATCATTACTTGGGTTTTTTAAGTGATAAAAAGGCAAAATTAGATTTGGAATTAACAATAGAAAAAGGAATGGGATACTCATTAGCAGAAGAAAGAAAAATTAATACGCTAGGCGTAATTCCAACGGATGCAATTTTTACTCCCGTTAGAAGGGTTAGCTATGATATTTCCGCAACCCGTGTTGGAAGACAAACAAATTTAGACAAGCTTACCTTAAAAATTTGGACAAATGGAGTTGTTAATCCAAAAGATGCACTAGATCAGGCAGCAAGAATTTTGGCATCATATTTCTTCCAAGTTTTTGAACCAAAAACGAGTATGGTATCCGAAAGTGCACCTGCCACATCGGCAATTCCGGAATCAGTTTTAAGAATGACGGTTGATGAATTAGATTTGCCAACAAGAATTTATAACAGTTTAAGAAATGGCGGAATAGAAACAATAGGACAGATTTTAGAAAAACCAAGAAAAGAATTAGTATCTATGAGAAATATGGGTGGAAAATCAATTGCAGTAATAGAAGAAAAATTAAAAGAAAAAGGCGTTGAGTTAAACGCATAGATTAAATCCGAAATTCTAATTTCGAAATTCGAAACAAATCCAAAATCTAAAATTCAAAATTTTGATATTCGGATTTTGAACATTTGAAGATTGTTTCGTTTTTCGGATTTTTGTATTCGGATTTTTTAGAATTATGAGAAAAAATATTTTTGGAAAACAATTAAATAGAGACAAGAATCAGAGAAAAGCGTTGATAAAAAGTTTGATGACTTCATTGGTTTTAGAAGAACAAATTAAGACAACGGAAATGAAAGCAAAGGCAATAAGAGGCGAAGTGGATAAATTAATAACCAAAGCAAGAAAAGAGACCAATCTTGCAAAAAGTCTTCTAGGGAAGAAAATTTCTTCAAAAGCAATAGATAAATTAATAAAAGAAATTGCACCAAGATTTAAAGGTAGAAATGGTGGTTACACAAGAATAATTCGCTTGGGTAAAAGATTGGGCGATGATGCTCAGATGGTTTTAATGGAATGGGTAGAAAAACCGATTGAAAATAAAATATCAATCCATAAACCGGATAATAAAGATCAAAAACAAAAAAACCAAAAAATAATGAAGTCTGAAAAAAGAAAAGTGGATAAAAAACCAGTAAAAAAAATAAAGAAATAAAATGAAAAAAACAACACAAGCAACAAAAATAACAGAAATAAAAAGAGAATGGCATTTAGTAAATGTTAAAAATAAAATTTTGGGAAGAGTGGCAAACGAAATAGCACTTTTATTAGCAGGGAAATCAAAAACAAATTTTGTTAGAAACCTGGATTGTGGAGATTATGTCGTTGTTTTAAACGCTAAGGATATTAAAGTTACTGGTAAAAAAGAAGAGCAAAAAAAATATTATAGACATTCAGGGTATCCCGGTGGTCTTAAGACAGAAACACTTAGTAAATTAAGAGAAAGAAAACCTGAGGAAATAATAATTCACGCCGTAAAAGGAATGTTGCCTCAAAACAGATTAAGGGATAAAATGCTAAAAAGATTATTTGTTTTTGCGGGGGAAGAGCATAAATATCAAGATAAGTTTAAGAAAGGTTAATTATGACAAAAACGGTTTTAGAAAAACCAGTAAAAAAAGAAGTAAAGAAAGATTTCGTTTTTGCAGTTGGAAGAAGAAGGGAAGCAATTGCTAGAATAAGGCTTTATCAATCCGTAAAACCGGATTTTAAAGTTGTGGGACAAGATGTTAAAAAGGGAGATATTTTTGTAAATAATAAAAAAGCAGATCAGTATTTCAGCGGAAAAATTTCAATGGTAAGTTATTTAGAGCCTTTTAAAATAACTAATACGCTAGATAAATATTTAATAACAGCGGTTATTTCTGGAGGAGGATTAAATGGGCAATTAGAAGCTTTAATTCATGGGATTTCAAGGGCTTTATCTAAGATAGATCTTAAAAACAGACAAATTTTAAAGAAAAAAGGTTTTTTAACAAGAGATGCAAGAGTTAGAGAAAGAAGAAAAGTTGGAATGGGTGGAAAATCAAGAAGAAGAAAACAATCTCCAAAGAGATAAAAATTAATTCTTATTATTAGGGCGGCCTCCAAATCTTTTATTTCTTTTGAAATAATCCACAATAATAGATTTAATATCTGCAATAGTTAGTTCAGGAAACTTTTTAGGTGTGAAATAAAGCTCAGCAAAGTCTATTCTAAACCCAAAGCCGGACGTTCGCATGTCACCCCCAGTTCTAATAGCAATAGTTTTATCGTGAAGTCCGTCCGGAATTAGTCCTTTGTCATCGCAGTGTTCTCTTACTGATTTCCACCATGTGTCTGAAGTTTTTTCCTCTTTTGCTTTCTCAGCCGCTCTTTCTAATTCATCTCTACCTGAGTAATCAACAGCTAGTGCTAGGATTGGACCCTTATTTTCCTTTGTTTTTTCCTCTGCTTCTATAAGTGTTTCTCGAAGATATTCAGGAATTCTGTCTTTTCTTCCTAAATGAAATATTCTTACCCCGCTTTTTATAAGCTCTTCCAATGATTCTTTAGTTGTTTTATCAATCAATCTAAAAATATTTTCTTTTTCTTCTTCTGGCCTTTTCCAATTATCCGTAGAAAATCCCCACAGAATTAAATTCATTCCATTGTTTAAAATAAATCTTGTTAGCTCAGCTCCCTTTTTGGCTCCTGCGGCATGGCCTTTCTCTAATGGAATACCTGTTTTTTCAGCAAACCGTCCATTGCCGTCCATTGTCATTTCGATAGTTAAGCCATAGAGTTGTTCCCTTGGGATCGCATCGAATTCTTTTAAAATTCTTTTTTCTTTAAGCGGATGAGGAATTCTGTCTTTAAATATTCTTAACTGTTCAAGCATAAAAAGGATATTTTAAAGGAAAAGAAAGTATATTGCAAGCTTAATTCCGTAGCTATCTTTTAGTCGGGGAGCGGAGAATTGAACTCCGGTCACACGCACCCCATGCGCGCATTCTACCGTTAAACTACTCCCCGAAGTAGTAGAATTATACAATATTTTGACCTATTGCATTCATCATAAAAAATTACTAGAATAATTTGCATGGGCAGGACTTCTAATTCTCAAAAAACAGTACCAAATAGCGATAACACATCATCTCAAAAACTTGAAGCAGTAAAGTTAGCGATGGAACAAATAGAAAAGCAATACGGCAGAGGTTCTATTATGCGCTTTGGGGAAATAGGTCAAAAATTAGATATTTCCGTTATTTCCACAGGGTGTTTACCCGTTGATTTAGCACTCGGAGTAGGTGGATTGCCAAGGGGAAGAATTATTGAAATTTATGGTCCGGAAGCTTCTGGAAAAACAACAGTTTGTCTTTCTGTTATTGCTCAAGCACAAAAACACGGAGGAGTTGCAGCATTTATAGATGCAGAGCATGCACTTGATCCAATTTGGGCAGAAAGAATCGGTGTAAAACTCGATGAGCTTTTAATATCCCAGCCGGATACCGGTGAACAGGCTTTGGAGATTGCAGAAAGCTTAATAAGATCAGGTGGAATTGACGTTTTAGTTATTGATTCTGTTGCGGCGCTAGTGCCAAGAGCAGAAATAGAGGGAGAAATGGGAGACGCAATGATTGGGCTTCAGGCAAGATTAATGTCGCAGGCTTTAAGAAAATTAACAGCAGTTATTTCCAAATCCAAAACAGTAGTAATTTTTACTAATCAACTAAGGCAAAAAATTGGCGTAATGTTTGGAAATCCAGAAACCACAACAGGAGGATTAGCTCTTAAGTTTTACTCATCGGTAAGAATGGATATTAGAAAAATCGAAACATTAAAACAGGGAGATAAGGTAATCGGTTCAAGGCATAGAGTGAAAATAGTAAAAAATAAAGTTTCGGCTCCTTTTAGGATTGCAGAGTTTGATGTTATGGAAGACGTAGGAATATCAAGGGAAGGTGGAATTATGGATGTCGGAGTAGAAATGAATATTATTCAAAAATCAGGTGCATTTTTTAGATATGGAGAATTAATGCTTGGACAGGGAAAGCAGGCAGCGATTATGTTTTTAAGAGAAAAACCTGAGGTGGCAAAAAAGATAATTGATGAAATAACTCAAAAAAGTAAAATTACTCCTGCCCCAGTTGAGTTAGGAACAGAAGCAGAAAAATAAATTGTGAAAGAAAAACAACCATATTCCACAATGCTAGAGTTTCTAAATCTGAAAGATACTTCAGAAAGACGAGAAAGGGCAAATTTGGCAAAACAAACAATTTCAACAATGACAATGGGAATAAGACCACTCGGGAAAATAATAATATGGGATACGCCGGATGGATCAGTTTTTTATGATCATGGCAGGCATGCACTTTTTGCAGAGTTAGACTCTTTTGATAAAGAAATTTCTTTAGGAGAAGGATTGTGGGATTATTTTGGTCCAAAGATTGTTGGTAGGGTTTTAGAAGAAGAAGTTAAAAGAGAAGAACGTATCGCTAAAGAAATTAGCGAAGACCTTATGGCTGCTTTTGGGCCTGATGGAAACTTTCGATAATAAAAATAATTAGTGTATAATTTCCCCAGATGGAAGATTTTGATAAATTTTACAATAAAGCTTTAAAATTTCTGTCATATCGTCCGCGCTCCGAAAAAGAAATTGTAGATAAATTAAAAACTAAAAAAGCACCAGAGGAAATCGTAGATAAAATAATTAAAAAACTTAAGGAGTATAAGTTTTTGGATGACAGTGAGTTTGCAAGAGCTTGGATTCAGTCGCGGGTTAGATCAGGACCTAGGTCTTGGAAAACTATATTGTTTGAGTTAAAGAAAAAGGGAATTAATGATGAGATCGCTCAAAAGCAAATAGCAAATTTTAAAAATCAAACACCTGACGAGAAAATGGCGAAAATATTGTTAAAAAAAAGAATACATAGATTGGAAAATAAGAACTTATCAAAAGAAAAAATTTATCAAAAATTGGGCATGTTTCTTGCTTCTAAGGGTTTTGATTGGAATACGATTAAGAAGAGCATTGACGAGATGTTAAGCAAAAAGGTATAATTAGCAAAAGACAACAGAAATTGTTGGAGAAAGTATATATGAAAAGAATAGATTTTAACTTTTCGATCAAACTTTCCCTCAAGGCTTAAAAAGCCAAGTGATTTTTTTGTCTTCAAAAATATTTTAATATGACACAAAATAATCAAGATTTAGTAATCTTAGAAAAAAAACTTTTTGAAAAAGAAGAGAAATTAGATCGCGAAAAAGAAAAACTCGAAAAAGAAAGGCAAGAGTTATTTAAATTAAAAGACGAATATAGGGAAAAACTTCAAAAAACAACCGGACTTTCCGAGGAGGAAGCAAAAAAAGAGCTCTTAAAAAGAATAGAAGAAAAAAATGCAGAAACAGTTGCTAAGTTAATTAGGGAAAGAGAGGATTCTGCAAAAAAAACAGCGGATAAAAAGGCGCAAGAGATTTTAGCAGAAGGAATGCGTCATGGAGCGTTAAATTACGTTGCAGAATTTACTCTTTCTACTGTAAAAATCCCGGATGAAGAACTAAAAGGAAGGATTATTGGAAAAGAAGGAAGAAATATAAGAGCTTTTGAACAGGCAACAGGAGTAGACGTCGATTTAGACGAAGAAGGAATAATAAGACTATCATCATTTGATCCAATAAGAAGAGAGATTGCTAAAAGGTCCTTGGAAAAATTGATAAAAGATACGAGAGTTCAACCTTTTAGAATAGAAGAAATTGTAGAACAAACAAAAAAAGAATTGGAAAAAGTCCTTTTGGAAGAGGGAGAAAAAATTTCTCACGAAGCAGGGGTTTTTAATTTGCCAACCGCAATATTGTCGGTAATCGGAAGATTTAAGTTTAGAACTTCTTACGGGCAAAATTTGGCAGTACATACTTTGGAGGAAACAAAAATCGGAATTCATCTAGCAAATGAGATTGGCGCAGATGCAAACACAGTAAGACTTGCCTGTCTTCTCCATGATATTGGAAAAGTATTAGAGGGAGACGGAAGTCATGTAAAGCTTGGAGTAGAATTTTTAAAGAAACATAGCTTACCGGAAAAAATCATAAATTGCGTTGCTGAACATCATGAAGATAAACCGTTTTCTTCTGTTGAATCGGTTTTGGTTTACACTGCAGATTCAATTTCTGGAGCAAGACCAGGTGCAAGATACGAAGATTTTGAAGAATATGCAAAGAGATTAAGGGAAATGGAAGAAATTGCCAAAAGGAATGAAGGCGTTGAAGATGCTTATGCATTTGAAGCAGGGAGAGAAATAAGAGTAATAATAAACCCCGGAGTCTTAGATGATAATCAAACAGTTATTGCTGCGGACAAAATAAGAGATGAGATATCAAGAGCCTTAGCGGTTCCGGGAGAAGTAAAAGTAACAGCCATCAGAGAGTTTAGGTTTGTTTCTTCGGCAGCATCTTCGTTTTAGTTATTAAATCGGCATAAACTATTGACATAACATTGTTTTAATTGTATTGTTAATCTAATTGAAGTTGTTCAATTAGAATTAGGAGAGGAGGTGATTTAAATGACAAAAAAAGACCTTATAGAATTAGTCGCAAAAAAAGCAAATCTTACAAATAAAGCAGCAAGAGAAGCAGTTGGTTCATTTATAGCAGGGATTAAAGATTCATTAAAGAGAGGAGAGAAAGTTGTAATAACAGGATTCGGAACATTTAGTATCAGAAAAAGATCCCAAAGACCGGGAAGAAATCCAAAAACTGGAGAAAAAATTACAATTGCTGCAAGAAAGGCTCCTGGGTTTACGCCGGGAAAAACCTTGAAAAAAGCAGTAAGATAAAAACAACATCAAAGAATAAAGACCTATTATTGTGGTATTTGGACACAGTAATAGGTCTTTTTTTAAATTTAAAAATTCTGGGAAGATAATAAGCCAGATTCTGTATTATCCTTCGACTCCGCTCAGGATAATCCTGGACATTGTCTGCGGATTAGTTGCAATCTATCTCAATTGTGATGATTGGTCACATAGTCCCGATATAATCGGGATGCCCTTAACTTAGAAGCTTCCGTAAAATATGTAACAATCCCGATTTAATCGGGATAACGCTTCATTTCTAAGGTTGCAGCAGGTGGGATTGCCCGTTTCACTCCTACTCGTCTCTGTTGCTCTCAAATCTTGTCTATTCAAGATTTGTGCTAAATCTTATATGTAGGTAAAAAATTTAGCCACCAGCTATTACTAGTCAGAGCTTATGCTCCGTCCCTGATTTTACACCTGTCTGGACTTTCCTCTCCGATGTAACACCGGAGTAGCAACTTGTCTTCCCAGAACGACCGTATTATAGCAAAAAAGAGGCATTTTTTCTAATATTAACCATTAGATGTATTGCAAAGCATTTTATACTCGCAATTTAAGCATAAACTAGACTTACTGCAGGAGAAGTCGCTTTTTGATATCCTATCGGCAATTTCCAAAATTTGTTTTTTAGCTTCCTCAAGCTGTTCTTTGGTTCTTGTTGTCGTTATTTTTTCACCCTTTTCTAAAAAGCATAAACTTAAATCAACTTGGTCGGGCGGTTTATTTAAAAACTTTTCCTGTACTAAACTCGCAGCCAATGCATAAATAGTAAGTTGTAAATTATTAATCAATTCTTTTTCTTCTAAAACGTTATTTCCCGTTTTGTAATCCAGTATTTCTATTTTTCCATTTCCTAAATTATTTACTCTGTCTATTACTCCACCAATTTTTAAATCGTTTATGAAAAAATTAAATCCATACTCGGTTGCTAAAGGAATATTCTTAGCATCAAAATCTTTTTCCAGATAATTAGTAATAATTTTTTTTGCTTTTTCCCAAGCTTCTTTTTCATGGGTTTTATTTGAATATCCTTCGTTAATCCAGTTTTTGTCCAGAAGTTTTTTTATTTCCGATATTTTTGTTTTTTCGCCTCTTATCCAATTTTGATAAAAATCCCTGAGTACTGCGTGTACACTTGTTCCAAAACTTTGAGCAGATGTTGGAGGAGTTGGAATTTTAAGGATGTACCTTAATTTGTAATGAAGGGGACAAATTTCGAATGTTTGTATTTGAGAATAAGATAAATATTTTACAGGAGTTTTTAACGAGGTTTTATTGGTAAATAATTCTTCTTTCGGCTCGATCCATTCAAGTAATGTTAGTTGTCCTGCTGGTTCAGATTTTTTTGTAATTATTTTTTCAACATTTTCTTGTCCCAACATTTCATAAACAAAAGGAGATATTTTTTTCTTCCTTTTCCCCTCACCATAAAATAAAGCAGCCGATAAAAACAATTCATCCCTTGCTCTGGTTGCCCCAACATAAAATAGTCGTCTTTCTTCCTCTGTATGATAATCGCCTAATGGAAGAATTTCTTTTATTAAATCTTGTGGAATCGGAATGGCTTCGCTTCTATTTCTTGTTGGAAATCTATCAGAAACTAAATTGACCAAAAAAACTACAGGAAATTCTAGTCCTTTACTTGAGTGAACAGATAAGATATTTACAGCATTATTCTGAGACCAATCAATATCTGCAACAAGCGGACTTTCTCCCATTTGCATTGATAAATCAATCCAATCAACAACGTCAAATACTGTTGCACTACTATGTTCTGTTTCGTAAGTTTTTAATTTATCAAAAAATTTGGCAATATTTTTTGCCTTTTTTTCTTCTTTTTCAGTTTTATATTCAATAATTTTTTTTAACAATCCAGAGTCATTCAGGAAAAAATACAAAATTTCTCCGGCGGTATTTTTAGGGATAAGAGATAAATGTTTTTTTACCATTCTGGTAAAATTTCTTATTTTATCTTTGGTTTCGGGCTTTAAAAAAGTTTCTTCAACTTTTTCAAGAGTTTCAAAAAGTGAATAATTTTTTCGTTTTGAATAATTTAAAAGTGACGCAATTTCTATGCTTTCCATTTTAAATTGAGACATATTTAAAATTCTGTAGAGAGAAACAGAATCTTCAAAATTATATAAAACCTTAAGGTAAGAAATTAAATCTTTTATTTCTTCTTGATGGAAAAGTCTTCCGGGTCCTAAGAACTGATAGGGAATTTTTTTCCGCTCAAGTGCCCTTACAAAGACTTGCGAATGGTCATTTGCCCTTACAAGAATAGCAACGTCTTTATATTCATATTTTTTTTCGTCTTCACATAATTGTTTTATTTTTCTTGCAACAGAATCTGCTTCGTCTTCTGATCTTGATTCAAAAATAAACTGAACTTTTTCTCCCTTTATTTTTCTTACGGAAAATAATTTTTTATTTACTTTTTCTTTTATTTCCAGACGATCAGGGTTGTTAAATTGTATTAACTGATAAGACTTGTTAAGTATTTCTTCTGTCGATCGGTAGTTATTTATTAGGGTAATAATTTTTGCATTCCTAAATTGTTTTCTAAATTGAATAATATTTGAAACAGAGCTACCTCTAAATCTATAGATTGATTGATCGTCGTCTCCTACAACGGTTATATTTTTTGTATCCCCGGAAAGAAGTATTGCTAGTTCATTTTGCGCAAAATTAGTGTCCTGAAATTCATCTACAAGAATAAACTTAAATTGGTTTTGATATTGTTTTAAGATATTTTTTCTTGTTCTAAAAAGAAGTAAAGTGTTACTAATTAGATCGGAAAAATTCATTACATTTTCTTTTATTTTTATTTCCTCATAAGTTTTAAAAGCATTTGCCAATTCCAGGTTTTTTTCAGTTTCTTTTTCATCTTCATTCTTTTGTTTTTTTACCCAATTAAGGTATTCTTTTGGCGATACATCTTCGTCTTTAAGTCTACTAAAATGGCTTAATAGCCCGCTTAGGAATTTATTCGGATTTCCATGCGGTCTAAAATAATTTAAATTAAATTTAAAAATATTTTGCTTTAAAAGCATTAATTCCTCTGCTTCGGTAAGTAGCTTGTATGAAGAGTTAAGTCCTATGTGGATTGCTTCCTGTTTTAAAATTCTGTCGCAAAATGCGTGAAAAGTGGAAATCCACATTTGACTATATCCATATGGCATTGCCAGATCTATTCTTTCTTCCATTTCTGCCGCAGCCTTTTCTGTAAATGTTAATGCTAGTATTTCCGATGGATGTATATTTTTTTCTAAAATTAAATGTTTTATTCTTTCTGTTATAACAGTTGTTTTTCCTGTTCCTGCCCCTGCAATAATTAGAAGTGGTCCTTTTTCATGATTTACTGCAGCTAATTGATTTTTGTCAAGTTTAAAATCAGCTTTCATGAGGGTATTGTATCATAGGGGAGTTAATTATTTTTCTGTTCAATTTTACTTGTTTCTTCGATTTCGATATTTCTCATAGAGCTTAATTTTTGTCCCAAGTTAATAAATCCAGTAGTAACATTGTTAAATTGAGAAGAAGCATTGTTAATGTGTTTTCCCAAAATTCCTATATTATCGTTAACCTTTTCGTAATCTATTTGCATGCTTCTTAATAGTGCAAAAACTTCTTTTGATTTTATTTCTAATTTTTTGCCTTCAAAAGCCAAGAGTATTGTTTGAAGATGCGCGTAAAGAGTGGATGGGGAAACAATGTAGACTCTTCCTTTTCTTGCATAGTCTAATACATCCGCTTGATTAGCTAATTCATAATAAACTGATTCGCTTGGAACATACATTAAGGCAAAATCCATTGTTCCTTCACTTGGTAATATATATTTTTTAGAAATAGCATCAATGTGTTTTTTTACATCACGTAAAAATTCTTTTAGATAAGCATCTTTTTCTGTTTTTGTTTCCGATTTTACCATTTTTTGAAAATTTTCCATTGGAAATTTTGAATCTATCGGTAAAATTCCTGCATCTGTTTTTATTGCTGCGTCAACTTTATCTCCTGATTTAAATTCGTATTGTAAAAAGAAATTATTTTTAGGAAACATTTGGGAAATTAAGTCTTTTAGGACCTGTTCGCCGATATTTCCTCTAAGCTTCGGGCTTTTTAAAAATTCTTGAAGTTCGCGCATATTTCTTCCGATTTCGCTCATCTGTCCTACTTCTTTTCCTACATCTTTTATTACTCCAGCTGCTTTGTCTAAACGTTCATTTAACTGTTTTGTATTTTCTTGAAGCGTTTGAACCATATTTATAGAGGATCTATCCAGGGTTGATTGCATTGTTTTTAGCCATTCAAGAAGAGCTTGATTTTCTTTTGGCTCGTTTAGATTTTTAAGCTTCTTATTTATAAAAATAAATATAAAAATAAAACCCGAAATAATAATTGATCCAAGCACTAAAATATCTAACATACAGTATTATTTTAACACGTAATTAGCTTAGTAGAAATATAGCTCGGGATTAACAGTAATTTTTTTCCATTCAACTTTATTTTGGTTAAAAAAAGCGGCTGTAGCAATCATTGCAGCATTATCTGTACACAAAAATTTTTGTGGAAAAAAAATTTTGGCTTTTGGCATATGGCGAATAGCAAATAATTCAAGTTCATCTCTCAATCTCTGGTTTGCGGCAACACCGCCGGATAAAAGAATGGATTTAGCATTGTATTTTGTTGCCGCCTTTATTGTTTTTTTAATTAGGACTTCAATAATTGCTTTTTGAGTTGATGCAGCTAAGTCACTGATTATTTTATTATTATATTGTTTTATTGTTTTAGTTTCTTTTAAAACTGCTGTTTTTAATCCGCTAAAACTAAAATCAAAATCTTTTGATCCAATCATCGGGCGGGGTAAATCAAAGGATTCGGGATTTCCGTTTTCAGCGGCTTTTTCTATAGACGGTCCTCCGGGATAGGGTAGGTTTAATAGTCTTCCGATTTTATCAAATGCTTCTCCTGCTGCGTCATCTCTGGTTCCGCCAAGCCATTTAAAATTTCCGTGCCCTTTCATTAAAAGTAAATCAGTATGACCTCCTGATACAATGAGTATAATTGCAGGAAATTTAACATTAGTATTTTGATCGTTATTAATAAAATTTGCATACATATGCCCATGTAAATGATTGACGGGTATTATCGGTTTTTTATAAAGCATAGAAATTGTTTTTGCCGTTTCGATTCCTACTAAAAGCGACCCGACTAATCCTGGTCCGATTGTTACAGCTATTGCATTAATTTCCTCAATTTTTGTTTTTGCTTTATCTAATGATTCTTTAATAACAGGTAAGATGTATTTTAACTGTTCTCTTGCGGCGACTTCTGGGATTATTCCTCCTGTTTTGCTATGTAAAGACAAAGAAGACGATATTACGTTAGATAAAATTTTAACGTTTTTATCATTTTTTTTTGCAAAGATTACAGATGCCGAGGTTTCGTCGCAGCTTGTTTCAACTCCCAAAATTTTCATATTTTACTTCCATTCCTCTTTTAAACCCATATTTTTTTGAAAGTCCCGCGTTTATTTCTAAGACAGTATCCGCTGTTTCGGTTGGTTGATAAATTATTAAGCTTTCGTTTTTCGAAGAAGGGGGCTTAGCGCTATCGTAAATAGTTACGATTTTTTTATTTTTAATAAAAATAATATCAATTGGAAATTTCATATCTTTCATCCAAAAAGAATAATAACCCTGTTTTTCAAAAGCGAAAACCATCCCGTAATCGCTTGGTAAGGATTTTTTTTGCGATAGACCTACTTGTTTTTCTTTTGCGGTTTTTGCAAGTAAAAGATTAAAAACTTGTTTATTTATGGTTATTCTCGCAGAAGGTTTTAAAAATGATGGATTTTTTACAAAAATATTTCCGCTGAGTGTTATTAAAAGTATAACTATAAAAAGGATTAGAAAAGAAATTATTATTTTTTTCATATAACTTTTTTTAATATTTCACTAGTTGATATATTTTTCATCCTTCTTATAACCGTAACTAATTTTGCTCCTGCGCTTTCTGCTTGTATTTTTTTTCGATCTTTATTTCTGTCTCCATCTGTAATCGCAACAGCATATGGTTTTATTTGAAGTAGTAGTTTAGCATAATCTTCATCTTTTTTCATATTTTTTAATAAAACAACAAAGTCAACGTTTTTAACAAGAGAAAGAACTTTAGCTCTTGATTTCTGATTATGAATAGGTCTATTTTTACCTTTCATTTTTTTTACTTTTTCATCTTCCTCTAGCAATATAAATAGCTTATCCCCTCTTTTTTTTGCAGCTTTTAAAAAAGCAAGATGACCCTTGTGAACAATATCAAAACACCCACCTACGATCACAATTTTTTTATTTAATAAGTTAAATTCATTGGAAAAGTCTAGCGCTTTTTTTATACTTAGAATTTTATTCATTGCGGATTTATTCCTTAGTTCCTCTTAAATAAACCTCTTGCCAAGGTTTGTAATTGGAGACAAATTTATCGGAGATAATTATTTTACCATTTTTTGTTACTTGTCTTGTAAAATAAACATTTGCACCATAAGCAGCAAAATCTACTTGCTTAATTGTTCCCTTGGGAAGATTCGGGTCGTCTTGGTAAAGCGGTGGAGGTGGGGGAGATTGGCTTAGTGTTACTGGTTTATTAACAATAGAAATTCTACCATCTTTGGTTCCATATAAATAGAAGGTTAATTTTAAGATTGTTGGATCAATTTCTGCTTGCATCAAAATGTGTTTTCCCGTGTCGTTTTTAAACTTCAAATCATTTATGGGTGAATATACAGTTGCGTCTAATCCGGGTCCTGAATCTTGTTCGTAATAGCCTACTCTATATGCATGAGCCCATCTTTCAATGATTGGTAAACCTGCATCCAAAGCTGCTCTGAAAAGCGTTGTGGAAACCTGACATACTCCGCCTCCATCACCAAGAACGGTTCTTCCATTTTGGATAATATATGCTTGTTGATACCCTGTAAAAGATGAGACATCACCCAACGCATTGTTAAAAGAAAAGACCTCGTTTGGTTTTATTAATATTCCATTTAGTCTTGTTGAAGCAAGTGTAACATTATAAATTCTATTTTGAATAGAGTGTTGAAAAAGAGAAGTACCTGTTCCTATTAATTCTTTTACTCCAAGATCGTTTACTTCATCTGTGGTTACAGAAGGTTTTACAATTTTTGTCGGAATATTTATTATTATTGTTTTTTGTTTATTTGAGGAAACCACAATTTTGCTTTTTGAAAAAATTTGTTCAATCAGTTCCGGTATATCTACTAAAAGTCCGTCTTCGGATGGCTTAAAAGTGGTTACGCGATTATTTTCAAATTTAAATTGAGCATCTACTGGTTTTTTTTCGATATCTTTTACTATTGAATCAATTTTTTCTTTCAGTTTTTCTTCAGAATAAGTAAATGATGGCTTTAGGTAAACGCCGTTTGTGTAGGCTTGGAGGATAATGCTAATATCGGAAAAATAATTTTTTGATCTTCCTATACTCATTGCCTGAATAGCCAATAGTTTTGAATCATAGCCAAGATTAACCTCTTTTGCGGAAACCGTGGCAGCTTTATCCTCGTATTTTAAAGAGAAAAAAGTATTATCTGCAAAATTATTCTTTTTTTCAAAATAATCGATTACCTGCTTTGATGTTTTTCCTCCGAAATCAATATTATTAATAATTATTCCCGGATAAACGACATTTCTGTACGCAATTCTAAAAAAAGCGTAAACAAAACTGCTTAGAAAAAAAGTGGCTAATACAACCCCGGTTAAAAACCAAAAAAACGAGGATAGTATTTTAAAAAAATATATTTTTCCCCTTTTTTTACCTTTAGATTTTTTAATGACTTTATTTTTTGTTTTCTTGGAAGAAGTTTTCATTTGATAACAATGCGCATTTGGTATTATACTATATTTAAGTATATTTATGGCAGAAAACACTATTTTTCAAAACCAACCAGTGGAAAATCAACCAACTAATAGTAATCAACTTTCGGCTTCAGCCGATGTTCAAAATTCTGCAGGCTCAGCATACGCACCTCAAGATATAGGCGTGGTAGATATTTCCTCAGGAAAAAAACAAAATTTTTCGCTAAAAAATATTTTAAAATTTTTTGTTGGAATAATAGTATTGGCTTTAGTCGTTTTTTTGATTATTAGATTTATAATTCCTTTATTTGCCGGTAAAAAAACCGAAAACGTAACTTTGGTTTATTGGGGGCTTTGGGAAGATAAGTCGACAATGCAGTCAATTATTTCTGAATTTGAAAAAGAAAATCCAACAATAAAAATTGATTACGTAAAGCAAGATATTAAGCAATATAGGGAAAGATTAACAACTAGGATTAACAATAATACGGGACCGGATATATTTAGATATCACAATACCTGGTATCCGATGTTTTCAAAACTATTGCTTCCTTTACCCAGTGACGTAATTTCAGCTGAAGATTTTAAGAAAAATTATTATTTTGTTTTGCAAAAAGACTTAATTAAAAACGGAGCAATTTACGGTATTCCTTTGGGTATAGATACACTTGCTTTATATGTAAATAGCGATTTGTTAAGCGCTTTGGGTGTAAATAATCCGCCGGGCGATTGGGAAGAATTTGCAGCGCTTGCCAGGAGGCTAACAGTAAAAGATGAGTCAGGAAAAATTAAAACTGCGGGAGCTGCAATGGGATCCTATTCTAATATAAGCCATGCTCCCGATATCATATCTTTACTCTTTTTGCAAAATGGCGTAAACATTAACAATATAACTTCGACAAAAACAGCAGCGGCTGATGCGCTACAGTTTTATACTGCTTTTGCAAAGGGAGAGGGAAGCGTTTGGGATAATACTTTAGATAATTCAATACTGGCTTTTGCTAAAGAAAATTTAGCAATGTGCTTTGGGTATTCATGGGATGCTTTTACGATTAAGGCGCTAAATCCAAATTTAAACTTTAAAACATATCTTGTTCCACAGCTTCCGGGAGAAACCATTAATATGGCAAGTTATTGGGTTGAAGGAATTTCTTCTAAAAGCAAGTACCATAGAGAAGCACTTTTATTCATGAAGTTTTTGGCAAAAAAAGAAACAACACAGAAATTATTTACGGAACAGTCAAAAACGAGACAATTTGGGGAGCCTTATGCAAGAATAGACCTTGCAGATTCTCTAAAGACCAACGAACAGGTTTATCCTTTCGTAGAACAAGCTAAAACCGCAAATTCTTCGCTTCTTGTAGATAGCACATACGATAATGGATTAAATGATAAAGCGTCAAAATATTTAGAAACAGCAGTTAATTCAATATTGAATGAAGTTTCTCCCGAAACTGCAGTGGAAACCTTAGTAAAGGGACTTGATCAAATTATAAATCAGTATGGGCAGTAAAGCGATATTAAAAACACTGCTCTATAGCAATATATTTAATTATCCTCTTACAAAAGAAGAAGTTTTTCAATCATTGATTACCAATGAGACATTTACAAAAGAAGAAGTTTTTCAATCATTAAAAAAAATAAAAAAAATATCTTTTAAAAACGGCTTTTATTTTTTAAAAGGAAGAGATTATATAGTTGAATTAAGAAGAAAACGTGAGAAACAAAGTTTGGAAAAAATAAAAATTGCTAAAAATATTGCAAGAAAACTTTCATTAATTCCAACAATAAAATTAATAGGCATAAGTGGTAATTTGTCTTTAAAAAATGCCGACGAAGAAGACGATATCGATTTTTTTATTATTGCTAAAAAAAATACAGTTTGGATTACGAGGTTTTTTACAATATTAATTCTTAAACTCTTAGGAAAACATAGAAAAAGAAAAGATAAAAACGTTAAAAACAAAATTTGTTTGAATATGTTTTTAGACGAAGGACATATAAAATTTAAAAAAAATATTTATCTTGCTCACGAAATTATTCAATTATTACCGATATTAAATAAAGATAATACTTACCAGAAGTTTTTAAATAAAAATATATGGGTTTTTAATTATATGCCAAACAGTATGAAAATTATTGAGCGTAATTATCCAAATATTGATACAAAAAAAAGCTTATTTAGGTACTTAGATTACTTATTTATGGTACCTCAACTTTTTTATATGAAGAGACATATTACATCGGAAAAAATATCTAATGAATCCCTTTTTTTCCATCCTTTTGATCATCAAAAACGCATTTTAAGAGAATACAAAAAGAGTTTAAAAAAAGACCTATAATGTAAAAATAAGGCTAAAATGAGCCAAAAAATACTAGAGGTCATTGACAAAAAATTGAATTTCAGATATCATCCCTAAGGTAAAACTGCCCTCCCATCTCCCTCAAAAATTGGAGGGATTTTATTTTAAATAGGAGAGTTTATGGATATAAAAAAAATATATTTAACAAAAGAAGGGCTAGGAGAGTTAAGAAAAGAACTAGAAGAATTAGTTAAGGTTAAAAGACCGGATGTTTTAGAAAGAGTTTCTCAAGCAAGAAGCATGGGAGATCTTTCGGAAAACGCAGAGTATACAGCAGCCAAAGAAGAGCTTTCGTTTATTGATGGAAGAATAGAGGAGTTGGAAGAATTGTTAAAACAGGTAGTTCTTATAGAAGAAAACTCAAAGAATACAAATCATATTGTTAAACTTGGATCGAAAGTAATCCTTAATGTAAAAGGTAAAAAAGAAACTTTTATGGTAGTTGGCGAATGGGAAGCTGATCCAAAAGAAAAGAAAATATCCCACGAATCACCATTGGGAAAAGCGTTAATTGGCAAAAAAGTGGGAGAAAAAATCGAAGTAGAGGCTCCAGCAGGAAAAATTTTATACACAGTGGTATCAGTAGACTAATTTAACAATAAAATATTGTATAATTAGTGCATCCAGTGAATAGTAATCAAAATATAATCCACAAAGACGTTAAGAGCTTTTTAAAAAAACCTAATTTTATAGACTACGCTGAGTTTTCTAAAAAATTTTTACTAGAAGATTTTGAAAAAGAAATTGATTATTTTAAAGATGGTTCGTTAAACATCTCCTATAATCTTGTTGATAGGCATACTCTTGGTAAAGGAAGGAACAAAATAGCCATATATTTTGAAGGAGAAAAAGGAAATAAAGAAGAATATACCTACGAAAAGCTTAAAAAACTTACAAACAAATTTGCCAGCGTATTAATCAAAAATAAAGTAAAAAAAGGAGATCGTGTTTTTATTTTCTTGCCAAATATTCCCGAGCGGCATATTTCTTTTATCGGAATTCTAAAAATTGGAGCTGTAGCAGGCCCATTGTTTCCTGCGTTTCAGGAAATTGCACTTTTCGATAGGCTAAAAGATTGTGAAGCCAAGGTTTTAGTTACCAATTCTGTTCTTTTCCCAAGAATTAAAAAAATTTGGAAAGATTTACCGAGTCTTGAAAAAATAATAATTGTAGAAAGGGGATCGGTCGATCAACCAAAAGAAAAAAGAATTGTTTATTACCAAAAAGAAATGGATAATGCTTCGGACAATTTTTTGCCTGTCCACACGGATAAAAATGACCTTTCGTATATTTTATATACTTCAGGAACTACCGGAAAACCAAAGGGCGTAGCTCATTCACATTACGATATTCTTCAAGCAATATTAACAACAAAATATGTATTAGACATTCATGAAGATGAGAGATATTGGTGTACGGCAGATCTTGGTTGGGTTACAGGGGTAGTTTACAATGTCTTGGGAATTCTTGGTCTTGGTGGAACATTAATTCTTTACGAGGGGAGATTTTCGCCCGAAAATTGGTACAAAATAATCGAGGAATATAAGGTTAATGTTTGGTATACGGCTCCAACTGCAATAAGAATGTTAATGGGATCAAAAGTCAAAGCAAAAGATTTTAACTTATCGTCTTTAAGGCATTTGGTAAGCGTTGGTGAACCGCTTAATCCTGAGGCAATATGGTGGGGGCTAGAGGCATTTAATTTACCCTTTCACGATACATGGTGGCAGACAGAGCTTGGTGCAATTTCCGTATCAAATTATGCCTCTTTAGATATAAAACCAGGCTCTATGGGAAAACCTTTTCCCGGAGTTATTGCTGCAATAATTGACGAGAAAGGGAACGAACTTCCTGCAAATAAAGAAGGAAACCTAGCAATTAAAAAAGATACGGTGTCTTCTTTAATGAAGCAAATTTGGAAAAACGATGAGAAGTATAAGTCATATTTTATTAAGGATTGGTATGTTTCAGGAGATAGAGCTTATAAAGATGACGATGGATATTTTTGGTTTTTTGGAAGAACAGATGATGTAATAAAAACTGCAGGGGAAAGAGTTGGTCCGTTTGAAGTGGAAAGCGCTTTAGTGGAGTATCCGGACATTATAGAAGCAGGGGTAATCGGAAAGCCAGATATGACAAGAGGAGAAATAATAAAAGCATTCGTTGTTTTAAAACAGGGAGTAGAAAAAAACGATAAGACAAAGGAAAAAATAAAAATGTTTGTAAAAAATAACCTTGCAGGGCATTTATATCCAAGAGAAATTGAATTTATCGATAAGCTTCCAAAAACAAGATCAGGAAAAATTATGAGGCGAGTTTTAAAAGCAAAAGAGCTCGGCTTGCCACTAGGTGATCTTTCCACATTGGAAGACTATTGATTTACTGCATTTTTGTTTACAAATCTAGTATAATGAGCTTATGTTTTGGGCTGACAAATTACTTCAGGACAGAAAAGAAAAAGAATGGATAAATGATTCATGGACACCATCCGGAAATATTCATATGGGTGGGATTAAGGGTCCGATAATCCACGATGTTTTATTTAGAATTTTAAAAGAAAAAGGATCTGATGTTAAATATACTTTTGGATTTGATGATTTTGATTGCATAGATGGGTTACCGCCGGAATTAAAAGAATCTTATCAAAAATATATGGGAGTTCCTATTTCGGTTGCGCCTTCTCCTGATGGTAACGGATCATTTGGTGATTTTTATTCAAGAAAAATGGAGGATTTATTTAAGAGACTCAATATACAGGCAGAAATTTATAAAACAAGCAATTTATATAAAAACGGAACGTTTAATAAAGCAATAAAATTTGTTTTAGACAACGCGGAAAAAATAAGAAAGGTATATGAGGAAATTTATAGCAAAAAAATTACTGATAATTGGTATCCTTTACAGGTTGTTTGTTCAAAATGCGGTAAATTGGGTACAACAAAAGTTACTAATTGGGACGGAAAAGAAGTTTCCTACGAGTGTAAAAAAGATTTGGTCAAATGGGCAGAGGGCTGCGGAAACAAAGGGAAAATTGCCCCTTTTAATGGTAATGCAAAAATGCCATTTAAGGTTGAATGGGCTGCTAAGTGGTGGACATTCGGGGTAACAATAGAGGGAGCCGGTAAAGACCATGCATCAGCGGGGGGAACTTACGATGTTGCTATGAAAATTTTAAGCGATGTGTTTAAGGCGAAACCACCACTTAAGCTTCCTTATGAATTTTTTATTTCAGAAGGTAAAAAAATGGCTTCTTCAAAAGGTATAGGATTAACTTCAGAAGAATTATTAAAAGTCATTCCCCCGCAAGTTGCAAGATTTTTGATGATTAAAACAAAACCCAATCAGGCGGTTGAATTTTCAATTAAAAAGCCTGATTTATTCCCAAAACTTTATGATGAATATCAAAAAATGGCAGATGCATATTTTTCTAAAAAAGCAGACGATAACGCAAGGATTTTTGAAATGTCCCAAATAGAAAAAGTAGAAAAACCACCATTTATAAGATTTTCGATTCTTTCACAATGGGTACAAATGCCTAATATGGAAGAAAAAATAAAATTAGAAAAGCTCGAGACTTGGGCAGATTACGCACGTGTTTGGGTTAAAAAATACGCTTCAGAATCAGAAAAGTTTCTTGTTCAAAAAACTCTTCCAAAAGAAGCTGGCGATTTAAGTCCAGAGCAAAAAAGTTTTCTAAAAAAAATTACAGTAGAGCTAGATAAGAAATGGGACGCGGAAAGTTTTCAAAGAGAACTTTATGAATGGGCTAAAGAATCTGAAATCTCCTCAAAAGATGCATTCTCTGCAATTTATTTATCGTTAATCGGTAAAGATCATGGACCAAAGGCCGGTTGGCTAATCCTTGCTTTAAAAAAAGATTTTATTAAAAAAAGGTTTTTGAACGATTTAGTTTGATTAGTTTTTACTTAGGGATTATAATCACAAATAATACAGAAGTATTTAAATATGTTAGACATTAAATTTATTAAGGAAAATTTAAAAATTGTCGAAGAGGGCGCAAGAAATAAAGGAGTAAACGTTAGTATTCAGAACCTTTTAAAACTTGATGAGGAGCAAAAGGCTTTGAATGTCAACGTTCAAAGATTGAGAGAAGAAAGGAACATTGCGGCAAAAGCAAGAGATGTAGAAAAAGGAAAAAAGATAAAAGAAGAACTGGACAAAAAAGAGAAAAGATTAACAGAGCTTAATGAGGATATTAAAAAAATAATCATTCAGCTTCCTAATCCTCCCAAAAAAGATGTAAAAGTTGGAAAAAACGATAAGGAAAATGAAGTTTTAAGAAAAGAAGGTTCCCCCAAGAAGTTTAATTTCATCCCGGAGGACCATTTAACAATAGGGGAAAAGTTAGGGATTATAGACGTTGAAAGGGCGTCGAAGATTTCCGGATCTAGATTTTATTATTTAAAAGGAGATGGGGTTCTTTTGGAATTTGCATTAAAACAACTGGCATTTGAAACTTTAATTAAAGAAGGCTTCGTTCCTGTTTTACCCCCCGTTTTAGTAAAAGAAGAAGTAATGAGGGGACTTGGCTATATGGAAGATGGCGGAGATGAGGATATGTACATTTTTGAAAAAGACGGATTAGTTTTGGTTGGTACTTCGGAACAATCAATTGTTCCAATGCACAAAAATGAAGTTTTAAATTTGGATGAATTACCCAAGAGGTACGTTGGTTTTTCATCCTGCTTTAGAAGAGAAGCTGGAAGTTATGGCAAGGACACAAGAGGGATTTTAAGAGCTCACCAATTCGATAAAATTGAAATGGTTTCATTTGTAAAACAGGGAGAGGATGACAAGGAACACGAATTTCTTTTATCCTTGGAAGAAAAACTTTTGCAAAGCCTAGAAATTCCTTATCAGGTTGTTAAAATGTGTACAGGTGATTTAGGTTTTCCCGCAGCCAGAAAATATGATTTGGAAGCATGGATTCCATCGGAAGAAAAATACAGAGAAGTAACTTCTACGTCAACAACTACTGATTTTCAGGCAAGAAGATTAAATATTAAATACAGAGAAAATAATAAAACAGAATACGCAAATATCTTAAACGGAACAGCCTTCTCTACAAGACCAATAGTTGCAATTTTGGAAAATAATCAACAAGAAGACGGTAGTGTTTTAATACCAAAAGTTTTACAAAAATATCTTAATAAAACAGTAATAAAACCTCAAAAATAGCTTTTTGATTTTTATTGTTATTTCAATCCAAATTAATAACTTTGAAGCAAAGAAAAAATCTTGACAAACTAATAAAATTAATACACGATAAAAACAATCACTGCCCGTTTTCTTTTTGAAAATTTGGCAAGAAAGTGAGGAGGTGATTCTTCATGGCAAAGAAAAAGAAGAAGAAGAAGTAAATTGGTAAGCAATTTGGAGCTTTACCAATTGATCAGTTGGTAATAATCCCGCCCGTTATGGGCGGGATTTTTATGGTAAAATAAGCCTATGTTTAAAATTATTGGAAAATTCTTTGATTCCAACGAAAAAGAAATAAATAAATTAAGACCAATCATTAACGAGATTAATTCATTCGAGGAAAAAATTAAAAAACTAAAAGACGATGCTTTCCCCAAAAAAACAGAAGAGTTAAAAAAAAGAGTATTAAGCGGAGAGACTTTAGATTCAATACTTCCGGAAGCTTTTGCTCTAGTAAGGGAAGCAGCGAGAAGATCGATTGGCCAGAGACATTTTGACGTTCAGCTAATGGCAGCAATTTCATTAGCTAATGGAAAAATAGCAGAACAGAAAACTGGGGAAGGAAAAACATTGTCAGCAGTACCGGCGTTGTATCTTAATAGTCTTACAGGAAAAAGCGTACATTTAGTCACCGTTAATGATTATCTTGCAAGAAGAGACGCGGGTTGGATGGGAGCAGTGTTTAATTTCTTGGGTTTAAAAGTAGCATCAATAATCAGTGATGAATCATTTATTTATGACCCGGAATTTCTCAATAAAGACGTGCGTGATACTAGGCTTTTACACCTCAAGTCTGTAGAAAGAAAAGAGGCTTATAATGCAGATATAGTTTATGGAATAAATTCAGAATTCGGTTTTGATTATTTAAGAGATAACATGGCTTCCGATTTGGAATCAATGGTTCAAAGAGGACATTATTATGCAATTGTTGATGAAGTAGATTCTGTTTTAATCGATGAAGCGAGAACTCCTCATATAATTTCTGCTCCGGATGAGGCGCCAACACAAAAATATTATGAATACGCAAAATTAGTAGAAAAATTAGTCCCGGAAATTGATTATAAAATAGATGAGAAACTAAGAACAGCTCATTTAACAGAGCATGGAATAAGTAAAATTGAAAAATTATATGGAATAGCAGAAATTTACGAAAAAGATTTTGACACAGTTTATCACCTAGAGGCTGCTTTAAAAGCTAGGACATTATTTCATAAAGAAAAAGATTACATTATTAAAGATAACGAAGTAATTCTGGTCGATGAATTTACTGGTCGCTTAATGACAGGAAGAAGATTATCCGAAGGGTTGCATCAGGCAATAGAAGCAAAAGAAGGAGTTACTATTCAAAGAGAGTCAAAAACAATGGCTACGGTTTCTCTGCAGAATTATTTTAGAATGTATGAAAAACTAGCTGGAATGACAGGAACTGCAGTTACAGAAGCAGAAGAATTTAATAAGATTTACAAACTTGATGTTGTAGTTATTCCAACCAATAATCCAATGATTAGAAAAGATTATCCCGATGCAATTTACAAAACATCCAGGGCAAAATTTACAGCAGTTGCAGATGAGATAGAAAAAGCATACAAAAAAGGACAACCGGTTTTAGTTGGTACTACATCAATTGAAAAAAATGAAATAATATCAGAGCTATTAAAAAGAAGAGGAATAAATCACGAAGTCTTAAATGCAAAAAATCACGAAAGAGAGGCAGAAATTATTGCTAAAGCTGGAGAAAAGGGAGCGGTAACTGTTGCTACAAATATGGCAGGAAGAGGGGTAGATATTGTTTTAGGAGGAGAGCCTCCTAAAACTGAAGATGGAAGTAGCAAAAAAGAATCAAAAGAATGGGAAAATTGGGAAAAACGACACAAGGAAATACTTAGCTTGGGGGGATTATTAGTTATTGGAACAGAACGTCATGAATCAAGAAGAATAGATAATCAGTTAAGGGGAAGATCTGGAAGGCAGGGAGATCCTGGTGCATCAAGATTTTACGTTGGTTTAGATGATGACATAATGCGTCTTTTTGGAGGGGATACAATTTCCGGTCTTATGACAAGATTTAATATGCCGGAAAATATTCCTCTGCAGCATCCGATTGTTTCGAGGGCAATAGAGCAGGCACAGACAAAAGTAGAGGGATACAACTTTGATATAAGGAAGCATTTGGTTGATTACGATGATGTTTTAAATAAACAAAGAGAAATTATTTACCAAAGGAGAAAAAAAATACTTGAGGCAGGTCAAGGTGATTCAGAAGAACTGAGAAAAGAAATAAAAGAAAAAATAGACGAAAGTATAACAAGTTTAGTAATGCTTACATTGGTAGAAGAATTTAATCCGGAAAAAAGCATAAGCGAAAAAATAGTTGATAGTTTCTCCACGATTCTTCCTTTTGATGATAATTCCAAAAATCAAATAGTAAAGCAACTTGAACAACTTGAAAACCAAAATGCAAAAATTGATTTTCTAAAAAACATTGCTGCTGATATTTATAAAATGCGTATAAATCAATTAGGGGAAGATTTAATGCGTCAGATAGAAAGATTTGTGACTCTTTCGGTTATAGACAATTTATGGATGGATCATTTAGACGCTGTAGATAATTTACGACAGGGAATTGGATTAAGAGGCTATGGGCAAAAAGATCCTTTGGTTGAATATAAGAATGAAGCATACACAATGTTTGAAAAACTAATTACAGCAATTGACGATGAAATTGTTCACAGAATATTCAGGGTTCAAGTACAACAGCAACCTGATCTTCCTCAACAAACAAGACATATGCAAACTAATACTCCTTCTTCTGAAGTAAGTGGAACAGGAAAACAAAAACCTATTAAAGAAGAACAGGAGAAGAAGAAATTAGGTAGAAATGATCCTTGCTGGTGTGGATCAGGCAAAAAATATAAAAAATGCCATTACCCTAATTAGACACTTAAAATATGTTAAGATTTAGATATCAATGGATTTAACAAAGCTTTGGAAAAGTACACCTAAGAAACCGCATTTTGAGCATTTAAGAAATAAATGGTCAAAACAAAGCAGAGATCTTCAGGAAAAGATTCTTAACGAGCATAAAAGTACGTTTGAATGGTTTTTTAATAACTCCAAACAAGTTGCGTTATCATCTTTGGTTGGTTTTTTTCTTTTTACAACACCAATACTTTTAAGGCATATCCCAAATGCAGCTGCGACGGAAAAAATAAAAGAAGTAGATAAAAGTGTTTTTTTAGTTTCCGATCTTTATCAACTTTTACCAAAAGAATTTAGATTCTTAACTTCTAATGAAGAAAAACAAATAGAAGAAATTTTATCCCGCAATTTTAAGATGAAATTATCGCCGGAATTAAGGGGAATAAGATTAAATACAGTTTACGGGAAAATAGGACAGGAACAACATTTAGCAAGATTTCCAGGAGACACTATGGCAACTCATTTTCAAAACGAGGAAGATGCCCAAAAATACTGGTCTTATGGTATGGCGCCAGGACTTGGAGCATGGGGGTATTTTAAAGAACCAAATGCGGACTTAACGGAAAAAGATACTTTAAGAGAAAAGTATTATATTGCCACTCAGACATTTTTAGCTCCAGGCTTTAGCAATAACCCAAAAGAATACGTTGATTTTTTTAAATTTAGAAAAATGCTTGTCGTTAATCCTCAAAATGGTAAAGCAATGGTGGTTGTAATCGGAGATGCGGGTCCTGCAAAATGGACAGGAAAACACTTGGGTGGATCTCCCGAAGTAATGAAATATCTCGAAAGAGTTGATGGAAGACAGGTGGGTACAGTTTTATATTATTTTATTGACGACCCGGATGATAAGATAAAATTAGGACCAATTAATTATAATTAAATCATGACAAAACATTTTTATTCAAAATTTGTAGAAACATCAAGCATAAGCTTAGAGCTTGGAAATATGAATCTTTCAAAAGAAGAAAGAAGGGAGCTAATTTCATTAATAGAATCAAACATCCACCATAGTATTTTAGATAAAGTTTTATCAGAGTTAAAAGAAGAAGACAAAAAAGAGTTTTTACAAAATTTTCATAAAAATGATCATCGAAAAACATGGAATCACCTTAAAGATAGGATTGAGAATATAGAAGAAAAAATTAAAAACTCAACACAATCTTTAATAAAGGAATTTTTTAAGGATATACAAAAGGCAAAAAAACTAAGTTAATTTATCCGGCTTTTCTTTAATTGCACAAATTCCCAGAACCCCCGGACCACCATGTCTTGCTATTGCCGCACCTGCCTCTGTTAATACAATATCCCCTTCATAGAAAGCGGTAATTTCATTAGCTAATTGTTCTGCCTCTTTTTCTGCATCAACATGAATTATAGCTACTTTTTCAAGAGGCGTTTGTTTCTTAACGATATCGATTAATTTTTCGACAGATTTTTTTCTACCCCTTGTCTTTTCGGTTACCAAAGATTCCCTTGGTCTATTGCGGCTTATATTAAGAATGGGTTTGACACCTAATATGTCCCCTGCGAATCGAACGACTCTTCCGCCAGATTGTGCGAATTGTAAGGTATTCAACGTACATACAGTTATAATTCTGTCTTTCATACTTACCAAAAGATTGACAATTTCATCGTTTGTTTTATGAGAGTTTTTTACAGCTTCTATCGCCAAAAACCCAACTGCCATAGAAACAGTTCCTGTATCAAAGTTTGCTATTTCATAACCATCCTCTTTTTCACTTAATTCGCGAGTAGCAACGAGCGAACTGTCATATGTTCCACTATACTCGCTACCTATATGAATTGAGATTATTCTTTTCCCGGGTAATGCCTTGTATGTTTTAATGAAGTCGCCAGGACTGGGAGCAGAAGTGGTTAAAATACCATTTCCGTCATTTTTTATTTCATCTTTTTGAGTAAGCATAATTTCAAGTAATTTCTTAGTCGATGGTACAAGTTCTCCTTTAAATAAAGTAGGAACTGTTATTAAATTTACATTTTCTCTTAGTGCAACTTCTTGGGGAAGATCACTTGCCGTGTCTGTTAATATTACGGCGGGTTGTCTTTCTGGTGGCATAGCTATGGCAGATTTTTAATATAGCAGTTAAAACATTAAAAATCAATTAATGATCTTTTTAAATTTACAAGGCCCTTTCCTATAAAAAAAACTCCTTCTTGTTTTAATTTTTCTTTCTGTTTTTTTACTCCTCCAAAAGCATAACCCGATGACAATTTTCCGGTTGAATAAACTACTCTATGGCAGGGAATTTTATTGGGGTTCATATTCCGGTGAAGAGCAAATCCGACTACTTTTGGATTATTTATATTTATTTTTTTTGCAATTAGTCCGTAAGTTGCAACTTTACCTTTTGGAATATTGGAGACAATGTTGTAAACTTTTTCAAAAATCTTCATTTAATAATAAAGAGCCAAAAAAGAAACGCAAGAATGATTCTATAAACACCAAAAGGAATAAAAGTATTTGTTTTTATGAACTTTAAAAGAAATTTGACAGCAAAAATCGCCACAATAAATGATCCAATAAAGCCTATTGTTAATGAAATATATTCATAATTAGCAAATGAAAAAAAATCACTTTTGTAAATATCTAAAATTGTAGCTGCAAGCATTGTTGGGACAGCTAGTATAAAAGAAAATTCAACTGCTGTTTTTCTTTTGGTTCCTAAAAAAAGTGCCCCGATTATTGTAGCTGCTGATCTAGAAACACCCGGAATCATAGCGGTTGATTGAAAAATCCCGATTAAAAAGGCATTTTTAAAGCTCATAGATTCAATCTTTTCTATATGGCAATCTTTTTCTTTATGTATTAACTCAAGAATAATTAAAATTATTCCTCCTATAAAAAGTGAAGATAAGGTTACGTAAGTATTCCCAAGTAAAAAAGTTTTTACAATTTTGTAAAAAATAAAGCCTAGAATTCCGGTTGGGATAAAAGAGACCAATATTTTTTTCCAAATTTCTTTATTTGCAATTAAAGTTTTCCAATATAAAAAAACAATAGCCAATATTGCCCCAAGCTGGGTAATTATTTCAAAGCCTTTAACAAAATCAGTCTGCTTTATTTTTAAAAATTCTGAGGCAAGAATTAAGTGACCCGTTGATGATATCGGAAGAAATTCTGTAATTCCTTCAACAATAGATAGGATTAGAGCTTGAAGATAACTCATGTATTTTAGTATAAAATATAAAACATAAAGTATAAAGCAGCAAATAGGAACTAGTTTGCAAAAGGCTTTTTATTTACCTACAATTAATTTAATGAAAGAAGCAAAGGTAGAAGAGGTTTGGGATAAAAAAAAGATCGCAATTACAATTGTTGCAATAGTGCTTTTGTTAATAGGCTTAGTTGTTTTTACGGGAATGTTGAATACAAAAGATACCACCAAAAAGGAAACTGGGCTTTCTATAAAGCAATCTGTAAAAGGGATGGAAGCCGAAAAAGAGATACAAAATATAAAAGAAGTTTTGGGTGAAAAAATTGAAGAAATTACAAAAGAAGCAAGTTCTATAAATATTGCAGAAATTGCTTCTTCTTCGCCTCAGGTACAAAAAGTAATAAATGATATTAAGGAATTGGAAAAATATCCAAGCGATCAAGCCAAGGGAATCTGTCAAGAAATTTGTGATAGCTTATAAATGGAAGAAATACAAAAAAAAATAAAACATAAGTTTAATCGTTTTTTAAGAATTATCGGTCCTGGGCTTATAACAGGAGCAGCAGATGATGATCCATCGGGAATTGCAACTTATTCTCAAGCAGGTGCTAAATTTGGATATGGTCAGCTTTGGACGATAATCTTAATGTACCCGCTCATGGTAGCGGTTCAGGAGGCTTGTGCAAGAATAGGAGCCGTAACAGGAAAGGGAATTGCCGCAGTAGCGAGAAAAAATTATAGTAAAACAATTTTATTTGCCGTTGTTTTTTTAGTTGTCTTAGCAAATACAATTAATATCGGTGCAGACATTGGTGCAATGATAGCATCGATTGAATTAATGTTTCCTACTCCAGGAATAGTTATCGCATTGTTTTTTATTCTTTTTATGCTTTTTTTGGAGGTATTTGCATCTTATAAAATATATGCAAAAATTTTAAAATATTTATCATTAACCCTTCTTGTTTATCCAACTACCGCTATTATAGTAGGACAAAATTGGTCGGAAGTGTTAAGAGCTACTTTTGTTCCAAATATAGAATTTAATTCCGGATTTTTCTTTTTATTAACAGGTTTGCTTGGAACAACAATTTCTCCATATATGTTTTTTTGGCAAGCTTCAGAAGAGGTAGAAGAAGAAATAGAGCAGGATAGGCTACCTCAAACCGGTGGAAAACCTAAGATTAGTAGATATTTCATTAAAAATTTAAGAATAGATAATGCTTTCGGAATGCTTTTTTCAAACATAATCACCTGGTTTATTATTATTACAACAGCATCTGTGCTTAATAAAAACGGTATAACGGAGATAAAAAGCGCAGCAGATGCAGCTAGCGCTTTAGAACCGCTAGTATCAACATTTCCTAATTCCGGTTTTTTGGCAAAAACTATTTTTGCCTCCGGGATTGTCGGAATAGGACTTTTAGCAATCCCTGTTTTAGCAGGTTCTGCTTCTTACGCAATTTCCGAAGCTTTTAAATGGAAAGAGGGTTTTAGTCAAAAGTTTAAAAAAGCACACGGATTTTATGGAGTAATAATTATTGCTACAATAATCGGTTTATTGATTAATTTTCTTAATTTTAATCCTATGGACGCTTTGATTTTTACTGCAGTATTTAACGGAGTTACTGCGGTTCCGTTAATATTCTTAATTGCAAAAATTTCGTCAAGCGAAAAAATAATGGGTGAATATAAATCGGGAAAATTATCAAAAGCGCTTGTTTGGTTAACTTTTATTGTAATGATTTTTTCTTCTATTGTAATGTTTGCTACAATACTCGCTGGAAAATAATATGGAAAATCTAAAAGAGCGCATAGACAAATTACTAAAAAATCTTAATATCGATCAAAAAAGAAAATTAATCCGTGATATAGAAGCGGAAAGTTCCCATCCTGAATTTTGGCAAGATCACAAAAGAGCAGCAGATAAAATGAAGGAATTATCTATTCTTCAGGAAGAGATTGAAAAATGCGAAAAGTTGAAGGAATTATCAATCTTGGGTAATCAAAAAGAGGCAGATATAATTTTAAAAGAGCTGGAAACATTACTATATTTTTCAGGACCATTTGACAAAGGTAATGCAATTTTATCAATTCATTCAGGACAGGGAGGGGTTGAGGCAATGGATTGGGCGAAGATGCTTTTTAGAATGTACACGCGTTTTTTTGAAAGAAAAGGCTGGGAATATGAAATAATTGAACAGTCATTTGGGGAAGAAGCTGGTATTAAAAGTGTTGTTATTGAGGTATGTGGACAATATGCTTATGGATATTTAAAAAAAGAAGCAGGAGTTCATAGATTGGTTAGACAATCCCCCTTTAATGCCGATAATTTAAGACAAACATCATTTGCCTTAGTAGAGGTATTGCCTGAAGTAAATGAAGATTTTGACTTGGAGATTAAAGAAGATGATTTAGAATGGGATTTTTTTAGAGCAGGAGGACATGGTGGTCAAAATGTTAATAAGGTATCAACAGCTGTTAGGTTAAAACATAAACCATCAGGAATTATTGTAACAGCACAAAGCGAACGTTATCAAGGAAAAAACAGAGAGTATGCTTTAAAGATGTTAAAAGCAAAATTGTGGATTTTACAAGAAGAGGAAAAAAAGAAAAAAGAAGAAGAATTAAAAGGCGGTTATAAAACTCCTGGATGGGGAAATCAAATTAGATCATATGTCTTACATCCTTATCATATGGTGAAGGATCTTAGGACAAATTATGAGACCTCAAATACAGAAGCAGTTCTGGATGGAGATTTGGATTTGCTTATTGAAGAAGAGCTTCGATATTTTTAGATCTGTTGATAAAAACGGCAAAATATGGTTAACTAGACAAAGGAGGTGATTTTAATGGAGGAAAAAAAGAATGAACCTGTGATTAAAAATTTCGAAGAAAACAAACCGCTTTTTACACGCAAATTAACAATAATATTTTTAGTAGTTATTTTAATTGGCATTGGTACAGGATATTTATTAGGATCAAAAGGATCAAACGTTAGCGGAATAAATATAAAACAGGCAATAGAATCAGGTTCAATTAAAAAAGGAACAACGGAAGGAGCTTCGGACATGAGTTCTTTTAAAGATATTGCAGAAGGTACGCTTAAAGAAGGAGGAATAGACGGAGAAGGGGCTTTTCACTTAGAAAGACCTGGTGGAGAAAGTCAAAATGTTTATTTAACCTCATCAATCGTTGATTTGTCGAAGTATGTTGGTAAAAAAACAAAAGTTTGGGGACAAACACAAAAAGCACAAAAAGCTGGTTGGCTAATGGATGTCGGCAAAATTGAAGTCCTTTAATGATTAAGCTTAATAAGGTTTCCAAAAAATTCAGAACAGGTGAATATGCCTTACTAGAGGTGGATTTATCTGTAGAGAAAGGCGAATTTGTTTTTCTTGTTGGAACAACAGGGGCTGGAAAAACTACGATTTTTCGTTTATTAATAAGAGAAATGCTTCCGACAGAGGGGGTAATTATCGTTGACGATTGGGATGTTGTAAAACTACCGAACGCAAAAATCCCACATCTTAGAAAAAAAGTCGGGGTTGTTTTTCAGGATTTAAAACTTTTGCAAGATAGGACAATTTTTGAAAACATAATGCTTCCCTTGGAGGTTTCCGATATGGATTCTGTAGAAGCAAAAAAGATTGTTGAAGATGTATTGGCTCAAGTTGGATTGACTGCGCATAAAGAAAAATTTCCTGTACAACTATCCGGTGGCGAGCTTCAAAGGGCAGCAATTGCAAGAGCATTGGTTCTGTCCCCAGATATTTTATTAGCCGATGAACCAACAGGGAATTTGGATATGGCTACTTCTTGGGAAATTGTAAATTTATTATCCGAAATTAATAAAAAGGGTACAACGGTTGTGATGGCAACGCACAATTTGGATATTGTTAAAAATTTATCAAAACGGGTAATTAAACTTGAAAAAGGAAAAATAGTGCACGACAATAAGAATCACGATAAAATAAAAAAGGAGCATTCGGTGAGTTCACCGGCTAGTGTAGAAAAACACAAACATGAAACACACTAAGACAACCTGGAAAAATATAAGAAGATCACCGTATCAGGCAATGGCTGCAGTCCTGATAATGGCTTTAACTTTTTTGGTGATTTCTTTTTTCACCTTTATTTTATTTGGCTCGCACAAAATAATAAATTTTCTTGAATCAAAACCACAAGTTACCGCTTTTTTTAAAAACGAAGCGAAGCAAGAAGATGTGAATAATCTGGAAAATCAAGTGCGCGCAAACGAAAAAGTAGCGTCTATAAAGTTCGTTTCTAAGGAAGATGCATTGGCAATATATCGTGAACAAAACAAAAATGATCCGTTGCTTTTGGATTTAGTAACAGCTGATGTACTGCCTGCGTCTCTTGAGATATCAACATACAATATAGAGGACTTGCAGGTAATTTCGGATACACTTAAATCATCATCTATTGTCCAAGAAGTTGTATATCAAAAAGATGTAATTTCGACTTTAACATCTTGGACAAACGCAATAAGAGGAATTGGAATTGGCTTAATCGTGATTTTGTCTTTAGTGTCGATATTTATTATGGTAACAATAATAGGTATAAAAATTTCTCAAAAAAAAGAAGACATAGAAATAATGAAGCTAATAGGTGCAACTAACTGGCATATCCGCTGGCCTTTTATTCTTGAAGGGATGTTCTATGGGATAATTGGGGCATTTATTGGTTGGGGAATTGCATCATTAGCAGTATTTTCATCTATGCCGGTTTTAACAGAATTTTTTAAAGGGATAGAAGTGTTTCCAGTAACACCACTTCCTGTATTTATTCTTTTATTTATGGAGATAATAATGGCATTAATCTTTGGTGCTGTATCAAGTTTTCTAGCAGTCTTGAGATATTTAAAATAATTTATGGTTTATGATTTTAAGGATAAAAAAGACTTTTTTATTTACATTAGTTTTACTAATAATTGTATTTACAACGGGAAAATATTTTAGTTTCGCAGAGGAATCCACTACCACAACAACAAAGGTATCTTCTAATGCATCTGAATTAGAAAAAAGAATAAATGAGCTACAGAATAAAGTAAACGAGCTTCAAAGTCAGGAAAAAACTCTTTCATCTCAAATCGCGGTAATGGATAATCAGATAAAATTAACAGAATACAGAATAGAAGCAAATAAAGAACAAATATTAAATCTAGAGGTAGACATAGATACTACTACAAAAAAAATTGGCACCCTAGAGCAATCGTTAGATGATTTAACAAAGGTTTTATTAAATAGGATTGTTGCAACTTATGAGGTTGGAACAGTCCAGCCATTTTATGTTTTGTTGTCTTCGAATAATGCATCCAACTTTTTTACAAAACTTAATTACTTAAAAATCGCTCAAACTCACGATAAAAGGCTTATTTACGAAACCGAACAGGCAAAAGTCGATTACGCAAATCAAAAAGATATTTTTGAAGAAAAAAAAGCAAAGATAGAAGCTTTAAAAAAAGAATTAGAAACATACACACAGCAGTTAGCTACGGAAAAGGCAGTTAAAGATCAATTACTAACAGTTACCAGAAATGATGAACAAACTTATCAGAATCTTTTAGCTCAGGCAAGAGCGGAATATGAAGCAATTCAAGGAATTGTTGCCGGTAAGGGACAGGAAGAAGAAGTGGGAATGGTTAGCGAGGGACAAAAAATTGCAACAGTGATATCAGGGACTTCATGTAACTCAGGCGGGACGCATCTCCATTTTATGATTAGTAAAGACGGTTCGGTGCAAAACCCGTTTAATTATTTAAAATCGGTAGATTATGAAAACTGTTCTGGGTCATCTTGTGGAAGCGCAGACGCAGATCCTTTTAACCCTTCTGGTAGTTGGAATTGGCCGATGGATCCTAGGATACGGCTTAATCAGGGTTACGGATCGACTTGGGCAACTAAATATACTTGGGTTAGTCAAATATATAATTTTCATAATGGTATAGACATAGAAGGGTCCTCTTTGGACGTTAAAGCGGTAAAAAGCGGAAAGCTATATCAGGGAAGTTATTCTGGCTCAGGAGGATGTAGACTTAGATATGTAAGGGTTATAAGTGACGAAGGATTCGAAACTTTTTATTTACACATAAATTACACTTTTTAATTTCTTCTTAGTTTTATTCCTTGATATTCATCAGTTATTTATTTAATACTCTTATTAGTAACTAATTAAGTGAAAAAAATTTTATTTATTTTAATACTATTTTTTCTAAATATTTATTTTACGGATATTTCCTTTGCTTCAAGCTTAAAAATTAACGAATTTTTTCCTCATCCGTTAACAGGAAATAAAGAGTGGGTTGAATTTTACAATCCTGACAATCTAGATCTATTAAATTATTACTTAGATGATGACCCGGATTTTACAAGCGATTCCGGAAGTAGTTCAAAAAAATCGCTTTCGGAAATAAATAACTCAAATCTCCTTTATCCTTACTTTGAATGCTCTTCTTTTTTAAATAATGATGGAGATTATGTAGTTTTGTTTTCGCCAACTGGTGAGATTATTGATCAATATAAATATGAAAACGATTACGGATCTGAAGTCTCAATTGGAAGATCGCCCGACGGAGTAGGTGAGATTACTGTTTTGTCTAATTCAACGAAAGGTTGTGAGAATAGCTTGCCTCCGACTTTAACTCCTACGTTAACACCTACTTTCACAGTTACTCCGTCTCCTACTAAAACACCAACCGCAACCAACACAAAGTCTCCTACTAAAACACCAACTCCGACGAGGAGTAGTAACACAACAAAATTAGTTACAACACTTACTTTCGCTACAACCACTACTACAGTAAAATCTAATAACATCTATAAAACCGTTACTACAAAGAAAACTTTGGTTTTGGGTAAGAATATAATTAATATAGGAACTTCAAGCGCAACTCTGACCCCAACTAAAAAAATAGAAAAAGTTATTGTGAAAGGAAAAAATAATCTATTTCCTATTTTTACCATAATTGGAGGAGTCTTTATGGTTATCTGTGGTATACTTGGATATCTTTTTTACAAAAAGAAAAAGAATAATTTATGAGTCAAATGGTCATAACAAAAAATTTCAAAGAAACTCAATTATTAGGGGAAAAGTTTTCTAGTACCCTTAAAGGAGGAGAAGTTATTGCGCTTTCAGGAGAATTGGGTGGAGGAAAAACTACTTTTGTCCAAGGTTTAGTTAGTGGACTTGGTATAAAGAATAGAATAATCTCCCCAACGTTTATAATTGTAAGAAGCTATAAGCTTAACAATAAAAAAATAAAAGCAAAATATTTTTACCACATTGATTTATATAGAATTGATAGCGAAAACGATGTTGTAGGAATGGAATTAGACGAAATTATCAACGATAAAAATAATATAGTCGCTATAGAATGGTCAGAAAAAATAAGAAAATTATTGCCGAAAAACAGAACAGAAATAAAATTTAAATATTTAAAAGATAACGAAAGAGAGATTGAATTTAAATGAAAGATTTTGATTTAAAAAAAGCAAGTGATGTTCTTCGCAACGAAGGAATAATAATTTTTCCAACTGACACGGCGTTTGGAATAGGTTGTAGGATAGATAGCGACAGGGCAATTAAAAAATTAATAAAAATAAGAGGTAGAAAAAAGAATCAACCCTTTCCCGTTTTGGTGGGAAGCGTAGAAATGGCAAGTAAGTATCTAAAAAAAATTCCTAAGGAAGTTTTTGAAAAATTAATAAGTAAATATTGGCCGGGTGCATTAACCATTGTCCTTGCTTGCGAAAAAGAAAAAATAAATCCGCTTATAAGAGGCAATGGAAATACTTTAGGAGTCAGAATGCCAAATAATAAAAAAATTTTAGATTTAATAAACAAAGTTGGGGTTCCAATAATCGGTTCGTCTGCAAACTTTGTGGGCTTAGCTACTCCCTATGAGTTAACTGATATTGACCTAAAAATAATAGAGAAAGTAGATTTTACATTGGAAGGAAAGTGTAAATTAAAAACACCTTCGACGGTTATCGATTGTTCAAAAATTCCTTGGAAAATATTAAGACAAGGAGCAATAGAAATATCAGATATTAATCCCCCAACCGACGAAGAAATGTCAAAAGAAAAAAATGTTATTTTGCAAATAGATACTTCCAGTAATGAATATATATCTGTAGGAATAAAAATCAGGAAAAAGCAGTATGTTAATAAGCAAAAAATTAATTATCAAAAAGCGCAAGCGGTTTTGCCTATGATTGAAAAAATCTTAAAAAAACACAGAATGAATTTAAATAACCTATCAGAAATAAAAGTTAATACCGGACCGGGTTCGTATACCGGTTTAAGAGTTGGTTTATCAATAGCAAATTCTTTAAGTCATTTTTTAAAGATCCCGATTAACGGCAACCTAAGATCAGTAGAACCAGCTTACAAATGAAGTATCTTCTTGTATTTTAAAATAAAAATGGAATAATAATCTTATGATGAAGTTTTTGATTCATTATTTTTATCCTCATGAATCAAATAATTACAGGGCGAGATTGCTTCACCACAAGAGTATTTTATTCTTGATTATATTCTTGTTTATTGGAGGATTTGCGCTTTCCTTTTTAAGGAATAATTTTTCTTCTGTTTTGGGAATTTCTAGCAATATTACTTACGATGAATTATTATTGCTTACAAATAGTCAAAGGCAAGCAAATGGATTAGCGCCTTTAAGTCTTAATCAAGAATTGTCGAATGCAGCTGCCGGTAAAGCAATAGATATGTTTTCCGAAAATTACTGGGCTCACGAATCACCTAGTGGTAAAACCCCATGGATATTTATTAAAAATGCCGGATATAACTATGTTTATGCAGGAGAAAATTTAGCGAGAGGTTTTACTAATACAACGGATGTAATAAATGCATGGATGGCAAGCCCGACGCATAAAAAAAATATTTTATCCCCAAATTATAAAGAAATAGGTTTTGCCGTTAATACTGGAGTATTAAACGGTGAAGAAACTGTTTTAGTAGTTGAAATGTTTGGAAGCAGGGAATTGGCTCAAGTGCCTCAGGAAACAAAAAAAGAAATTGAATCATCCTTGGTAAAAGCAGAAGAGCAGCCGAGTGTGCAAAATGTGGCTCAAGTTGCGGGTAGTAAGCTTGGCGCGGAAATTAAAAGAAGTTCCGCGCAAATTAATTCAGAGGAACCATTAATTGATAGTATTAATCTTTCTTCCAATATAGCAAAAACAATAATTATTCTTTTAATTTTAGTACTACTTTTAGATATGATTGTAATTGAACGAAGGAAATTAGTTAGATTTGTGGGGCACAATATTGACCATATTTTATTCTTGGGATTATTATTAATAATGATTGGAATATTAACTAACGGAATAGTAATTTAATGATGAAAAAAACAGATAGGCATATAGGTTATTATTTTTCTTTGGTTAGCCTTTTAATATTGGGTTTTTTACTTTTTCTTTTTGCTTCACCAAATAGACAGCTTCAGATGCTTGTATTTATAATAACAACGATTTTTTATATCGGTTGGGGATTATTACATCACAAAATAAATCATGATTTAACGGTAAGAATTATGATAGAATATGTACTTATTGGAAGTCTTGGGATAACAATTATGCTATTTTTACTCAAAGGAGGAATGGGATTATGATGCATCCGACTAATACTCAATATCATAGTGAGGAGATCGAAATATGAAAGGGGTAATATTGGCAGGTGGAATGGCAACCAGACTAAGACCGCTTACGTTAGTTACTAACAAACATCTTTTACCTATTTACAATAAACCAATGATTTATTATCCAATAGAGTCAATGGTAAAAGCAGGAGTAAAAGAGGTTTTGATCACTAGTTCTCCTGACCATGCAGGGCATTTTGCCAGCCTTTTAGGAGCTGGAGAGGACTTTGGTATAAAACTTTATTATGCTGTTCAAAAAAATGCAAAAGGTGGAATTGCCGACGCAATTATGTTAACTAAAGAATTTGCCGAAGACGATAACTTGCTTGTTATTTTAGGTGACAATATTTTTAGCTTTGATCTTAGTAATTATGTAAAAAAATTTGAAGAAAAAAGCAAGGGAGCAATGGTTTTTGGAGTAAAAATGCCAACAGAATCAGGACAATATGGAGTAATAGAAGTAGATAAAAGCGGCAAAGTATTATCAATAGAAGAAAAACCGGAATTTCCAAAGTCGGACATTGCTCAATCGGGTATATATATTTACGACAAGAGAGTATGCGACTTTATTAAAAAATTAAAGCCGTCAGGACGTGGTGAATTAGAAGTTACGGATTTAAATAATTTTTATCTTAAAGAAGGTTCTTTAACTTGCGAACTAATTAATTGGTGGATAGACGCTGGGACATCGCACGATGAATTGTTAAGAGCAAATAACCTCGTATCTGAAAAAGTAAAAAATGGGGAGCTTTAAATGAGTAACTGGAAAATAATTTCCCGAAAAAAGCTTTTAAAAACAAAATTTTTTGAAGTAGAAAAAGAAAAAATTTTATTACCAAATGGGAATAAGCATACATACGAAACCGTAATAAGAAAGCCCTCCGTTATGATTATTCCATTAACCAATGATTACGAGCTATACTTAATAAGGCAATACAGACATATGTTCAATGATTATGTAATTGAATTCACAGCAGGACATATTGATGATGGAGAAAAAGCGCTTTTTGCAGCAAAAAGAGAATTAAGAGAAGAAACAGGATTAATAGCAAGACATTGGGAAGAAATAGGAAGGGTTGAAGGATCCGCAAGTGTTGTTCAATCAAGGCTTCATTATTTTTTGGCAAAAGAATTGGAGGAGAAAGAGCCAAAACCGGAAGAAGGAGAAACAATTGAGCTAATAAAAATCCCCTTAAAAAAGACAGTAGAAATGGTTTTAGAGGGAAAAGTTAACAATCTACCGACAATGTATGCTATTCTCTTAATAGAAAAATTAGTTAAGGAAAAAAGATTATGAAGATGTTAATAACAGGCGGAGCGGGATTTATTGGTTCAAATTTTATACTTTATTGGCTTAAGAATCATCCCAATGACCAAATTGTTAATCTGGATAAATTAACATACGCTGGTAATTTAGAAAACCTTAAGTCTGTAGAAAATAACAAAAATTATAAATTTACCCATGGTGATATTTGTGATCCAAAGTTTGTTAACGAGGTAGTTAGAGAAATTGATGTAATAGTTCATTTTGCAGCAGAAAGCCACGTTGACAGATCAATACTTGAGCCGTCGTCTTTTGTGACAACAAATGTTATAGGAACACAAGTATTGCTAGATGCAGTGCTTAAAAACAATGTTAAAAGATTTCATCATATTTCTACAGATGAGGTTTATGGGAGCTTAAAACTTAATGAAATGAGTAAATTTAATGAACGAACAAATTATGATCCCAGAAGTCCGTATTCAGCAAGTAAAGCAGCGTCAGATCATTTGGTAATGGCATATTATCATACCTACGGTTTACCAGTGACAATTTCTAACTGCTCAAATAATTTTGGACCGCTACAATTTCCGGAAAAAGTAATTCCATTAGCAATTACGAATTTATTAGAGGATAAGAAAGTTCCCGTATATGGAGATGGACTTTACGTAAGAGATTGGCTTTATGTTGAGGATCATTGCAGAGCTATTGATTTAATTTTGCAAAAAGGAAAAGTTGGAGAAACTTACTGCATAGGTGGTTTAACGGAAGACGTTAATAACTTAACGGTTATAAAAAAGATTTTAAACATTTTAGGAAAGAATGAAGATTCTATAGAATTTGTTAAGGATAGACTTGGCCATGACAGAAGATATGCAGTCGATTGGTCAAAAATAAAAAATGAATTAGGATGGGAGCCTCTTCATAGTTTCGATGAATGGCTTGAGAAGACAATTGAATGGTATAAAGAAAACGAAAGTTGGTGGAAAAATGTAAAAAACGGAGAATATCAAAAATACTATGAGAAGCAATACAGAAAAATATGAAGATATTAGGAACAGGTTTATCGGGACTTGTTGGTTCAAGAATAGTTGAGTTATTACCCGATTTTGAATTTAGGGATTTAAGCAGAAAATACGGAGTTGACGTTTCTATAAAAGAACAGATTTTTGAAGCAATAAGTAATTCTTCGGCAAGAACAATTCTCCATCTAGCAGCATTTACAGGCGTAGATGATGCAGAAAAAGAAAAAAGCTTACAAGAAAAAAGCACAGTATGGCAAGTAAATGTTTTGGGAACAAAAAACGTTTTAGAGGCATGTGAAAAATTTAACAAAAAAATAATCTATTTATCAACAGATATGGTTTTTTCCGGCGACAAGGAATTACCTGATAAATACTCGGAAAATGATCAAACGGGTGCAGCTAATTTTTATGCAAAAACAAAAGAAGAAGCGGAAAAGTTTGTGGAGAAAGCAGCTTGTCCTTGGGTAATTTTAAGAATAGCCTATCCGTATAGAGCAAAATTTGAAAAAGAAGAATACGTGAGGTTTTTTAAAAGATTACTTGAAGAAGGTAAAAAATTAACCGCAGTGTGTGATCATTATTTTACTCCGACATTTATTGACGATCTTTCGGATGTAATTAAATTAATTATTAAAAATGATTTAACTGGAAAATTTCACGCGGGAGGGAATGAGATAGTTAGTCCTTATGAGGCTGCAATAAAGATTTCAAAAGTATTTAATTTAAACAAAGACTTAATAGAAAAAACAACAAGAGAGATTTTTTTTAAGGATAAAGCGCCGAGGGCATACAATTTAGCGTTAAATAATGATAAAATAGAAAAACTCGGGATTAAATTAAGCACTTTTGAAGAAGGCTTAAATAAAATAAAAAAACAATTAATTATTTAATATGACAATTACATTTGTAGGGCATGGTTATGTGGGCTTAGTTACGGCATCAGTTTTCGCTGATTTTGGAAACAAGGTTTATGTAATAGGTCACACAAAAGAGAAAATAGAGAATTTAAAAAAAGGAATAATTCCTATTTATGAACCGAGACTTTCCGAACTGGTTAAGAAAAATATCAAAGCCAAGCGTTTATTTTTTACCCTAGATTACAACAAAGTAATTCCTGATTCGGACATTGTTTTTATAGCGGTGGGTACACCAACTACAAAAACAGGAGATGCGGACTTGTCATCTGTTTTGCAGGTTGCAGAAGAAATTGCCAAGAATTTAAAAGGATACACAGTAGTTGCTACTAAAAGTACTGTTCCGACAGGAACTAATAAAAAAGTAAGAAGAATTTTAGAAGAATACAAGCCAAAAGACGCTAAGGTTGATTATGCATCGGTTCCTGAATTTCTAAGAGAAGGAAGTGCAATCTCTGACACGGTTAATCCAGACAGAATAGTAATTGGTGCGGAAAGCAAAAAGGCACAAGATTTACTTGTAAAAGTGCACAAAAGCATAAAGGCTCCGGTTATTTTGACAAATTTTGATACAGCAGAACTAATAAAATATGCTGCAAATTCTTTTCTCGCTCTTAAAATATCTTATGCAAATGCAATTGCAAAATTGTCGGAATTACTGCACGCAGACGCTTTAAAAGTATTAGAAGGAATAGGTATGGACAAAAGAATAGGCAGTATGTTTTTGTCTCCTGGTCCGGGATATGGTGGAAGTTGTTTTCCAAAAGATGTTAAAGCTTTAATTTCCATTGCTAAAGATAATGATTATCAATTTTCTCTTCTTGAAGATGTTGAAAATATTAATCAACAGGCAAAAAGAGACATCGTAAAAAAAACCAGAAAAGCCTTGGGTGATTTGAGGGGTAAGAAGATCGGTATTTTAGGTCTTGCTTATAAGGCCAATACGGATGATATGAGGGATGCGCCTGCTATTGATATTATAAATTTACTGCAAAACGATGGGGCAAAAATTTTAGCATATGATCCAAAGTCAAAAGAAAGTGCAGAAAAAGTACTTAAGAATATTGAATATAAAAATAATGCATATTCTGTGGTAGACGGAGTAGATCTTTTAATTATTTTAACGGAGTGGGATGATTTTAAGAAGATTGATTTTAAGAAGATAAAGCGACTTATGAAAAATCCAATAATTATTGACGGAAGAAACATTTATAACAGTGAAAAAATGAAGAAATTAGGATTTACTTATATTGGAGTTGGTAGATAGCTTATGCAACGTAAAATCCTCATAACTGGTTCGACCGGGTTTGTTGGTTATCATTTAATTGAATATTTACTTAGTAAAAAAAAAGATTGTGAAATTTATGGGACATATCTTGATGAAAGTTCATTAAACTCTTTTATTGGATATAAAGATAAGGTAAATTTTCTAAAAGGCGATTTGACAGACAATAATATTGTAAAAGATATTGTTTCAAGGATTAAACCCGATACAGTTTATCATCTTGCCGCATTTGCAGCCACATCTAAAAGCTTTAATTTGCCAATAGAAGTGATAATGAACAACGTATCAGTTCAGGTTAGCTTATTGGAGGCAGTAAGAAAGAGTAAGCTTTTTGACACGAAAATATTGGTAGTTTCTTCGGGTGACATTTATGGCAAGGTTTTAGAAAAAGATTTGCCGGTTAACGAAGATACCAAGCTAAATCCTGCTAACCCATATTCGGTTTCAAAAATAACCCAGGATTATTTAGGTCTTCAATATTTTATTACTTACGGTCTAAAAATTATAAGAGCAAGACCTTTTAATCATATCGGTCCCGGTCAAAGTCCGAATTTTGTTGTTTCCGCATTCTCTAAAAAAATTGCAGAAATAGAAAAGGGCAAACGCGACCCGGTTTTACCAGTTGGAAATTTAAATTCAAGAAGAGATTTTACCAACGTTAAAGACATTGTAAGAGCATATGATTTATTAATCGACAAAGGACAAGAAGGAGAGGTTTATAATATAGGATCAGGAAAATCGTATAAAATAGGAGACATATTAGATATGCTTCTTTCTTTTTCTAAAGAAAAAATAAAAGTAGAAATTGATGAAAAATTACTTCGTCCTGTTGATGAACATAATTTATATTGTGATTATTCAAAATTAAATAAGCTTACAGGATGGGAACCAACGATTTCAATTGAGGATACTTTAAGACAAACTCTAGACTATTGGAGAAATATAATTTAAAATAAAAATATGAAAAAGGCCTTAATTACAGGAATTACAGGGCAGGATGGTTCTTACCTAGCTGAATTTTTACTTTCAAAAGGTTATAAAGTTTTCGGTTTAGTTAGAAGATTAAGCACTCCAAATTTAGAAAACATAAAACACATTTATGAAAAAGTAGAGTTAGTATCTGGTGATCTTTTAGATCAGGGGTCTTTGCAAGATGCGATCAGTAAATCGGAAGCAGATGAAGTATATAATTTAGCAGCGCAATCTTTTGTTAAAGCATCATGGGAACAGCCGGTTTTAACGGGAGAATTTACTGCGCTTGGAGTAACAAGGATGCTTGAGGCGATAAGAATAGTTAATCCAAGAGTTAAATTCTATCAGGCGTCATCATCGGAGATGTTTGGAAAAGTTACCGAAACCCCCCAAAAAGAGACAACAAGATTTCATCCTAGAAGTCCGTATGGAGTTGCGAAAGTTTACGGTCATTATATAACAGTTAATTATAGAGAAAGTTACGATATCTTTGCATGTTCGGGAATTTTATTCAATCACGAGTCTCCCAGAAGAGGTATAGAATTTGTTACTAGAAAGATTACCCATGCGGTTGCCAGAATTAGTTTAGAAAAACAACAGAAACTTGAACTGGGGAGTTTAGATCCGAAAAGAGATTGGGGTTTTGCCGGAGATTATGTAGAAGCTATGTGGTTAATGCTCCAACAGGACAAGCCGGATGATTACGTTATAGCAACGGGGGAAAATCATAGTGTTAAAGAATTTGTAGAGCTTGCTTTTGAGTGTATTGGAATAAAAGACTGGGAAAAATATGTTATAAGCAATAAGCCCGAACATATGAGGCCTGCAGAAGTAGATTATTTAATTGGAGATGCCAGTAAAGCGAGAAAAGTTTTAGATTGGAAACCAAAAACCAGTTTTAAACAATTAGTAGAAATAATGGTTAAAGCCGACATAGAGCGCGAAAAAAACACCAAATAATTTATTTATGCACACCATTCTTGTTGCCGGAGGAGCAGGTTTTATTGGCTCCCACCTCTGTAAAGAACTAATTAAAGAAAATAAAATTATTTGCTTGGATAATTTAATAACAGGCGATGATAAAAACATAAAGTTGTTAATTAATAATCCAAATTTTAAATTTATTAAGCACGATGTTTCAAAATCTCTTCGGGAAATAGAGAAAGAAATAAAAAATGTTACGCATATTTTTAACCTTGCTTCGCCTGCCTCTCCAAATAAAAAAAGTCCAAAGAGCTACATTAATTACCCTATGGAAACGCTGCTAGCTAATTCATTTGGTCAATATAATTTATTAGAGATTGCAAAAAAAATGAATGCAGAATATCTTTATACTTCTACATCGGAAGTTTATGGAAATCCTACAGTTAGTCCTCAGAACGAAGATTATTTTGGAAATGTTAACCCAAACGGAATAAGGTCTGTTTACGACGAGGGAAAAAGATTCGGTGAGGCGATGGTAATGACCTACTACAGAAAATTTAATTTAAGAGTAAGAATTATCAGAATATTTAATACTTACGGTCCATTTATGCAAAAAGACGACGGTAGAGTTGTTTCTAATTTCATTAATCAGGCAATTAGAAATGAACCAATTACTGTATATGGAGAAGGAAAGCAAACCAGAAGTTTTTGTTATATAGACGATATGATTAATGGATTAAATAGTGCAATATTTTCTAAAGAAGCCATAGGTAAGGTAATAAATTTAGGTAATCCCGATGAGAGAAGCATTTTCGACTTAGCAGAGATCGTTAAAAAAATTACCGATTCGTCTTCTGAAATCATATTTGAAAATATGCCTGAAGACGATCCTTTTTTAAGGAAACCGGATATTTCAAGAGCAAAAAAAATATTAAACTGGGAGCCGAAAATAAGTATTGAAGAAGGAATCAAAAAGACTGTAGAATATTTTAAGGGAGAATTAGTTTAATGAATGCAGTAATAATTATTCCTACATATAACGAAAAAGGAAATATAGAAAGATTAATAACGATATTAGAAGAAAACGTTTTTCCTAAGATTAAAGATCATCAATTAAAAATTTTAGTAGCAGATGACACATCTCCTGATGGAACAGCAGATATAGTTAGGGAATTAATGACTAAATACAAGAATTTAGATTTAATAGTAGGTAAAAAAGAGGGATTGGGAGCAGCTTATATTAGAGGAATGACGTATGCGATAGAAAAATTGAATGCAGATGTTATGTTTGAAATGGATGCTGATTTTTTTCATGATCCTACAAAAATTTCAGATTTCATAGAAGAGATTGTAAAAGGAAACGATTTTGTTATAGGAACTCGTTATAGTAAAGGAGGATCAATTCCAAAAGATTGGGGAATGCATAGAAAGTTTTTATCTGTTTGGGGAAATATGTTTATAAGAATTCTTTTTGGAAGAAAGGGAATAAATGATTGGACAGGGGGATATAGAGCTATTAAAAAGGAAGTATTTATAAAAGAAAAGGATAAACTTGGTAAATTTACAGGATACACATTCCAAGTCGGATTTTTATACAATGCTGTAAAAGATGGATTTAGTGTTTCCGAAGTGCCATTTCATGCTAAGGATCGTACTCTTGGGAAGTCTAAAATTCCGGGTATAGAAACTATTATTAAGACCCTGATTTTTGTAATAAAAGTGAGGATACAGGAATTAATTTATGGAACTTTTGGTAAATTTTTAGTTGTTGGAGGAACTGGATTCTTAATTCAACTAATAGCGTATAGGATTTTGATTGGTTTAACCACTTTGCCTTTGGGTGTTGTAAATCTTTTATCCGCTCAGCTCGCAATATTTTCCAATTACAATTTAAACAATATTTGGACATTCAAACATGAAGGTACGAAAGACGGAAAAACATATTTAATTAAAATGTTGGGTTTTTTTGCAAGTTCTAATATTGGGGTAATAATTATTCAGTCTGGGTTAATTCAGCTTGGTGAAATAATGTTTGGCAGAGAATATCCACTGCCATATGTTTATTTTGTATTAGCAACAGCGGTTCTTCTAATTTATAACTTTTCTATGTATAGATTTGTAATCTGGCGAAAAAAACCTCATAAGTGAAGAAACAAATTTTTAAAATTATCCGCCGGATGGCGGACGCAATATTAAAGAACTGGGTAATTATTTTTATCCTTTCCCTTGCTGCTTTTTTAAGGTTATATAGAATTTCTGACTATATGACTTTTTTAGGAGACGAGGGAAGAGATGTTTTAGTAGCTTACGATATTCTTCATGGTAAATTAACTTTGCTTGGTCCTACAGCATCTGTCGGAGGATTTTTTTTGGGTCCGATTTACTATTATTTCATAACACCGTTTTTATGGTTTTTTAATTACAATCCTGCCGGTCCCGCAGTAATGATTGCATTATTTGGAATATTTACAGTTTGGTTAGTTTATAAAATTGGAACAGAATTTTTTGGTCGAAAAGCGGGCGTAATTGCAAGTTTTTTATATGCAATTTCTCCGATTGTAGTTGCTTATTCGCGTTCTTCTTGGAATCCAAATCTAATGCCTCCCTTTACTCTTCTTACTCTTTATATTTTATATAAAGGGGTTAATAAAAATAAGCCCTTATTCTTTTTTATCACAGGGATTTTATATGGAATCTTAATGCAGCTTCACTATATTGAGGTTTTTGTTGGAGTAATAATTATTGTCTATGTTTTTATCTCTTGGGCTTTAAAAAACAAGCAAAAAAAAATATTTTCAAGCGTAATAAAGCCTTATTTGATGATTTTTTTTGGTTTTCTTGTAGGTTTTTCACCTTATCTGGCCTTTGAAGCAAGACATGGTTTCCCAAACACAGCGAGCTTAATTAAATTTATTTTTAATTCTCCGGAAGTAGGCGGTGGTTCAAATTTATTTTTAATTATCGGTAACGTTTTTTTTAGACTTTTTGCGAGGCTGGTTATGGGATTTCCTCCTCCGGAGCGAATTGAATCATTCAGTAAAAACATATTATTTGGTTGGTCAGCATTTATTCTTTTAATATCACTAATTAGTTTTGGTTATTTTTTATTTAGAATGTATGAATCAATTAAAAAAAGAGACGAAAAATTAATGCCCTATCTTTTAATTAACACCTGGTTAATATTGGGCATATTCTTTTTCGGTTTTTATAAAAAACCAATTTATGACTACTATTTTCAGTTTTTATTTCCTTTGCCATTTTTCCTAATTGGTTTTACAGCAGAATTTTTTCTTAGTAAGCAAAAGATATTTAAATTTATAACAGCTTTAGTAATAGTATTTTTAATACTATTAAACTTAAATGGAATCCCATTTAGACATCCGCCAAACAGGCAATTAAATCAAATGAAGACAATAGCCGATTTTATAATGACTAAAACAGACGCAAAACCATTTAATTTTGCCATAATTACAGGAGGTAATTCAGACCATGCTTATAGATATTTTTTTACAATCTGGAATCACCCTCCGGTAATAATTCAAGACAGTGCTCATGATCCGCAAAGAAATACAGTTACAGAGCAATTATTTATAGTTTGTGAAAGCGTACCCTGTGAGCCCCTAGGTAATTCTCTTTGGGAAATCGCGGGATTTGGTAGAGCAGAGATTGCCGGCAGTTGGGATGTGTCTGTGGTTAAGGTATATAAATTAGTCCATTATAAAGGAAATTAATAACCGATTCCTCCACAAAATTATAATTCTTTAAATTTATTTGAAATAAAAAACCCCACTTTTTAAGTGAGGTTTTTTTATTAGCTCTTGAAGGATATCATTTTCCTATCGATAGGAGCTTCAAGAGACTAGGCTGCGCCAATTTTGTACATTCCTGTACCACAAACTGGGCATTTTCCTTTAAGTGCCGGTTTGCCATTTTTCATGGTTACTTTTTCCGCATTAGGATCTTCTCTTTTTGCGCGACATTTAACACAATACATTGATGCCATTTAAAATCACCCCCTTTCAATCAATAAGTTAATCCAGGCAAAATTAATAAACGGTTTGTTAAAAGTATGTACAGAATAATTTGCAAGACAATAACAGATGACGTGAGGATTGCGGTTTTTTTAAGGTCATGGATTAAATAATTAAAATTAACTAACTGATTGTTTTGTTTGGTAGCGTTGAGGGTTATGGTGTCTTTATCCAGCTTTTTTTCAAATGAATTATCAAAGCTTTGTTCTTGAAGCCTTTGGCTACTAAGATTATCTTTTAATAATTGTTTTCTTAAATCTGCAATTATTTTCTGTTGTCTAGTTTTTTTCTTCTTAGCCATGCTAGAAGCCTAGATTACACTATTGACACGAGGCTGTCAAGAGGCTAATATAATATGAGTATCTATGGTATCCAATTTAATTTTGGGATTGTTTGTTTTTGTTTTGATTTGGCTTTTGTTAATAACATTTTTTTCATGGAGATCGATTTCTCACTATAATAAATTAACAAAAGGCATAAGTGAAAAAAGTTTAAAAACAGTACTGGAAAATTTATTAAAAGATGTTAGATTCCAGGAAAATGAAATAAAGAATCTTAAGGATTACACAGCTAAAATTGATAAAGAGGGAAAATTACATGTTCAGAAACTAGGATTAATTCGTTTTAATCCATTTAAAGACACAGGTGGAGATCAGAGCTTTATTCTTTCTTTATTAGACAGTAACGATACGGGAGTAGTAATATCTGGCCTTTATTCCAGATCAGGGACAAGATGGTATGCAAAAAAAGTAGAAAACGGAAAAGGACTGGATCATGATTTGTCTGAAGAAGAAAAAAAATCAATAAAGGAAGCAAGAGTTGCAAAATAAAATGGGAAATAATAAAACCTTAACATTAATTTTAATAATTTTAGTTTATATTGCATCTACAGGTGTATCTTATTTATTATTCTCAAGAGGCGTAGCGGGTGATGAATTAATCACAACTGCTTCTCCAACTAAAAATGCGGATGGACAAACAGTTTTTGATGATAAATTACCTAAAACAGAAGCTTGTCCATTAAATGGCGTAAAATATTCAAAACAACAAAAAAGCTGGTGGGAAAAACACAGACCCCTTGGTGTAATGATAGAAAATCACGAAAATGCAAGACCACAGTCAGGTTTATCTTATGCAGATGTTGTTTATGAAGCAGTAGCAGAAGGTGGAATAACAAGATTTTTGGCATTATATTATTGTCAGGATGCAGGACAAGTTGGACCGATTAGGTCTGCGAGGACTTACTTTCTTGATTTTGCATCAGAATACGGTGATTTTCCGCTTTATGCTCACGTTGGAGGAGCCAATCAACCCGGTCCTGCAGATGCAATATCTCAAATATCTGATTACGGTTGGACAGGCTACAATGACCTAAACCAATTTTCAATAGGCTTTCCTGTTTTTTGGAGAGATTATGGAAGACTAGGACATGATACCGATACCGAGCATACAATGTACTCCACAACAGAAAAGTTATGGAAATATGGAAAAGAAAACAGAAAATTATCAAATGTAAACGAAGACGGAAAATCCTGGGATGAGGATTTTGTAGAATATAGTTTTAAAGATGATGCTTCTTCTTCCGAAAGAGGTAGTACTCAAACGGCACATCTAGAATTTTGGGACGGAAATGCAAATTATTATGTAGACTGGATATATGATTCGACTCTAAATGTTTACAAAAGGAATAATGGAGGGCAACCTCATATAGACAGAAATACAAATAAGCAGATAACAGCAAAAAACATTGCTATTTTATTTATGCAAGAAAGCAGCGCTAATGACGGATATGAAAATAATTTACATTTACTGTACAAAACTAAAGGAACGGGTAAGGCAACGATTTTAATGGATGGAAAAAAGACAAACGGAACATGGAAAAAGGATAAGCGCGTTGGGAGGACACAGCTTTTTGATGCAAATGGAAAAAAGATTGAATTCAACCGCGGAAATATTTGGTTTGAGATCCTGCCCACAGATGGAGTAGCCAATATTAAGTAGGAGGGCGAGGATTATGTTTTTTGATTTAATAACATCTAAGGCAAGAGTAAAATTACTCAATGTTTTTTTAACCTCACCAGGGGAAATGTATCATGTTAGAGAATTGGTTAGAAAAACCGGTGATGAAATTAATGCTGTTAGAAGAGAATTAGCATTTTTAGAAAAAAAAGGAATATTAAATAAAGAACCAAGGGCAAATAGAGTTTATTATTCATTATCTAGGACATACCCTTTTTATTATGATCTATTAAAAATTGGAGCAAAAAGTATGGGATTGGGCGCAGATATTCTTAAAAATAGAGTCAAACTTGGAAAAATAAAATACGCAATGTTTTCCGGTAAATTTGTAAGAAAACTAAAAGACGAACCGGATCAGGTAGATTTACTTTTGGTAGGAACAGTAGTTTTACCGGAATTGGCTCTTTTGGTTAGAAATGAAGAAAAAAGGCTAAATACAGAAATAAACTATACTGTTATGACAGAAGAAGAATTTGAGTTTAGAAGGAAAAAGAGAGACCCCTTTATAACTTCTATTTTATCGGTTTCAAGGGTAATGTTAATTGGAGATGAGGAGTCAATGCTTTCATGAGAAAAAATCCACGTTTTCTTTTTTGGTTTATTATTTTTTTAACTGTCTCATCGGTTTTTATTATTTTACCCAAAATAGAAAATTTAAATATACCACTGGTCAATAAAAAAATTAACATAGATACCAATAAGACACTGAGTTCCATAGGTATAAAAAAAGAGCTTAAGTTTAGGAAAGGTTTGGACCTGGAGGGCGGAACGGAGATCGCTTATAAAGCAGATATGTCAAATATTGCCTCTTCGCAGAAGAGCGCGGCATTGGAGGCAGCAAGAAACATAATAGAAAGACGAGTAAATTTATTCGGTGTTTCCGAACCCATTGTTCAAACCTCCATTGTTAGTAACGAATCGAGGATAATAGTTGAATTACCTGGAATAGACATTGCTCAGGCAAGAAATATAATCGGCACAACGGCAGAACTTACTTTTTGGGAAGAAATTGCAACAGAATCAGCAAAAACAGCAACTACCTCCGGTTATCCATTGGGGTTAAACTCAAATTTTAGAAAAACTAATCTCTCCGGGAAAGACCTACAGAATACAAATGTAACCTTTGACCAGAATACCGGCAAACCGCAAGTGCAATTAGTTTTTACAAGCGAAGGAAGTAATAAATTTGGAGAAATTACAAAAAGAAATGTAAACAAAGTGCTCGCAATAGTTCTCGATAATATTTTAATAGAGGCGCCAAAGGTTAATGAACCAATCTTAACAGGAAATGCTGTAATAAACGGATCCTTTAATATAGAAACCGCCAATAATTTAAGTACGCAATTAAATGCAGGTGCTTTGCCTGTTCCATTAACATCTCTTTCGGAAAAAATGATTAGCCCGACTCTTGGTATTTCGTCGCTTCAGAAAAGTTTTTTTGCAGGAGCAATAGGACTTCTTATAATAATAATTTTTATGATTGTTTTATATGGAAAACTTGGTTTTATAGCAAGTATTGCTTTGCTTCTTTACACATTATTTAATTTAGCAATTTTTAAAATTAGTTCTTTAACTCCCTATGGAATAACCTTAACTCTTTCCGGAATCGCTGGCTTCATTTTATCTATAGGTATGGCAGTTGATGCAAATATTTTAATTTTTGAAAGAACTAAAGAAGAAAAACGCCTTGGCAAAAGTGAACAGTCAGCTATAGAAACTGGTTTTTCTAGGGCCTGGACTTCAATTAGAGATTCAAATGTTTCTACCTTAATAACCTGTATGGTTCTGTACAATTTTGGTACAGGAATGGTTAAGGGATTTGCCTTAATTTTGGCGATTGGGGTTTTAACATCTATGTTTTCGGCAATTGTTGTAACTAGAACTTTTTTAAGATCAGTTTATAAATAATATGAATATAATCGGAAAAAAATATTTATACTTTTTAATTTCTTTAATTATTATTATTCCCGGAACAATTGCTCTGTTTTTATACGGGCTTAACCTGTCTATTGATTTTACTGGTGGATCTAGAATGACTTTCTTTTTACCGGAAAAGGCTAATAATAAAAACGTAAAAATAATTAAATCCGTTTTTGAAGAAAATAACATAAAAATTGCAACGATAGAGTTGTCGGATAAAACAGTTTCGTTAAGAACTCAAGCCATTGATCAGAATAAAAACAATAAAATAATTTGGAGTCTTGGTAATAAAATAAACGGAATTAAACAAGGAGATTTCGAAACAATAGGACCATCAATCGGTTCAGAAACAACTTCAAACGCTATTAAAGCAATATTAGTAGCGTCATTGCTGATCGTTTTATATATAACATGGTCTTTTAGACAAGTTCCAAAACCTGCAAGTAGCTTTAGGTTTGGAGTTTGCGCGGTTTTGGCATTAATTCATGACGTATTGGTTATTGTCGGGATTTTTGCAATCTTCGGACGCTTTTTTGATGTAGAAATTGATAGTTTATTTGTAACAGCAGTATTGACTATAATCGGATTTTCCGTTCATGACACAATTGTTGTATTTGATAGAGTAAGAGAAAACTTAAAAAGAATGATGGGTTCTCCTTTTGAAAAAATCGTTAACGATTCAATATTACAAACATTAGACAGGTCATTAAATACATCATTGACGGTAGTGTTGGTTTTACTGGCGCTTCTTTTGTTTGGAGGAGAATCAATCCGTTGGTTTGTTGTCGCTTTGTTAATAGGTATTGTTAGTGGGACATATTCTTCCATATTTAACGCTGCGCCTCTATTAGTGGTGTGGCAGGAATGGTCGGAAAAAAGAAAAAAGCTTAAGAGGTAGACAAAGATTCTTTAACGATTTTGCTGACTAAATTTCCGTCAGCTTTGCCTTTGAATTTTGGCATTAATGCGCCCATAATCTTTCCCATATCTTGTATTCCGGCTGGTTTTATTTCATTTATTGTTTCTATGACAATTTTTTTTACTTCTTCTTCGTTCATTTGTTCCGGCATATATTTTTTTAATATTTCAAGTTCTTTTGTTTCTTTATCTACTAAATCTTGTCTTCCTGCATTTTTAAATTGCTCAATTGAATCATTGTGTTGTTTTACTTCTTTTTGAATTACAGAAAGAACATCTTCTTCACTCGCTTCGTATCCAGCTCCGCCTTTTTGAATTTCGTAATAATTAATTGCGGAAAGAAGCATTCGAAGGACAGAAGTTTTTATTTCGTCCTTAGCAAGCATTGAATTTTTAAGTTCATCGCGAAGAGCTTGTTTTGTCATAACTAAAGTTTAGCAAATTTCCTAAGAGCTGTCACTTTATCGGTTTTCTCCCAAGGGAATTCCGGTCGGCCAAAGTGTCCATAAGTTGCGGTTTTTCGGTAAATTGGTCTTCTTAAATTAAGAGTATTAATTATTCCCGAAGGGCTCATATCAAACACTTCCCTAATTGCTTTTTCAATTTTGTCTTCGTCTATTTTACCTGTTTCGAATGTTTCTACATGGACAGAAACCGGTTCAGGATATCCGATTGCATAAGCAAGTTGAATTTCACATTTATCTGCAAAGCCTGCTGCTACGACATTTTTTGCAATATAGCGTGCCATATAAGCTCCACTTCGGTCTTGTTTATTTGGCACTTTACCACTAAAAGCTCCTCCGCCGTGTCTTGCCATTCCACCATATGTATCAACAATTATTTTTCTTCCCGTTACCCCCGTATCTCCTTGAGGACCACCTGTTACAAATTTTCCTGTTTCGTTAATATAAATTTTTGCTTTTCCGTTTAACAATTTTTTGCAAACAGGTTTAATAACTTTATTAATAATATCTGCCCTAATTTTTTTATAAGGAATTTTGTCATCGTGTTGTGCAGCAACAACAACGGTTTCTATACCGATTGGCTTGTTGTTTTCATATTCAATCGTAACCTGGGCTTTTCCGTCCGGACGAAGATAGGGAATTATTTTCTTTTTTCTGACTTCTGCTAAACGTTTTGTTAAACCGTGTGCAAGCGTAATTGGAAGAGGCATTAATTCTTTTGTTTCATTACTTGCGTATCCAACCATCATTCCTTGATCTCCTGCTCCTTGCGCTTTATGAAGCGCTTTTTTTGGATCTTCTCCTTGGGCAATATCCAAACTTTGTTCGTGAATAACGTTTATTATCGAGCAGGATTTGTAATCAATTCCGTAGTCGGCATTTGTATAGCCAATATCTTTTAAAACCTCTCTTGCGATCTTTTGAACATCAACATAGGTTTTTGTAGTAATTTCTCCACCTATTACAACCATCCCTGTTGTTGTAAAAACTTCACAGCAGCAAGCAGCATTTGGATCATCTTTTAAAACAACATCCAAAACTGCATCTGCAATTTGGTCACATATTTTATCCGGGTGTCCTTCGGTGACTGATTCGGAGGTAAAATATTTTTTCACGACAAGATAAGAGTATAGCAGAAATTTTAAAAAAAATTAAGATAGTTTTTGTACCCTTTTTAATAGATATTTCTTATTATTTTTTGATAAATCTTCATCTACTTCCTCAAACAATTTTTGTAAAATTTCACCAACTTTTTTACTCGGTTCAATTTTTAAAATTTTCATTACATCATTTCCATCAATTACCATGTCGTCAATCGAAAAAGGTTTTGGTTTTAATTGTTCCTCAATTCTTTTTTTAAAAAGTTTTAGTCTCCAACTCTCGGCTGTTTGAGTTCCTCCTCCAAGCCTGTCCCCAATTCTTAAGTCAATAATGTCCTTTACGTTTTCTATTCCAACTTTTCGTATAAATCTTCTAATGGCCGCATCTGTAATTTTTTCATCAACAGTAAACATATGCCATCTTATTAAATTAATTATTCTTTCTCTAACTTTTTTAGAAAACCTGAGTCTTTTACATATTTCGTATGCAATTTTTGTCCCTGATAATTCGTGATTATGAAAAACAACATATCCTTTTTCGTCTTTTGTAGCAACTTGTGGTTTCCCAATATCGTGGATTAAAGCAGCAAATTTAACAACTGGATCTTTTGATGGGCAAAATTTTAAAGAAAGTACATTATGGGTGAAAACATCTGTTGTATGATGTCTGCCCGGTCTTTCCTGCGAAACATCAACGCCCTCTAAGATTTCTGGAATAATATAACCCAATAATCCGCATTCTTTAAGAAGCATAATTCCTTCGTAAGAAGAATCGCTTGCTAAAATTTTTATTAACTCATCCCTAATTCTTTCAAATGAAATTTCTTTAATAAGATTGGAGTCGTTTTTAATTTCATTAAGAGTATCTTCTTCTACGTTAAAAGAAAGCTCTGTTGCAAGTCTAACGGCCCGTATTAATCTTAGCGCGTCTTCTTTGAATCTTTCCTTGGGATTTCCAACTGCCCTGATAATTTTTTTATCAATATCCTTTTGTCCTCCAAATGGATCAATAATAATAGTCTTTTCTTTATCAAACATTACGGCAATTGCATTTATTGTAAAATCTCTTCTTGATAAATCTTCTTCTATAGTTTTTCCCCACTTAACAATTTTCGGATGTCTTTTATCAGCGTAGCCGTGTTCTGTCCGAAAGGTAGTTATCTCTATGATTTCTTTTTCCTTGTCTGCTAATTGATTATTCGGTTTAATCGGTATTCCGACAGTGCCGAATTTATTGTCGTAAAACCCTTCTTTAAAAAGCTTTAAAATTTCCTCAGGAGTTGCCGAAGTTGCCATATCCCAGTCTTTTGTAGCTCTTTGTAGAAAAATATCTCTAACGCATCCTCCAACAAAATATACCTTGCGACCGGAATCTTCTATTTTTTTATAAATTTTTAAAACCTCTTTTGGAATAAAATTTTGCATAAATTGTTAAATAGATAAGGAATTTGTTATAGTATAGCAACAGAAGTTCAAAAATCAAAATTTTTTCCTTTGTTAAAATTGCAAAGGACAAGCAAAAATAAAAATGAAATGGCAAACAATCAATAAATCCAAAAACCAAAAATTTAAAATAAAAGATGTTATAAAAATACTTTTGGAAAACAGGGGAATAAAAACTAGGCAACAAATTGAGGAATTTTTAGATCCAAAGTTAAAAAAAAATATTTCCCAATTAGTAAGTATTGATAAAAACAATTTAAAAAAAGCTGTAAATAGGATTAAATTAGCGATTAAAAATAAAGAACAGATTGTGGTATTTGGAGATTACGATGTAGATGGAATTTGCGCAACGACAATTTTATGGGAAACTTTAAATAATCATGGTGCTAAAGTCCTACCATATATACCGCACAGAGTAGATGAAGGATATGGTCTTTCGGTTACAGGAATATCAAATATCAAAAATAAAATACCAAAAGTTGAATTGATAATTACCGTAGATAATGGGATCATTGCTAATGAAGCAGTCGAATTTGCTAACAAAGAAGGAATAGATGTAATTATTACCGATCATCATGTTCCTTCGGAAAAACTCCCCAAGGCATTTTCTATTATTCATTCAACTAAGGTATGCGGAGCAGGGGTTTCCTGGGTATTGTGTAGTGAATTAAATAAAAAAACAAATGATGATCAGTTAGTTTTAGTCGCGTTAGCAACAATTGCAGACCTAATGCCGTTAGTTGGAATCAATAGGGCAATTGTAAAACAAGGGATTAAAGAAATTAAAAATACAAAAAATACGGGGCTTTTGGAAATTATTAAAGAAGCGGGGTTGGCTAAGGAAAATATTGGAGTTTATGAAATAAGTTATATTATTTCTCCAAGAATAAATGCCTCCGGAAGAATAGAAAAAGCAATGGATTCATTAAGGCTTTTATGTACAAAAGACAAAAATGCAGCAAGATTACTAGCGGAAAAACTTGGTAGAACCAATAAAAAACGACAAAAAATAACAGAAGAATCTTTGCTTAATGCAAAAGCAAAATTGGCCACTCAAGATAAAAAGAAATTGATTTTTATTTATGATGAAATTTATGAACAAGGAGTTATTGGTTTAGTAGCAGGAAAATTAGTAGAAGAATATTATCTTCCTGCAATTGTTTTATCCAAGGGAGAAAAATACACTAAGGCTTCAGCGAGATCAATAAGCGGTTTTAATATTATTGAATTTATAAGACAGGCTTCCGATTTCTTAATTGACGCAGGTGGTCATCCCATGGCTGCCGGTTTTACAGTCAAAACAGAAGATTTGGAAAAAATAAAAGAAAAACTAGAGGGATTAGCAGAAAAATTATTGGACAAAGAAAGGCTTACGAAGATCTTAAAAATCGATTGTGAATTGCCATTTAGTTTATTAAATAATGAGCTATTTAATGAAATCAAAAGACTAGAGCCCTTCGGTATGGGAAATCCTCAACCCGTGTTTGTAAGTAAAGGATTAATAATTAAGGATTTAAGATGGGTTGGAAATGGCAATAAGCACCTTAAATTCAGGTTTAAAGGTTATTCGCCAGTTGATAGTGAATCGAGTTTCCAAATCAATGGAATATGGTTTAACCCCGGTAATGACTTAAAATTAGTTGTTGGAGATAAAGTTGATGTAGCGTATATTTTGAGCGAGAATGTATGGAACGGAAATTCTAGTATAGAGTTAAAAATTAAAAGTGTAAAAATTACTTAATTTAAATAAAAATTTATTTTTTACCATTTCCATTGCCATTTTGTGTTTCTTTTATAAGCTTAGCTAGCGCATCCTCTGGAGATGAAGGATCACATCTTAACTCTTGGATATGTTCAATTAAACGTTGTCTTTCTTTTCGGCTTGTATCTGGGCTAAATAGTGCATTAATTATACATTTTGCCGTATCTTCAGCGCCAATTGCGCCATACACTTCTTTAACAGTATCGATTAAGGATTGATCTACTAAAAAAGATTTTGGTTTTTCTGCTCTTGTATTCAACGGTAATATTCTTCCTGTATAAACATCATTATCCTTATAGGGTTCAATTCTAAAGCGTGTAGCAACTTCCGTAGCACTTCTGCCCACGTCATTAATATCAATTCTTCCGCCAATTTTATGTTCAAATTCTCTCATTTTCAATAAAAAAAGCTTCCTGTTTTTAAAGGAAAAGGCGCAATACAAAAAGTATCCGCCCCCTTTAAATAAGGGAAGCCCGTGTCCAATAAAAATTAAATAAATTCAAAGCTAATTTCATATTATAGGATATAAGCTAAATATAGCACTATTAAAATTGCTTGTCAAGTAGGGAAAATTACGCTATGATATCTTTATTAATATGAATAATATAAAAAGAGTTCTTGCGTCTTTAGCTTCAGAATATGTAAACCAGCAAATAAGTCTTCAGGGTTTCGTGAGGCTAAGAAGAGACCATGGGAAGCTGATCTTTTTAGATATTAGGGACAGAAGTGGCATTATTCAGGTCGTGGTTAATCCGAAGGTATCGGAAACGGCGTACAATGTCGCCTGTGAGTTAAAACCGGAATATGTTGTAGAGATAGCCGGAAAAGTCAATAAAAGACCTTCTGGATCAGCAAATAAACAGTTAGTTTCAGGTGGCTTTGAGCTCGAAGCTAAAGAAATTAGGATTATAGCTAAAGCAGAAACCCTACCTTTTGATATGGGCTCGAATGAATTAAATCTTGAATTGCCAACTTTACTTGATCATAGAGCTCTGACTTTACGTAGTCCAAAGATTTCTGCTTTGTTTAAAATTCAGAAAACAATAGTATCGTCTTTTAGAGATACTTTATCTAAAGAAGAGTTTATTGAAATATTTCCTCCTACAATTGTACCTGTGGCAACCGAAGGAGGAGCAGAGGTTTTCCCCATAGATTATTATAGTCATAGGGCATATTTGGGTCAGTCTCCACAGCTCTATAAGCAGATAATGGTTGGGGTTTTTGAGCGTGTTTTTACAGTAGCCCATGCCTACAGGGCAGAGCCTTCTATAACTACGAGGCATTTATCGGAGTATATTAGTTTGGATGCGGAAATGGGTTTTATTGAATCATGGACAGAGGTAATGGATATGGCAGAAAAGGTTATAATAAACATGCTTAAAGAAATTAATGAAAAAAACAAAAACGAGTTAACTCTTTTGGGAATAGAATTGCCTAATATTTCAAAACCATTTCCAAGAATTAAGCTTAGAGAAGCTCAGGAAATTGCTTTTAAAAGAACAAAAGAAGATCATAGAAAAGCATCCGATTTAGATCCGATTGATGAAAAAGAATTATGTAAATGGGCGAAGGAAGAAACAGGAGCGCCTTTTGTTTTTATAACACATTATCCAACAAAAAAAAGACCTTTTTATACAATGCCTGATCCAGACGATCCTGAATATACATTAAGTTTTGATTTACTTGGTTTTAGTGAAGAATGGGTAACTGGAGGTCAAAGAATTAACGATTATAAAATGCTTTTAGAAAAAATTCAGGATAAGGGATACAAAAAGGAAAATTTTGAACTTTACCTTCAGGCTTTTAAGTACGGAATGCCAAAAGAAGGAGGATTTGCAATCGGACTAGAAAGAGTTACAAAGGATATTATTGGCTTATCAAACGTTAGGGAAGCAAGTCTTTTCCCAAGAGATATGGAAAGAATAGATGAAAGGTTTTCAAAACTTAAAAAATAAAGTTTCGCCTAAGGTTTTTAAAATTACTTTAACTTCAGTTTCAATAGCAGTTTTTTTAGCGTTACTAATTACTAATTCTTATTTAGCAATTGAAATACACAAAATAAAACCTTTTAAAAATCCAGTAGGAAAGATAAATATTTCTTCTTATCCTGAATTTAAATATTTTTATGATCCAGGTATTAGCGCAAGAGGAGCATTGGTAATGGATGCCGATTCAGGAGTAATTTTATATGAAAAAAATTCAAATCTTCGTTTTTCCACAGCATCCACGGCAAAAATAATGACTGCATTAACCGCGCTTGAAATTTACGATTTAAACGATATTTTGACTGTGAAAACAGCAACGGATGAAGGAGCGCTAATAGGTTTAACTGTCGGAGAGAAAATTACATTCGAGAGTCTTTTGTATGCAATGCTTCTTCCTTCGGGAAACGATGCAGCATTAACGATAGCGCAAAATTACGAAGGAGGTCAGGATAAATTTATTGAAAAAATGAACAAAAATGCCCAAAAATGGAATTTACAAAATACTCATTTTGTTGATCCTGCCGGACTTATTGATGAAGGTGACTATACAACTCCAAAAGAATTGGCAAGGCTGGCAATAATTGCCTTGGATAATCCTATTTTAGCAAAGATTGTTTCAACTAAAAGTAAAGTATTTACAAGTATTGATGGGCAATACGCCTATTATGTAGATAATTTAAACAAGCTTTTGGGAGTAAATGGAATAAACGGAGTTAAAACAGGTTTTACGAACGGTGCCGGTCAGGTTTTGGTAAGTTCAAAATTAGAACCAGTTTTTGCTTATAATGGTGAAAAACAAAAAAAAATTATAATGGTAGTTATGGACAGCAAGGATAGGTTTGACGATACATTAAGAATTGCAAATCTTATTTCGGGAAATGTTAATTATTTAGCCATTCGTCCCTGACGGCAGATACGTACGCGTAAAATTCATTATCTCCCTTAAAAATAATTATTGGCATTAAATAATCTTGATTCTTATCTTCAAGATAGTATCCTAGTATAACTTCTTTTATATTAATTTCTTGTTTATCTAGTGGAATTTGTACAAAATATCCTTTTCCATTTTTTAATTCTTCTAGGGCTTCTTTAGCCGTTTTAATAGGATAAGTTGCTGATTCATTAGAAATTTCCTGATAAAAATAGTTGGCTTTTGCAACTTCTTTATTTCTTTCTCCTCCCGTAATATAAACCGAAATATTTGGCGTGTATGGACTTTTATAAAAAACAGGTTTTTCGTCAATGTTCTTTTGGAAAAAATTCACTTGAATAACCCTTGATTCAGCGTAACTTGTTGCCGGGATTAATGCATAATTTTTTAATGTGAAAAGCGTAGTTTTTGTTTTTTCTAAATCAATATCCTCTGGAAGCATAGAAACTTCATTTAAAAAATCTTCGGAAATTTTCCTTGCTTCTTCTTCCGTTGGGAGATTTTTTCCTAATAAGATTTGCTCATCGTTATAAAAATTCGAATCTAAAGATAATTCCATAGAAACAGTATTTAAGTTTAAAATTCTTTGAAGTTTACTTTCATCGGACCACTTATAAGTTGTTTCGGAAAGCATTATTGGATCTTTTGTAAATCCTAATTTTTGGGCTTTTTCTTTTGTTCTCTGAAAAGCTAAAAGATCGGATTTTTTCTTTACCATTTTAAAAACCTTTGCTCTGTCTGGAAAATTTGGCAATTTTCCGGTTACAGTGTCTACAGAATAACTAAAACTTTTAATACTCTTATTTTCCGGGAAAGTAATTGGAGTTAGTTTTCCAAAACTGACAGTTGGAGGAGCGGGTGGAGTGGGAAACAAAGCTTCTTTAATAAAACCGGCAATCTTTATACCAAAGAATAAAATTAAAATTAAAACTAAGCTTATAATTCCCCATCTTGCAATTAATTTCGTTTCTTTTGTTGTTTGGCTTAGCGTAGGCATATTTATATTGAGTATAAATTAAATTTGGGGTACAATGCAAGAAAGCTATTTAATATGGTAAAAACACGTTTTGCGCCAAGCCCGACTGGAATTCCGCATATCGGCTCGATAAGAACAGCGCTTTATAATTATCTTTTCGCGAAACACAACAACGGTCAATTTTTGCTGAGAATTGAAGATACAGATCAGAAGCGACTGGTTAAAGACGCAGAGAAAGCAATTATAGATTCACTTGAATGGCTTGGGTTGGATTGGGTTGGCGAAATTATTCATCAATCAGAAAGGTTGGAAATTTACAAAGAGCATGTGCAAATACTTCTAAATAAAAAAATAGCTTATGAAAAAGATGGCGCTATTTGGGTAAAAATTCCAGACGAAAAAATTTTTATATGGACAGATTTAGTAGGTAATAAAAAAATTGAATTTAGTGGGGAAAATGTAGAAGACTTTGTAATTCTAAAGCAGGATGGTTTTCCAACTTACCATTTAGCAAACGTAGTAGACGATCATTTAATGGAAATAACGAATGTAATAAGAGGGGAAGAATGGATTTCTTCTGTCCCAAAACACATTTTTCTTTATCAGAGTTTTGGTTGGAAGATTCCCGATTTTGCGCATCAACCGGTGATTTTAGGACCGGATAAAGGAAAACTTTCCAAAAGACATGGTGCAAAATCAGCGCTGGATTATAAGTCCGAGGGATATTTAAAAGAGGCAATTATTAATTTTATAGCAACCTTAGGATGGACACCGGAAAATAACAAAGAAATCATTTCTTTGGAAGAGATGATTAAGTTTTTTGAAATAAAGGATATTAATACTGCAAATCCAAAATTTGATCAAGTAAAACTTGATTGGATGAATGGGGAATACATAAGATTAATGGACGTTTCTCATTTATCGGCAAGAATTAATGAATTTTATAAAAACAAGTTAGATAAGGAAATTATTGAAAAAACTACGCCGTTAATTCAAGAAAGGATTAAAAAACTTTCCGATTATTATCCTATTTGTGAATTTTTCTTTACTAGTTCTAAAAATTACGAAATTGATTTAGAAAAATATAAAAATCTACTTTTGTCCATCATTGATGCTCTTAAAAAAATTAAAGAATGGAAAGCGAATGTTATTGGAGAAGAAATGCAGAATCTTGCCAAAAGTTTAGGGATTAAAAACAGCGAATTTTTTATGATTTTAAGAGTTGCTGTTTCTGGTAAAAAAATAACACCGCCATTAAATGAATCAATAGAGATATTGGGAAGAGAAAAAACATTAGAGATAATAAAAAACGCTCTAGAATGAACAAAAAATTATTTGCAAAAATAGTATCGCTTGTTTTTAACCCCGTAATCTTTTTATTTTCTCTTCCATTTATTGTCGTTTATAAACAAACAGAAAACATTTCTTATGCATTGAAGTGGCAATTTTTTTCCGGATTTTTTGTCATCGTGGGTCTTTTAATAATTTATTTAGGGATTAGAAGGGGGATTTTTTCAGATTGTGATTTATCGCAAAAGAAAGAACGTGAAGAATTCTACTATTTTGCATTAGTGCTTTCATTTTTTTATCTTACCATTTCCTTGTTTTTTAAGGGTATTTTTTTCTATCTTTCAATTGTTGGTCTTGGAATATTTTTGGCAATAATTATATTTACATTTGTAAATAAATATATTAAGGCAAGTATTCATCTAGCATCTTTGTGCGCTTTTATTGTTACGATAACCATTTTATTTGGGATAAATTATTTTTGGTTAACTTTTTGGATAGTTCCTTTAGTTTCTTGGTCAAGGTTATGCCTTAAAAGACATACAAAAAAAGAACTAGTTTTTGGTAGCATTCTTGGGACATTAGTAACGCTTGCAACTTTTTTAATGGCAGCTAAAATAATAGAGTACGGTACGTATATATGATTAACAACAGAAAATTAATTCAATCATTTGTATTTGCATTCGAAGGTATATATTATGCACTTAAACGTAATCAGAATTTAAGAATTCATTTCGTAGCAGCAATTTTGGTAATTATTACTTCTATTTATTTCCATGTTAACGCATTTGAAATGGGGATTCTAGGAGTAATGATTCTTCTAGTGATTTCTTCGGAAATGATAAATACGGCATTAGAAGAAATGACAAACTTAATTACAAACGAACATAGGTTGGAAGCAAAAATTGCCAAAGATGTTTCCGCAGGAATGGTTTTGGTAACAGCAATCGGTTCAGTGGTTGTTGGGATTCTAATTTTTACCCCTTACATTTTAAAACTGTTTAGATAGCTTTTTATCTTCAATTTTAGTAAAATTAGCTTACTTTGCGGGATCGTATAATGGTAGTACAACGGACTCTGAATCCGTTTATCTTGGTTCGAATCCAAGTCCCGCAGCTTCGGATTAGCCTCAAAATGATATAATTTCACCAGTGAGCGATTTTACAATAAGAAGATACAAAACTTCAGACAAAGAGGGAGTTAAGAAACTCTATGAATTAGCATCTGTCCATTCAGAGATAGGATATAGAAGTGGACCGTGGGAAAAAGATTTTGAAGACATAAAAGGAACATATTTTAATGAAGGAGAGTTTCTGGTTGGAGTAGTAAACGATGAAATTGTAGCAATTGGAGGATTTAAAAAAATATCAGATGGCATAGGGCAGATAAGAAGAATGAGAACTCACCCTAATCATAGAAGAAAAGGTTACGCTCAAAAAATAATGTCTAGATTAGAAGAAGTAGCAAAACAAAGCAAAATAAAGGAACTGCGGCTAAAGACATCTACGCAACAAAAAATGGCACAGAGCTTTTATGAGAAAAATGGGTATAAAAAAATGGAGACAGAAAAAGAATATTACATTGAGGGTGGCAATAATTCATTTGAAGTTGTTTGGTATAGGAAATTGTTATAAAAAGTTTCCACATAGTTAATTCCGATTTAATCGGAATCAACTATTGCCAGCTTCGTATTGACAATTAATATAAATTACGATGTATAATTATGGATAAGGAGTATGTATGGAGACGGACCCACAAAAATCTTACCCACAATTACTAATCCTCCTGCGAGGTAGTGTTTTTACTTTTGTATCAAAACTAGTGGTTAGTATACTCATTTTTTCAACAATCAGAATACTCATAAGATTTCCATTACTTTACTTAGATTTAAATCAAAATTTATTTACACAACTTTATACGATAAACACAATTATAGTTTTACTGTTAATTTTCTTTGAAGTTCTTGTTGTTTTAATAATTACTCTTACTTGGGTAAATGAGTATTATGAGGTTTCACCTGGACAAATAATTCATAAAAGAGGAATTCTTATTAGAAAAGAGAATACTTATACGTGTCAGCATATTCAAACAATTGACTTAGACCAAGGATTTATAGGTAGAATTTTTAACTATGGCACTTTAACTCTATATAGTCCTGCTTTGGAAGACAAAATATATCTTAATAACATTGATAAACCACAAGAATATATAGAAAAAATTAAGAAGATTTTAGATTATGAAGTATCAGAAAATACAAAAGGAACAATTTTCTTAAGAGGACAATGAATTTAATTAAACAAATGTAAGTATTGTTCTGTTTTTTGATTAATCAACTCGGGATATTTCCATTCAAAAGTTCGGAAATCATCAACTAATGCCAGCAACTTCGATAAACTTAGTGTTTTTTAGTTTCATTTGCAAGCTTAGAGATAATTAAGAATACTTAGCACGAGATTTGGATAATTAGGTAAATTGGGATATTCGTGGTATAATACAAAGGGTTGCAGATCGTACGAAGGTACATCTGCTTATATACTGATTTAGTTTTTAAATAAAGATAAAGATATTTCAACATTTCCACACGTATCTATCTTAAACCTAAAACCACTTCACATTTGAGCAGAGTTACTTTCGTATCATTAATAAATTAACGAAAGGAGGAAAACTCAAATGACAAATAAATTATTTATAGGAAGCCTTGATTACACAACAACAGACGCGCAGCTTGAAGAACATTTTTCTAAGATTGGTAAAGTTTTATCGGCAAAAGTAATTATAGATAGGACAACCGGCGTTGGAAAAGGTTTTGGTTTTGTTGAAATGACAACACCACAAGAGGCTAAAACAGCAATGGATAAATTAAATAACTCAGAGCTTAATGGTCGTTCAATTGCGGTAAAAGAGGCAAAACCTCAAGTAGAAAGGTAAATATGTACAATCAAATACGTAAAAATTATAACCATGGAAGAAATGGCAAGAATTATCATGCTTTTTCTTCAAGGCCTCGAAGAAGAATAAAAAAGATTGATCCAAGCTTTTTTATTAGGAAAGCAAAAAAGGAAAACTCTCAGATAGAGAAAATGTCATCAGGAATAAAATTTTCCGACTATAACGTTGTGGATAAAATAAAACGTAACATTATAGATCATGGATATGTAAATCCTACTTCTATTCAAGAAAAAGTAATACCGCAAATACTGGAAGGGAAAGATGTTATAGGTATTGCCAATACAGGTACGGGAAAAACAGCAGCTTTTCTTATTACGCTTATCAATAAGTCGTATCTTGATCGAAATCAAAGAGTTTTAATAATTGTTCCGACAAGAGAATTGGCAATTCAAATTAAAGATGAGTTTAAAATTTTTGCAAAAGGAATGAATCTCGAAGCGGTTGCAGTGATTGGTGGAACAGATATAAAAAGACAAACATACGGATTAAAACATAATCCCCATTTTGTTATTGGCACTCCGGGAAGACTTAAAGATTTAATAGAAAGAAGATCGTTAAACTTAATGCTTTTCCAAAACATCGTGCTAGATGAGGTAGACAGAATGGTTGATATAGGATTTATACATGATATAAAGCATATAGTTTCTCTCCTTCCAAAAAATAGGCAATCATTATTTTTTTCAGCAACGGTTGATGTTAAAACAAGAGAAATTTTACAAAACTTTGTTTCAAATCCGGTAACTGTTAGCGTAAAACAACAGGAAACCGCAGACAACATAGAACAGGATGTAATAAAGATAGCTAATAAAAAATCTAAAATAGACGTTTTACATAATCTCTTAGCACAAGCAAATTATAATAAGGTTTTAATTTTTGGAAGAACAAAATGGGGAGCGGAGAAGTTATCTCATTCTTTAGTTGAACGAGGTTTTAGAGCTGTTGCAATTCACGGTAATAAAACACAGAATCAAAGGCAGCGGGCTTTGCAGATGTTTAAAAATAATGAGGTACAAATATTGATAGCAACGGATGTTGCCTCACGAGGCCTTGATATAGAAAACGTAACTCATGTAATAAATTACGACGCTCCGGAATCTTACGATGACTATATTCATAGGATTGGAAGAACCGGTAGAGCGGGAAAAAAAGGCGTAGCCTTAACCTTTTTAGAATAACATGAACATTTTATTTATTAGCCCTAATTCTCCGTATGAAAGTGTAGGGGGAATCGAAAGATACATAACAAATCTTATAAATTATTATAAGGAACGATTAGATTCTGATATTTTTTTATTGATCCCAACAATCGGTAAAAATAAAACAAAAAAAATCGGAAGGATAACCATTTTGTTTGACAATAGTCTTTCAATACCGCGCGATATTATTCATCACCGAACGGAGATGTCCGAAAAATTTGAAAAATTCGCAGGGCTGGTAGAAAAAATTATTAAAGAACAAAAAATTAATGTTATTTGTGCGGAAAATATTATGTTTGGACCTCCTGCAGTGTATAGTTTGTTTTTAAATATGATTGCAGCATCACACAAGATTCCTTTAGTGCTAAGACTTCATTCTTTTGCAATATCCGATCTTCAAGTAGAGCTTATTAATCAACTTACGTGGAGTAGAGTTAGCTGTGTTAGTCAAAGCGTTGCAGGCGATTGTTTTCAAAAAGGAACAGACGTAAATGTTTTAGACACACATTATTTAGGAGTTAATATGCATGAGTTTAATAATAGCTTAAATTTTGAACGCAAGCTAAGAAAACAAATAGGAATACCCGATAATTCTAAAATTATTTTGACCGCAACAAGAATTATAAGAGGTACCAAAAATATACTTTGCGAAAAAGGAGTCGTTAATTTAATTAGGACATTCTCAAAAATCCATACAAGATACCCGAATTTATATTTATTGATTGCAGTAGGTGTTCCTCCTGAAATTTTAAAGAAGGAGTTTGAAGGATCGTATGAAATGCTTATGGGGTATATAAAACTTCATGGAATTGAAAAACAAACAATTGTAAAAACTTTTAAGCTTAAAGAAATGTCTGGTGTTTATAAAGAAGTTGATTTATTCGTATTACCTTCTGAAAATGAAACTTTTGGACAAGTATTTATTGAGGCAATGAGTTGCGGAATTCCGGTCATAGGAACAAAAGTTGGTGGAATACCAGAAATAATAAGCGATTCTTACAATGGCTATCTAGTCCAGCCCGATGATGCGAGTATTCTTGCTCAACGAATAGAAAAACTTATTAACGACGAAGCACTAAGAGATAAATTTGTAAAAGCGGGAATAAAAACAGTTCAGAAGAATTTTTCTTCTAAAAAACAATTTACAAATTTTCATAAATTACTAACGAGCACAATAAACACATACCAATAAATTTTTTTTGATTATATCACTAGATTATTATTTAATTGGTGATTGAGGTGGATTGCCGTTACCATTTCCATTTGCTTGCTTTGCTTTTTCCACTAATGTTACTTTTTGTTGAATAAATGAAATTGCCTGCTTAATATCATCAAGATCTTTTTGAATATCTTCGACCTCTTCTTCTAACTCTTGTTGTTCCTGTTCTTCTTCGATTGCTTCTTTTTCTTCTTCTAATTCTTTGTATTCTTCAACCAAGGCTTGTCTGTTTTGGTTTATCATAATAAACGTGGCAAGAAAAATCGCCTCTAAAGAGACGATCATTGTCAGTAGTCCGTAAGGAAAGGGATCAAAGGGCTGAATATATGGCATAAGCAGTCCTTGACCGCCTAAAATCCAAAAAGTAAACCAGACAGCGTGAAAATAAACAAACCCCATACTTCCTGCAAAATCAGATAGTATTTCGGCAATTTTTCCCTCTACAGAATGAAGTTGTTTTAATACCTTTATTTGTTTTGCAGCCTTGTGGGCAATTTTTGATTTAGGATTTTTAGCTTCCATATTTAAATTGTAGACCTCATAATATATTTGTCAACCCTTAAAAACATTGCGGAGACAATAAATTATAATAAACTTCTTGACAACTAGCAGACATTATGATAGAGTGCTAATATCGAACTTAAATATGGAAAAAATAATCCCAATAATCCCAATAAGAGATGGCATAATTTTCCCCGATACTGATTCAGTTTTAACATTTGGTAGACCCAAGAGCTTAGCTGCCTTAGAAGCTGCATTTTCACAAGAAAGAATTGTTGGATTTGTTGCACAGAAAAATCCAAAGCTAAATGAACCGGATATCTCCGACCTTTACGAAATAGGAACGCTTTCTCGAATAGAAAGAATGATAAAAACAGATCAGGAAATAAACGCACAGGTAAAAGGGATCTCCAGAATTAAAATAGTTTCTTACGATCAAAAAGCGCCTTTTCTTTTGGCAAAAGTAATAGAAGTCCCAGATGTTTCAGAGGATTCTCCTGAAATCAAGGCCTTATGTAATCATTTAACAAACGAATTTAGAAAAGCCATGAATCTTGGTAAATTTGTAGATTTTTTGGTTTTTATGAATGTAATGTCAGAAAATACCCCTTCTCAACTAGCTAATTTAGTATCTTCCGTTTTGGATTTGAAGCCTTCGGAGAGACAAGCTCTTTTGGAAGAAACAGACGTTAAGAAAAAGCTAGAGAGATTAAACGATTATTTATCAAAAGAAATAAAAGTATTGGAGTTAGAAAAAAAGATTGCTTCAAAAACGCAGGAAAGATTTGAGAAAGGTGCAAAAGAGGCTCTTCTTAGAGAGCGATTAAAAACAATAGAAAAAGAATTAGGAGAGGGCGAAGAAGATAGTGAGGTTAGAGAATTATTGGAAAGACTTAGGAAAGCAAAAATGCCTGAGGATATTGAGGCAAAGGTAAAAAAAGAGATAAAAAAGTTATCTCAAATGAATCAGTTTAATCCGGAAGCAGGATATATTAGAAATTATCTCGATTGGGTGTTAAGTCTTCCCTGGTCGGTTGAAACAAAAAGCAATGTTAATATTAAACAAGCGGAGAAGATGTTAAATGAAGATCATTTCGGTTTAAAAAAAGTCAAAGAAAGAATAGTAGAATATTTAGCTGTAAATAAATTAGCCGGAAAAATGAAAGGACCAATTCTTTGTTTTGCTGGCCCACCGGGAGTTGGAAAAACCTCAATTGGAAAATCTATCGCCAGGGCTTTGGGTAGAAAATTTGTAAAGCTTTCTTTAGGAGGAATAAGAGATGAGGCAGAAATTAGAGGCCACAGAAGAACTTATGTAGGAGCAATGCCGGGGAGAATAATTCAAGGAATAAAAGATGCAGGAGCAAAAAACCCGGTTTTTATGCTAGATGAAATAGATAAAGTCGGTGCGGATTTTAGAGGCGATCCTTCGTCTGCGCTTTTAGAAGCCCTAGATCCGGAGCAAAATTATATGTTTTCCGATCATTACCTAGAGGTTTCTTTCGATCTTTCGGATGTAATGTTTATTACAACGGCAAATGTTTTAGAAACAATTCCCCCGGCGTTAAGAGACAGGCTTGAAATTATTCAATTTACCGGTTATACCCACGATGAAAAATTTAGAATTACGAAAGACTTTTTGTTTAAAAAACAGATGGAAAACCATGGTTTAACAGATAAAATGATTGAGTTAACAGATGGCGCAATTAAATTCATAATTCATCATTATACAAGAGAAGCAGGTGTTAGAAGTTTGGAAAGGCAGATATCTGCAATTTTTAGAAAAGTAGCAAAACTAATAGCAGAAGGCAAAAAGAAGAAAGTTATTGTTAACGAAAAAGTGGTGCCAAAATTTTTAGGTCCGGTTAGGTTCAATGCGACAATGGTAGAGAAAAAAGATGAAATTGGAATGTCCACAGGGCTTGCATGGACAGAAGCAGGCGGAGATATATTGTTTATAGAAGTCGCATTGATGCCGGGAAAAGGAAATCTGATTTTAACGGGACAATTGGGAGACGTTATGAAAGAATCTTGCACTGCAGCAATGTCTTATATTAGAGCGCGCGCGGGTAAACTCGGCTTGTCTGATAAGTTCTATCAAAAACTGGATGTGCATGTTCATGTTCCCGAGGGCGCTGTTCCAAAAGACGGTCCATCTGCCGGAACAGCTATTACAACCGCAATATCTTCTGCTTTAACCAGGATTCCGGTAAATAGAAGGGTTGGAATGACAGGAGAAATAACTTTAAGGGGAAGAGTTTTGGAAATCGGCGGAGTTAAGGAAAAAGTAATCGCAGCTCATAGAGCTGGTCTTAAAACCATAATTTTGCCAAAAGAAAACAAAAAAGACTTGGAAGATGTACCAAAAGAGGTGTTAAAAGATCTTAATTTTAAATTTGTAACCCATATGGATGAAGTATTAGATATCGCATTAACAAAACAGCTACCAAAAACAAAAACTAAAGTTGAAGCTTTTCATCCTCAAATCCTTCATGCCCAAACGCCAAAAAAGGTTGATTAATTTAAAGCCTTGAATTTTTTATTGAAATTATTAATTGTTATAATTAGTGCATAAGTGAAATATTTTAAAGAAATATTAGTAAAAGACAAGAATTGTTTTTGGCTGATGTTGCTATGGGTATTTATACTTTCCGTACTTTATTCTTTTCTCTCAGTTCTAAGACATGTTCATTTTCAGTCAGGTGCATTTGATTTAGGAATATTTGATCAGACAGTTTGGCAATATGCTCATTTTTTATCTCCGATAAACACAATTAAAGAAAAATTTATTCTTGGTGATCATTTAACTCTCACGCTTCCTCTTCTTGCTCCCTTATTTTGGATTTGGGAAGACGTGAGAATAATACTTATTTTTCAAGCTATCTTTATAGCTTTTTCTACAATCCCAATTTATAAATTAGCAAAAATTAGAGGGTTTTCTCCTTTTGTTTCTTTATGCCTAGGTTTTATTTATAGCCTTTTCTTTGGCATTCAATTTGCTGTTTATTTTGATTTTCATCCAATAGTTCTTGGAGTTGCTCTTCTATCATGGTTTGTCTATTTCTTTGAAGCGAAAAAGAAAAAATTGTTTTGGATAACTTTAGTTTTAATGCTTTTAACACAAGAAAATATGGGAATTGCATTAGCGGGGGTTGGATTAATTTATCTATTCAAAAAGCAATATAGAAAACAAGGAATTATGTTTTTTGTTGGTGGATTAGCGTTAAGCTTAATTTTTGTAAAGGTTGTTAGCTTAATGTCTTCGGTTGGGTATCAATACTGGCCGTCACTTGATTTAAATCCAATTGCTTTAATTTATAAATTTTTTGACAATAATGAAAAAATATTGGTTTGGCTATATTCATTTGGCTGGTTTTCTTTTCTTCCTATTTTTTCTCCAGGAGCTATTCTAGCTGTTTTTCTAGACCTTGCTCAATATTTTGTTCCTCAAAAAGAATTTGGGCATATGGTAACGCCTTATCTTCATCATAGGGCTATCTTAGCTCCATTCCTTCTATTGGGATTACTTGATGTTTTATTCTTTTTAAGAAAAAAAATAAACATAAGCATCTTAGCAATAATTATGGTTATAAGTTCTTTAACTCAGCAGTTTATTTTTCATTATCCTCTTAATAAATTATCAAAGGTAATTTACTGGCAAAATGAATCATGGATGGATGATAATAATAAGATTTTTTTAGAGGTGCCAGTGAATGCATCTATAGCCTCATCTCAAAATCTAGTGCCTCATTTGTCGCATAGAAAAGAAATTTATCTTATTTACCCAAGGATAAAAGACTCTGTGTGTAAGGGATGCTGGTGGCTTGATTTTGCAGGGAATCCAGAGTATTTAATAGTAGATTTACGTCCTAATCAATGGGCAACTCAGTTGTTGGAATCAAATGAAAATTTTTATTCTGCAGTTAAAAACATGGAGGAAAAGGGGAAAATAATAAAGTATAAAAATATTAATGATGCTTATATATATAAAATTAACTACTAACTTTGGTTTAGCTACCGCTAGTAGGATCCGAACCTGCTAAGCTCAAAAATTAATTATAGGTTTTATATAAATTAGTTGTCGTGTTTTTTTACCAACATCTTCGAACAGATGTTTGATAATAGACATAACTTGAGTGTACCCAAGTTACAGTTCCAGGAGAGTTCCAGGATTTATAAGCTAATCCCTTAAACCATCTATTGCTTTTATAATTTCCCGTATACCATTGACTATCCAAGTAGCACATCATATTAATTTTTGAACCATTTGGATACCATAAATTCATTGGACAATTTGGTGAAGCGCAGGATGTGCTTGTTGGAACATAAGAACTTTTTTGGTTATAGAGATAAGAAGATCCAGCTAAAACTGACTTTTTAGATACAAAAACGAAAAATAATATGAAAATTGTAAACAATAGGGATAATATTACTTTTTTAAACATAGTGTCTGCATTAAATAATATATTAAATCCCTTGTCAAGTAATTATTTTGTTTTAAAAATGTCGTTTTAGATTGATAATCAAAGACAGGTTTTAGTCGATCTATACTTAGACTAATGTAATAATTAATATGGCTTTGTGTACCGCGTAGGGGAGTCGAACCCCTGATCTTCACGTTGAGAACGTGACGTCCTAGGCCACTAGACGAACGCGGCATTAGCTAGTATTTTACCTTAAAATTATCCCATAAACAACAAAAATTGTTTAGTTATTTTTTTTCTTGTATAATTCTTTTATGAATAAAATTTTCCTCTCTGTTGTAATACCTTGTTATAACGAAATGGCAAATCTTCAAAAAGGAGTCCTTGATAAGATTGAAAGCTTCCTGAGTAAAAAAAAGTTTAATTACGAAGTTTTAATTGTAGACGATGGATCCGATGATGATGGAATTGCTTTTATAGAAGATTTTGTAAAACTACACAATAATTTTAGATTGATTAAAAATTCACATACCGGAAAAGCCGGTGCCGTAACAACGGGAATGTTAGCAGCAAAAGGTGATTATCAGCTTTTTACAGATATGGATCAGGCTGCTCCCATAGAAGAGTTAGATAAGTTATTGCCTTATTTTAAAGAAAATTACGACATAATTATTGGAAGTAGAAATTCAACCAGAAAAGGTGCTCCTTGGACAAGAGCAGTAATGGCAAAAGGAATGATATTGTTAAGAACTCTAATCGTTGGCGTAAGAGGGATAAGCGATACTCAATGTGGTTTCAAAACATTTACGAAAGATTCTTCCAATAAACTTTTTACAAAAATATTAAAATTACATAATGGATTTAAAACAATATCAGGATCTTCTGTTACAGCGGGGTTTGATGTAGAGCTTTTACATATAGCTCAAAAAATGGGCTATAGAATTAAAGAAGTTCCAATTAAATGGCTATATGTGGAAACAAGAAGAGTAAACCCTATAAAAGATTCCATTAATGGTTTAATAGATTTGTTTTTAATAAAGATTAACAGTGTTAAGGGAAAGTATAAATAAACCTCAATGAAATTTAAAATTCTTGCATTTGGTTATTTTACGACAATAGTTGGTCTTTTCTTATATTCTTTTACGCAAGTTGATTTAAGTTTGACTTTATCAAGAGCATCTTTTTGGCAGTCTATTCAAAAAAACTTTCAATATTTAGGTTTTTTTCAGCGCCCAACGTCAGCTTTGGTCTTTTCCATAATTTTATTTTTAATGTTTTTATTTTATTCTCGTTTTCTTTATTTTGCCAATAAAAACAAAATAACTAAAAAACAAGCATTGATATTAATATTTGGAACGGTAATAATTCTTGCCTTGTCCTACAATGCTTTTTCTTACGATCTTTTTAATTATATTTTCGATGCAAAAATATTGACCTTCTATAATAAAAACCCTTTTTTGTATAAACCTCTTGATTTTCCAGCTGATCCAATGCTTAATTTTATGCGCTGGACACACAGATTGTATCCATATGGTCCAAGTTGGCTTTTTTTAACTGTTCCATTGTCTTATATTGGAATGAATTATTTTTTGCCTACAATGGTCTTATTTAAGTTGTTGATAGCAGCTTGTTTTTTAGGAACAAGCTATTTTATTTATAAAATTTCAGAAGCGGTCTTTCCAAAAAATTTAATCTTTAACTTAATATTTTGGGGATTAAATCCTTTGGTAATAATAGAAGGATTAGTTTCTTCCCATAATGATATTCCAATGATTTTCCTTACACTGTTTTCATTTTATTTATTGATAAAAAATAGAAATATCTCTTCAGCTGTTGTTTATTTATTTTCGGTAGGAATAAAATATGCCAATATTGTTTTACTGCCTGTTTTTCCGGTTGTTTTTTATTTAAAGAAAACAAAAAAAGAAATTAATTGGGAAAAAATATTTACATTAAGTATTTTTTTATCCTTAATTGCAGTAATAATTGCCTCTACTAGAACAACGTTTCAGCCTTGGTATTTACTATATGTTTTGCCCTTCGCGGCATTAGTTTCTAAGAAGCAATATATATTTATTTCCAGTTTTATATTGTCATTCTTCGGGACAGCGATTTATATTCCCTATGTTTATTTAAGCGACTATGATAAAAGTTATCCTTTTGTAGTTCTAAATATTGAAATTACAGGTTTGATAATTATTTTATTGTTTACCTTTTTATATATCCTCAAAAAAGTTTTTAAAAATTGTACTTATTTACCTTAAGCGTATTGGTTCTGTATAATCAAAGTATGATGTTTTTGAAAAAAAACAAAATTGAAATTATTTTTGCGATTTTTGTAGGCTTTTTATATTTCTTCTTTAGGCTTTTATATTTGGATTCTATGCCTATTTTTACCGACGAAGCAATTTATGTTAGGTGGGCACAAATTGCTTTGAATGATGCAAGTTGGAGGTATATTTCCCTAACAGATGGTAAACAGCCTTTATTTGTTTGGACAGCGATGATTTTCATGAAATTCATAAGCGATCCGCTAATTGCCGGAAGAGTAGTCTCTGTAAGCACAGGATTTCTCACAATGATTGGGGTTTGGTTTCTAACTATTGAGCTTTTTAAAAATAAAAAAATTGCTTATTTAAGTTCAATTCTTTATGTTTTTTATCCGTTCGCACAAATAAATGACAGAATGGCATTAATGGACAGTATGGTTGCAACTTTTTCTATTTGGGCTTTTTATTTTTCTATAAAACTTATTAAGAAAACAAGGTTTGATTTTGTTTACACATTAGGCGTAGTTATGGGATTAGGAGCTTTAACAAAAAGTTCAAATTTTTTCAGTCAGTATCTTTTACCTTTTACGATTTTACTTTTTGATTTTTCAAGGAAAAACACTCTAAGAAGACTTTTAAAATGGGTAGTTTTTGCTTTAATATCAATTTTTATTGCGCAAATTATTTACAACACCCTAAGACTCTCTCCCTTATTTCAAATGGTTCAAGCTAAAAATGCGACTTTTGTTTATCCTTTTTCCGAGTGGGTCAATCACCCTTTTACATTTTTCGTGGGGAATCTATATGGTCTTTTTGACTGGTTAATTCAATATTTAAAATTACCATATGTGTTATTAGTTATTTTATCCTTAATTTTTATAAATAAATTTACAAAAGAAAAAATATTACTGATAATTTATTTTCTCTTGCCATTTACGGCGCTTGCTCTTTTTGGAAAAGTAATTTTTCCGAGATTTATTTTTTTTATGAGTTGTTTCTTGCTTCCTCTTGCCGGTTGGGGGTTAAACGAAATTATTGGTTTTGTAGATAAAAGACTTAATAAAAAGAAAAAAAATATTTTATCAACTGTTGTTTATATTGTAGTAACAGTTATTTTCGTTGCTTATCCAGGATTTGTAAGTTTTAAAGTTGCCAGTGACCCGATTAATGCACCAATTGTAAGAAGTGATAGTAGACAGTACGTAAACAGCTGGGCGGCTGGTTGGGGAGTTAATGAAAGTGTTGAATTTTTTAAAAAAGAAGCAAAAAACAAGAAGATATTTATTGCAACCGAAGGAACATTTGGTTTAATGCCTGAAGCTCTAGAGTTATATTTAATAAATAACAAAAATATTACGATAAAAGGTTATTGGCCGGTTGAGCACAGCCTCGCTAAAGAAACAATTGAATACTCCAAGAAAATGCCTTCATACTTTGTATTTTATCAACCTAATAATCAAATTATTAATCAAGACTACCCGCTTGAATTAGTTTTTCAGGTAAGGTCAGGAAACAGCGATTATTTTTACAGGGTTTATAAAATTATTCCGCCTAAAGAATAATGAAAATTTTAAAAAGGACTTATCCGTATCTGTTGATTCTTTTTATTGTACTTATTTTTTTTAAACCGATTTTTAACGGACAAATTCCTTTCCCCGGAGACTTATTGATTAACCAAAATCCCTACAGAAGCGAATCGTTTTTGGGATATTCTCCGGGAAGTTATCCAGATAAAGCACAAGGTCCAGATGTAATAAACGAAATATATCCTTGGAAGTATTTTTCCATAGAGCAGCTGAAAAACGGGCAAATTCCTTTTTGGAATCCTCATAATTTTTCCGGAAACCCTCAGATGGCAAATTTTCAAACAGCAGTTTTTTATCCGTTAAATCTTTTTTATTTATTTTTACCTTTTAATTTTGCTTGGACATTATTTATCATGTCTCAACCGTTTTTTGCCGCAATCTTTATGTTTATTTATTTAAACAAAGGATTACGGCTTCAAAAAACTGTTTCGGTTATAGGCGGAATTGCCTTTGCGTTTTCTTCATATATGGTAGTTTGGATAGAATACGGCAATATTGGTTCTACGTTTCTTTGGCTGCCTCTTGCTCTTTTTTTGATAAATAAGCTTACAGAACAACAAAATTATAAAAATGTTTTATCGTTAATTATTATTTTTACGTTAAGTTTATTGGCGGGATATATCCAGGGAGTTTTTTATGCTTACAGTATTTGTTTGTTATATTTTTTATTTTTGTTGTTCTCGCAAAAAGTTAAGGCTAAGATAAAAAAAACAATAATTTTTTTAAGTATTTTATTTTTTCCATTCATTTTATCCGCTTTTCAATTTTTACCGACTCTTGAGATTTTTAAAAATTCAACACGTGGATCATATGCACTGGAACAATTTTCCAAAACTTTATCCCCGATTTATTATTGGATAACAATAATTTTTCCTGATTTTTTTGGCAATCCCGCATCAAGGAATTACTGGATTGACGGAACATATATAGAAAGAGTAATGTATCCGGGAGTTGTTATTTTTTTCTTCGCAGTTTATGCAATTTTAAAAGTAAAAAAACCGGAAAAAAAATTTTTTGGAATTATTGCAGCGTTGTCTTTAATCATTGCGACAAATATACCGTTTATTAAGTATTTTTACTTATTGCCGATTCCGGTAATTTCAACAACAATTCCGACCAGAGAATTATGCATTTTCATTTTTTCAATAATAGTTCTTGGTGCGATGGGGATTAATTATTGGATAGAAGAAAAAAATTTAAAAAGCAAATACCCGTTGTTTTTTATTCTTGCAATACTTTTGTTTTCTTCAGCTGCTTTTTTAATTTATAAAGCAGGTTACATCACGGACAATAATTTTAAAATTAGCATTCGAAATATGTTGTTGCCGTCGTTTTTAACACTGGCAACGTTAATTATTTTTTATCTAAAGAATAAATTTAAAAACATAAGTTTAGTTTTTGTGCTGTTATTAATAATTTTTGATTTATTATATTTTTTTAATAAGATTACACCTTTTTCGCCATACAGTTTTACTTACCCCAATACTCCGGTTATGAACTATTTGCAAGAAAACGCCGGAATCAATCGCTTCTGGGGATATGGCTCGGGTTATATTCAATCGAATTACCAAAGCGTAGATGGTACTTATTCACCGGAGGGAAACGACCCATTACATATTTCTTCATATGGAGAGTTATTAGCTTCTTCGAAATATGGTGAATTACCTAATATCTTACCGCGTCCGGATGCAAATATTGCTCCGGGTTTTGGCAATATGGATTTAAAAAGTAACCCATATAGGCAAAGAATCCTTAATCTGTTAGGGATAAAATATGTTTTACATAAAGATGAATTAATGTCTGGGTCATTTAATCCGGATTACGTTACCTTTCCGCAAGATTCATATAAACTTATTTGGCAAAAAAATCCCTGGCAAATTTATGAAAACAAAAATGTTTTCCCAAGATTTTATTTAGCGGATAATTATGAAATCAGTAATGGAAAAGATAAGATAATTTCAAAAATATATGACGATAAAGTAAACTTGCAGGAAACCTTAATTTTAGAAAAAGATCCAAAAATTACCCTTGGAAAAATCTCCAAAAGTAATATTGAAATAGTTGACTATACACCAAATAAATTAAATTTTAAAATAAAGACAGATGCAGACAGTTTATTTTTTATATCAGACAATTATTTTCCCGGATGGAAAGCTTTAATTGATGGAAAAGAAAAAGAAATTTACAGAGCAAATTACAGCTTTAGAGCGATTCCCATAAAACAAGGTGAGCATAGGCTAGAAATGTATTATTTTCCAGAATCATTTATTACGGGGCTTAAGATATCAATAATCGGAGTATTCTTATTAATCATTTACTTGATTTTATTTAAAAGAATTTATGAAAGATAAATTATTAATAAAGTATTTAATAATAATTTTAATTTTGTCTATTCCTTCATTTTTTACGCTTTTCAAAACTGGATTTTTTACAACAGATGATGGCAACTGGATGATAATAAGATTCTCTGCTTTCTACGAAGCCTTAAAAAATGGTCAGTTTCCTGTTAGATTTTTACCAAGATTAAATAATGACTTTGGTTATCCGGTTGCTAATTTTTTATATCCGTTATTTATGTATATCGGTGTGCCAATCCACTTATTAGGTTTTAGTTTTGTAAATACAATAAAAATAATTTTTGGCTTAAGCTTAATTTCTTCAGCATTTTTTTCCTTTATGTGGCTTAGAAAAAAGTTTGACAACCTATCCTCTATGATTGGGTCTTTGGTTTATTTATATTTTCCATATCATTTATGGGATGTTTATAAAAGAGGATCAGTTGGGGAAGTTTTGGCATTATCAATTATCCCGTTTATTTTTTGGCAGATAGAAAGAAATAGTTTATTTTTTGTATCCATTGGTATTGCAGCTTTAGTTTTATCACATAACACATTGGCATTATTATTTTTTCCAATAATTATTTTTTACTATTATTTCTCCCAAAAGAAAATTAAAAAAATATTAACATCTTTAATTTTTGGATTAGGGATATCTTGTTTTTTTTGGTTTCCTGCAATTTATGAAAGAAGATTTGTGGTTTTTGATAGAGTTTTGGTCTCTGACTATTCTAATTATTTTATAAATTTCCATGATTTAAATTTAATTGGTTTGGTGTTTTTGATCTCATTTCTATTTACTTTTGTTTTTGTAAAAAAGATAAAGGATAGAAGTTATTGGTTATTTTTTGCATCTTCGGTAATTGTTTTGTTTTTACTTTTTCCAATCTCCGATTTTATTTGGCAGGTTATTTCGTCTTATATTCAATTTCCTTTTAGGTTTATTTCAATCTTGGTTTTAACTACAACTTTTTTGATAGCTTATCAACTATCTCTTATTAAAGGAAAGCAAAAAATAATTCTGTTGGGAATTTATTTGGTTTTTTTGGTTTTTGGAGCAAAAGATTTTATTTATCCAAAAGAATTTACTAATTATCCCGATGCTTTTTACTCGACCAATCAAGATACAACTACAGTAAAAAATGAATATATTCCTAATTGGGTCAATAAATTACCCATATCTAATTCTTTAGAAAAAGTTCAAATTATCAAAGGAAAAGGAGAGATTAAAAATTTAATAAATAAAGGGAGCAAGATCAGTTTTACAGCAGATATAAAAGAAAAATCACTGATCTCTATCAATACCATTTATTACCCCGGATGGATGGTTGTGGTTAATAGGGAAAAAGCTATGATTAACCATAACAACGAAGGTGGATTAATTCAATTTAACCTAAATTCAGGAAGCCATTTTGTCCAGGTTTATTTCACGGAGACACAAATTAGGTTGTTTGCAGATATTTTTTCGCTAATTTCTCTTCTAATTTTATGTTTAATTAGCTTTTTCAGATATAAAATCGAATAATAATTTCTTTCAATTTAAACCTGATCTTTGTATAATACAGGTATGGCTTTATTCAAAAAATTAATTCCATATATTTTGGTAATTTTATTATCATCTTTTAGCATTTTGTCTTTTTTTCACTCCGGTTTTTTCCCAATGCACGATGATACACAAGTGCAAAGAGTTTATGAAATGGCAAAATCGCTCAAAATGGGGATGTTTCCAGTTAGATGGGTAGCTGACCTTGGTTACGGGCTTGGTTATCCAATTTTTAACTTCTATGCGCCGCTTGCATATTATTTTGGTGCAAAGTTTGTTTTATTAGGGTTTGACGCTTTAGTTTCAACAAAAATTATGATTATATTTGGGGTTTTATTATCGAGTTTTTCAATGTATTTATTGGCCAGGGAATTTTGGGGTAAAAAAGGAGGGATAATATCAGCTCTTTTATATGTGTTTTTTCCATATCATGCTGTAAATATTTATGTCAGAGGAGCAATTTCCGAGCTGTGGGCATATGCTTTTATTCCTTTAGCATTTTTTGGATTTTATAAATTATTTAAAAATAATAAATACATTTACGTGATTATTTCTGTAATCGGATTTTCCGGGGTAATTCTTTCTCATAATTTAACAGCAATGATGATTACTCCTTTTTTGATAGTTTTACTTATAATTTTAGGAATCTTAAATTTAAAGCATAAAAAGAACAAGAATACGTTTTATTTAATTTCTGCATTTTTTCTTAGCATATTAATTTCTGCATTTTACTGGCTTCCGGCTATTTTGGAAATGGGCAATACGAATGTTTCTTCAACAATCGGTGGCGGAGCTGATTTCAAAGATCATTTCGTATGCTTAGATCAACTTTGGTATAGCTATTGGGGTTTTGGTGGATCTACAAAAACATGTAGCGATGGATTGTCGTTTATGTTAGGAAAATTAAACATTTTAATCGTTGTTTTCTCTATGATTTTTTTAATAATTAGTTTGATGCTCGGAAAAGAAATTGATAAAAAAACAAAATATTTGTGTATAGTTTTGTTTTCTGGATTAATATTTTCCATTTTCCTGATGCTTTCTCAATCTAAAATTATTTGGGAGTTAATTTCTCCAATGAAATATTTTCAATACCCATGGCGTTATTTAAATATGGTTGGATTTTTTAGCGCATTCTTAGGGGGTTCAATTATTGTATTTTCGAGACAATTTATAAAAAATAAAAATATAATTTTTGTAGAATTTTTAATAACAATTCTTTTGATTGTTTTGGTAAATTTTAAATTTTTTCATCCACGAGAAATATTAAATAAAACAGCGAATGACTATATTAATGACTATAGTTTAAGGTGGACAACTTCAAAAATTTCCGATGAATACCTCCCTAAAAATGTTAAGAAACCTAAAAATGCAGAAGAAGCATTAAAAAACAAACCAATTTTTGTGTTTATAGACACTCCTATAGAAAAAATCGGAAATAGTATTTCCCTAGCTGGTATATTAATAGTTGTTCTTGGTATAATTTTTACTAGAAAGAAAAAAAATAAATGATTAAAAAAGTACCCGAATTATCAATCTTTTTTCCTTTTTGGAATGAAGAAAAAAATTTGGAAAAAGTTGTAAACAATGCCATTCCAGTAGCGGATAAATTTGTTCAAAGATGGGAGATCTTAATGATAGATGATGGATCATCTGATAATACTTTAAAAATTGCCAAAGAACTTGCTAGTAAAAACAATAATCTCAAGGTAATTTCTCATATGCCAAACAGAGGATATGGAGCTTCTTTAAAAGATGGTTTTAATAATGCTAAATATAAATTGATTGTTTTTACTGATGGAGATAATCAATTTAATTTTAATGAACTTCCGAAATTTTTGGAGAAAATAAGAAAGGTTGATATAGTTATTGGATTTAGAAAAAAAAGAAACGATCATCCCTTTAGACATCTTTTAATGACTTTATTAAAAATTTGGGATTTATTTTTCTTTGGATTTTATTATAAGGATATTGACTGCGGATTTAAATTATTTAAAAAAGATGCATTAAAAAAAATTATGCCATTCAAATCAGAAGGAGCAATGATTACTACGGAAATTTTAGCAAAAGCTAGGAAAGCAAGATTAAGTATAGATCAAGTAGAAGTATCTCATTACCCAAGAAAATATGGTGATCAAAGCGGAGGAAATCTGCGAGTAATAATAAGAGCTATAAAAGAAAGCTTTTCTCTTTGGAAGGATTTAAATTGTGGAAGAAATTGACATTGCCGCAGTTAAAAAAAGATCAATAAGGGGAATTTTTGCATTGGTTTCAAGAACTTTTATAATGCAAGCAATAACTTTTATTGCAAACTTACTTTTAACTATTTTTCTATCCCCTCAAGTATTCGGAGTATATTTTGTCGTTTCCGCAATAATAGCTTTTCTTACTTATTTTTCCGATATTGGTCTTGCTGCCGCTTTAATACAAAAAAAGGAAAAAATAGAAGAAGATGATTTAAAAACAACCTTTACGATCCAACAAGCATTGGTAATTACGTTAGTTTTGTTAGCGCTGATTTTCTCTCCTAAAATCGGAAGCTTTTACAATCTTGATTCGGATAGCCTTTTCTTACTACAGGCGCTTGTTATATCGTTTTTCCTTTCATCTTTAAAAACTATTCCATCAATAATACTTGAACGTAATCTTCATTTTGAAAAACTGGTAATACCTCAAATTATTGAAACTTTATTTTTTAACATAATAGCGGTAGTTCTCGCGATTAACGGTTACGGAGTATCATCTTTTACTTACGCGGTTTTAGCAAGAGGATTGTCGGGTTTAATTACAATTTATATTATTTCTCCGTGGAAAATAAGACTTGGATATTCAAAAAAGTCAGCATCTAAGCTTTTGTCTTTTGGCGTGCCATTTCAACTGAATAGTCTCTTAGCATTAATAAAAGATGATTTATTAATAGTATATTTAGGAAAAGCTTTGCCCATAGCTCAAGTTGGCTATTTAGGTTTTGCGCAAAAATGGGCATTTTTACCGTTACGGCTAATTATGGATAACGTAATTAGGATTACCTTTCCTTCATTCTCAAGACTTCAGGAAGACAGAGGTCATTTAAAAATTGCAGTAGAGAAATCAATTTTTGCAGCTTGTTTTATTATTTTTCCTTGTCTTGCCGGAATGGTAATTTTGGCGCCTTATTTAATTAATATTATTCCAAAATATACGAAATGGGAGCCGGCGCTTTTAGTACTCGGATTATTTTCTTTAAATGCCATGTTTGCTGCTGTTTCAACTCCATTAACAAATTTTTTAAACGCAACCGGAAAAATAAAAATAACGTTATATTTAATGATTGGATGGACAATTGCTACGTGGATATTGACTCCTTTGCTAATAGCAGTTTATGGGTTTTCGGGAGCAGCTTTAGCGTCAGCAATAATTGGTCCATCCGGATTAATTGTTGTTTATATAGTAAAAAGACAGATTAATGTAGATGTTTTTGGTTCAATTAAAAATCCATTGTTTTCTACAATTCTAATGAGTATTTTTCTTTATTTTATATCTTCGATAACTGTAGTGAACATATTTGGCTTAGTGTTTACAGCGGTATTAGCAGCTATGTTATACTTTTTATCAATGGTAACCTTATCCAAGGAACAACTGATCTCAAACCTAAAAATTATAATAAACAATCTAAAAAAATAATATGAAAAAATTATCAGTAGTAATTTCTGCTTATAATGAACAAGAAAAGATTGAAGAATGTTTAAAATCAGTTAGTTTTGCAGAAGAAATAATTGTTGTTAATAATTCTTCAACAGATAAAACAGAAGAAATCGCCTTAAAATACACAAAAAAAGTTTTTAATCATTCAAATAATCCTAAAGAAATAGATATCCAAAAAAACTTTGGATTTGGAAAAGCAACTGGTGATTGGATATTAAGCCTTGACGCAGACGAAAGGATAGATGGAGATCTGGCCGAAGAGATAAAAAAAACCATTAATAAAAATGAAGAAGTAAATGGTTATTGGATTCCTAGAAAAAATATTATTTTTGGTAAATGGATTGAACATACAGGTTGGTATCCCGATAATCAGTTAAGATTGTTTAAGAAAGGAAAAGGAAAATATCAATCTGAACATGTTCACGAGCACCTAAAAATCGATGGGAAAACGGGAGTTTTAAGCAATCACATTCTTCATAAAAATTATGAAAACATTACTCAATTCATTCAAAAAATGTTAATTTATGTACCAAACGAAGCAAATGAATTTCTTAAAAGAGGTTATAAATTCTCATACACAGATGCGATAAGATTTCCACTTAACGAATTTTTAAACAGATTTTTTGCAAGAGAAGGATACAAGGATGGATTCTACGGATTAATACTCTCTCTTCTTATGGCTTTTTATCACTTTTTAATTTTTGTCTACATTTGGGAAGAAAATAACTATGCTCAGGTCGAAGGCGAAGATTTTATTCGAAACATCAAGATTGAGTTTGGAAAAGTTTATAAAGATATTTCATATTGGTTTTTAAGTATAAAAATTAAAACAACTAAAAACTACTCAAAAAAGATGCTCCTAAAATTAAAGAGAAAATTTTTATAGTCTATGCGAGACAGGTTTAATACACAAAAATTTAACAAGAATCTTTTTTTAATTGTATTTTATGCAATAATAATTAATTTATTCGTTCTGGATTACTATTTAATTAAAATAAGTAATGTTACAAAAGAAGACACAATAAAAAAAGAAACAGCTTTAAAAATATCTCAGGATAGTAGTAAAAATGATATTTTAAGCAATCAGTTTGAGGATAATAAAACTACAAGCGAAGAGTGTCCCAAAAGTTGCTTGCAAAAAATTGATGAGTCCGTTTCTTTAAAAAAATTATCTTCAGAATCATCAGGAGCTTCTTCTGGTTTAAAAAATTCATCAATTAATTCTACAAAAGAGTTTTTTATCCCGCTTGGATCCGGAGCCGGTGCCTCAAAAGACTGGTCTGACGTATCGGGTGCTCAGGCATACGTAGATAGCTCAATGTACGGAGAAATAAAAACTGTAGTTTTTGAACCATCTGTTTTTATTCCAACCGGAAATCAAACAGTCTGGATAAGGTTGTATAATGCTACCGACAAACACCCAGTATGGTATTCGGAAGTTTCAATGGATGGCGGATTGCAAAAGCTTCTTTTTTCTCAAAATATTAACCTAGACCAGGGAAATAAATTATATCAAGTTCAAATGAAAACCAGCTTGGGTTATATTTCTAATTTAGAACAAGCAAGAATACATATAACAACTTATTAAAAATGAAAAATATTTTAATTTCCATACTTAATTTTAATAGCAGAAAAGAAACTTTTAATTGCTTAAACTCAATTAAAAAAATAAAAACCGAAAATTTTAAAATCAGTGTTTTGTTAATTAATAACGGATCTAAAGAAAAACTAACCATTAAAGAAGATTTTATTAATCCAATTCCGCTTAAATTAATTGAAAACATTTCTAATTTAGGCTTTGCAGGTGGTCACAATATTAGCTTTAAGTATGCAATTAAAAATAACTTTGATTATATTTTAATATTAAATAATGATGTTGAACTAAACATAAATTTTCTAAAAGAAATGGTCTCGGCGATTAAATCAGATAGTGATATCGGAATAGTTGTTCCTAAAATTTACTTTTCCCCTGGCTTTGAATATCATAAAGATAGATACGTAAGAGATGAAATCGGTAGGGTATTTTGGTATGCGGGTGGAAAATTCGATTGGAATAATATTGTGGGACTACATAGGGGAGTAGATGAGGTAGACATTGGTCAATATAATAAAAGAGAAGAAACAGATTATGCAACCGGATGTTGTATGTTGTTAAAAACAGAAGCTTTAAAAAAATCCGGTTTATTTGACGAAAAATACTTTCTTTATTATGAAGACGGCGATTTGAGCTTAAGAATAAAAAGATGCGGATATAAAATTATTTATGAACCAAATGCTATTGTTTACCATAATAATGCTTCTTCTTCGGGTGGCTCGGGATCGAATCTTCAAGATTATTATATAACCAGAAACAGAATGATGTTTGGGCTAAAATACGCTCCATTAAGAGCCAAATTTGCATTGATAAAAGAAAGCGCAAAAATTTTAACAAAAGGAAGAAATTGGCAAAAAAAGGCGATTATCGACTTTTATATTAAAAAATTTGGAAAAGGAAGCTTTAATCCATGACAAAAATTTCTGCAGTAATTATTGTAAAAGATGGAGAAGATTTAATTGCGGATTGTATTGATTCGCTTTTTTTCTGTGACGAAATTATTGTGATCGATAACGATTCAAAAGACAGAACTGAAGAGATTGCTAAAAGAATGAGTGCAAAAGTTTTTGAATATGATTCTAAAGATTTTGCAAAACTTAGAAATTTTGGTTTATTAAAGGCAACTTCAGAGTGGGTTTTATATGTTGACGTAGACGAAAGAATTTCGAAAGAACTAGCGAAGAATATTAAAAATTTATTGTTAAAAGAAGAAAATGAATTTTCAGCTTATAAATTACAAAGAAAAAATTTTTATTTTGGCAATGAAGAATGGCCGAATATTGAAAAAATTGAACGGTTGTTTAGGAGAAGAGCCTTAAAAAAATGGATAGGACAGCTTCACGAAAGTCCATTAATTGAAGGAAAAATTGGGGACATCGAAGGTTATCTATTGCATTATACACATAGAGATCTTTCATCTATGCTTAGTAAAACAATTGAGTGGTCAAAGATTGAGGCAAATTTAAGATATAAGACAAATCATCCAAGGATGACATGGTGGAGATTTCCAAGAGTAATGCTAACAGCTTTTTTTAATTCATATATTACGCAAAAGGGCTATAAAGCAGGAACAGCTGGGATAGTAGAAAGTGTTTATCAGGCCTTTAGTATTTTTATTACTTACGCAAGGCTTTGGGAATTACAAAATAGATATGATAAAGAAATAGAAAATAATGAAAATAATTAAAAAATACTGGACGTATTTATTAATATTTTTAATTTGGTTTATTTTTGCATCACCTTACTTAATAAAGGGGAATGTGCCTTATCCATCTACATACCAGGTAAATTTTTTTGCTCCTTGGAGTACTTATTCAGAACTAGCAAGTCCTGTTAAAAATAATGCGATGCCTGATATTATTGGCCAAATTTATCCTTGGAAATATTTAACAATACAAACTTACCTATCGGGTCAAATTCCCCTTTGGAATCCATATAGTTTTTCAGGAACACCGCATTTAGCTAATTATCAATCAGCAGTACTTTCTCCGTTTAATTTTTTATTCCTTATTTTTCCCTTTATTGATGCGTGGAGCTTGTTGGTATTGTTGCAACCATTACTTGCTGGAATATTTATGTATTTATTAACTAGAAGCTTAGATAGATCAGAAATTGCAGGGCTTATTTCGTCAATCGCTTTTATGTTCTGTGGATTTATCGTGACATGGATGGGATATGCAACGCTAGGGTTTGCGATTCTCTTTTTACCTTTATGCATATATGGTTTGGAAAATTTTTTTCAAAAAGAAAAAAAGAGATACTTAGTCCTTTCCTCGCTAACGGTTCCAATGTCTTTTTTTAGCGGTCATTTTCAAATTAGCTTATATTTCTTAATTACCGTATTTACCTATATTCTTATAAAGTATTTAATAACCAAAGATAAAAAGAAAAGCTTATGGTCTATTATTTATGTAATTCTGGGATTATTTATATCAATGCCTCAAATTTTACCTTCAATTGAGCTTTATTCAGATTCTTTAAGGAGCGTTCTTTTCCAGAAAATTGAAGCAATCCCAATTAACTACTTACCAACTTTTTTAGCTCCAGATTTTTTCGGTAATCCCGTAACTAGAAATGATTGGTTTGGTCACTATGCGGAGTGGAATGCATACATTGGTATAATCCCATTAATACTCAGTATTTATGCAATTTTGAATAAAAAAAATAAACAAGTATTTTATTTGTTCATATTTAGTATTTTAGTTCTTTTTTTAGCTTTTGATACACCATTATTGAGTTTTTTCGTAGCTTTAAAAGTACCAGTCTTATCAACTAGTGCAGCGAGTAGAATTATTGTAGTCTTTAGCTTTCTTTTTTCTCTTTTTGCGTCTTTTGGCTACGATCAACTTTTAGAAGATTTAAAAAAAGGAAAACTTAGAAAAATAATTTTTTTAATATTTTCTTTTTTTATTATTTATATCATTCTTTGGTTAATTGTTCTTCTAGAAGTTTTACCTATGGAAAAAACAATAATTGCAAGGCAAAATTTAATATTACCATCAATAATTTTTATAGTATTTTCATTTACTACCTTAATTACAGTTTTACTTAGAAAAAATAAAAAAATATATATTGTTTTAGCAATTGCCTTTTTGGTTATTATTTCTTTTGATCTTTTAAGATTTTCAACTAAGTGGATGCCTTTTGATCCAAAAAGTTTAGTTTTTAAACAAACTAAAACTTTAACTTATCTTAAAAACTTATCTTCAATAGATAGATATTATGGTAATTTAGGGGGAGAGGTTTTTGTTTATTATAACCTTCCTTCAATTGAAGGATATGATGCAGTTTATATTAAAAGGTATGGAGAGTTAGTAAGTTATGTAAATGAAGGAAGATTGAAAACTCCTGAAAGATCAATAGTTAAGCTTTCAAAAAGAGGAGAATTTACAAAAGAAGCGATTAATTTATTTGGGATAAAATACATAATTCATAAAAAAGCAGATGGTCAAGCAATCTGGGCTTTTCCATATTGGGAATATAAGAATGGAAGCTTTAGTCTAATTTATGAGGATGATAAATATCAAATTTACGAAAATAATAATGTGTTATCCCGCGCTTATTTAGTTAATCAATATGAGGTTATAAATGACAAAAAAATAATCCTGGATACTTTGTTTTCTGATAAATTTGATTTTTCCAAAAAAGTTATTTTAGAAGAAAATATTGGATTAAGACAATCAAGCGGTAGCGCTGGAACCGTAAATATACAAAAATATAATTCAAACAACATAGAGCTTATTGTAAATGCAAATACTGATTCGCTTTTATTTTTATCTGACTCTTATCATTCTGGTTGGAAAGTAAAAATTGATGGAAAAGGTCAAAAAATTTATAGAGCAGATTATGCTTTTAAAGCGGTTCAAGTTAAAAAGGGACGCCATTTGGTTGAATTTGAATACATTCCAGATAGTTTTATTTATGGTATAGGCGCATTATTATTTGGGTTTTTTGGGTTATTTTTCTTTAGTTTTCCAAAACGCAAGATCTTTGAGGGCTAATTTTTTCTTTGAGAAACCAAATAAATAAACAATTTCCATAATCCCTATAGTATTTATTACGAGCATTACTAAAAACCAGTTTTTTTGATTATTTCTTGCCGAATGCCATAATGCTAAACCTTTCCAGGCTATAGACCAAACCATTATTATATATATTAAATATTGAGGAAATGGTAAACCTGGAAATGAACTGTTCATATTCTTACTAGATTATATTATTTTATTTTATGAGAATGCAATAGGTTTATAAACTTGATAAAATAAGATTATGAAGATAGGAATATTTGATCCATATTTAGACACCTTAGGTGGTGGAGAAAAATATATGCTTACAGCCGCTTCTTGTCTTGCTATGGACCATCAGGTTTTTGTTTTATGGGATAAGGATAAAAATATTTTGAGAAAGGCGGAGAAAAGATTTTCGATTAATCTTAAAAAAGTAAGCTTATTTGAAAACATTTTTAAGCACAAAAATTTCTGTAAGAGATTTTTGCAATCAAAAAAATTTGATGCGATACTCTTTTTAAGCGATGGAAGCATCCCCTTTATTAGTTGCAAGTTGTTTATTCATTTACAGTTTCCAATAGAATGGGTAAATTCCAATGGTTTTTGGCAAAATACGAAACTTAAAAGAATACACAAGGTTATTTGCAACAGTACTTTTACAAAGGACTTTGTGGACAAAAAGCTAGGTACAAAAAGCATTGTTTTGTATCCCCCATCAAGTGTCCTTTTTAAGAACTCAAAAATAACAAAAGAAAATATAATTTTAACCGTCGGTAGATTTGGTTTGCTTCCGGATGGCGGATATTTTAAAAAACAAGATTTTATGATTAAGGTTTTTAAAAAAATGGTAGATGGAGGTTTTAAAGATTGGAAATTAGTAATAGTTATAAGTTATATTGAAAAATATAAAGAAGAACTAGATAGATTAAAAAGCCAAGCGTTTAAATACCCAATTGAATTTGTTGAAAATTCAAGTTGGGAGGATTTGTCAAAAATCTATCTTAAATCAAAAATTTATTGGCACGCATCAGGTTTTGGAGAAGATCTAAAGAAAAATCCTGAAAGAGCTGAGCATTTTGGTATATCAACAGTTGAAGCAATGTCTGCAAAAGTTGTCCCGATCGTTATTAACGCAGGTGGGCAAAAGGAAATTGTAGATGTCGGCAAGAATGGATTTTTATGGGAAACAGAGAAGGACTTGATAGATAAAACTTTATCAATAGTTAATGATGAAAATTTAAGAAAAAAGCTTTCTATAGAAGCAAATAAAAAGGCAATAAATTTTAGTAACGAAAAATTTTGTAAAAAAATAAGAGAAATATTTAAAAAGTGAAGAAATTATTTTTACCAATAATATATTTTTTGCTGGTTGTTATTTTCTTTTGGCAATTTTTTTTAAAAGGTTTACTTCCAATTCCATCCGATACGATTGTTGGGTTATATTATCCATTTAGAGATATTTATGCTAAAACAAATCCAAACGGAATTCCATTTAAAAATTTCTTAATTACAGATCCTGTTAGACAGCAATATCCATGGAAGTATTTATCAATAGAGCAAAAGAAAAATAATATTTTACCAACATGGAATCCATATAATTTTTCAGGCACTTTGCTTCTTGCAAATTTTCAATCATCTGTTTTTTATCCGCTTAATTTCTTATTTTTTCTTGCACCTTTTGAAATTTCTTGGAGTCTTTTTATTTTCCTGCAACCTGTTTTAGCTGGGTTTTTTCTTTATTTTTATTTAAACAATTTAAAATTAAAAAAGTTCTCGTCTTTGTTAGGAGCTATTGCATTTTCTTTCTCAGGCTTCTCGATCGCTTGGCTTGAATGGGGAACAATATTAAATACTGTTCTTTGGTTACCGCTGGCTTTATTGTCAGTAGACAAACTATTTACTCTTTTTGAAAAAGAAAATTTATTAAATAAAAATATTTCTATTTGGTCGATTGTTTTTGTACTTTCTTTAGCTTTTTCCTTTTTTGCAGGACATTTACAAACTTTTTTCTATTTAATAGTACTTCTATTTTTCTATATGCTTTCTAAATTAATTTGCAGAAAAGAGAAGGTTAAAAAAACAGCTTTTTTTACATTTCTTTTTGCGTTTTTTGTTATTATTTCAATTCCTCAATGGTTTCCAACTTTAAAGTTTATATCAATGTCTGCAAGAAGTTTAGATGTAATTGGTTGGCAAGCTGAAGGGTGGTTCATTCCTTGGCAAAACATGATTCAATTTTTAGCTCCAGATTTTTTCGGTAATCCTGCAACGCTTAATTATTATGGTATTTGGAATTATACAGAGTTTATTGGATATGTTGGAATTATTCCACTTGTTCTCGCATTTCTTGCACTCTTTTTTAGAAAAGATAAAAAAACAATGTTTTTTGGAAGCTTTTTCTTTGTGTCCTTAATATTTGCTTTCCCAAGCGTTATTTCAAAGATTCCATATAAATTAGAAATTCCGTTAATTTCAACATCTCAGCCAACAAGACTTTTATTTTTAACCGATTTTTCATTAAGTATTTTAGCTGCGCTTGGATTAGATTATTTTATAAGAGTAAAAAATAAAAAGAATATTTTATATATTCTTTTGGTTATCTCATTATTCTTTATTTCTCTTTGGGGGTTTGTGCTTTTTTCAAATGGGCAAGTAATATCTCTTGAAAATCTATCAGTTGCAAGACAAAACTTAATACTTCCATGTATTATATTTCTAACATCTTTAATTTTATTTTTAATATTAGTTTTTTATAAAAATAAAAAGATTTTAAACTACTTTTTAATTGTTTTAATAGCTATTACGGTTTTTGATCTTTTTAGATTTGGCTTAAAGTTTGAAACATTTTCTAAAAAAGAATATTTATTTCCAAATACTGCAGTAACTGAATTTCTAAAAGAGCAAAATGGATATTTTAGAGTTATGTCAACTGATCCAAGCATTTTTCCACCAAACTTTTCTATAATGTATAAAATTCAAACACTTGATGGTTATGATCCTTTATATCTTCAAAGATATGGAGAATTAATGGCAGCTGTTGGAAGGGGAAAGCCAGACATCTTACCTCCTTTTGGGTTTAATCGAATAATAACTCCTCAAAATGTTTCATCAAGGATCATGGATTTATTAGGTGTTAAGTATGTTTTAAGCTTTAATGAACTAACTGAAAGTAAGCTTAGTGAAGTTTATAGAAATGGAAAGATTATAGTTTATGAAAATAATAACGCATACCCAAAAGTTTTTTTTGTAGTAAATACAAAATTAGTTGAATCAAAACAAGAGGCAATTAATGAGATGTTTAATATAGATAATCCTCTTGAAAAAACTGCAATTGTAGAAGGGGTTAAAGATAAAAGCTTTTTTAAATCTAATTGGGATCTTGGGAAAATAGAGATTAAAAGTTATCAAGAAAACAAAATTATTTTAAACACTCAATGTCAAGGAGATGGATTTTTGGTTTTAACTGATAGTTATTATCCAACTTGGAGCGCAACAATAGATGGAAAAAATACAGAAATCTATATAACAGATTACAGTTTTAGAGGTATAATTGTTCCAAAAGGAAATCATAAAATTGAATTTAAAAATTCACTTTTTTAATTTATGAAAATAAGCATTGTTATTCCAAATTATAACGGAGAAAATTTACTCAAAAAAAATCTGCCTAAGGTTATTGAATCAGTAATTGATAAAGGATACGAAATAGAATTTATTTTAACAGATGATGGATCCGAAGATAATTCTTTAGAAGTTGCAAAAGAAGTTTTAGGAAAAGTAAATAATAATAATTTTTCATCTAAGATTATTGAAAATAAAAAAAATAAAGGTTTTTCATCCAATGTAAATATTGGAGTTAGTAAATCTACTGGGGAAATATTAATTCTTTTAAATACAGATATTATTCCTGAAAAAGATTTTCTTAAGCCCTTAATTAATCATTTTAAAGACAAAAATATTTTTGCAGTAGGTTGTATGGATAAAAGCGTAGATGGAGAAAAAATTACTTTAAGAGGAAGAGGAGTCGGAGTATTTAAAAAAGGATTTTTAATTCATTCAAAAGGAAAGGTTGATGCGTCAAACACTCTTTGGGTAAGTGGAGGAAGTGGTGCGTTTAGAAAATCAATTTGGGAAAAACTTGAAGGACTAGATTCATTATATGACCCATTTTATTGGGAGGATATTGATTTGTCATATAGAGCTTTAAAATCTGGGTATCAAATATTATTTGAAAATAAAAGCGTAGTTTTGCATGAACATGAAAAAGGAGCAATAAAAAGTAGGTATTCAAGTTTTGATATAAAAAAGATTGCTTATAAGAATCAGTTTATTTTTGTTTGGAAAAACATTACTGATAAGGATTTAATCTTAAACCATATTCTCTTTTTACCATATTATTTAGCAAAACAAATTATTGGTTTAGATTTAGCTTGTTTTTTAGGTTTTTTTAAGGCTTTATTTTTACTTCCGGAAATTATAAAATCTAAATTTAAAGCTGAAAAATTATTTGTTAAAAAGGACAAAGAAATCTTTGCTGAATTTATTAAATGATGAAACTTTCCATAATAATTCCCGTTTATAACGAGGAAAATACGGTTATTAAATTATTGGATCGTCTTAAAAAAGAAAACACCCCAAATATAAAAAAAGAAATTATAGTTGTTGATGATGGTTCAATTGATAGTACGCCTACTCTTTTACAGAAATACATAAAAACTAACAAAAGCATAAAGCTTTTAAAACATGATAAGAACTCAGGCAAGGGTAGTGCTGTAAAAACAGGTATTAAAAAAGCAACCGGAGATTACATTTTAATTCAAGATGCTGATTTAGAGTATCATCCAAAATATATAAAAGATTTAGTAAAGCCAATTTTAGAAAATAAAGCAAAAGTAGTTTACGGTACGAGAATTAAAAGGGCTCCTAATTTAAAAGATGAGGAAAAAACATCTCAGTTCTTACTTCATTATTTAGGAAATAGATTTTTAAGTCTTATAACAAGCATTCTTTACAAACAGTGGATAACAGATATGGAAACTTGTTATAAACTTTTTCCTAAAAAGGCTATGAATAATATCAAATTAAATGCGAGAGGTTTTGAATTAGAGCCAGAGGTTACAGCGAAGTTACTTAAAAAGGGATATAAGATTCTCGAAATCCCAATTAAAGCAAGTCCCAGAGGATATAATGAAGGGAAAAAGATTAATACCATAAGAGATGGAAGCATAGCCCTTTGGAGTCTTATAAAATATAGATTTATAAATTAAATATAAAGAAACTTATGCTTAGGTTTTTTAATTGGAAAATATTATTAATTTTAATAATATTTTTAGCTTCTGTTTTAAGATTATATCAATTAGGTAATATTCCTTATGGAGTTATTGATGATGAAGCAAATTATATTTATAATGCCTATAGCATTTGGAATACAGGAAGAGATGTTCAAGGAAATTTTTTACCTCTTTCTTTTAATGCTTATTCTTCCGCATCTCCAGTAGTTGTATATTTAATTTCTCCTTTTGTTGGGATTTTGGGGGTTAGTTCTTTTTCCGGTAGGATTCTTTCTTCGTTGATGGGAATTTGTTCTGTCTATTTAATTTTTTTAATATCTGATTTTTTGTTTAAAAACAAACGTGTAGCATTATTAAGCTCACTGCTTTTTTCTATTTCTCCTTGGGCACTTCAAGTAGCAAGAGGAAGCTTTTTGGATGTAAATTTTTCGTTGTTTTTCTTATTATCGGGGTTATATATATTCATTCCTAATGCCTCTGGGAAAAAATATTTATGGTCTTTAATACCATTTGCTTTGGCTTTTTATAGTTATCACGCAACAAAAGTATACTTTTTATTTTTAATCCCAGTATTGTTGTTTTTCTTTCGCGCAAAACTATTTAAACATATAAAAAGCGTTACATTATTTTTGATAATTTGTGCATTTTTCTTTATTTCATTTTTATTTGTTATTAAATCACAGGGCGTAACAAGACAAGTTGATGTAAATTTGTTTAATAACATTTATTCAGCAAAACAAGTTAATCTAGAAAGGACCTATAGCAATGCACCGATAATTTTTCGTCAGATATTTAGTAATAAACCTTTGCATTATTTAAAAACTATGAGAGAAAATTTTCTTGGTCCTTTTTCTCTGGAGTTTTTATTTTTATATGGCGATACAGGTCCATTGTCTGGATCAAATAATATATCCCAAAGGGGAGAGTTATATATTATTGAATTACCCCTTTTGCTCATTGGTTTATATTTACTACTTAAAAATAAAAATAGATTTCTAAAAACATTTATTTTTACATTGCTTATAATAGGAGCACTTCCATCTACTTTTACCATTGATAAAAGTTTTGTAAATAGAAATATTATGTTGCTTCCAGTACTTATTATCATTGTTGCCTATGGGCTTTCTATGTCATTGGATAAAATATTAAAATTTAAAAAGTTTTATAGACTTACATTATTTTTGACAATAATAATAGTATACTTTTTTCTTTTTTCAAGCTATTTATATCAATATTATTTTAGATGGCCAATCTATGGAGCAGAGGGTGTAAATTCAAATTCACGGGATTTATCAAGCTTAATAATGCGAAACAAGGATAAGTATTCTAATATCTACTTAAGTAAGCAAGGATATGATTTTCTTTTAGTCTATGGAATATATGAAAAGACAGATCCTAGGATTTTGCAGGGCGCTTGGGGCAAAAATCCAGCACAAATAGGAAGTTTAAGAATCTATCAAAACTGTATAAATAATGGAGTTGGATATACGGAAAAATTCCTACCCAAGAATACCTTGTATATTTCATCTTTCGTAGATTGTCATTATTTAAGTACTCCATCTGCTAAAATTGTAGATAGGGGAGAGCCATTACGTATAATATGGAATATTTACGAAAATTAACAAAAAATATATATTTTTGGCTGTTTTTAATCCTGGTATTTTCTTCTTTTTTAAGAATTTATCAACTTGGTGATGTGCCATCGGGATTTACAGCCGATGAGGCAGCTTTTGGTTACAACGCGTTTTCCATCTTAGAAACCGGAAAAGATGAATATGGCAAAGCTTTTCCAATTGTCCTTAAATCTTTTGGCGATTTTAAACCAGCACTATATTCATACTTAGATATTCCCTTTGTATATCTTTTTGATTTAAATACTTTTTCTACAAGATTACCCTCAGCTATTTTTGGAATAGCTACAGTAATTTTAATTTATTTTTTTAGCTTTAAATTGTTTAAAGATAGGAAAATTGCGTTAATATCTTCTCTTCTTTTAGCGATTTCACCCTGGCATTTAATTTTAAGTAGAGTTGTGAGTGAGGTGGTAGCTTCTTTATTTTTTATTTTACTGATGTCATATGGTTTATTATCACTAAATGAAAAATATAACAAAAGGTGGATATTTATATCTTTGATCAGTGGTATTTTTGCAGTGTTAAGCTATACAGCTTCTAGATTTTTTATTGTTTTAATAGCGGGATTGTTTTTCATACATTCATTAAAAAAAATTAAGAAGAAAATTAGTTTTAGTAAAAGCACTATTTTTGTAATTCTATTTTTTATGATTATTGGTATTGGTTATAGTTTTATTGGTTCCATTGACAGATTTAATCAAGTGTCAATTTTTTCAAGCCCAGAAACAAAGTTAATAATGGAGGAGCAAATAAGAGAAGACCAATTTACGCCTGTTTTAATAACAAGAGCTTTTCATAATAAAATAGCTAGTTATTCAAGAACCTTAATTGATAATTATGCAAAATACCTTACACTTGATTTTTTAGTTCTTAAGGGAGGCTTTCCTTTAAGAGTAAGCGTTTATCAAGCTGGGCTTTTTTATATTTGGCAATTACCATTTTTATTAATGGGAGTTTACTTCTTAATAAGAAAAAAGAATTTAACTAGCTTATTAATTTTAGGATGGTGGTTTTTATTATTAATCCCAGCTGCAATTACATATGATGAAATTCCCAATCTATATAGATCATTAGTAATTCTTCCAGCAATAATAATAATAATTTCCTTGGGTATTTATGAATTTTTCAATTATAAACAGATAGGAGGAAAAATGGCAAAAATCCTAATACTAATTCTTGTTTTGGTTGGAGTCTATGAATTAGCCTATTTTCAGCATCAGTATTATGTACATCAGGAAAAACATCAACCATGGCATCGAGAATATGCATATAAAGAATTAGTTAAAGAATTAAATATGTATTATCCAAAATATGAAAAAATTGTAATCTCTAAATCTGTTGGAAGTCCATATATTCATATTTTATTTAACAATAAATATGATCCTTTAAAATATCAGGCCTTAGGATCACCAAGAGATCTTGATTATAGCGGGTTTGATAAATATTATTTTGTGCCTATGGACTGTGCCTTAAATGGAATTAAAAACTATGATCCTACGAAAATGCTTTTTATTGATTCCGGAAATTGTAAGACGCCTACAAAAGCAAGTTTGGAACTAAAGGAAATTAAATGGAAGGATGGAACAACAGCCTTTAGAATAATGGAATATTATGCTACAGTGTCTGCTAAAATAAATAGTGATGAATAATTCTTTGAATCCTACTAGAGGTTATGGTTTGCTGGAAAAATTCCTAGCAAAAAAAAGAGGGCAAATGGCAAATAAGCTTATTTCTCGTTTTGGAAAAAAAGGTAGAGTGTTAGATATTGGTTGCGGTTTCTATCCATATTTTTTAATTAATTCAGATTTAGAAGAAAAATACGGAATAGATTCAAGTGTTAATTTAAACTTAGTAAAGAATAAATCAGTTATTCTAAAAAAGCTAAATATTGAAAAACAAAAACTTCCGTTTAAAGATAACCATTTTGATGTAATAACTATGCTTGCTGTTTTTGAACATATAAATAATGACAAACTTTCATTTGTTCTAAAAGAAGTTTCAAGAGTTTTGAATAAGAATGGCGTATTTATAATTACAACACCAGCTCCTTGGGTAGATTTTTTACTTCATTTTATGGGAAAAATTGGCTTAATTAGTAAAGAGGAAATAGAAGATCATAAGCATAATCATAATAACGTAAAGATAAAGTCTATTTTAAAAAACAATGGATTTAAAGAGGAAGGTATTAAAAATGGGTTCTTTGAGCTGGGAATGAATATGTGGTTTACTATAGTTAAATGAGAAACTTTTTCAAAAAAAACTTTATTTTTATACTAATAATTTTGGTTGCATTATTTTTAAGAGTTTGGAACTTAGGGGTTAACCCGCCTAGTATGCATGTTGACGAAGCTGAAGCTGCTTATAGTGCATATAGCATATTGCAAACTGGAAACGATCAATACGGGAACTATTTACCACTTCAATTTCAAGATAATCACAGAATGCCTTTAGCAATATACTTATTGATTCCGTTTGTTAATTTTTGGGGACTTAATGCATTTGTTGAGCGTATTCCTTTTGCGGTTTTAGGTTTGTTAACCGTAGTCACGTTTTATTTTTTTGTAGATAAGCTTTTCAAGAATAAAAAGGTTTCAATTGTTTCCACGTTACTTTTAGCAGTAAATCCATGGAGCATTCAGCTTTCAAGAACTGGACTTGAGGAATCTCTTTGCTTATTCCTAGTTCTTTTTGGAATAACCTTAATGTTTTATGTCGATAAAAGAAAGCTTTATTTATTACCTATTGCTGGATTAATTTTAGGATTATCTTTATTTTCTTATCATGCACCAAAAATTTTTCTGACAATATTTTTACCAGTAATTTTTTATTATAAAAAAGATTTGTTTAAGATTAGTAAAAAATATTTGTTATTATTTTTAATATTCTTTGGATTTTTATATATCTTTTCATGGAAGTTAACTTTATTTGACGGAATTTCTAAGATAAAAGATACTTCTATTTTTGATTCTATAAAAGCAACTAATGTTGTAAATAGCGAAAGACATTTGAGCAACGCTCCTTTATGGTTATCAAATATTTTTCATAACAAGCCAATTTATTATATTAGGCTTTTCACAACCACATATACAGGATTTTTTTCTATAAACTATATGTTTCTAAATGGAGAAAGCAATTTAGACAAGGGAGTATCAAATCATGGTCAGTATTATCTTTTTGAACTGCCATTTTTCTTTCTTGGACTTTATTATTTATTTAGAAAAGATAAAAAAACTTTTGTATTTTTACTTCTTTGGATTATTTTTGCAGCTGTTCCAGGTGGATTAACAAGTACAGGTTATTATGCATATAGGGATTTGTTAATAATTCCAGCCCCCGTAATCCTCTCTTCTGTTGGGATAGTATATTTTTATGATGTATTTATTAGAAAAATGAAAAAATTTAAAATTTTAAGCACAGTAGTTATTGTAATATCGTGTTTAATTTTTGTCTCAAGCTATCTTTTTACATATTTTTTTGATTATCCTGTTTATTCTTCAGATTGGTGGCAAATGCCACAAAAAAAAGCTTTAGAATACATAACTGAAAATAAGGATAAATATGATAAAGTCTATGTAAGCGGAGGAAAAGACTGGCCAATTCTTTATGCTTTTTATAACAAAATAGATCCATCGGTATTTCAGAATTCATTTAAGAATCAACTTAATATAACAAAAACAGAAACAATGAAGTTTGATAATCTTTATTTTGGAAATTTTCCAAGTGATGAAAAGGAATACCTTGAGTTAAGCAGAACTGGAAAAGAGGTATTATATGTTGGTTTTAAAAAAGATCTTTCTGAAAATACACCTGTTTATTTATTAAGAAGCCCAGATGGTGTGAATATTGTTGTTTACTTTTTTGAATCGGAAAACTTAGATTATGTGGAAAAATAAAGCTAAAATTTTTTTAGTATTAGTTTTAATACTTTCGTTTATTATTAGATTCTATCAATTAGGACAAAATCCCCCTAGTCTTACATGGGATGAGGTATCTTGGGGATATAATGCATATTCATTAGGAATTGATGGAAAAGATGAATTTGGAAGATTTCTTCCATATGATTATCTTGAATCCTTCGGAGATTTTAAACCTCCTGTTTACGCATATTTAACAATTATTCCTGTTAAACTTCTTGGTTTAAATGAATTTTCAACTAGATTACCATCAGCTTTTTTTGGATTTTTAACAGTATTTATGACCTACTTTTTAGCCCAGAGAATCTTTTATAGATCGAAACAAAAAGATTATTACGCATTATTTTCATCACTGTTTTTAGCTATATCTCCGTGGCATATAATGTTATCGAGAGCAGCGTTTGAGGCAAATGTTGCCAGTTTTTTTATTGTAACTGGTATTTGGGCATTTTTAGCAGGGATTCAGGATAAAAAATGGTATTTAGTAATTTCTGCAATCTTATTTGCAATATCACTATATACTTTTAATACATCAAGGGTGGTTGTGCCTATTTTAGCACTCCTTCTTTTATTTGCTTTTAGAAAAAAACTTCTTAATTTAAAAAAACAGATAGGATTAGCAATTATAGCAGGTGTATTAATAATTATTCCTATTGTCGGATTTTTACTATCTCCTCAAGCTAGTTTAAGGTTTAAAGAAGTAAATATCTTTTCCGATATAAATGTTGTAAAAACAGCAAATCAACAAATTAAAAATAATAATAATACTCTTTGGTCAAATATAATTCATAATAGAAGAGTTTTTTATTCGCTTGAATACATAAGACATTATTTTGATAATTTAGCCCCAAATTTTCTATTTATAAGAGGGGATGGTAATCCTAAGTTTTCAATTCAAGATGTTGGACAAATGTATATCTGGGATATTGCTTTTTTTGTTGGTGGGATAATTCTTTTAATAAGAAAGAGAGAAGATAATTGGTGGATTATACCAGCTTGGTTATTGATTGGGATCATTCCGGCGGCAACAGCAAGAGAAACTCCTCATGCATTAAGAATTGAAACTACTCTCCCAACGTTTCAAATCTTAGCAGCTTATGGTTTTGTAAGGTTCCTTTTTTGGATAAAAAAATATAAAAGATGGGTGTCGGCAACAATAATTACTATTATTTCTTTGTTGCTGTTTTTAAACATTATTTACTTTTTACATAATTATATTAATCATTATCCGTATGAGTACTCTGGGGAGTGGCAATATGGATATAAAGAATCTATTGAATACGTAAGATCTGTTGAAAAAAACTATGACTATATTCAGATCACAAGCGCACTTGGAAGACCATATGTTTATTATTTATTTTATACAGAAACAAATCCTAAATTTTTTAGAGAAACAGCAAGTATTCAAAGGGATCCGTTTGGATTTGTAACAATTAAAGGCTATGATAAGTATCTTTTTCCAGATGAGTATAATTATGAATTAAGTAAAAAAAATGATGTGTTATACATAAATACGCCATATAATTTGCCGGAAAATATAAATATATTAAAAAGATTTTATCGTTTAAATGGGCAAGAAGTATTAGTTGCATATACTTATGATTAAAAAATTAATTTGGATTGTTTTTGGAGTTATTATTTTAATCGCAATATTTTTGAGATTTTATCAACTTGGAAATGTTCCCCCTTCGCCTGATTGGGATGAGGTTGCCTTGGGTTACAATACATACTCAATTATTCAAACAGGAAGAGATGAATTTGGAAAATTTTTACCTGTTGTTCTTAGGTCTTTTGATGATTATAAACCAGCGCTTTATTCATATCTTTCTATTCCATCAATTTTAGCGTTTGGATTAAATATATTTGCTGTAAGATTTCCCTCTGCTTTTTTTGGAGTTGCTTCAGTTATAGCAGTATTTTTTCTTATAAGAGACTTATTTGTAAGTTATAAATTTAGAGATTGCCTTGCGCTTTTAACAAGTTTTTTTCTAGCAGTATCTCCTTGGTCTTTGCAGTTTTCAAGAATTGGTTTTGAGGCAAACGTTGGCTCTTCTTTTAATATTTTAATTGTCTTGTTTTTCCTAAAAGGCTTAAAAAAGCCTTGGTTTTTATATGTTTCAGCAATTTTCGTAGGGCTTGCTCCATATATTTATCAAAGCACTAGGGTATTTACTCCACTTTTAGTTATTGCTCTAATCTTAATTTATAGAAAACAACTTTTTTCGATCAGTAAAAAATATTTAATATCAGCGGTGGTCTTAGTGCTTGTAGTATTAACACCAATGGTAATTTATGTTTTGACTGATAGCTCATCTCTTTTGAGGGTAAAAGGAACTAGTATTTTTTCGTACAAAACAGAGCTTTTAAAAACAAATACTCAAAAACTTGAAAGGGATATTAAAGATGGTAATAAGATTGGCTTTCTCTTAGACAACAGAAGAATTGTTTACGCAAAGACAATTGTTTCGGGATATATTTCGCATTTTGATTTAAATTGGTTGTTTATGACAGGGGATATTTCCCGTCATCATGCACCAAGTGTCGGTCTTTTGTACTTATTTGAATTACCTTTAATCTTAATTGGAATCTATTCATTAATTTTTGGTAAATTTGATAAAAAGTCAAAACTTATTATATTTTTTTGGTTTTTAATTGCTCCTATTCCAGCATCAGTTACAACAGGAGTTCCTCATGCAGTTAGAACATTAAACTTTTTACCAACTTGGCATATTTTTTCAGCAATTGGGCTTATTGCATTAGTTTTAGCTATTCAAAAATTTAAAAAAATAATCTATGTTTCGTATGTATTTTTTGCTTCGATTTTTCTTTTTAATTTTTCATTTTTTCTAAATCAGTATTTTGTGCAACAGAATTATTATTATTCACAGGATTGGCAATATGGATATAGGCAGGTAATTGATGAGATTAAGCCAATAGAAAAAAATTATCAGAAAATTGTTGTCTCAGATAAGCAACCAATGGATAAGTCATATATGTTTTTCCTTTTCTATTTAAAATATTCCCCTAAAGACTATCAAGAAATAGGAATGGGTAGCTCGGGAGGATTTGCAGAGCACCAATCTTTTGGCAAATACGAATTTAGACCAATTGATTGGTCAAAAGACGCAAACCATAAAGATGTGTTGTATATTGGGAATCCAGATGAGATACCGGCTGCCGCGGCTTTTAAGACGATAAATAATTTAGATGGCATGCCCGCAATAAGAGTAGCAAAAACTTGAAGAAATGAACCTTTATTTTAAAAAAATTTTTAAAAAAGATTATTTATTTCTGTGTCTAATTTTGATACTGGGGCTTGTGTTAAGACTAGAGGGGGTTTTTACTGGCTCATTTGCGTTTACATATGACGTTGGACGAGATATGCTTTCTCTTTGGAGTATGGTTTATGACCATAAACTTAGTTTAATTGGACCAACTACTGGAATTGAGGGAGTTTTTTATGGTCCATGGTGGTACCTTATATTAACTCCGTTTTTTGTTATTTTTAACGGTAACCCTCAGGGGATTGCTTTTTCAATGGCGGTATTTGGAATTTTAACAATTATTTTAAGTTATTATTTTGGTAAAAAGATAAGTGGAAGTTTCCTGGGCTTGGTATTGGCTTTCTTAATTTCATTTTCCCCAATTCTTATTTCCTTATCTTCTCAAATTTGGAACCCTAATATAGCACCTTTATTAGTGATTTTAACTTTTATAATTTTGGAAAGAATATATGTATTAAATAAAAAATCGAAATCTATTTATTTTTTTCTTCTTGGTTTTCTTTTGTTTTTAAATATTGACGTTGAAATTTTATGGGGAATATTATTTTTAATTGGAATCGTTTTTTCAATTCTTGTCATTCTGGGTAGAAAAATAAGAATCGGTCATATAATATTTTTTTTTGTTGGCGGAATAATTATTTTACTTCCAAGAATAATTTTTGAATTAAGGCATAGTTTTATAATGAGCAAGGCTTTTCTTAGGTTTTTTGGAAAAGATACGCTTGAAGATAAATTAGATTTATATCATTTTTTAGAGAATAGATTTAATACTCATCTAGATCAATTCAGTAATGTATTTTTTCCGCAAAGAAATATTTTAGAAATATTTTTATTAATTTTTTCTATAGTAGTAATTATCTTATTTTATAAAAAAGCGTCAGTTTTAATTAAAAATTTCATTTTAACTTCAGTAATTACACTTTTGGTTTTTTATATTGGCAGCATTATATTTACCAATGCTTTATGGCCGCATTATTTCGTAGGACTTCCAATTCTTTATATTTTTCTTGTATCCATAAGTTTATTTATTGCATACAAAAGAATAAAAATTAAAATAATAATTTTTTTAATTTTAGCTATGTTTTTTTTAATAAACGTTAATTCATTTTCAATTATTAATAATTTTCAAAAACCATTATGGGAAGGAGATGCATCGGTCTATAGAAATCAATTAAAGGTGGTAGATTATATTTATAAAGACGCAAATACTCAAAATTTTAAATATGAATTATATACTCCTCCTGTTTTTGATAATACTTATCAATACTTATTTAAATGGTATGGAAACAAGCAATATGGATACTTACCTGTTAAAAAAGCAGACATAATGTATTTTATTATTGAGGCTGATCCGGGATATCCAGATAGACCTAGGTGGTGGCTTGAAGCAAGAGAGGGAGATGGGAGAGTTGTGTCTTCTAAAAAATTAAATGGAGATATTGTTGTTCAAAAACGAACTGACCTAAAATGAATTTTAATAATGTTAAATGCTTCATTAATAAATATAGACGAATTATAGAGATTTCATCTATAGTAACTTTTTTCTTAATTTTAACGTCAGTTTATCTTTTTCCGATGTTTCAAGGATTAATCTTGCTTCCATTAGACCTGTTAATTAGTAATTATCTTCCGTGGTATTCTCCAGGGACAATATTAATAAAAAATAATTATACACAAGATGCAATTATTCAAATGTATCCATGGAGACATTTAGTTTTTCAGTCATTAACCAATGGAATAATTCCCTTCTGGAACCCTTATCAATTCATGGGAACTCCATTTTTAGCTTCTTTAAAGCCCTTAATTTTTTATCCAACAAATATTTTTTTTGTTTTTGGTGAAATAACATCTTGGAATATGCTGTTGTTTTTACAAATATTTTTATCATTACTTTTCTTTTATTTATTAGCAAGGGATTTTAAGCTTTCCTATTTTTCAAGTATTCTTTCAAGCTTTGCGTTTGCTTTAAATTCCCTAATGATGGGTTTTTTACAGTTCGGATCTGAGGGACATGTAATACTGTGGATTCCACTTTTCTTGCTTTTTGCAAAAAGATATGCAGATAACAAAAGAGGAGCATATTTATTCTTACTTGGTGTTTCTATAGCTTTTTCAATCTTTGCAGGTCATTTGCAATTTAGTGCATATGGCATACTTTTAGTTATTGCGTTTATATTATTCTATGGTTATCTAAAGAAACTTAGAAAAAAAGATTACCTTTTTCTGTTTTTGTCAATAGCATTTGGAGCATTGGTTACTTCAATATCCCTTATTCCTGCATTTGAATTATTTAGTAATTCACATAGGGAATTTTCTGATAAATTTAATACATTTGCTGGTGAATTATTAACGCCCATTCGCTTGTTTCGTTTATTCTCGCCTGATTTTTTTGGTAGTCCAAGTACTAATAATTTAACATCTGGATATATTGAAACAAGTGGTTATTTTGGAATTATCCCATTATTTTTTGCAATTTTTGCCTCAATTTTTTCTCGCAAAAATATTTTTGTTAAATTCTTTACTTTTGTTTTTATTTTAAGCGCTTTATTTTCATTTAAATACATTGGAGATATTTTGTTTTATTTAAAAATACCTTTAATAACCAATGGCTCAGGTGCAAGACTTTTTATGCTCAGTTTATTTTCGGGATCAGTTCTTGCCGGGTTTGGTTTTGACAATTTTATAAAGGATAAAAACAGAAAGAAGCTGTTTATAAGTATTTTATTATTTGTTTTATTATTTGCTTTTATTATTATTGGGAAAATTATTAGCTTATCAAGTCACGATTTAATTAATGAATTTATACATAATGTTAAATTCACTCTAGCATTTACTTTTCTTTTTTTTGTAGTTACATCATTTTATTTAGTTTTTAAAAAAATAAAGACCTCAAATGTAATTTTTATATTTTTAATTTTATTAATAACTTTTACAGATTTATTTGTTCTAGGGTATAGATTCTTAACATTCTCAAATAATAAATTTTTATATCCTGAGACTAAGGTTATAGATTACATTAAAGATTACCAAAAGAACAATTTGGTAAGAAATTATGGAATATCTGATCCTGAAATTTCAACATATTTAAATATTTATTCAACCGAAACATATAATCCTTTGTATCTTCAAAGAACAGCTCTTCTTTTGCAGTCATTGCAAGGGAAAAAAGATGAAAAGCCCCCAAGCACAAATAAGTATTATTTAAATAAACAGGAAAAATTAAAAAATACTCTTGATATTCTGGGTGTTGAGTTGATAGTCGGAGGAAAAGACGGGAATCCATCAATTGATTATTTTCTGACCGGGAAATATCAAAAAGATTTAGACGAGATTTACGCAGATGCTAAATATAAAGTTTATAAAAATAAAAATGCGCTTAAAAGATTTTATCTTGTTTATGATTACGAAGTTTTAAGCGATAATAAGTCATTAAGTGAATTATCCAGACCATTATTAAATTTTAATAAAAAGATAATATTAAGCGAAAAACTTCCTATTTTGCTTAAAGAGGGAACTGGCTCAGCTTTTTTGATTGACAATAACATTAATCAGCAGAAATTTAAGGTAAATACAAATGAGCAAGCATTATTTTATATGTCAGATACATATTTTCCAGGATGGAACGCAAAAGTAAATGGAAAAGATGTTAAAATTTATAAAGCTAATTATAATTTTAGGGCAATCATTGTTCCAAAAGGTGAATCAACAATTGAATTTAATTATCTTCCCTCATATTTTTACTTAGCCGTTTTTATAAGTTGTCTTGGCTTTATTGGTCTTTTACTCTTGGCATTTTTAAAGAAATAAATAATTTTAAAAGTATCGCAAAAAAATCTATAATTTTATTATTTTATCTAAAAGAAAGTCCAGGATCTATTCCTTTATCAAAAGATTCACTTACTTCTCGGTTATTCAATTCATATTTTTCAATCCTGTATCCATTTGAAAAAGTTATTGTTTTTATGGGGTCTTTTTTTATATTTAATCTTTGTTCTTTCCACCATTCATAAGAAAGATACGGATTATCCTTGGCGGGAGGCGCAACTACGATATAGGTTATTTTTTTCTTTTCAAAGTATACTGGTTTTTTGTTTTTATGCCTTTTTTCTTCGTAAAATAATGCATATTTTGGTCCATACGCAATGATGTCAGGAGTATAGACAAAATACCCAAATCCTTCCTCAGGCCCCTGATAGAGACTATTTGCCATTGTGGATAAAAATTTCCACGAAGTTTCAGATTTGCCTAAGTATGTATTTGTAAAAATCTTAATATCCTTAAATAAGGTAGTTAGATTTATGCAGTAAACGATAATAAAAATAGCTAAAAACACCCTTTTATATTTAGATGTGATAAAAGATGAAAAAATTAAGAACACAAAAGGAAAAAGCGGGAACATATAAAAATATAAAACTGGCCCTTTATTTATAAATGTTAAAGCATAAAAACCGACATAAAAGTACAAAAACAGAAAGTAAATTTGTTTATATTTTTTATTTCTAAATTGCAAAACTAAAAAGAAAATAAAAATAAGTCCCGTTAATAAATTTCTATTTCCTGGGTCAGATCTTAGTATTTCTACATTTGTAATCATTAACTTAAGGCGGTCATAAAGCATATATAGATAGTTGTATTTAATTGAATCTCCGCTCTCAGGGGAAAGATAACGAAGAATAGAGTTTGTTAAAAGAAACTCGTGCCTTATATCAAAAACAACATAGTTTAATAGAGGAATCATTACTAGAAAAATTGCTAAAAGGTGTTTTCTATATTTTGATCTTATTAGCTTTATGAATAAATAAAGAATAGAAAGGATTAGAAACGGAATTCCAATCGCAAGTTCAAATTGGATAATAAGTCCTAAAAGCAAAAAGTATGCAATGATAAATTTTTTCTTATAAGTCTGTAGGTATTTTATAAAAAAATAAAAATTTATTGGTATTAAAAACATTGCCCCCATAGGATTGTAAAATTGATTTATATGAAAAAACATATATAGCGCTACCATTGCCGAGAATAAATAACCTGTATTTTTATCAAAAAGATTTTTTCCAACAAAATAACATGAATATATAAAAAGAAAAGTAAGGAATATCCAGAATGCTTCAATAACAACTGGATTTCCTCCACCCAATGCGTACGCTGGATAATTTAGATATAACCATAAAGGACCATGAAAGATTCCCATAACGCTAGATTTTGGTCCAATTAAGATAATTTTTTTCTGCGTAATCTCTGAATAAAGCAAGAAGTCTCTGGCTATATCTGAAGAAAGAATTGCTTCTCCATTAAAAACATACCAGAAATAAAAGACAGAAGGGATAATAATTGCAAGTAACCAAAGCTTTTTAGTAATTTTTTTAAACACCTTTTTGATTATATCATTTAAAAACCAGCTTTAAATATGTTAAGATTAGCTTAAGGATTTATTCAAGTGAAGAGATTTAAAAATTGGATATTAAATTTAGTATTTATTTTAGTTTTAATAGTCCCGCTTATATCACTATTAAATCAAGGACTTCCTTTTACTCATGATGGTAGAGATCATGTTGCAAGAATTGCTAATTTTTACCAGAGTTTATCCGAGGGGATTATTATTCCTCGTTGGGCGGGAAATCTTAATTGGGGATATGGTCATCCAATTCCAATGTTTTTATATCCATTACCTTCGTACACCGCTTCGCTTTTTCATTTAATAGGATTTAATTTTATAGATTCAACGAAACTCGTATTTGCTTTAGGTTTCGCTTTATCTGGGTATTTTATGTATCTATGGTTATCTCAGTTTCTAAGAAGGGAAGAAGCAATTTTTGGAGGAGTTCTTTATGTGTATGCACCCTATAGATTTGTTGACCTTTACGTAAGAGGTGCAATTGGAGAAAATTTTGCATTTATCTTTTTACCATTAATTCTTTTGTTTTTATATAAATTGTATAAAAAACAAAATGTTTTTAATTTTTCGCTTCTGTCGATTTCTTTGGCTTTTTTAATTTTAGCTCATAACGCATTAAGTCTTATTTTCTTACCTTTTTTATTTTTTTATACAGTATTTTTATGGTCTAGATTAAAATTTAAAAAATCATATTTAATTTATTCGCTTACTTCAATTATGCTTGGATTTTTATTATCAGCATTTTTCTGGTTGCCAGCATTGCTTGAAGGTAAATATACATTAAGAAATATTTTAACTTCAGGGACATACATTAGAAGATTTGTTGATTTTAATTCATTAATTTATGGACCTTGGAATTATGGTCAATCAGGTGAATTTACAGTACAGCTTGGTCCAATCCATTGGATATCATTTTTGGTTTCATTTATTGCTCTTTTTTACTTTAAGCTAAAGAAAAAAAACAATTTTTGGCTCGTTTTAGCTGGAATAATATACACCATTGTCGGAATATTTTTAATGCTTATTGAGTCTAATTTTATATGGGAAAAAATAATGATTTTGCAAAATTTTCAATTTCCTTGGAGGCTTTTAGCGATTCCTGTTTTTTCAATGTCACTTCTTGGAGCATTAACAGTATCTATCTTAAAAGAAAGAGTAAGAAAAAAAGTAATTTTTGGTCTTATAGCGGTATTATTTCTTTTAAGCATAAGCTATATGAAGCCTAAGGGTTATTTAATAAAACCTGAATCTTTTTATACTGGAGTTTTTGAAAGCACTACTGATACTGGGGAAAGTTCACCAATTTGGTCTGTTAGGTTTATGGAAAAAAAACCAGCAACCCCGATACAAGTTATTGAAGGAAGGGGAGAAGTAAAAGAAGTTATTCATAAAACAAATTATAGAGTATATGAATTTGAGGGGATAAATAGCGCAAGACTTTTAGTAAATACTTTATATTTTCCAAATTGGACAATCTATGTTGACGGCAAAAAAGAACCAACTCAGTTTCAGGATCCAAAATATAGAGGCCTAATGACTTTTTATGTAACTGGAAGAAATCATAAAATTGAAGCTGTGTTTGAAAATACAAAAGTTAGAACATATTCAGATATAATCTCTTTAATAAGTTTATTATTTATTGTTTCTCTTATTAGTTATAAAATTATAAAAAGATGAAGACATTATCTGTTGTATTAGCAACTTATAACGAAGAAAAAAATTTATCAGCTTGTCTTAATAGTTTAAAAGATATTGCTGATGAAATAATTATTGTTGATGGTTCATCGACTGATAAGACTGTTGAAATAGCAAAAAAATATAAAGCGAAAATAAAGATAACCACCAATAAACCAAATTTTCACATTAATAAACAAATGGCAATTGATATGGCAACTAAGGATTGGATACTTCAAATGGATGCAGATGAGCATTTATCAAAAGAGCTAAAAGAGGAAATAGTGGACGTTTTAACAAGCGATAAAAAAGAATTTACCGGCTATTGGATGCCGAGAAAAAATTGGTTTATTCATAGATTTTTAATGAAAGGCGGACAATATCCGGATTACACCTTAAGATTTTATAAACGTGGCAGAGGAAAACTTCCTCAAAAAGATGTTCATGAGCAAGCAGAAGTTAGCGGAAAAGTTGGGTATTTTAAAGGAGCACTTTTGCATTACCCATATAAAAACTTTAAGCATTATTTGAGTAAATGGAATACTTATAACAAGTTATTTGCCAAAGAAATAGAACAAAAAGAATCTAAAAAAAATATCTTTTCAAAAATAATTTCTGGGTTTGACTACCTTTTAATTAAGCCTTTCTATTGGTTTTTGCTTACCTTTATTCGCCACAAGGGATTTATGGATCTTTGGGCAGGGTTTGTTTTCTCTTTGTTTTCTGCTCTTAGATTTCCGGCATCATATCTTAAATATTTAGGCTGGTATAAAGTTTTAGTATTTACAATATTACTAATTTCTATAGTCTTAAGATTTTATAATTATCCAAATCGGTGGGGACTAGGAGGAGATAATGCAAGAGATGCGATAATTGGTCTTGAAGCGTTAAGAAGAATGGAATTGCCCTTAGTTGGTCCATTTAGTTCTGCGGGTCCTTTTGTATTTGGTCCTGTATTTTATTACTTTATAATGCTTTCTTATGTACTATTTCCTTTCTTAATTAGCGCTCCCTTCTTTTTTACGGGGATAGTCGGAGTATTAACAATAGGAGTTTTCATCTATTTGGGGCAACTAATTAGCGGCAAAAAACTAGCTATAATTCTTGGGGTATTGGCCGCTACATCCCCTCAATTAGTTATTAGGTCGATAATGCTTACGCCTCATACTTATATTTCTACTTTTTCAGCATTGTTAATATTATTTTTTATTTTACTTTGGAAAAGAAAAAGACCTTTTTTCGCGTTCTTAATGGGAATTGCTTTAGGTATTGCATTAAGCATGCATTACCAAGCATTAAACTTGCTAATATTTTTCCCTGCAATACTTATTGTGCCTAGTCTTAATTTTAAAAAAAGAATCTTAAGCTTCTTTTTAATGGTTTTAGGCTTTTTAATTCCGTCATTTCCACTTTTTTATTGGGATTATTTTCAAAACTTCGCTAATTTAAATAATTTAATGGATTATTTTTTAATAGGACAATATAGACTTTATGTTCCAAATAGCTGGACGCTATACTTAACGCATTACTTCCCGGATTATTGGTCTTTTGTAGTTGGGAGATATAAGTTTTTGTCTTCAGTGGTTATTATTCTTGCAGGATTAATATTTATTTATAAAAGTATAATAAATAAAATCTCAAAACCGTTATTTACTTTGGGAATTATTTTATTTATATTCTTTATTGTTGGAAGGTTTTATAAAGGGGAAAGATCAGAAGGATACCTCCTGTATTTTTTACCTTTTATATTAATTTTTACTGCTTGGTCTATTGATTCAATCTATGATTTTAGTTTTAAGAAGATAAAACAGGTTTTGTTTAAATACACAGCAATAATACTATTAATAATAATTATTGGATGCAACTTTATTACTATTAAAAACTCAATTGTTAATAAAAGTCCAGTTGAAATTATAAACAGTAAAATTGATCAGATTGTAAAAAAGTTCCCTGATTCAAAATTTAAGCTTTATGATTACAAATACCTTGTTTATGGCTCAAGTATGGCAATTAGTATCTTAATGGATAATAGAAACTTAACTGATGAAGATGGTATTCCTCTTGGGATAGGTTGCTGGTGGACTGGCTGTTCAAGATTTGATTATCCAGTGGTTACATCAATATATGATGTTCCAATATATGACTTAAGAGGAATAAAAATTGATAAAAATGAAAAGCTTTGGATTGGAGTTAATAAGGCAGATGTGTATGATGAGTTAATAGGTTGGTCAAAAAAACATGAATTAAGGTCCAATTTTTCCTTAAAAAATTATATAATGGAAAAGATAGGTAAATAGTTTTATGAATATTTTAGTAACTGGGGGAGCAGGATACATAGGAAGCTTCATGGTTAAACGTCTTGTCGAAAAAGGCGATAGCGTTAGCGTCCTAGATAGTCTTGAAAGAGGACATAAGGAGGTAATAGACAGTAAAGCAGAATTTATACGAGGCAATGTCTTGGACAAAAAGTTTTTAGAAGAAGTTTTTTCTAGCAAGAAGTATGATGCAATTATTCACTTTGCAGGGTACATTTCCATGGGAGAGTCAATGGAAAATCCCAACATGTATTTTCAAAATAACACCTTTGGTTCTTTAAATTTAATAGATGAAGCAGTTATTCATGGGGTTAAAAATATTGTGTTTTCATCCACAGCTGGGGTTTATGGGAACCCAGTAAAAACCCCAATTCCAGAAGATCATCAAAAAATTCCTGAAAATCCGTATGGAGAAAGTAAATTAATGGTTGAAAAAATACTTTCTTGGTATGCAAAAACAAAAGGATTAAGCTTTGCTGCCTTAAGGTACTTTAATGCTGCCGGAGCAGCGATTGACGGTTCCATGGGAGAGCAGCATGAACCAGAGACGCATATTATTCCAAACATAATAAGAGCAGTTTTAGAGAACAAACCGTTTAAGTTATTTGGTGATGATTATAAAACCGAGGATGGAACATGTGTCAGGGACTACATTCATGTATTAGATCTAGTAGAGGCGCATGTTTTAGCAATAGAGAAACTAATAAAAAACCCTGGTTCATATTTTTATAATGTTGGAACGGGAAAAGGATACTCAAACAAGGAAATTGTGGAGATGGTTAAAAAGGTAACAGGGACAGATTTTAAAGTTGAAATTACAGCAAGGAGACCAGGAGATGCAGATATTTTAGTTGCTGATCCGTCAAGAATTAATAAAGAACTTGGTTTTTTACCGAAATATTCAGATCTTGAAACAATTATTAAAACCGCATGGCAATGGCACAAAAAACAACAGGATTTATAATCCTGTCCTTAAATAATGAAAAAGGCATTTTCTGTATTTGAATCATTTATAAAAAAAAGATATAAATTAATTTTTATATTTTTACTTTTAATAATTTTAGTAAAACCAATTGAGATTATAGCAAATAGTTCTGATTATCTTTTTTCTCCAGGGTTTGATAGTCAATACGAGAATTATAAAAAGCTGTATTACACTTCACAGTTTGTTCAAAAGAAAAATCCAGTAATAATTACTGATGAGACATTTAGATCGTTTGCAGGTGGGGCTTTTTTAAAAGGACTTAATCCAATAATGATAACTCATGACCATCCACCGCTTGGAAATTACATAATTTCTCTTTCAATTTTTCTATTTGATAATCCACGTACAATAGTAGTTTTACTTTTAGCATTTTCAACACTTGGAATATTTCTTATAACAAAACAAGCAACAAATAATTCTTTAATTTCATTAATACCAGTTGGAATATTTATTAATGAGCCAATATTTTTGAATAAATTAAAATATATCCCATTGGTCGAGCCGATCCAGTTCCCGTTTATTCTTTTTTCCTTCTATTTTTTTATAAAAGCAGCAGATGATAAAAAATATTTAAAGTGGTTTATCCTAACTTCATTTTTCTTAGGCTGCGTTATTAGTATAAGATTTTTTGTTACTGGAACGGTAATTACTTTTTGCATGGTTTTATACTTACTTATTGAAAAAAGAGGATTAAGCAAAAAGCTTGGAATTTTTATGATAACTTTACCTTTGTCATTATTTGTCTTAATTGCATCATATACAAGAACAATTATGGATGGGTATTCAATTATTCAAATCTTTGGAATACAAAAATATATTCTCGCTTATCACAAGTCTAAATTCATTCTTCCGTTTTCTTTTTGGGATTTATTGCTTTTTAATAGATGGCACACTTGGTGGGGAAATAATGCAATAATTAAGGATCCTCAATGGATGATTACTTGGCCAGTTTCAGTTATTTTTACCATTATTTATGGCGTCTACTTTTTAATGAAAAAATTAAAGCTTAATAATCCAGAAAAGTTTTTGTTTATTTGGCTTATTGTTTATACTTTGACTTTATCAACTGGTTATTCTTCAACTAATTATTTCTTAACAATCATTCCTTTCTTTTATATACTAGCAATATCCTTTTTTCAAAAAGCATACATTTTTTATTTTAAGAATAAAGGAAAAAGTAGATGAAGATAGCAATAGATATATCCCCACTTCATACAGGACACAGGGTAAGGGGAGTAGGTTTTTATTTAGAGAATTTAAAAAAGTCTTTGTTAAATTATCATCCAGAATTTTCATATACATTTTTTACTCGAGGAGAAAAAATACCCAACGATGTGGATTTGATACATTTTCCTTATTTTGAGCCATTTTTTTTAGCAAAACCCATATATAGTAAATTTAAATCAATTGTTACAGTTCATGATTTAACTCCAATTGTTTTTCCGAAGGAATTTCCTAAGGGAATTAAGGGATGGTTTAGGTGGCAGATGCAAAAGCAATCTCTTGCAAAAACAGATGCAATTATTACCGATTCTAATTCTTCCAAAAAAGATATTCTAAAATATGTAAATATTGATCAGAAAAAAGTTAATACGGTCTATCTAGCAGCAGCAGAAGAGTTTGTTAATTCTAAAAGGAATGAAAAATTAATTACAAAAATCAGAGAGAAACACAAATTACCAGAAAAATTTGTTTTATATGTTGGAGATGTTACATGGAATAAAAATTTACCTAGGCTTCTAAGTGCAGTTAAGAAAGCAAATGTTCCATTGGTTATGATTGGACAAGCTTTAACATCAAAAAATTATGATAAAAAAAATCCTTGGAATAAGGATTTAGTTGCGGTTCAGAAATTAGCAAGCGAAAACAAAAATATAATAAGTCTTGGATTTGTTTCATCTGAGGAATTGACTCAGCTTTATAAGATTGCAACTGTTTTTACAATGCCATCTCTTTATGAAGGCTTTGGTCTACCGGTCTTGGAGGCAATGGCATCTGGTCTTCCTGTAATTTGTTCTAAAGAGGGATCTTTAGATGAAGTCTCAAATAATGCTGCGTATTATGTAAATGCATATGACGAAGACGAAATTGCAGAAGGTATTATTAAAGTATTTAATGATATAAAAATTCAAGAAGAGCTTTCCAGAAAAGGAAAAGAGAATTCTAAAAATTTTTCCTGGAAAGACACAGCAGACAAGACAATAGATGTTTACAAAAAAGTAGTTTATGAAAGATAAAGCATTACATTTAGGTAAAAAAATATTAAGACATGAATTAATTACAGGAAGCCTATTCATTTTTATTGGGTCATTACTTTCGTCATTTATTGCTTTTATCTTAAACTTATTTTTTGCAAGAAATCTTACAGCGTCTGATTACGGAATATATGCAAGCTTGATATCTCTATTTACTTTAACCATTATTCCTGCGCAATCAATATCAACGGTAATAGTTAAATTTGCAACGGATTACCTTTCTAGGGAAAAATTTGATTTTGCATCCGAGTTCTATAAGAAAACATTTAAAGTTTTTTTTATCGTATCAATTTTAATATTTGTAACATTTCTTACATTGTCATTATCGATTAGCAGTTTTTTAAGGATAGAAAACCCATTATATACAGCGATTATAGGAGTTGCAATTTGTATAAATTATCTTTCCATAGTAAATGGAGCATATATTCAGAGTTTGCTAAAATTTTCTTTTTCTTCCTTAGTTCTTACAATAAGTGCTTTCGTAAGACTTATTTCAGGAATTATATTAGTCTTAATAGGCTACAGAATCTTTGGAGCATTAATAGCTGTTGTACTTGCTTTAGTTACGTCGTTTATAATGGGATTTATTCCTGTTAAAAAAATTGCCTTTCGAAAAAATGGAAGCAAAAAGATAGACCTAAAATTAAAAGAGATAATAATTTATGCCTTACCAGCTTGTATTTCTGTTTTATCATTAACCTCTTTAATATCTATGGATGTAATCTTGGTAAAGCACTTTTTTAAGCCCGTAGAAGCAGGTTATTATGGAGGATTATCTTTAATTGGAAGAATAATTTATTATTTTACGGGAATGATTCCCAATGTAATGTTTCCGTTGATCGTAAAAAGAAACTCAAAGGGGCAAAGCATTACGAATTTATTTTACCTTGCAATTTTTTTAGTAGTATTACCATCTGTTGCGATTACATCATTCTATTTTATATTTTCAGAATTTAGTGTAAATCTTATACTTGGAAAGAGCTATATTGCTATAGCTCCGTATATAGGAATATTTGCTGTATTTGTAACAGTTTTTAGTATCCTGAATGTGTTTGTAAATTTCTTTTTATCTGTTGGTAAAACGATGGTTTTTATTCCGGTTTTTATTACGACATTAATTCAAGTATTAGGAATTTGTTTATTTCATAATAGTTTTTTTCAAGTAATTGGCGTATCTTTAATGAGTTCTTCTCTGCTTTTATTATATTTATTAATTTATTTTGCAAAAAACTATTTTGATATTAGTGCTATTAAAAAATCACTTTCCGTTTCTAGTAATCAAACTATTTAATAGCAATAATCATTCAAATTTGATATTATCTTAATTATGGAATTTATTAATTTAAAAAACAAAAATGATTTTAAAATAATAAAAGACGTGGTAATGCATCCACTTAAGGTTAATAAAGATGAATCTGGCGTGTTAGTTGAGACATTAAAAACTAATTGGGAAGATATTTATGGTTCCGGTAGGGAATTTTCAATGCAGTATTATTCGATTACTCCTCCAGGACTTGCAAGAGATGAGGATGTGTGGCATTTTCACCCAACAGTTCAAGAGGATAGAATGGGAGTAATTCAAGGTGAGGTAATTATTGCAATAGCAGATAAAAGAGAAAATTCAGAAACAAAAGATGTCATTAATCTATTTAGAGTTAATGCATTAGAGGATCCATATTTATTATTAATTCCCAAAAATACTTTTCATGCATTTTTTGTAAGTTCAAAAGAGCCTGCTATTTTAATTAATTTTCCAACAGCTTTATATAACCCGGAGGAAGAAGGAAGAATGCCGTTTGAAAAAGCTGATGTAAGAATAGAAGATGGTACTCCATTTTCATGGGATTTAGTTAGAAAAGCCCTATCATTAAAAAATGAGTTATGATTCAAAAATCAATCTCCTTAATAGTTCCTGCCTATAAAGAAGAAAAAACAATCGTAAAACAAATAAAAATATTAAATAGCGCATTATTAAAATTAACCCCAAATTATGAAATTATTCTTGTTGTTGATGGATTTAATGACAATACTTATGAAAAGGCAAGAACGGTAAAATTGGATAATTTAAAAGTACTAGGATACCAAAAAAACATGGGAAAAGGTTTTGCGATTAAATATGGAATTAAAAAAGCAAGTAAAGAAATTGTAGGATTTATAGATGCAGGAATGGATTTAGACCCGACGGAGATTTCTATAATGCTTGATATTATGGAATGGAACAAGGCAGATATCGTTATTGGAAGTAAGCTTCATCCTGAATCAAAGGTTAATTATCCTTTTTGGAGAAAGGTTCTCTCATGGGGGTACAGAACACTTACTCATATCTTATTCGGGTTTAAAGTTAGGGATACACAAGTAGGTTTAAAAATATTTAAAAAAAAGGCAGCAAAGGAAATCTTTTCAAAAATCATTATTAAGCGTTTTGCGTTTGATATAGAAGTCTTAACTGTTGCAAATAAACTTGGATATAAAAAAATATACGAAGCACCAGTAAAGCTTAATTTTAATAAAGCAAGTAGTATTACATCTTCAAACTTTTGGAGAATAATTTTTTGGATGCTTTGGGATACGGCTGCTGTTTTTTATAGATTACGATTTTTACATTATTACGACAAGAAATGAATATTTTGATTTTAAATTGGAGAGATCCAAAAAATCCCAAAAGCGGTGGGGCGGAATACGTTACTAATGAGCATGCCAAATCTTGGATAAAAAAAGGGAATAATATCATATGGTTTTGTTCCAGATTTAAAGGATCTAAAAAAACAGAAATCGTTGATGGAATTAAATTTATAAGAAAAGGTAATTCATTTTCTGTTTATTTAATAGCCCCTTTTTTTTATTTGTTAAATAGAAAAAAAATTGATTTTATTATTGACGAAATTCATGGGTTGCCTTTTTTTACTCCACTTTATTCAAAAAAGCCAAGGGTTGCGTTTATTCATGAAATAGCTGGTAAAATTTGGGATTCAATGTATTCATTTCCAATTAACTTGCTCGGAAAATTATTAGAACGTTTATACTTTAAAATATATAAAAATGATTTTTTTTGGACAGACGCAGAATCCACAATAGACGAGTTAGTAAAGCATGGAATAAAAGAAAAAAAATGCACAGCAATTCCGTGTCCTGTTAGAAATAAGACATTAGAGAATTTGTCGACAAAAGAGAAAGTGCCAACATTCATATTTGTTTCAAGAGTTGTAAAAATGAAAGGCATAGAAGAAGTTATAAAAGCCTTTTTTTATATTATAAAAGAAGTAAAAAACGCTCAGCTTTGGATAGTTGGCGATGGCGATAAAAATTATATTAAATACTTAAAGATAACGATGAATAGATATTCTATCCCTGCAAAAGTTAAATTTTGGGGACAAGTTTCCGAAGAAAAAAAATTAGAGCTTATGAGAAAGTCACATTTATTGCTACACGCATCGGTTAAAGAAGGATGGGGATTGGTAGTGATTGAAGCTGCTAGTCAATCTACTCCTTCTATTGTTTATGATGTAAGTGGACTTAGGGATTCTGTTATTAATGGAAAAACAGGAATTGTATTAAAAAATAATACACCAAGAGAAATGGCAAATGAAGCCATAAAGCTTTTAAAGAGTAAAACGAGATACCTAAATTTTCAAAAAGAATCTTTGAGTTGGTCAAAAAGTTTAAAATGGGAAAACGTTACAAATCAAAGCTTTACTTTGCTTTCGCGAATTTACAAAACTAAAACTTTATGAACTTTATAAACGTTAAAAACTTATATAAGTTTAAATATTTATTACTAATCCTAGTAATTGTTCTTGGGTACCTACTTAGAAGTCATGATCTATATACTTGGCCGAGAACCGGTGCAACTTTTGATGAATATGCATGGACATGGCAGGGAATGAATCTTATTCAATCTGGAGCGCCAATATCATGGTCACCTCATCCTCAATATAAAAATGCAAAGGATGTTTTTTATAACAAGGTTCACTTTAGGTTAGTAACGCCATATCTTGAACACCCGCCATTGTTTGGGTTAGTTGCTGGATCATATGCAATTTTTAATGGAGTACATAACATGAGCGACTTGACAGTGAATCATGTCAGGGGACTTTCATTAATTTTAGGTATTCTCTCGATATTTATAATCTATCTTTTTGCTTCGGAAATTTATGGATACAAAATTGGATTACTCTCAGCTTTTATTTATTCAATTGTCCCAACAATTGCGGTTGGTTCAAGGATTGTTCAAAACGAAAATTTTTTTATTCCATTTTTTCTTTTGTCGTTATTTTTAATATCTAAATTTGTAAAAACTAAAAAAACTATTTTTAGAAACATCGCTGCGGTAATTTGCGGATTACTGATTTTGGCAAAAGTTCCATGGGTTGCTGCTTCCTTTGCTGCTTTTTTTATACTTCTTTTTTTAAAGAAATATAAAGATATATATAAATTTTTAATGATAGTGATATCGATTTCGTTATTATATTTAGTTTATGGAGCTTATTATAATTGGGATCTTTTTATAAACCTCTGGCAATTTCAACTTAATAGATATGACATGGCCTTTAATAGTGTGTTTGCATTATTTACATCTCCATATCTAGTGGATAGATTTTTGATAGACGGATGGATATATTTTGGGTGGGTAGCAATGTTTATTTTATTTACAAAAGATCTTAAAAAAAATTATTTTGTAGTTTTTCCGTTCTTGGCATATTTTTTAATGTTCGTTTTTGCTATTCCAAATGAACCTGGGCATGGTTGGTATAGATATCCATTTTATCCATTTTTAATTATTTCAATTGCTTTATTCTTAAAAGATTATTTTGTAAAGGATTATTTATTAACTTTTATTTATCTAATAGTCACTAGTTTATCGATGTTTCAATTATCATTTGCGCAATCGTTTGGTTTTTCATATTCAATCTTAAGGATATTTATTTTTACAACGAGCCTAACTTTGCTGCCTATTTTTTTTCCAAGAGCAAAAAAAACATCTAATATAATTGCTTTTTCGATGCTTATTTTAATTTTGTTTTTAACCAATTGGACGATTTTAAATTATAATGAGCAATAGGTAAAGTTTAGTTGAATTTGTTTAAAAAAGTTTCAAACAATGAGGTTAATGTTTTTATATGTCTACTTTCTAGTCCATGATGACAACCAACAACAAATCCTCTTTCCATAATTTCATCAACAACAGAATATTTTTTATCCAATACTTTTCTGTTAATGTTTTTAAATCCTGGTTGTTTTAGAATGTTTCCTGTAAAAATAGGTCTTGTTTGCACATTGTTTTTTTCTAAAAATGTTGTTATTTCAAGTCTTGTAAATGGCGCATTCCCTTTTATAGTAAGTGGGAAAGCAAGCCATTGGGTTTGAACATTTTTTTCCTGAATTGGAAGTATAAAATACTTTTCATATTTTTCGAAAAATTTTCTTAATACTTTAAAATTTTTTTCTCTTGTTTTTCTGAATATTGGAAGTTTTTTAATTTGCTCATTGCCAAAAGCAGAACACATTTCTACTGGTAAAAAATTGTATCCAATCTCTTCAAAAATAAATTTTGCATCGTATGGTATCCCGTCTATCTTCTTCTTAAATCTTTCTTTAATGTCTTCTGATTCACTAAATAAAGAAGAACTTCTTCCCCATCCTCTTAGAACCTTTAATTTATCCCTCCATTCTTCTTTGTTTACCATTATCATTCCGCCATTTCCACCGGCTGTTATAATATGCGAGCCAAAAAAACTTGTAGTTGAAATATCGGAATAACTTCCGCTGGGTTTTTTGTTAAATCTTGCACCTAAGGTATCGCAAGAATCTTCAATATAATATAAATTATGTTTCTTAGCTATTTTTTCCAATTTTTCTAAATTTGGAATATTTCCGAAAAGATTGGGAATCATTAACAATTTTGTTTTTTTTGTAATTGCTTTTTCGATTTTGTTAACATCGATAATATATTTTCCTTCTTCAACGTCTATAAAAACAGGAGTAAGTTTTTTTTGAATGATTGGAGCTACTGTTGTTGAAAAAGTTAATAAAGGAGTAATTACCTCGGATCCTTCAGGCAAGTTTAAAAGCTCTAGCGCTAAGAGGTTTGCGGATGATCCTGAATTAACCATAATTCCGTATCTTTTACCAAAATATTTTGCCACACTTTTTTCAAATTGCTTTGTTTCTATTCCCATGTTGGAGCGGTGTTCTTTTAAAACATTAGTTACCCTTAATATTTCCTTGTTGTCATATACGGAAAGTCCGTAGGTAATTCTGAGCGGTTTCTTAATTTTTGTCATACATCTTATTATAGGTTTTAGTTTTCTGTTTATCAAGATATAACAATAAATATGTTAAAATAAAAAAATGAAAAAAATAAAATACCCTTCAATTTCCATTTTAACTATTACTTATAATCCTAATCTTTCTATTTTTGAAAATGTTCTAAGATCAATAAAAAAACAAGATTATCCCAAGAATAAAATTGAACATATTGTTGTTGACGGAGGATCTTCTAAGCAGGCTCTAGAATTAATGAAAAAATATAAATGTAAAGTCTTAGTAATGAAAAATCTTAGAGATCAAAGCGAAGCAAGGAGATCATATGCTTTAAAAAAAGCGAAAAATCAAATAGTTTTTTGTTTAGAATCCGATAATATTTTACCGAGCAAGAATACTCTTTTTAACTTGATTAAGCCTTTTATGGAAGATAATCAAATAATCGCTACATATACTCATCATTATGGCTATAACAAAAAAATGAGTGTAATTGATAGGTATTGTGCTCTTTTTGGCGTAAGTGATCCTTTGGTATTTTATTTAGGAAAAGCAGATAGAGAATGGTGGGTAAATAAACAATATAAAAAAGGAAAAATAATAAAAATAGGAAAAGAATATGATGTTGTAGAATTTAATACTAAAAATCTTCCAACAGTTGGTGATAATGGTTTTTTAACAAAAAGAGAAATTTTACTTAAAGCAAAAACATCGCCCAAAAATTACTTACATATTGACGTTTATGTAGATCTTCTTAAAATTGGATATAAAAGATTTGGCGTTGTTAAATCGACTCAAATAAATCACGTAATAGGCAATAGTCTGATCGATTTGGTAAAAAGAAGAGTGCTCTATCTAAAAAGATTTTCATTATCTGAATATGCGTTGGTACGGAGATATTCTGTGCTTGATTTAAGTTCATCAGTTGACAAGAAGAATCTTGTAAAATATATTTTATTTACCGTAACAATCGTTGAGCCATTGTATAGAAGCATAAAAGGATTTTTAAGAATTAAAGACGTTTCCTGGTTTATTCATCCACTTGCTTGTTGGTTGTTTCTGATATATTATACTAGGTTTACAGCTATTTATTTAATAAAGCTTAAATTAAAAGGAAAAATATGAAAACTGTAATTCTTTGTGGTGGATTAGGTTATAGGTTAAAAGAAGAAACCGAATTTAAGCCAAAACCAATGGTAAATATTGGTGGAAAACCAATTTTATGGCACATAATGAAAATTTATGCCCATTATGGCTTTAATGATTTTATTATAGCCTTGGGTTATAAAGGTGACTATATAAAACGATATTTCTTAAACCAGAGAGAGCTTCAACATAATTTTACCCTCCATACAAAATCAGGTTTTACAAAAATTCATAAAAAGGGCAGTATTAAAGCAGATGATTTTAAGATTACGTTTGTTGATACGGGGGAAGAAACTTTACCAGGAGAAAGAATTTTAAAAGTTAAAAATTATATTCCAAAAGAGGATACGGATTTTATGGTTACCTATGGAGATGGTGTTTCAGACATAAATATAAAGGAATTGATCTCGTTTCATAAAAAACAAAAAACAATAGGAACAGTTACGGGGGTACATCCAAGAAGTAAGTATGGACTTTTAAAAATTAACAAAAACTTTAAGGCAGAAAGTTTTATTGAGAAACCCGTGCTACAAGATAGAACGAATGGTGGATTTATGATTTTTAAACGCAATTTTTTTGATTACATTAAACCGGGAGAAATGGAGCACGAGGGATTAAAGAGATTGGTTAAGGAAAATCAATTGTCAGTCTTTTTGCATGATGGGTTTTGGCATTCTATGGATACCTATCCGGATGTGGAGAGTTTAAATAAGATTTGGAGTGATAGTCTAAAATGGAAAGTATGGAAATAACAAAAAAGAAAATTTTAGTTACAGGAGGTACGGGATTTATTGGAGGACATTTAGTAGAAGAGCTGCTAAAATTGGGAGTAAAAGTAACTATTATAGATATAAAAGTTAATCCAAAGTCAACGTTTGTTTTAAATAAACTTAAAAATAAAGTAGATTTGAAAATTATCGACATAAGAGATAAAAAAAAGCTAGGTAATTTTTTTAAAAAATACACTCCGGAATATATTTTTCATTTAGCAGCAGAGCCAATTGTAGAAAAAGCATATGAAAATCCAGTTGATGCATTTGAGACAAATATTAATGGGACAATAAACCTCTTGGAAGAATTAAGAAAAAATAAAAAAATAAAAGGAATGATTGTTGCTTCGTCCGATAAAGCTTATGGAAAAACAATTAAAAAATACACAGAAGAGTTTCCTCTAAAAGGAGATCATCCTTATGATGTATCTAAATCATGCATGGACTTAATCTGCCAAACTTACATAAAAACATATAATCTTCCAATTGTTATTACTCGTTTTGGAAATGTTTATGGAGAGGGTGATTTATACTTCAATAGAATAATTCCTGGAATTTGCAAGGCAATAGCGGAAGATAAAATCCTAGAAATAAGAAGCGATGGTTCATACGTAAGAGATTATTTGTATGTTAAGGATGTGGTCGATGGGTATATTTTTTTATTAAAAAATTTTGAAAAAACAAGAGGAGAAGCATTTAATTTTTCATCAAAAGATACATTATCTGTTTTAGAATTAATAAAAAAAACAGAGAAAGTATTGAAAACAAAAATTAAGTATAAAATTATAAATAACGCAAAAAATGAAATTCCGTATCAACACCTTAACGATAATAAAATAAAAAAACTAGGCTGGAAAAATAATTTTACATTTTCCAATACTATAAAGTTTGTAAATAATTGGTATAATTTTATTAAATGAAAAGAAAAAATATAGATATTATCTTACCTGTTTATAATGAAAAAAAATCTATAAAAAAGGTGCTAAATGAATGGGAAAAAGTTTTAAAAAAAACAAAAATATCTCATAATTTTATTATTTGCGAGGATGGATCAACTGATGGGACTAAGGAACTATTGTCAAAAATAAAAAATCAATACCCGATAATTTTAAGTCAAAAACCATATAGAAGAGGATACGGACCAGCAGTAATAGATGGAATTAAATTATCAAATTCTGAATACGTACTCTGTATTGATTCAGACGGTCAATGCGACGCAAAGGATGTAATAAAGTTTTGGAAAAAAAGAGATAAAAATAAAGTTTTAATTGGTTGGAGAGTTAATAGATCTGATTCAAGAAGTCGAATTTTATATTCAAAATCTTTCTTTTTGTTGTTAAAGCTTTTATTCAAATGCACAATTCATGATCCGAGTGCACCTTTTGTTTTATTTAAAAAAACAAAAATTCTTCCTCATTTAAAATTACTAAATAGAATGAGGGAAGGTTTTTGGTGGGGATTCGTTGCTACTTGCATTAAAAGAAATATTGAATTAAATGAAATACAGATAAATCACAGAAATAGAATTGATGGACAAACGCAGGTTTATCATTTTAAAAAAATACCATCTATCGCGTTAAGCAATGGAGTAGGATTGCTAAAAATAAAATTTGCAGATTAGTCTATTCGGATTCGATATATTCAATACCTTCATCTTTTAGCATTTTTTTATAAGCTTCTTTTATTTTTTGTGTTTGCTTATCTTGCTTGTTAAACCAGATATCTAACATGCTTGTTTGAACTAGATCATGTTCGCTAATTATATATCCACCATATAATAAAGGAGGATAAAATTGATAAATTTGTTTTAGATGAATAAAAATCAATTTATTATTATTTCTGTATTTTTGAACCATAGATATTAACTTTTCATCTGGTTTTACATAACTAAATGCTTCCCACCATAGCGGACCTTTAGGAGGTTTAATTTTAAAAGTTGCATAATTAAAATCAATCCTTGGACCAAAGCCTATTTTATCTTTATTTACACCATTTTTTTTAAAAAATAATATTACCTTATTTATTTCATCTTCTGTTTCTTCTAAATTTTGCTCAATAAGCATAGAATTAAAAAAAGAGTATTTAGATTTAACTAAGTATCTAAAATTTCCTGTGTCTTGAACATTTAAATTTAATAATTTTGCAGTAGATCCTATGATGAGTTGTCGACATTTAGTATCAGATAAAAATAAGCATTTTTCGCTTGGATAATAAGCATATTCATAGAAGAAGCTTGGTCCTCCCTCAGAAATATTAACTCTATTAATTCCTATAATTAATCCGTATATAATTAGAAAACTGCATGTAGCATAGATTACGATATTATAAATTTTATAGATGTTAGTATTCTGGAGAATATTTTTGTAAATTATGGGTATTAAAATTATGCCATTAAGTATTAGAAAACCATCGACAAAATTAAGATCGTTATTTGTTATAAGACCGATTATTCCTATTAAAACTGACAATAAAATTATTTGAAAATATACAAACTGTAAATTACATTTTTTAAAGATTGACTTATTTATTACAACTGCGATTAGTGAGATTAATAAAATTACCGTAATTGGAGTAAAAAAAATAAATGTTTGTTTTACTTCCCATCCATTTAAGATAAATATCTTCCAGACGCTTGGATCAAAAGCTCTTCCCCCATGCCATAAATAATTTTTAATTAAATTAAAAATATTTATATTAGAAAAAGATAGTAATAATAAGAATACTAAGAAAGATGTTGTATAAATTATTAAAGTTTTTATTTTGTTATTGAGTCTAATTAAAATTATAAAAGAGAAAAGAATTAATGAAACTGCAATATTAGCTTTCACTAAAAGCAATATTGCTCCTTGAATTATTAATAAAAATGATGAAAATAATTGCCTTTTTTGTTTTATAAAGTAAATGAGGGTTAAAATATACATCGTTGCTGAAATAAGCGAAAATCGATTATAATTAATTGTTGAAAAAGTAAAAATTATTACAATTTCAGCTGTTAAAGAATAGATCAATGATTTGATTAACGAATTAGAGATTTTGTACCAAACCCAGACCAAATACAAGAATGTGAAAAATGTTACAATTGCAGTAATGTATACAAAGGAAGCAAATTTTACTCCAAACAGGTCGAAGGATATTTTTCCTAATATTAAATATACAGGTGGTGTACCAGTTATTATGTCTGAATAAGGTTTATATCCCAAGAAATATTGATAAGCAGCGCTCGTAAGTACCCCATAATCCATTCCTGTAAAATGAAGTGTTCCATATTCTTTAACAATAATAGATAGTATTAAACCAATAATAGTTGTAATGAATACCCGTAACACATTTTTGTTATTGAAAAAATTAATAAATAGTCTTATCATAAATTATAATTATTTTATCATTAAACTTAAATGAATAGTAATACGAAAAATAGTTTTTATAAAAATAAAAAAGTTTGCGTAACAGGCGGTGCTGGATTTATTGGTAGTAACATTGTTAGGAATTTAATAGATCTAGGAGCTAAAGTTACAATAGTAGATAATCTTTCTACTGGGTTATTGACAAATATTAAAAGAATTTTTAAGGATAAAAATATTGAGTTTAGTAGCTATAAGAATAAAAAGATATCTACCAACAAAGGTCATAAGTTTATTTTTGCAGATTGTCTAAATTTATGCGATATAATCTCCATAATTAAAGGACAAAACATTGTTTTTCATTTGGCTTGTAATTTTGGAGGAAGGGGTTATATAGATACTCACCCCGCAGATTGTTCAACTAATTTTGCCATAAATACAAACGTTTTTCATGCTTCTTATCTTGCAAAGGTAGAGAGAGTAGCTTTTGCAAGCTCTGCATGTGTTTATCCTCTTGATTTACAAAAAGGTTACAACTCTAAGTATTTATTAAAAGAAAAAGATGCATTTAACAATAATTGGGCAAATGCAGATCAAGAATATGGATGGGCAAAATTAATGGGCGAGCTTACATTAAAAGCTTACTATAAACAGTATGGTTTAAAATCATCGATTACTAGATATGTAACTGCATATGGTCCAGGCGAAAATGATACTCATGCTATTATTGCTTTAATTAAAAGAGCTATAGAGAAAAAAGATCCTTATATTGTATGGGGAACAGGAGAGCAAGATAGAGATTTTACGTATTTAGATGATATAGTTTCCGGTACATTATTAGCATGCGAAAAAATAAAGGATGCAACTGTGGTTAATTTAGGAACTTCGAAAAGATATAAGATAAAAGATGTTGTAGAAATGATATTTAATGCTACAAATTTTTATCCAAAGAAAATAATATTTGATAAAACAAAGCCAGAAGGTGTGCCAACTAGAGCTTTAGATAATGGTTTAGCAAAAAAAATAATTGGCTGGAGTCCTAAGTATGATTTAGACAAGGGCATTCAATTAACAGTTGATTGGTTTAAAAAAGCTAACCCTAAAAGCATAGAAACTATTAGATAATAAAGTTTTATCATTAATTGTTGAAAATAAGCATTTATTGTAAGATAATCCTGTGTCTAGCAAAAAAGATATTTTATTAACTTCTGAGTACAAACGTTTTATAGTTTTCTTTTTTAGTACTTTACTTACAATTATATTATTGTTAATAACAATATTTATAATTCGAAAATACTACGATCCAAATGTGCAAGAAATAATTAATTCTTCAATTAGGCTGTCAGTTAGAGATAGAATTTATTTTTCCCCTGAACCTATAGAGAGGATTCAATATATATCATCAATATTTCTATTACCTATTTTTTCATATTTATCTTTTTATATTTTTAAAAAAGTTTTAAATAAAATAAAAAAAAGAATAAGTTATTTATATTTACTTTCTTTTTTATTAAGCTTAGTGGTAACGTTACTTTTAATTTATTATGATTTTAAAGAATTTAATGACTACATTAAAAACAGCTATGCTTACAAATATCCCCTTTTATACTTTTCCATTACATTACTAACAGCTTTTGTTTTTTTAAAAATTAAAATAATAAAAAAAATCCGATTGTCAACAAAAATTACAAATTATTTATTTAAAGGATTAATATTTATAATATTTTTTTCTATCTTTTCACAAAAAATTTTCGATGTAGAAGATTTAATTGTAACAGGAATATCAAATTACGAAAGAGCGCATAATTTAGAAACTGTTTTTTATTCCGTGTCTCAGTCTTATGCGGGTAAAGCTTTACTCACTAATAATTTTATAAATCTATACGGGTTATATCCTCATTTTCTTGAGCCATTATTTAAGTTGACAGGTGGAATTAGTGTTTTTAAATTTACGGTTATTATGGCATTCCTTTCAGGAGTATCCATAACGATAATTTCTTTGTTTATTAAATATTTTATTAAAAATAGATTTATAAGTTTTATTGGTATATCTTTTTATTTTATTTTTTATTTTATGGCTGGTGGATATATACTGCCAGGTTTTCAAAATGATCCTTATTTTCAGTTTGTGCCTATTAGGATTTTTTTCCCTTCATTGTTTATATTTATTTCATATTTATATTTTAAAAATAAAAGTAGCTTAACTTATTATATTAACTCAATAGTTGCCTCAGCTTCCGTTTTATGGAATGCAGATACCGGAATAATCATTTTTATTACATGGTTAGCTTCAATTTCATATTACGAAATTTTTCGATCCGGCTTTAGGTCGGCGATAAAAGAAATATTTAAACATTTTGTAAAAATTATATTTATCTTTTTAGCATTATTGATTATTTATTCCTTGTATATTTTCATAACAAGAGGAATATTTCCAGATTTAAATTTATTCCTTAAATCCCAGACCCATTATTATCTAATGGGATTTAATATGATAAAAATGAAGCTTATTCATCCGTGGAATATCGTTTTTATTACATATATAATAGGTTTGATATATTCAATACAAGCGTTTATAGAAAAATGCGATAACAAAGACCGACCAGTCATTATATTTTTATTATCAATTCTTGGTTTGGGAACGTTTTCTTTTTACCAAGGAAGGAGTGTTGATTCAAATTTGTGGGGGCCGATGTATAGCTTTGTGCTTTTATTAATTATATATACCGATGACCTATTTTATTTTTATAAAAAGTATGGGTTAAAACTTTATCACAACTTTATCTTTTTTATTATTTTATTTTTATTTATGTTATCGTATCTACCTTATTGGGTTGAAAATTTTACCAATTTTTCAGTGGGAAATGTAAACAATGTTAAATATATTTTTAAAAAATTAACTAACGATCCAGATAATTCAAGAGAGATAATATCAGAGATAAATTTTATTAAAAAACATACAAACAAAAAGGAAAAAATTATTATAATTTCTAGTTTTCCAAGTGTATATTATGCAGAATCTGATACAGTTTCTGCTTTTGATTCACCAGGATTAATGGAGCTTTTCTTAAAAGAGGATGTAGATAGGCTAATTAAATTTTTAAGAGATAATAAAAAATATAAAGTTTTTGTAACAAAAATATATCATGTTGGGGAATATGAGTTTTTAACTCCGGAAATCGAAAAGATAATAGAAGAGAAATACAAGCAAATTAATAAAAATTCATTTAATACAATATCTCTTTACGAATCAGTAAAATAATACTAAAATAAGCTTTATGCCTGAAGACAGAAAGCTTTTAAAAATCTGCGAAAATGTAAGAAAGGAAATTCTGCTCATGAGCTATCGTGCTAAAAGCGCACATGTTGGAGGTTCTTTATCAAGCGTAGAAATTTTAGTTTCTTTATACTTTAAAATATTAAACATTTTCCCAAATGACCCAAACAACGTAAACAGAGATAGGCTAATTCTAAGCAAGGCACATGATGTAAAGGCACTTTATGCTGTTTTAGCAGAGAGAGGTTTTTTTAATAAAGAGATCCTTAAAAGTTATGAAAAAGATGGAGGAAAATTACCTGGTCACTCAACCAGAAATTGCGTTCCTGGCGTAGAGGTTTCAGCCGGATCACTGGGACATGGATTGTCTATGGCTGCAGGAATGGCATACGTAGGCAAACTTGACAAAAAAAAGCATAAAGTATTCGTTCTTCTTTCCGATGGCGAATGCGATGAGGGATCTGTTTGGGAAGCAATCCTTTTCTCGGGACATCATAAGCTTGATAATTTAATTGCAATAATTGACTACAATGGTTTTCAGGGCTTTGGGGCAACGAATGAGGTTTTAAATCTTGAACCTTTTGCAAAAAAATGGGAATGTTTTGGATGGGCAACAAAGGAAGCTAATGGTCATAATATTGAGGAAATTATCTCATCTCTTGAAAATTTACCGTTTGAAAAAGATAAGCCTTCTGTTTTAATAGCACATACGATTAAAGGAAAAGGTGGAGTTATTGAGAATGAGGCAACTGTTGAATCGCATTATAAGTCAATTACAGAGGATAATTTAAGAAAACTTAAAATAATAGAATGAGAACAACTTTTATAAAAACATTAGAAGAGTTAGCAAAGAAAAATTGTAAAATTCATTTATTAACAGGTGATTTAGGATTTTCAGTTTTTGAAAGTTTTATTAATCAATTTCCTAAACAATATTTAAATGCAGGAATTGCAGAGCAGAATATGACAGGAGTTGCAGCGGGTATGGCAATTGAAGATAAAATTCCTATCATTTATTCAATAATTCCATTTTGTACAATGAGGAATTTTGAACAAATAAGAAATGATATTTGCTACCAAAATCTAAACGTAAAAATTGTTGGAATGGGAGCAGGATTCACATATGGTCCATATGGACATACTCATCATGCCCTCGAAGATATTGGCATTTTAAGAACGCTCCCCAATATGACAATTTTTTCCCCAGCAGATTCTATGGAGGTTGGATTTGTTACAAAAGAAGCAATAAAGATAAAGGGACCTGTATATATTAGATTAGGAAGATTGGATAAAAAAATTACCTGGAATAAAAATTTTTCCCTTAAGATGGGAAAAGGTCGCCTTATACGAGAAGGAAAAGATGTTACTCTGATAACCACTGGTAGTATGTTAAGTACTGGTCTTGAAGTATGCGAGAAATTAGATAAAAAAAATATTGCCTCAAGGCTTATTAGTATGCATACGATTAAACCTTTAGATATTGATATTATTGTGGAATCAGCAAAAAAGACTGGAGGAATTTTTACACTTGAAGAACATTTTTTAACAGGAGGATTAGGAAGTCTAGTTGCTGAAGTACTTGCAGAAAACTTAATAAAGATTCCCTTTCGAAGACTAGGAGTAAGAGACCATTTTACTAGAAGCATCGGTTCACAAGAGTATATGAGAAAAGTTAATGAATTATCAATTGATCAAATTGAGAGTTCCATTTTAAAAAGTATTAAACAATGACCGTTTCAGAATTTGTAATAAGTTTTCTAGAAAAGAAAGGGATAAAAGACATCTTCTTGGTATCTGGTGGGGGAATAATGTATCTTCTTGATGCCATCTATAGGAATAAGAACATTAGATATTGTGCTAATTTCCATGAGCAAGCTTCAGCTACTTGCGCAGAAAGTTATGCTAGGATGAAAAATGGCGTGTCGGCATGTGTTGTTACATCTGGCCCAGGTGGAACTAATGCGATAACAGGTGTGGCCGCTGCTTGGGTTGACTCTATTCCAATGATTGTAATTTCAGGACAGGTAAAAAAAGAAATAATTGCAGATTACACAAAATCAAGGCAAAAAGGACCGCAAGAAATAAATATAATAGACATGGTAAAACCGATTACAAAATATGCAGTTCAACTTTTAAATCCTTCTGATGTCCAGTTTAACTTGCAAAAGGCCTTTTATGAGGCTACATCAGGCAGACCAGGGCCAGTTTGGATCAGTATTCCACTTGATGTACAGAATGCTGAAATAGAAAAGAGCAGTTTTACACAATTTATTCCTCCTAGAAAAAAAAATATTTTTGATAAAAAACAATTTGGTAAACTAACTAAGTTATTAAAAGAATCTAGTAGACCATTAATTATTGCGGGAAACGGAATTAGATTAGCAGGCGGGATTCAAATACTTCATAAATTTATTAATAATTTTAAAGTTCCTGTTGTTACGGATGAAAACGGTTTGGATATGTTTTCTGAGGATCTCCCGTCATATATGGGAAGATATGGTCCAAAAGGACAGCGAAGAGCAAATTTTGTGCTTCAGAATTCAGATTTAATTATTTCAATCGGTGCGAGTTTAAATGTGGCATCGACAGGATTTAACAGAAAAGATTTTGGACGTAATGCAAAAATTATTATGGTTAATATAGACAAATCAGAGCTGGAAAAAGACGATATGGAAATTGATTTGAAGATAAATACAGATGCAGCATTTTTTCTTAAAAAAATATATGAGATATCGCGTAAGTTAAATGTTAAATTTGATAAAAAGTGGGCTAGAGCTTGTAGTGATTGGAAAAATAGATATGGGATTTTAGATCCTCTCCATTTAAAAAAAACAAATTATGTTAACAGTTATTATTTTGTGTATAAACTTTCAGAATTACTTATGTCTGAGAATACCGTAGTTACAGGAATGGGTCAAGACATAGTTAGTATTATTCAGTCTTTTAAGATCAAGAAAAATCAGAGACTTTATGTTAATAAAAATTTCGGACAAATGGGTTGGTGTTTACCAGCTGGAATTGGGGCTTGTTTAGCGAATAACAGAAAAAAAACAATTGTAGTCACCGGTGATGGTAGTTTTCAATTTAATATCCAAGAGCTTAGCACGATCTCTTTTAATAAATTACCACTGAAAATTTTTGTTTTTAACAATGAAGGATATAAATCAATTAGAGATACGCAAAATAATTTGTTTAAAGGGAGATTAGTTGGAGCAGATAAGAATACAGGTGTTATAAATCCAGATTTTAAAGATATTGCAAGCGCATATAAGCTTAAATATTATTGCATTTCAAATAATGACGAAGTAGAAAAAAAGATAAGAGATGTCTTGAAAAATAATTCACCGGCGTTATGCGAAGTTAATATTGAATATAATCAGGAAAGAATTCCAAGAACATCAACTTATCAAAGGAAAGACGGGATATTAGAATCAAGACCATTGGAAGATCTATATCCCTTTTTAGACAGGAAAGAGTTTAATAAAAATATGAACTTATTTAAAAAATAATAATATGAAAATTTTAATAACAGGAGGAAGAGGTTTTATAGGCAAGAATATTATATCGAAGTTGAAGAAAAAACACATTCTTTTTTCACCCTCTCATAATGAATTGGATATTAAAGATGAACTATTGTTAAGAAAATATTTAAAATTAAAAAAGATAGATGCGATTATACATTCTGCAATAGTTAATGGGTCAGAGGGTTTTGAAGATAATTTAAGAATGTTTGAAAGTATCTTTAGAAATTCAGATGTTGTTAAGAAGATAATTCACTTTGGTTCAGGAGCAGAATATGCGAAAAACAGGAACTTAGTTAAAGTAAAAGAAACAGATTGGGGAAAATATGTGCCACAGGATTCATATGGGTTTGCGAAGTTTTTAATACAAGAAAAAGGGAGTAAGGTAAAAAATATTACCAACTTAAGGCTTTTTGGGATATATGGACCGGGAGAAGACTATTTAAAAAAATTTATATCAAATTCAGTTGCGAAGAATATTTTTAATCTACCGATATCTATAAAGCAAGATGTGGTTTTCGACTATTTATTTATAGATGATTTGATAAAGGTTTTAGATTTCTTTCTTAAGGCAAATGTGACGTACTCTGATTATAATGTTACACCTGATACATCCATAAGCTTGGTAGAGATAGTAAAAATAATAAATAAAATTTCAAGAAAGAATTCAGAAATAACAGTCGTCAATAAAGGATTGAACTATCAATACACGGGAGATAATTCTAGATTAAGAAATGAAATGCCGCTATTGAAGTTTTATTCATATGAAGAGGGAATCTTAAAATTATACCAACATTTAAAAAATAATAAATCAATAATAAGTAAACAGTTTCTTATAAAAGATGATTATTTTGCTATTAGCAGGATTAGGAAGGTCGAAAAGTGAAGTATCTTTTTTGCGGACTTGGTTCTATTGGCCAGCGACATTTAAAAAATTTAATAGAATGTGGCGAAAAAAATATAATAGCTTTTAGATCTAAAAAAAATTATCAGAAAGATAATTTAGGCGTAAAGCAATTTTATAGTTTAAAAAAAGCATTTTCCGAAAAACCAGATATTGTTTTTATTACAAATCCATCATCACTGCATTTAAAGTTTGCATTGCTAGCAGCTAAAAATAAAAGCAATATATTTATCGAGAAGCCATTGGGTACTAATTTAAATCAGGCAAAAAAATTATTGGAAACAATAAGAGCAAGCAAAAGATTGGTATTTGTTGGTTTTATGATGAGATATCATCCAGCAGTAATAAAAATTAAAGAGCTTTTAAATAAGAATTATATTGGAAAGATATTGTATTGCAATCTTACATGTGGTGAATTTCTTCCATTATGGCATCCAAAAGAGGATTACGCGAAAGGATATTCCGCTAGAAGAGAATTAGGTGGAGGGGTAATATTTACACTTTGTCACGAAGTTGACTTATTGACATATTTTCTTGGATGTCCAGAAAGTGTTTTTGCATTCTCTGGTCATTTGTCTAATATGGTAATTAATACAGAAGATGTGGCAGAGATATTATTCAGATATAAAGATGGCGTAATTGCAAATATTCATCTTGATTTTTTGCAAAATCCACCAAAAAGGCAATGGTATTTTATTGGAGAAAATGGAAGAATTGAATTTGATTATTTTTTAAAAAAAATAACGGTTTATAGGTTCAACCGTAAAGGAAATATTAATATTGAGACCTTTAAATTTAAAAAATTTGAAAGAAATGATATGTTTGCTTCAGAAATAAAAAGTTTTATAGACAGCGTTAAGAATAAAAAAGAAGCAGAAATATCACTAGAGGATGGAATAAGAAATTTAAAAATATTACTTGCCATTCATAAGTCAGTTAGGCTTGAAAAAATGATTGAAATAAACTAATAATTTCGTTATATAATACGGTAAAATAAAATGAGATACGATTTTTCAGATTTAAAAGATAAAAATATTTTGCTAATTGGGGGTTTTGGTTTAATAGGAAAAGAGCTTGTAAAGGCTTTTGTAAAATTACAGAGTAAATTACTTATTGCAGATAAGGTTATTGATAAAGAGTTAGTTAAATACTTAAACCAGGAAGAGAAAAAAATTACAACCGTTAAGTTTGATATTTCAAGTAAAAATAGCATAGATTTTTTGCTAAAAAACTTTAAAAATAAGTATAAAAATATTGACGTTTTAATTAATTGCAGTTTTCCAAGAACTTTAGATTGGCAAGTTGATATAAAAAAAACTCCTTTGCAGTCTGTTCGAAAAAATTTATTGGATCATTTGGGTGGTTATTATTATGTTTCTCAGCAAGTTGCAATAGATATGAGCAGAAGAAAAAAAGGCAGTATTATAAATTTCAGCTCAATATATGGCTTAGTAGGACCAAATTTCAATATTTATGAAGGAACTAATATGACTACCGCTGCGGCTTATCCTTTAATTAAAGGTGGGATTAATACAATGACAAGATATTTTGCGTCATATTTTGGTAAATATAATGTAAGGGTAAATTGTATTAGCCCAGGTGGAGTATTCGATAATCAAAATCCTAGATTCGTAAAAAATTATTCAAAATTTACTCCGCTTGGTCGAATGGCAACTCCAAAAGATTTTATTATGCCCGTATTGTTTCTTTCTTCGAATGCCTCATCATACATAACAGGTCATAATTTAATAGTTGATGGAGGCTGGACAATAATTTAGTAAAATGTTAAATAAGTTTATCTTTGAAAAAAAAATATTTTTTAAAAAAAATAAATACTCGCAATATAAGCAAATCTTCGATAGTAAAAAAAAAGTTTTAATTTTTGGAGCAGGAGGTCTTGGTAGGTTATATCACGATAATTTAGAAAAAAAAGGTATTAGGACAGAAGCATTTATTGACAATGATTTGAAGGTTCAAGGAAAAAAATATAAAAATACAAAAATTATTTCTTTAAAAGAAGCGAAAGTTATAAAAAATCAATTAATAATTATTGGTAGTCTTTTATATACAAATCAGATATATAAACAACTAAAAAAGAATGGGTTTAAGTCGATTTTTATTCCTTATATATTAAATATTTTTTCTCCAAAAATATTTCCTTTGCCTCAGATTGATAAAATGCATAAAAAAATTTTTAATAATAATTATAACTTTAATATACTTAAGGTGAAGACGCTTTTAAGCGATGATGAGTCAAAAAAGGTTCTGTCTAATCTACAAAAATTCAGGATTACTGGAGATTATAAATACATAGATAAATCTAAATCAAAATTTCCAATATTTTTAGAAAGTGATATCTTACATTTAAAAGAAGATGAAGTGTATGTTGATTGCGGAGCATATGATGGAGATACAATAAAGGCATTCTTAAGTGCAAAAAAAAACTATAATAGTATTTATGCATTTGAGCCTGATCCTAAAAATCTTCGTAAAATTAGAGATTTGATAAAAAGAAATAATTTAAAAAACATACACCTATTAAAAGAAGGAGTATATAATTCCAATTCATGGGTTAAATTTATCTGTAACAACAGTTTTGATTCGAGTATCTCCTTAAAAGAAGTAGTTAAAAAGAATAAAGCAGGTAAAGATTATATACATGTTACTACGATTGATGATTTTTTCCATAACCGTAAAGAAAAACCAACATTAATTAAAATGGACATAGAAGGTTCTGAATATAGGGCGCTTGATGGAGCGAAAGATATAATTAGAAAACATAAGCCTAAATTAGCAATTTCTGTATATCATCATCCAGATCACATTTGGAAAATAATTTTAAAGATTTACAAAATTAACAAAAATTATAAATTCTATCTTAGACACTTGACTGAGGAAATTGCTGATACAATTTGCTATGCAGTTTAGGGTTTTTTAGATTTAATATGAATTCAAAGCAGTATATAAAAATAAAGGATAGAAAGATTGGTCCTTCTTTTAAGCCATTTATTATTGCAGAAGTGGGGATTAATCACGAAGGAAATATTAAGAAAGCAATTAGGATGATAGATGATGCCCATAATGCAGGTTGTGAGTGCGTTAAGTTTCAGGCACATGTAATAGAGGATGAGATGATTCCAAATAAGGTCGTGCCTGGAAATACCAAGGAAACCATCTGGAAAATTATGGAAAGATGCAAATTATCAGAGGAAGAGGATTTTAAGATAAAAAGATATGTTGAATCTAAGGGTATGATTTATCTATCTACTCCATTCTCGCGCGCAGCAGCAGAAAGATTGAAAAGAATGAATGTTGATGCTTACAAAATTGGGTCCGGAGAGTGCAATAATTATCCATTGATTGAGCATATTGCTAGATTTAAAAAACCAATTATTCTAAGTACGGGAATGAATGATATCCCTTCTATAAAAAAGGCAGTTAAGATACTTAGAAGCTATAAAACTGAATTTGCAATATTACATTGTACTTCAATTTATCCAACGCCTTACGAAAAAGTAAGATTGGGGGCACTAGTTGATCTGTCAAAAACATTTCCTAATACCGTAGTAGGATTAAGCGATCATTCAATAGGAAATTATACTAGTTTTGCTGCTATAAGTTGTGGCGCATCAATAATTGAAAAACATTTTACATCGAGCAAGAAGTGGCCTGGGCCAGATATTCCTATCTCAATCGATCCTACTGAGCTTAGTGAATTAATTAAAGGTACGGATTTTATTCATAAGGCACTTGGTGGTTCAAAAAATATTTTAAAAGAAGAACAACCTACTATTAATTTTGCTTACGCTTGCGTCGTGACGACAAAAGAAATAAAAAAAGGCGATCTACTCACAGAAGAAAATATTTGGGTAAAGAGACCTGGAACAGGTGAGATTAAAGCAAAGGACTATAGAAAAATTTTAGGTAAAAAAATAATTAGAAGCTTGCCTATTAACACTCAGTTAAAATGGAGGGATATAGGGAAATGAGAAAAATTTTTGTAGTCATAGAAAGAAGGGCTGATTATAGTAGATTCAAGCCTGTTTTAGAAAAGATAAAAGAAGATCCTTTTTTTGAACTATATATTGTGGTTACAGGAATTTGTTTATTAAAAAGTCATGGGCATGATATTCAAAACATAAAAAATGATGGTTTTAAAATTTCTTCCGAAATAAAAATGTTTAAAGACAATGGGGAAGATTCTGGTGCAGAGATGGTAAGGGGTATGAGTAGATTTATGTTGAAGATTGTCGATGAGCTAGAAAAGGTTAAGCCAGATATAGTTTTATCGGGATTTGATATTGGAGCAAATTTTGCAGTAACTATAGCAGCTGCGCATATGAATATTCCCGTTGCTCATATTCAGGGAGGAGAACTTACAGGAAGCATCGATGAGAGCATAAGACATGCAATGAGTAAATTTGCTCATATACATTTTCCAGCAACGATGCTATCTAAAAAAAGACTAATAAGAATTGGAGAAGACCCAAAATTTATCTTTACAGTAGGTTGTTCATCAATAGATACCCTTTTAAATTCGAAGAAGATTTCGAAGAAGGAGCTGGAAAAAGAATTCAATGTGGATTTTTCAAAACCAGTAGCATTAATGATTCAGCATCCTGTTACAACTGAAAATAACAAATCAGATTCTCAGATTATTGAAACGATTGAAGCTTTAAAAACTTTAAAAATACAAAGTATAATATTATTTCCTAATAACGATGCTGGATATTCTGGAATTATCAAGCAATTGAAAAAACTTAATGTAAAATACTATCCAACACTATCTTCTACAAAATATTCCAATTTATTAAGATATGTATCTGTTTTAATAGGGAATTCAAGCTCTGGTATTCATGAGGCAGCTACCTTTAAAACTCCAGTGGTTAACATTGGTACCCGACAACAAGGCAGAGAAAGGTCTAGCAACGTTATAGATGTAGGATATAGCAAAAAAGAAATTATGGAAGCTATAAAAAAAGCTCTATATGATAAAAAATTTCTAAACTCAATTAAAAAAATTAGAAATCCTTATGGCATAGGTAATTCTGCAGAAAAAATTGTTAAAGTATTAAAGACAATTCCTCTCAGTAACATCATTCAAAAAAAATTTTATGAATAAGTCGGTAATGGTATTAGGTGGTAGTGGATTCCTTGGTAAAAGCATAGTAAAAAAACTATCCGAAAGAGGGATTAGAAATACAGGATTTGCATCTATGCATAATAAAAATTCTAGAAATAAGAGAATTGATATTCTTAACTATAATCAGCTTGAAGAGGAGTCTAGGGCTTTCGATACAGTTGTTAACTGTACTGGACAAATAAGCTTTCCAATAAATCAATGTTTTTTGCTTAATTCAAAAGCAATTTTAAATCTAATCAAAATTTGTAATAAATATGACAAGAAGCTAATTCAATTATCAACCGTTGCAGTTTATGGAACTACGGATTACGCTTTGGAAGAAAATCCTTTAAACCCAGAGACTCCTTATTCAACATGCAAGGCATATTCGGAGTTTTTGATTAATGAATTTATTCCTGACCGAAAAAAAACTATATATAGAATATCTAATCTATATGGAATTGGTTCAAAAGGAATAAGTGGATATGTTTATAAATCTTTTATATCAGATAGAAAATTATATTTTAATAATAACGGTTCATTAAAAAGGTTTTTTATGCACGTTGACGATTGTGCAAATTTAATTGTTGAGTCCATGTTGCAAGACATTTATGGTACTTATAATTTAAGTGGAGAAGAGGAATATACAGTAAGAGAGTTTATAAAACTTGTTTCCACTTTAACAAAAAGTAAATTTAAGGTAAAATACGCTAAACGTGAGCCTTACGAGAATATAGAAAATATATCAAACGATAAACTATCCAAAGAAATTAAAATAGAATTTAAAAATAATCTGCCTGGTTTTATAAGAAAAAGCTTTAATGACAAAATTAAATAAAAAATTATTTCGAACTTTTAATAAAAAAATAATTTTGGTAACTGGTGGAACTGGATCAATTGGAAGTGAAATCGTAAGACAAATTTTGCCATACAGGCCAAAGCAAGTTAGAGTATACTCCAGGGATGAGTCTAAGCATTTTTTTCTTGAACAAGAACTGAAAAAACTTTCTAGTCCAGTAGATATTAAATATTTTATTGGAGATATAAGAGACAAAGATAGACTTGAAAAAGCCTTTCAAGGGGTTAATATTGTTTTTCATGCAGCTGCATTAAAACACGTTCCATATTGTGAAAATAATTCTTTTGAAGCAATAAAGACCAATGTTTATGGGACACAAAATATAATTGACTTGGCAATTAAAAATAATGTTGATAGGTTAATTGCCATATCTACCGATAAAGCAGTATATCCTAATAATGTTATGGGTATTACAAAACTTCTTATGGAAAAAATGGTAATCTGTTCCAAATATTACTCTGGGTCTGCTCTTACTAAGTTTTCAGTTGTTAGATTTGGGAATGTTATGAACTCAAGAGGATCTGTTATACCAGTATGGATTAATCAAATTAATGAAGGAGGACCAGTAACAGTTACCGATAAAAGAATGAAAAGGTTTTTTATGTCAATTCCCGATGCAGTTAATTTAGTTTTTCTTGCGGCTACGTTAATGAAAGGTCAAGAGATATTTGTGTTAAAGATGGACGAGGAAAATATTTATCAATTAGCAAAAAAAACTATTATAAAGAACTCAAATAGTAAAAAAATAAAAATAAAAATTGTTGGAAAAAGGAACGGAGAGAAAATTACAGAGAAACTTTTTACAGATGAAGAAAAAGAATTACTAATTGAATGTAAAAAATTCTATATTGTATTACCAGACGAAATAAAAGTTAAGAAGTTTCTCAAATATTATCAAACAATGGAACAAATGTTATATAAATGAAAGTAAATAACCCCTTTTTTTCAATTTTGATACCCACTTACAATAGAGAACAATATCTTAATAAAGCAATAGTTGCCATACTTAAACAAACTTTTAAAAATTTTGAGATTGTAATCTCTGATAACAACTCTAGTGATTCAACAAGAGAAATCGTATTAAGCTTTAAGGATTCAAGAATAAAGTATATAAAAAATGCAAAAAAAATTACTTGGATAGGTAACCTTCAGAAAGCAATTTCATTATCTAAGGGAAGATACATTATTTTTCATGGAGACGACGACTATATGAAGAATAGTAATGCTTTAAAGCATATTTATAAACATTTAACAAAGAATAATTATGGATTTATTAGAGCAAATTACTTAAGCGTTAATGATAAAACAGGAAAAATTTTTAATTTTAATAAGGATAATAAATTTTTAACAAATAAGAGTCTGAATCCTAATTTGGGCAATTATGAAATTATCAAATTCCTTGAAAAAGTGGATCCATTTTTTCTTACGGGAATCATATTGAAGCAGAATAAAAAAAATAGATTAATTAATTCAGAGCTTATCCCATGGATAGACATGTTAATAGGTAATATAAAAGAGAGCGGAGGATTTTTTATTTCCAAATATTTATTTTTTGCTCGGTGGATAGATAAAGATAAAAACCCTAATCACCCCTTTTTTTACATAAAAGAAGGTAAATTTTCATTTGAAAAGTATTTATTATTTTTACAAAAGTCACTTAATAAAGAAGAAGCAAATGAGTTCATTGACAAAATAATAAGAGAATTAATTAGACATTTTCCGGCAAATAAGTATTCTAATACCAATTTTAACCTAATAAAAGGAGCAAGAAGGGTAATACAATTAAGAAAAAAATTTTTATATAGTTTTTCTTTCTGGTTTTGGTTAGTTTCTTCATTGTTAATCCCAAAGTTAATGTTAAAGTTTATGAAAAGATATTCGTTAAATAAAATAGTTCGCGAGGGTTCAATTGGTAAAAACATAATATGAGCAAAATCCTGAAGGCAGTTGTTTTAATTATATTTAGTTTTTTTATTGCGGTAATGGCAGTACATAAATGGTTTGAGGGAGGTACAATCATTTATTATTGGGATAGTCTTCTTTCTTTTGATTTAACGCATTCTTTACATTTTCTTGATACATGGGATAGCAATATTTTTCCTGGTGATTTTGGTTTTGGCTGGGCTTGGATTCCTTATGTTTTGCCAACATCCTTATTTGCGGAGTTATTTTCAAGCTTGTCAACTGCGCAATTTCTTCTATATATTTCTTTCATAATGTTATCTATTATTAGCTATTATTTATTCTTGAGCTATCTTGCCAGTTATCTAAAAATTAATAAGAATAAATATATTTCACTCGGCATCATTTCATTTTCAATTATTTATTCTTTAAATCTTTACACTTTTTATTATGCTTATTTTATGTTTAATCCCCAAATTTATATTTACAGCATGCTTCCATTTAATTTTTTATGTCTTATTAAGCTTTTTCCATTAGACAAAAATAATCAGCATAAAAGGTCATTTTGGTTATTCGCATTTTTTTTGAGTGAATTATTTTTAATCCCAGGATTTATTTCATATATCTATCTTGCTCAATATTTAATAATCATCTTTATATACCTATTCTTTTATTTTTTTACTTCTAATACAAAATTAATCAGTAGGAAAACATTAAATATTTGTTTATTCTTTTTATTAGTCGTTTTAATTAACTCGTGGTGGTTTTCTCCAATAATCTCAATTTTGGCTAAGCAGTATGAATCCCAGGCTAGCTTGGGAACCTCTATATATCTTGACGTTAATGCCCAAGGGAGCACCTTGTTAAATATTTTAAGGATCTTGGGTAGTCCGATGATGATAAATAATGCATTTAGCTGGAATGAATTTTATGTCAGCGGTTCTGTTTTCACTTTACCGATTTTCCTTCTTCCCTTTTTGATTGTTTTTTTGATGCTTAGGCTAAAAAATATAAAGAATAAAAATATTTTAATATATTTTTTATTTTTACTTCTGATGTTCATATTTATTATGAAAGCCGGGAATCCTCCATTGTCTTGGATATTAAGATTTGCATTTGATTATATTCCATTTTTTGGAGCGTTTAGAGATGCGTATCAAAAAGCAGGACTTTTTTACTTTTTCAGTTACTTTGTTTTAACAGGTGTTGGTTTAATGCTACTACTGGATTATCTTATTCGCTACAAAATGAAAAAGACAATATTTGCTACATTTTTTCTTGTGCTGTGTGTTACCGCGATAATAACGGGACCATTTTTTATTTTTTCTTACGACAATGTTAAAAAAGTTAATTTCACTTACGGTAATAAAGACTATGTTTTTAGTTCAAAAACTCAAATTCCAGTTGAATATTATGATTTAAAACTCAATTTAGAAAAGGAATGTCAACGTACGACAACTCTTGTTATTCCGAAAACATCAATTATCTCAAACGCAGTATGGGAAAAAACGGGTTACTCCTATGTTGGACAGGAAATTTTAAACAGGTTGATAAATTGCAGTTTTTTAAATACACAATTTATTCAAAACAAACCTGATTCTTTTAATATGTCTCCATATTTGATGCTTCAAAAAGATAACTTGCAAGATTTTAAAAATTTTCTAGTCCAAAACCAAATAGGTTTAGTTTTAGTAAAAAAAGATAATGTGCCTTTTTACTACACAAATTATTTAAACTTAAATGATATTGATCCGGAAAAAATAGCTTTTGGGCTTGAAAAAGATGAAGAATTTAATAAGATTTATGAAAATACATATTTTAAGTTATTTAAGTTAAATACAATTAAAGATTTTAACTATGGTTTTTCAACGCCTTCAAGGCTGGTATATACTAATTTACAACTAAATTCAGGGGAGGAATTTGAGATTTTATCAAGACAAATAGGCGCAGTTGAGGGATACATCATTGTAAGTGAAAATACTTTACTAAAGCAATTTAGTGAAAAAATTAGTGATTATTCTTCTGTTGCCAATTGCGTAGGCTGCATTAAGATTAATGCAAAATTACCTCAAGTAGATGACGATAGCTTCATAAAGAAAATTAAAACGGTAATAAAAACAATTATCGGAAAGACAAATCCAGTAATATTAACCGATGAAGATAAAATTAGTTATTCGTTAATTCATACCCAGAATGAATTTTTGAATTTATTTAAAAAAATAGATAATGGTACAACAGGCGAAGTTAAGGACCAGGCGTCAAAATATATTTTATCTTTTAGAGACACGATAAATAATTTAAATTCGTTAAATTCAGATTTTTTTACAAAAAACAACAAAAGTATTGAAGTAATTAATTTTCTAATCCCACAGCAGGAAAAATTGATAAACTTTGTTACCGGTGGAAATTTTAATCCTACAAAAATCAATCCCCTAAGAGATAATGAGCTGAATACGCAAATACTTTATCTTTTATCATACATAGAAAAGTCAATTAATGATATTAAAAACAATATTTGGGAGACAGATTATATTGAAAAAGTTTACAGAATGAGGCTTGATATATCACATACAGGAGATTATAGGTGTTTCGCTGAGGCAAGAAATAGTAATTTAAATATTAATAAAGTTACTATTAACAATAACGAGTTATCTCTTCCGGGTTACATTACTCTTTCAAAAGGAAGCTTTCAAGCAGAGATTAAATATAATGTAAAAAATATCTTAGAGTTAGATAGTCTGCAGGAAAATGTAGGAGGTATAAATGAGATAAAAGCTGGTTTGCTAAAAAATGGAAGCTATCATATTGGTTTTACTCTTAATGAAGAATCTGAAGGAACATATGTTTTGTTATTGTCCAAGGGAAAATTAGATTTAAATGAAATAAGAGATGGAGTACACGATAAAAATTCTATTGTTTTTGGAACGATACTCAAAAAGAGCAATAAGCAACAAGCTTTTTCGAAGGAATTTAATGTGAATAATTTTGATCACCCAGTGTATTATTTTTATGTGATTAATTTAGATACGAATTCTAATAATCCTAGTATTTATAATGATTTTATAATTTCTCCTGAAGTAGGCAATGACGATGTAAGGCTTTACTGTTTGCTAGAAACTTCCAAAAAACAAACAACAGGAAGAATTTTAGATGTAAGAAAAAACAGTCCAATGAAATATGAATTAAAAATGTCAAAAAATTTTTCTGGATTTTTAGCTTTTAATCAAACGTATAATAAAGATTGGATTGCTTATCCAATAGATGATAATAAAAAAAATTATTACCATTTTTCTAGTTCATACTCGAATGCATGGTACATAGATTCTCCAACGGACACGATAATTATTGAATATATCGGGTATAAAAAGACGATAAGAAATGCTTTTATCTTAGTAGCAGTATTCATTTTAACATTAATTTTGTATATAAGACTTAATAAAAAATGAAAAAGTTGTGGTTAAAATATTTTGATAAAAAAAGCAATAGATTTTTGCAATGGCCTTTTTTTATTTTGTATTATTTTATATTAAGACAGATATTCGATATAAATTATTTTGTAATTTATACTTTTTGTATAATATTAGTTTTATTAAGATTCAGTTTTGAAATTTGTGCTTTAATATTTTTTTGTATAAGCATAGTAAGCTTTCTTTTAAATTCTCCCGTCGAAGCAAATCATTATATGTCTTTTGTTTATGGGTTTCTCGTTTTGTCATTAGCTAAATATTTTTATCTTTTATTTAAAGATAGATTTTATAAAAAATGAAATTAAAAAATTTTCCCCTAGTCTTGTTTTTTGTTTTAACAATAACGGTTTTTAGAAATTGGTTTATAGGAAACGCTGTTAATTCGGGAGATTTTACATTGTCAGTAAGTAACCCAACTTTAAATGCATTCGCTTGGGGAAATGGTTTAAGTGGATTGGGAGGACCAATGTACGCTTATGGATGGTTAAATTTTATTATTGGTTTTCCTTTATTCTTAGGTAATCTTTTAAAAATAAATTTAGAATTAATTCAAAAAATTGCATTTTTTTATTCTTTTATTGTACTTTCAATAATTTCCTCAAGTTTTCTTTTTAAGAGATTATTTAAAAATAATAATTTTTATTTTTTAACCCCTTTAATATTTTTATTTAATTCCTATGTTTTAATGCTTGTTGGAGGCGGACAAATATTTATTGCATTATCCATAGCACTTATTCCAATAACTTTATATTCTTTTATTAATATTTTTGCCAAAGACAATTTTGTAAAAATATCTTTTTATGAATTATTTAGAAAAACATTAATAATAGGATTAATTTTAACTATCCAGATAATGCTTGATTTAAGAATCGGATATGTTGCAATATGTTCTATATTTTTGCTTCTATTACTTTTTAATTTATTAAATGTAAACAAGAAAGTATTTTTCAATACTTTAATATTGTTTATTTTATCTTTATTTATTGTTTTGCTTTTAAATTCTTACTGGATTCTGCCAATTTTACTTGTTGGGCAAAATCCAATAGAGCAGATGGGTAGTGCGTATAGCACTTCTCAAGGCGTAATGTTTTTTAGTTTTGCAAAATTTGAGAATTCTTTTTCTCTTCTTCATCCGAATTGGCCGGAAAATATTTTTGGAAAAGTATATTTTTTAAAGCCGGAATTCTTGATTTTACCAATATTAGCTTATTTAAGCTTATTTTTTATTAAAGGATTAAAAAGTTCAAAAGAAAAACTTTATATTATCTATTTTTTAGTATTGGGACTATTTGGAGCATTTTTGGCAAAGGGATCAAATGAGCCGTTTGGAAATATATATTTATGGCTATTTAATCATCTTCCCGGTATGCAGATGTTTAGAGACCCGACGAAGTTTTATGCCTTGATTGTTTTATCTTATTCGATGTTAATTCCATTCTCTGTATCGAAAATATATGTGTTCATAAATTCAAAATTCAAAATTCAAAATTCAAAATTACAACTTAAAAATAAAAAAATCCTACCAAATTTATTCTTACTACTTGTTATCTTTTATTTAATGTTTCTTATTTGTCCTGCAATTCTTGGTCAACTGACAGGAACTTTTAAACCGGGTAGTATTCCGTTGGAATATGATAAATTAAATAATTTTATTTCGTCAAAAGATCAATTTTTTAGAACTTTTTGGGTTCCAACAACACAACGATTTGCAATGGGAACAAATAGACATCCAAGTATTTCCTCTTCTCAACTTTTTAATACCTCAAGTAGTTCTGCTTTATTTATGAGTCTAGACAAAAAAGAAACAGAAAACCTTTTACGAGAATCAGCAGTTAAGTATGTTATTGTTCCATATGATTCTGAGGGAGAAATATTTTTAGAAGATAGGGTATATAGCGAGGTTGAATATTTAAAGACAGTAAATGAGATTAATAAGATAGCTTGGTTAAGACCCGCTGAAGGCTTTGGGAAAATAAAAGTTTTTGAAGTTAGTGATCCAAAAGATCATTTTTGGCTAGTTGGGCAGGGTAATGTTGAATATGAATATGTAAGTCCAGTTAAATATGAGGTTAGCTTAGAAAATGTTCAAAAAAATACATATTTAATTTTTTCAGAAAGCTTTGACAAGAACTGGAGTTTTATAGCTGGTGATTCAAAAATAATGTCTGATAAGTATAAGTTATTTAACAGTTTTAAGCTCAATAAGGATGGGACTTACTCTGCAACAGTATATTATGAACCGCAAAAATACGTAGATACAGGCTTAATTCTAAGTGGAATAACCTTAGCCTCAATTTTATTCTTCCTTGGGTTTGGTTATGTAACCAAAAAATGGTAGAATACAACTATATGTTGAGTATAGTTGTGCCGGTTTTTAACGAAAAAGAAAGCCTTCAGTATTTTTATGATGAGCTTATTAAAAATCTTTCCAAGATTAACAAATCTTATGAGGTAGTTTTCGTTGATGACGGATCAAATGATGGCTCGTTAGAGATTTTAAAGGATTTTGAAAAGAAGAATAAGAATGTTAGGATTTTTTCTTTAAGGAAAAATCAGGGTAAAGCTGAGGTTTTAACCATTGGTTTTCAGAAAGCAAAAGGCGATTTTATGGTCACTCTTGATGCTGATCTACAAGATAAACCTGATGAGATTAAAGCTCTTCTTAATAAGCTCGATGAAGGATACGATGTTGTATCCGGTTGGAGAAAAAATAGAAAAGACTCGCTTGGTAAGGTTTTTTTCTCGAGAGTTTTTAATCTTCTTGCTTCTACGATTTGGGGAGTTAAACTTCATGATTATAACTGCGGATTAAAAGCTTATAAAAAAGAGGCAGCAAAAAGCTTAAATCTTTATGGCGGGATGCATCGTTTTATTCCTTTGCTTAGTTTTGCGCAAGGTTTTAAAGTAACAGAAATACCAACTAAGCATGAAGAAAGAAGATATGGAAAGTCTAAATATGGTATATCTAAGGTTGTTAAAGACCTTCCAGATATGTTTACAATGATATTTCTTCACAAATACAGCAAAAAACCAATGCATTTTTTTGGAATTTTTGGATCAATTTTATTTGGAATAGGCTCAATAATCTTAGCCTACTTAAGCATACTTAGATTTCAAGGTGAATCAATTGGTAACAGACCACTTCTTTTATTTGGAATTCTTTTAGTATTGGCTGGTATTCAGGTGTTTTTTACTGGATTTTTAGCAGATCTTTTACTTCACTTAAATCAGAAAAACGATCAAGTAGATTCTTCTTCGTATATACTAAAATATAGTACGGATTAAGGAAAATGTTTTTAAAAAACGGGCTTAAATCTTATTTAACAGTTTAAATGAAACCACAAGATGCTATTTTTTTAATAATATTTGTTTTTTTAATTTTCAAACGAAGTTTTAAGCTTACTTTAAGTCTAGGATTGGCTTGTTTAATATTGGCGATTCCTTTGTTTTCAAGTTGGATATTTTTTACCGCCCAAAGATTGATTTATTATGCAGCTTCCTTTATTGCCTTAGCAATAATCTTTATATTTATTGAGGAGCTTAAAAATGAATCCAAGGGATAAAATTTTATTAAATTATTACCTGCGATAACTCGGAAAAACATCTTCGATGGTTAATCCAGAAGCAGAACAATATGCGTCTCGAATTTTTGTTTCCCATCTATAAGGACCAGATTTTATCATGTCGCTAAAAATACTTTCCCCGAATATTTTTTTTATAGACTTCTCAAAGTAAAGCGCGAAGTTTTCAAGTTTATTAAGTACTACTTCGGGTTGTCTTCGGGATTTTCTTAGCTGAGTAAACCTTTCCTTTATGGTGACTGGTTTTTGACCAAATGTCCAGTCACCATAGGTCAATATATTAATTGAAAGATTCGGAAGATAATTATTCCGTCCAAGTGTGGTTAAGTAAGTATGGTTTTCTGCTCGCATTAAATTTATCAACTCTTCAGGCGCATCATTTTCTAGAAGTAAATTTGTAGTTAGATCTTCGCTTTCTCCTTCAGGGTGTGCATCATCTCTTAGATTATGCCATTTTCTTTCATCAAATCGTCTTCTTGCAGCATGGTTAACAAACATAAAATCTCTAAGAATTTTAGGATTTATTTGTCGAAGAGAATTAATATCAAATCCCAAATCGAATAATTCTTGTTTTTGATTAGCTGTTGAAGCATTAATTTTTTCGGATAAAAAATATACATGCCTAGAAGATCCCATTATATGATTAAAAATACCTTTCCATCTTTGAGCATCTTCTGGGTTTTTTAATCCGAACATTCCAGAACCTTCTGTTAAATAAAAAATATGACGATTTATTCCATCTGGGCTTGAATCAGTTCCTTGAGGTTCCTCTGTTACATTTCCTAAAAGATAGCAAAGAGTAGGAAAATCTCGTAATACTTCTATGGTTTTTTGATCTTCTACTTTGTATTTTTTTATAAAATTATCTACATTAATGTTGTATGTTTTTGTTTCTTGCTCAGGATTTGATCCTAAATTAATAATACTTTTGTTTTCTGTTTCAATTCCCATTGGAGCATTTTAACAAATAATAATTTATATTTGAAGATTAGGGTTAAATAATAGTAAAATTAAAGAATGAGAATTGGAATAGATATTTCTCAGTTAGCATACAAAAACACTGGAGTTTCAGAATATCTTAAAAACTTAGTTAATGCTCTCTTGGAAATTGACACAAAGAATGAATATGTTTTATTTTTTTCATCTTTAAGAAAAAAAATTGATTCGTCTTTGTTAAATTTTAGTAATTCAAATAACGTAAAGATAAAATCGTTTAATCTACCTCCAACTTTACTTAATATTTTATGGAATAAGCTTCACATTGTTCCAATCGAAAATTTTATCGGAGACATAGATTTATTTATTACTTCAGATTGGACGGAACCGCCAGCAAGAAAGGCAATTAAGGCTACAATTTTATATGACCTTATTGTATATTCTAAACCAGAAGAAACAGACAATAAAATTGTTCAGACGCAAAGAAGAAAACTTAATTGGGTAAAAAAAGAGTCTAATATAGTATTTTGTATTTCTGAGGCTACGAAACAGGATGCAATTGATATCTTAGGTATAGATAAGCAAAAATTAAAGGTGATCTATCCAGGATTTTAAGATTATGATAATAGGAATTGATGGTAATGAAGCCAATGTAAAAAATAGAGTTGGAATAGGTGAGTACGCATATGAGTTGCTTAAGCAACTCAATGAATTCAAGACTCAGAATTTAGATTTTAGAATTTACCTAAAAGATAATCCTCTTTCAGATATGCCAAATGAGTCTAGCAATTGGAAATACAAAGTAATTGGACCTAAAAAAATGTGGACTCAAATTGCTCTCCCTTTTAGATTAATGTTTGAAAAAGAGAAAACTGATGTTTTTTTTACACCGTCTCATTATGCCCCAAGATACTCACCTACATCAACAGCAATTTCCATAATGGATCTTTCCTATATTCATTTTCCAGATTTATTTAAAAAAAATGATTTATATCAATTAATAAATTGGACTAGATATTCTGCAGTAAATGCAAAGTTAATCTTTACAATTAGCAAGTCCAGCAAGAGTGATATAATTAGAGAATATAAAGTGGATTCAAAAAAGATAGTTGTGACCTACCCAGGCATTAAGCAGTTAAAAGATATGAAAAATACAGACTTAAAGAAATTTGGAATAGATAAACAGTACTTATTATTCGTTGGGACTCTTCAGCCAAGAAAAAATACTTCGAGACTAATTGAGGCATTCTCAAAAATTGAAGATAAAAAAGTTGATTTAGTTATTGTTGGTAAGAAAGGCTGGCTATATGAAGAAATATTAGCGGCTCCTGATAAATATAAGGTTAGGGATAGGGTTAAGTTTCTAGATTTTGTAACTAATGAAGATTTACCGTCACTTTATAAAAATGCAAAATGTTTTGTTTTACCATCTTTGTATGAAGGATTTGGTCTTCCTGTACTTGAGGCAATGAAATACGGTTGCCCTGTAATTACCAGCAATATTTCCTCTCTTCCCGAAGCAGGTGGAGATGCTGCCGTTTATATTGATCCAGAAAATGTTTCCGACATTACAACAAAAATTAATCAGGTTTTAAAAAATGAGAAACTAAGAGCACAAATGATTAAAAAAGGTTATGAGCAGGTTAAAAAATTTTCATGGGAAAAAACAGCAAGAGAGACTTTAAAAGCACTGGAAGAATTGGTAAATAAAAAATAGATGTATTAAGCTTAAAATATATGGGAGAAAAAATAACAAGAAGAATAAAAGCAATTTCACTGGAATTTTTAAATATGCTTCTAATTTGGATTGGACATGTTCCCTCTCACGAATTTAGGAAGTTTTTTTATAGACTTTCTGGAATGCGGATCGGTAGAGGATCAGCAATTCATACGAACGCAAGGTTTTATAAACCAAGTGGCATTAGAATCGGTCAGGATACGGTTATCGGAGAAGGTGTGGTTTTGGATGGAAGAGATAAATTAATAATCGGAGATCACGTTGATTTCGCCTCAGAGGTAATGGTCTATAACGCAGAGCATGATATTAATGATTCTAAGTTTAAAGCAATAACAGAACCAGTTGTGATTGAAGATTATGTTTTTGTTGGACCAAGATCAATAATCCTTCCTGGAGTGACGATTAAAAAAGGTGCAATTATTGCAGCTGGAGCAGTAGTTAATCGAGACGTTGAGGAAAATATGGTTGTTGGAGGCGTTCCCGCAAAGCCGATAAAGAAACGAGAAGTAAAAGAGCTAAATTACAAACTTGGTAGACCCGCCTGGTTTAGATAATTTATATAATGACTACTCTTTCTATAGTTATTTTAAACTACAATACAAAAGACTTAACTACATCTTGCGTTGAATCAATTTACAAAGAATATAAGAAAGAATTAGATTCAAAAGAGCTAGAAGTCATTCTTGTGGACAATAATTCAATTGATGATTCTATCTCCTCATTTAAAAAATTGAGTTCAAAAATTAAATTAATTGAATTAAAAGAAAACCTTGGATTCTCCAAGGGTTGCAATCTTGGCGCTGATAAAGCTAAGGGAGAATATTTATTATTTCTAAACTCGGATACAGAAGTTAAAGATAGAGGATTTTTAAAAATGATTGAGTTTATGAAGGGAAATAAAAAAATCGGAATATTGGGTGCAAAATTAAAATTTCCCAACGGATCGATTCAAAAATCAGCAGGAAAATTTTATACACTCTTTAATCTTTTTTTAATGCTTTTAGGGCTTGAAAGGTTTGAATTTTTAAGATTTAGCCCCAAAAATAACAAAAAAGTTGATTGGGTAAGTGGAGCAAGCTTGATGATAAAAAAAGATTTATTTAATAAACTGGGAATGTTTGAAAAAGAAATTTTTATGTATATGGAAGATCAGGAACTTTGTTTTAGAGCAAAATTAAGAGGTTTTGATACTTATTTTTATAAAGATATAGAAATAATTCACAAAGAGAGAGGAAGCAGTAATAAAACATTTGCGATACTAAATATTTATAAAGGCATAAAATTTTTCTATAAAAAATATAAACCAAGATGGCAGTATCTAATTGCAGTATTTTTCCTTAAAACAAAGGCATTGATTCTTGTGGTTTTAGGCAAAATAGTCAATAATAAATATTTAGAAAATACTTACCTAGAGGCTTTTAAAATATGAATAAATTAATTGCTTTTATTAAGAATAATATTTTATTTTTAATATCACTTTTTTTACTAGCATTTATTCCGCTTTATCCTAAAATACCAATGGTTGATATTAGAAATACATGGGTATATGTAAGACTTGAAGATTTTATTGTTTTATTTGTTCTTTTGTTTTGGGTTGCCCTTTTATTCTTAAAAAAAATCAATTTAAAAACGCCCTTGACAATGCCGATTTTTATTTTTTGGTCTATTGGAATAGTTGCAACGCTTCATGGAATATTATTGATTTTTCCTAAAATTGCGAATGTTTTTCCAAACGTGGCATTCTTGAGCCTCTTAAGACATATAGAATACATGAGCTTATTTTTTATTGCTTTTCAGGGAATGAAAAATAAAAAATACCTTCCTTTTATAGTTGCCGCTCTTGTTATCTCACTTATTGCAGTAATTGGATATGGCTTTGGTCAAAAATATCTTGGTTTTCCGGCTTATTTAACAATGAATGAAGAGTTTGCCAAAGGTACTCCAATCCAGTTATCTCAATTATCAAGAGTTCCGTCAACTTTTGCGGGGCATTATGATTTGGCAGCTTATTTGGTGTTAATAATTCCAATTATTGTTAGTTTATTTTTCGGAATTAAAAACCTACTTTTAAAATTTGTTCTTTTAGTTACTTCGATTTTTGGATTTATTCTTTTATTTATGACTGTATCGAGAGTTTCTTTTTTTGTTTTACTGGTTTCGTTATTTATAGTCCTTTTCTTTCAAAAGAAAAAACTTGTATTGATCTCGATTCCGATAATTTTAGTTTCTTCAATATTAATACTTAGTTTTCAAACATCTCTTTTTGATCGTTTTAAAAGCACAGTTAAAGAAGTAGACGTGTTAGTTGATGCAAAAACAGGAGAGTCGGTTGGCCACGTTAAATTTGTTAACCAAGAATACTTTAAAAATAAAATAGTACTACAAAAAAATGTTAAAGATAAAGAAGAATTAAATAGGGCATTAACTGGAGATAAAAATGATCCCCTTGCTTCTCCAACTGCGATTTTAGACCATAAATATATTCCAGAAAAGGTACCATTAGTTGTTGCAACAAACATCTCAACCGGAGAAAATCTACCCCAAGGAACAGGTTATATTAATCTATTATTATCACCAGTAGTTAATAGATTAGATAGTTTTTTTTATGAGTTTCCTCCAAATGCCAAAGAAAAAATTGGCGCAGATCATTTAGTTTTACACGGCGATTTTATAGTTAAAAGAGCAGCTGCTTACGATATGTCTTTTACAACGAGGTTTCAGGGAGAATGGCCAAGGGCTCTTGATGCGTTTAATAGAAACATATTATTAGGTAGCGGTTATGGTTCGGTAAGTCTTGCAGTTGACAATAATTATCTTAGATTACTTGGGGAAGTAGGGCTTTTGGGTCTTATTTCCTTTTTAGCGATATTTTTATCTTTTGGAGTTTATGTAAAAAAAATTTGGCCGGATATTGACTCGAAAATTGCAAAAAGTTTTATTTTGGGTTTTGTTGCAGGAGTGATAGGTCTTGCTTTAAATGCAACGTTAATTGATGTGTTTGAAGCTTCAAAGATTGCTTTTGTATTATGGATTTTAATGGGGTTAGCTTTTGCAACGCTTGTTCTTTATCAAAAAAAATCAATAAGTCTGTTGCCTGAGTTAAAAAAGATTGCCACGTCAACTTGGGCAATTGCGATATATTTATTTTTTATTGCCTTCTTTTTGTTTTCTTCAAGCATAGAGAGCTTTTTTACAGGCGATGATTTTACATGGCTTAGATGGGCGGCTGATGCAAAAAATGGAATATTAGGTTTTTTTACCTCGTCTGACGGTTTTTTTTATAGACCAGGAACAAAAGTTTACTTTTATTTTATGTATAACATTTTTTGGCTGAATCAAGTTGTCTATCATTCGGTTTCCATTTTTCTGCATTTTGCAATTTCGGTCTTAGTTTTTATTTTAGGAAGAAAAGTATTTAATAGAAAATTATTAGCATTTTTTGCGTCAGTATTATTCTTAACAATGAGCGGATCACTAGAAATGGTCTATTGGATTGCTCCGACAGGACACCTGTTCAATGCATTTTTTGGATTACTGGGTTTAATATTATTTATTAATTGGGACGAGAAACGAAAATTTTATCTTTTTATTCTGTCTTTTATTTCTTTTGCAATGTCCTTGTTGTTTCACGAATTAGGAGTTGCGTTACCGCTTCTTGTCTTAGCTTATAAATTTAAGGATAATTCGATTACAAATATAAAAACATTTCTTAGAAGAAAGGACTTTTTAAGTTTTTTTATTCCGGTAGCTATCTATTTAATCGCAAGATATTTATCAAACAGTCACTGGTTAAATGGGGATTATAACTATAATCTTGTAAAACTACCTCTTAACTTTATTGGAAATATTTTCGGTTATATTTTTATTACATTATTGGGTCCGATAGCTCTGCCTATTTATGAGTCAATAAGAATAAATGCAAGAGAAAATATTTTGGCTTCGACATTAATAATATTAATTGTGGTATTTATTTTATACATCGTATATAAAAATATTTTACGAGCATTTGAAAGGAACGAAAAAGGAATTATTTTATTCAGTTTTATATTTTTTGTGGTTTCGCTTCTCCCCTTTATAGGTCTTGGAAATATTACTTCAAGATACAGTTATCTTGCATCAATTGGAATAATCTTTATTCTTGTTCTTTTGGTTAAGAAGTTTTTTGAATTCTTATTAGTTAACGGTAGACAAATAGCAGTTTTTTCAATTTTTATATTAATTAGTACATATTCTCTTTTCCACATCATTAGCTTACGGCAAACATCCTTTGATTGGTTAGGAGCGGGAGATAAGTGCAAGAAATTTTTTATTTCTATAGATTCAATATATAAAAACGAGTGGGCGAAAGGTCCCGTTGAGTTGAACTTTGTTGATGTTCCGATTAAATACGGTGATGCTTGGGTTTTTCCGGTAGGAATAGAGGATGCAGTTTGGTTGTCTTTTAAAAACGACAATATAAAAATCAATAAATATCTTGATTTAAATATAGCATTAAGAAGTACAGAGATGTCTTTGGATAAAAAGATTTTAATATTTAATAGCGATGGAAGCGTAACAGACTATCAAGTAATCTTAGATGCGGAAGTTAAGAAAAATGCTCAAAAATAATAAAAATAAAATTATTTCCGTGGTTATTTTGTTCATCCTTGGTTTTTTAGTAAGATTTTATGGATTTAATAACCCAATTGCAGATTGGCATTCATGGAGACAAGCGGATACATCATCTGTTTCAAGAAATTTTGTCAATAACGGTTTTGATTTCTTACATCCGCGGTTTGACGATTTGTCGAATGTGCCATCAGGAATAAATAATCCTCAAGGATATAGATTTGTGGAATTTCCGGTTTTTAATGCGCTTCAAGCAGGTGGATTTATTTTGTTTAATTTTTTAAGCTTGGAAGAGTGGGGAAGACTGATCAATATTTTTGGTTCAGTTTTTTCAGGGCTTTTTCTTTTTCTTATTATTAGAAAAAGATTTGGATTCTTGACTGGATTATTGACGTATTTTTTCTTTTTATTTTTGCCATTCAATATTTATTACTCAAGAACAATCCTTCCTGATCCATTGATGGTTACCTTAAATCTTGGGGGAATTTATTTTTTTGATAAATGGCTTAATAAAGACCTTAGGTTATCAATCTTTAATCATCAGTTCATCTTAAGCTTATTATTTACAACTTTAGCTTTTTTGGTTAAACCATATGCCTTATTTTTTACGCTGCCATTAATATATCTTTCTTACGAAAAATTTGGTTTAAGCTTTCTTAAAAAATGGAATTTATGGCTTTACGCAGTTATTTCTATTATTCCGCTTATTTTATGGAGATTTTGGATTAGTCAATACCCAGAAGGTATTCCTGCAAGCGACTGGCTTTTTAACGGAGGGAATATACGATTTAAAGGATCCTTTTTTTACTGGATATTTGCAGAAAGAATTGGAAAATTAATTTTAGGATTTTGGGGAATTGGACTTTTCATATTGGGGTTTATCGCAAGGCAAAAGAAAAATGATTTATTATTTTTATTTTCGTTTTCGTTGTCGTCATTATTATATTTATTTGTAATAGCAAGAGGAAATGTTCAACATGATTATTACCAAATTTTAATAATTCCAAGTATTGCTGTTTATCTTGGAGTAGGTAGCTCGTTCTTGTTAAATAATAAAAATTTAACAAACAAAATTATTTCTTATTTAATATTTGCGCTTATAGTTTTGTTTACATTTTTCTTTAGTTGGTATATTGTAAGAGATTTTTTTAATATTAATAATCGTTCAATAGTTATTGCAGGAGAAGAAATTGATAAATTAATTCCAAAAGATGCAAAAATAATCGCAAATTACAATGGAGATACATCTTTTCTTTATCAGACAAAAAGAAAAGGTTGGGCAAGTTTTCAAAATTCCCTTTCTCAAATGTCTTTACTGGGAGCAGATTACTTGGCAATCATTAGTCCAACAGAAAAAGATTTAGAAATTGGAAAAGAATATAAAATTATAAAAGCAACCTCGGATTTCGCATTGTTTAATTTAAAAGAAAAGCCATGAGAATATTAATGATTTCTTCTTTTTTACCTTATCCTCTTTATTCAGGAGGACATATTAGGCTTTATAACTTAATTAAAGAACTATCAAAAAAAAACTCAATTACTTTAATTTGTGAAAAAAGAGATAATCAAAACGAAAAAGAAATAAGTAAAGTCAAAGAAATTTGCGATAAAGTTTTAACTGTCCCAAGATTTAAGCAATGGAGCTTTAAAAATATAATAAAAACCGCTTTTTCTTTAAATCCGTTTTTAATAACAGGGCATAAGAATAAATTACTAAGAAAAAAGATTAGAAATGAATTAAAAAATGAAAAATATGATCTTATTCACATAGAAACTTCGTATGTATTTCAAAATCTTCCAAAAACAAATTTGCCAACAGTTTTAGTTGAGCATAATGTTGAGTACCTAGTTTATAAAAGATTTTCCGACAGGGCGATTTTTTTTCTTAAGCCATTTTTATATTGGGATGTTTATAAGTTAAAAATAAAAGAGCAACAGTTTTGGAAAAAGGCAAAAAAACTTATTGCGGTTTCCGACATAGAAAAGTCGTTAATGGGGATTAAAAATGCAGAAGTTATTCCAAACGGTGTAGATATCGGAAAATTCAAATTTGATAAAAAAAATTTTTTAAATAAAAACAAGAAAATTCTTTTTATTGGAGATTTTAAATGGGTGCAAAATATTGATGCGTTAAAGTTTATCCTTTTTGATATCTGGCCAAAAGTATTACAAAAAGTAGATAATACTCAATTATGGATTGTTGGAAAAAATATTCCGGAAGCATTTAGAAGTCGAGATTTTAAAAACGTAGTTTTCGATTATAACAACAATGAAGAAACAGAAGAAATATTTAAGAAAACAGATATTTTACTTGCTCCAATAAGGATCGGTGGTGGAACAAGTTTTAAAATTCTTGAAGCAATGGCTAGTGGAGTTGGAGTTGTTACCACAGAGCTTGGCGTAGAAGGAATTGGAGCAAAAAATAAAACCCACGTATTAACAGCATTAGACAGTTATGAATTTTCTAAATGCTTGATTGACCTATTAAATAATAAAGATTTGTTTGAAAAGCTAACGAATAATGCAAGAGAATTAATCGAAGATAAATATGACTGGAAAAAAATTGCGCAGAGATTAGAATATATATATAAAGCATCGATTTAAAATTATGGTTGATTTATCTATAATAATTATTTCATTTAATACAAGCAATTTTTTGAAAAAATGCTTGGAGTCAGTTTTTGAAAATATTTCAAGAAAAATAAATTATGAAGTAATCGTTGTAGACAATAATTCCACTGATGATTCTGTAGAAATGGTAAAAGATAAATTTCCTAAAGTAAATTTAATCAGAAGCAATAAGAATCTAGGTTTTTCTAAAGCTAATAATTTGGGATTAAAAAAAGCAAAGGGCAAATACATCCTATTTTTAAACTCGGACACGGTTATTTATAAGAATACGATTGAGCGTATGATTAATTTTATGAACAAAACAGAAGATGCCGGAGCAGCTACTTGTAAAGTGCTTTTAGTTAATGGGAGAATTGATGATGCGTCTCATAGAGGTTTTCCAACCCCATGGAATTCGTTATGTCACTTCTCAGGTCTTTCAAAAATATTCCCCAAATTAAAAATTCTCAATGGTTATAACCTTAATTATATGGATTTAAATAAAACTCACGAAATCGATGCTCTTGCCGGAGCATTTATGCTTGTTAAAAGAGAGGCTGGAAGTGAAGCAGGTTGGTGGGACGAAGACTATTTCTTTTATGGAGAAGATATTGATTTCTGTTATCAATTAAAAAAACAAGGATGGAAAATATATTATGTTCCAGATGTTGCAATTCTTCACTATAAAGGAGTTTCTGGTGGAATAAAAAAGATTTCATCAGAAATTTCTACAGCTGATAATAAAACAAAAGAAATTGTGTCTAAGGCAAGATTTAACGCAATGAGAATTTTTTATAAAAAAAACTATAAACAAAAATACCCATTTTTTATTAATTGGATCATGTTTTCTGCAATTAATTTGAAAGAAAAACTTACTAAATTAAGTGCTTAATTTAAAATAGATTGTCTTCTCGGATTTATTTAGCTATAATTCGTTTATGAAAATTGGTATTGATGCAAGATTTTGGAACCAGACTGGCATTGGCAGATACACTAGAAATTTAATAAAAGAACTTCAGAAAATAGATAAAAAAAATGAATATACTTTATTTATTAAAAGCAGTGACAAGACTTCTATAAAAAAAGATGTTAAAAATAAAAACTTCAAATTAACAGTAGCGGATATTAATTGGCACTCTTTAAAAGAGCAATTTGTTTTTCCTAAAATAATTTATAAAGAAAATCTAGATTTAATGCATTTTCCTTATTTTTCGGTACCGGTTTTTTACAGTAAACCATATATAGTAACGATTCACGATTTAATAATAGATCATCATTCAACAGGTAAAGCATCGACTTTGCCTATGCCAATTTATAAATTTAAAAAACTGGGATATAAATTTGTTATTAAAAGTATTGCTAAAAAAGCAATTGCAATAATTGTTCCATCTGAGGCTACAAGAATGGAGGTAATAAGTCACTTAAAAGTTAATAAAGATATGATTTATATAACTCATGAGGGGTCTGAAATTGTTAATAGTAGTAAAACTTTTAGTAAGGAAAGCAGAGATAGATATTTTTTATATGTTGGAAATGCATACCCACATAAAAATCTTGAGGGCTTAATAAATGCGTTTAAAAACCTTAATAACCAATTTAAAGATCTAAAATTATTTATGGTTGGAAAAGAGGATTACTTTTATAAAAAAATAAAAAATAAAATAAATGAAGATGGATTATCTAAATCAGTTATTCTAACAGGACGAGTTACGGATGAAAAACTTAAAGAATTATACAGAGGAGCAATCGCATTAATAATGCCTTCTTTTATGGAAGGATTCGGTTTACCCGTAATAGAAGCAATTTCAAATAAATGCTTAGTTTTAGCTTCTAATATCCCATCAGTCAAAGAAATCTGCAAAAATGATGCCATTTACTTTGACCCTTATGATATTTTTGATATGGAAGAAAAAATGATTTATGTATACAAAAAGAAAAAACAGGATTTTAAAAATAAAATTGAAAATGCATATAAAAGAGCATCTAAATTTTCATGGAAAAAAACTGCTATAGAAACCTTTAAGATTTATGAAAGTTGCTTTAGTTTACGACAGAATAAATAAATGGGGAGGTGCAGAAAGAGTACTTCTCTCCCTTCACAAGATTTTTCCAAAAGCACCGATTTTCACATCTGTTTATAATAGGAAAACTGCTTTATGGGCAGAAGAATTTGATGTAAAAACGTCTTTTTTACAAAAAATACCCAATGCAAAAACCTCACATGAGATTCTAGCTCCGCTAATGCCAATCGCTTTTGAAAATTTTGGATTTGATGATTATGACTTAGTAATATCAGTAACAAGCGAAGCAGCTAAGGGGATTATTACAAAAGATAAAACTTTACATATTTGTTATTGCTTAACACCGACTAGATATCTTTGGAGTGGTTATGAAGACTATTTTAAGAATTCATTGCTTAAAAATTTATCTAAGCCTGTTGTTTCTTATTTAAGAAGATGGGATAAAATAGCCTCAAAAAGACCCGATACTTTTGTTTCAATTTCAAGAGAAGTTAAAGAAAGAATTAAGAAATATTATGATCGTGATTCATCTTTAATACATCCTCCGATGACTTTGATTAAGAAAAAAACAAAAAATAAAGCTGTTTTTAGAAAAGACAAGGATTTTTATTTAATTGTTTCAAGACTTGTTCGTTATAAAAAAATTGATGTTGCAATCAAGGCTTTTAATTATTTAAAATTCCCTCTAAAAATTGTTGGAATAGGTTCGGAAGAAAATAATCTTAAAAAAATAGCAGGTCCTAACATTGAATTCTTGGGCAGATTGACGGACGATGAGCTTTCGTTTTATTATAAAAATTGTAAAGCATTGATTTTTCCCGGAATTGAAGATTTTGGATTAGTGATGACCGAAGCACAGAGCTTTGGAAAACCCGTTATTGCATACAAAGGCGGTGGAGCACTGGATATAATTAAAGAAGGAATAACGGGAGAATTTTTTAAAGAACAATCAGCTTTTTCTTTAAAAAAAGTATTGGAAAATGTAAATAATAAAAGATATAATACTAAATTATTACAGCTTAGCGCTAAAAAGTTTTCTGAAGGTAATTTTGAAAAGAAATTAGGTAGGTTAATAGAAAAGGAATTAATAAGACATTTTAAAAAATTATGAAGGTAGTAATATTTGCAGGAGGAGTTGGTACAAGACTTTGGCCTTTATCAAGAAAAAACACACCGAAACAATTTGAAAAAATTGTCGGAGATAAATCAACTTTGCAACTTGCCTACGATAGGGTTTATCCGATATTTAAACCGTCAGATATCTTTATTTCATCTGGAATAAGATACAAAGAGTTAATAATTTCACAATTACCTGATATCCCTGAACAGAATTTTATTTTCGAACCTGAAATGCGTGATGTTGGTGCAGCTGTTGGGCTTGTAACAGCAGTGCTTCAAAAAATTTCCCCTAACGAACCGTTTTTTATTCTCTGGAGCGATCATCTCGTAAAAAATGAGGAAGTATTTAGAAAAGTAATCCTTACAGGAAACGATCTTTTAAAAAAAGATAATAATAAAATAGTTTTTATGGCTCAAGACTCAAGATTTGCAAGTCAGAATTTAGGTTGGATTGAGCAAGGTAATAAAGTAAAAGAAGCCAATGGTCTTTCGGTTTTTGGATTTAAAAGTTTTCACTATAGACCGGATATTAAAACAGCAGAAGATTTTCATAAGAGCAAATTGCATTATTGGAATCCCGGATATTTTGGGACTACAGCAGAATTCCTTTTTTCTTTATACAAAAAATTTGCTCCTGAAATGTACGAAGAATTATTAAAGATTCAAAAATACTGGGGTCAAGATAATTTTCAGCAGGAGTTAAATAAGGTTTATCCCAATTTTGAAAAAAACTCTTTTGATAATTTGATTTTGGAAAAAATTGATCCTAAAGACGGTTATGTAATTGGCTGCGATTTGGGATGGAGTGATATTGGAGCGTGGGAATCTTTAAAAGAAGCATTGGTTGATAAAGAAGAAGATAACCTTACTAAAGGTAAAGTAATGGTTGAGGATAGTAAGGATAGCTTAATTTTTAACTACACAAATCAAATGGTGGTTGGCATTGATCTTGATCAAATGCTCGTGGTTAACACAGATGATGTAATTTTAGTTTGTCCAAAAAAATCAGTCCCTAAAGTAAAAAAATTAGTAGAGAGTTTAAACGGAACAACAAACGAGAAGCTTTCGTAATATGCCATATAAAGAAATAAAAAAAAGTACGTTTTACGAAATTATTAAAAGATTAATGGATGTATTATTTTCTTCAACTCTTTTGATATTTTTTTCACCAATCATATTAATTGTTTCTTTAGCAATATTAATTGATTCCAAGGGTCCAATTATGGCAGATACGCCTCCAAGAGTTGGTAAAAACGGAAAAACATTTAAAATGTATAAATTTCGATCGATGATTATTAACGCGCACGATATTTTAAGAAATAATCCGAAGTTTGCAAAATATTATGAACAATACAGAAGAGGAAGTTACAAATTAAAAGATGATCCAAGAATAACAAAGGTAGGACATTTTATAAGGAAACACTCTCTTGATGAAGTCCCGCAATTTATCAATATTTTAAAAGGAGATATGAGCTTAGTTGGTCCAAGAGCATATTATCCGGATGAACTAAGAGAACAGCAAAAAAAATACCCAAACACTAAGGATGCAGTAAAAATTGTGCTTTCAATAAAACCTGGGTTAACAGGATATTGGCAAGTTTCAGGCAGAAGTGAAATTAATTTTGATAAGCGTATAGAAATGGATGCAGATTATGTTAAGAAAAGATCAGTTTTTTACGACTTTTTAATTGTTTTTAAAACTCCTTGGGCAATGATTTCCGGAAAAGGAGCCCTGTAGAAATATTTGCAATACCTTTTATTTTAAGATATTATTTAAGCTATGGATGGTTTTAATAAAATAGATTTTGCTACAAATATTAAAGAACGTAATGTTACAAATAACAATACCTCGGTTTTAAGACAGAAGATGAAAAGAAAAAGAATTAGTAAAAAAAATTTGTTTATTTTACTGGGAACTTTTCTTTTCTTACTCGTAATATCTGTATTCACAATAGTTTTGCCTGCAAAAAAAACCTTAGACTCTACAAAGAAGACCTACACTCAAGCAAAAATAGCGATTGATGCTTTAAAAAAACAAAATGTTCAACTGGGTGGAGAAGAATTAATTAAAACGAAGGCTGAGCTTAGCAAGACTCAAAAAGACTTAGAATCAATGGGTTATCTTCAATTTGTTCCGATTGCAAATTGGTATTATTCGGACGCAAAGCATCTTGCAAATGCAGCTTCTTATGGTTTAGACGCTGCTACTATTTTGGTAGACGCAGTTAAGCCCTACGCGGACGTATTAGGCTTAAAAGGACAAGGTAGTTTTGTAATGGGATCGGCGGAACAACGTATCCAAACAGCAGTAAAAACAATGGGAAAAGTGACTCCGAAAATAGACGAAGTTGTGGAAAAGCTTGAGTTGGTTAAAAAGGAAGTTGATAAAGTTGACGTGAATCGTTATCCGTCTTTTTTAGGCGGGGATAAAATCAGAAAAAGTTTAGATAGTTTTAAAAACCTAACAGATAATGGAGTGACCTTTATAAGCGATGCCACTCCACTTATAAAAGTATTGCCGAGTTTATTGGGAGAGCCAAAACAAAAAAGGTATTTAGTTATTTTCCAAAACGATAAGGAGCTAAGACCAACTGGTGGTTTTATGACTGCTTATGCAGTTTTTAGAGTAGAACAAGGAATGATTTATGCAGAAGGCTCAAGTGATATTTATGAATTGGACGATAAAATTTCCGGTAAAAAAAGCGCACCTGAACCGCTTCGCACCTATATGCCAAAAGTACCCCTTTTTAATTTAAGAGATACTAATTTATCCCCTGACTTTATTGAGTCAATGAAGGAATTTAATAAACTTTACGAAAAATCATCAGGTCCGGATGTTGATGGAATAATAACCATTGATACAAATATGTTGGTTGCTACTATGGAAATACTTGGAGAAATTAATGCAGGGGGTATGACTTTTACAACAAAAATTGACCCAAGATGTAATTGTCCTCAGGTAATATATGCCTTGGAAGAGTATGCAGATCGACCCGTAAATTATGAAAAAACTAACAGGAAAGGAATTATTGGAGACTTAATGTATGCAATTATGAATAAGGCTTTTTCGTCTTCTCCTAAGCTGTATTGGGGACCGCTTTTCCAGACTTTTCTTGCTCAAACAGCAGAAAAACACGTGTTGTTTTACATGTATGATAAGGAAGCACAAAAAGGCCTAGAGAGTTTAAATGCTTCTGGTAGGATATTAGCTTTTGACGGAGATTATTTTCATTTAAACGAAGCGAATTTCGGCGGGGCAAAATCAAATATGTACGTTTCGGAAAACATAAATCAGGAATATCAAGTAAAATCTGATGGATCAATAACAAAAACAGTAACCATCGACTATAAAAATCCATACGCTCCGTCTGATTGTAACTTAGAAAGAGGAAACTTATGCTTAAATGCAATATTAAGAAATTGGTTTAGGGTTTATGTTCCTAAGGGTAGTAAGTTGGTTGATAGTAAAGGCTCAGAGGTAAAAATGAAAACCTACGAAGAACTTGGAAAAACTGTTTTTGAAGGTTTTATGACAGTAAGACCTCAGGGCGTTGCAAAAATTACTCTCACATATAAATTACCTTTTAAACTGGAGAAAGGATCAACCTTGCCTGTAATGATTCAGAAGCAACCTGGAACAGGGGATTTTGAATACAAGCTTAATGTTAACGGTAAAGAGATAGAAAAGTTTATATTAAATACAGACAAAAAATTTGAACTTAAGCCGTAACTCCTCAAGAATATGCGATCATACAAAACAGAAGGAATAATTATTAAAAGAAAAAATTTTGGCGAAGCTGATAGAATTTTAACGGTATTTACAAAAAAATTTGGGAAAATTCAAATAAAAGCAATTGGTGTAAGAAGAATTGTAAGCAGGAGATCGTCGCATATAGAGCTTTTGAATTATTCTCAAGTGACCATTTATAAAGGGAAAAGCCTGCCGCTTTTAACAGAGGTAGAAACAGTAAATAATTTTAAAGATATAAAAAAAGAATTAAAAAAGATAGGCGTAGCATATCATATTTGTGAATTAATTGATTCTTTGTGTCCTGAAAATCAGGAAAATGAGCAAGTTTTTGAACTGCTTAGGAACATTCTTGAGAAAGTATCAGTAAGTGAAGAAACAGAAGACCTCATTAAAAATTTTGAGATCAAGCTATTGTCAATATTAGGATTTTATAACCTTTTGGATGGGAAAGTTGATAATCCATCACAAATTATTGAATATCTTTTAGAAAAGAAACTTAAAGCAAGACAAATTATGCCTCATTTTAGCTAACTTTTTAAATACCGGTTTTTCTGCTATTATTAGCTTATGGAAAATAGCTTGATTGAAAAAGTTACAGCGCTTTGTAAGCGAAGAGGCTTTGTCTATCCGTCTTCCGAAATATACGGAGGAATGGCAAATGCCTGGGATTATGGGTATTATGGAACATTACTAAAAAACAATCTAAGAGATTTATGGTGGAAAAAATTTGTTTTAGATAGGGATGATATGGTTGGCATAGATGCTTCAATATTTCTAAATGCTAAAGTTTGGGAAGCATCAGGACATGTTAAAAACTTCACGGATGCATTAGTTGACTGTAAAAATTGCAAATACAGAACAAGAGCAGATCACTTAATTGAAGATAATGTTTCTGATATTAAGGTAGAAGGACTTCCTGTTGATGAACTTACTAAAATTATTAAAGAGAAAAAATTAAAGTGTCCAAAATGTAAGGAAGTAAATTTTACAGAAGCAAGAAGATTTAATCTTCTTTTTGAAACAGAGATTGGAATAATAGAAGAAAGCAAATCAAAAGCTTATTTAAGAGGAGAAATTGCTCAAGGGATATTTCTTAACTTTAAAAATGTTCTGGATACAATGAGAATAAAAATTCCTTTTGGAATTGCTCAAATCGGTAAGGCGTTTAGGAATGAAATTACAATGGGTCAATTTATTCATAGAACATTGGAATTTGATTTAATGGAATTTGAATATTTTATAAAACCTGAAGAATGGGAAAAAGTTTTTAAATATTGGCAGAAAGAAATGTGGAGCTTTGCTCTAAAAATCGGCTTAGAAGAGAAAAAACTTCGATGGAGAGAACATGAGGAGTTTGAAAGATCCCATTACTCGAAAAAGACAATGGATATTGAATATAATTATCCTTTTGGTTGGAAGGAAATGTTCGGGCTTGCCTACAGAACTGATTTTGACTTAAACAATCATTCAAAAAACTCAGGAAAAGATTTATCCTACCAGGATTTGGAGACGAAAGAAAAATACATACCTCATGTTATAGAGCCGACATTTGGTTTATCAAGATTAACAGGAATAGTTTTGTTTGATTCTTATAAAGAAGAAGAATTAAAGGGTGAAAAACGAATTTATTTAGCTCTTGATCCAAAAATAGCTCCTGTAAAAACAGCGGTTTTCCCGCTTCTTAAGAATAAACCGGAATTGGTATCAAAAGCAAAAGAAGTGTACGAAAAACTTAAAAAAGAGATTAATGGTTTAGTCATATTTGATGATAGGGGGAATATTGGAAAAAGATATTTCTCTCAAGACGAAATTGGTACTCCATATTGTATAACAATAGATTTTGAAACACTTGAAAATAATACAGTTACTGTAAGAGATAGGGATACTGCAAAACAAGAACGCATAAAAATAACAGAATTAGTAGAAAAAATAAATAAAAAAATTTGTGGTTAATTTAGGCTATTGACAGAAAACAATTTTTTTATTTATCATAAAAACATGAAAGAAAATAAAAACCTAATAATTGCAATCGTCGCGGTATTTTTAATAATTATCGGAGTTGTTTTATATGTTTTTATTGGTAATAATTCAAGGAAAGCAGAGATTAAACCTAGTGAAGAAATTATTGAGGTAATTCCGACAATAATGCCCGAGGAGCTTGGTTTAGAATTCACATCGGGAAAAGCGGGAAAAACGGTAATATTGGAAATCTCCAAAGTAGAAGACTTAACATTAGTTGAATATACTCTTTCTTATTTGGACAAAGATGGTATAGAAAGAGGAGCATTTGGTCAACTTGATCTTAAACTTGATCCAGCAAAAAAAGAGATAACTCTTGGAACGTGTTCTGATGTTTGTCATTACGACGAAGGGGTAACATCGGTTAAATTAGTATTAAAAGTAGTTAAAAAAGACGGAAAAACATATCAATTGGAAAAAACCCTCAGTTTGGAAGAATAAAACATTATTAAATTCTACAAGTAGTGTTTTTGGATAATTTATCCCATATTTTATTTACTTTCCTCTTGACAATATTTAGTAAACGGTTCAAAATGTAATAAAGTGGTCTAAAGTGGGAAAAAGTGGGATAACGAAAGGCAGGACCCGGATAACTGGGTAAAAAGTATGCTAATAGGTCAATATGAAGGAAAGATTGATATTAAAAACAGAATTGCATTTCCTAAAAAATTTAGAGAATTTTTGGGAGATAAATTAATAGTAACACTTGGATATGAAAACTCACTTATTGTCGTCTCGGAAAAAAACTGGAAAGCTTTACTTGAAGGTACAGAAGGAAAACCTTTTATCCAATCAGAAGCAAGGGAAACACAGCGTTTCCTGCTCGGAGGAGCAAGCAGTGTTGAGCTCGATAGCAAGGGAAGGTTTGTATTGCCTTCATATTTACGAGACTTTGGAAAAATTGAAGACACAGTCGTATTTATAGGTTTATCGCGATATGTGGAAATTTGGGATAAAAAACGATGGGAAGAATATAGAGGGAACCTTGAAAAGAATATAGATAAAATTTCGCAAAAGTTAGTCGAGAAAGATAAGAATGAAAACTGATTATCACACACCAGTACTTTTAAGCGAAATAACAGAATATTTACGAATTAAAAAGGGTGAAAAATATATAGATGCGACATTAGGTGGTGGGGGACATACAGAAGAATTTTTAAAAAGAGGGGGAATTGTATTAGGAATAGATACAGATCAAGATGCGATCTTTTATGCAACGAAAAAAATTGGGAGGAATAATAATTTTGTAGCATACAAAGGTAATTTTAAAGACATAGAAGAAATAGCACATTTAAAAGAATTTACCGAGGTAAGAGGAGTAGTATTTGATCTGGGAGTATCTTCTCATCAAATAGATACTCCTAATAGAGGATTTAGTTTTTTAAAACAGGGACCTTTGGATATGAGAATGGATAGGTCCTTGGGTGTAAAAGCAAGAGATCTTGTTAATATTTTAACGAAAGGAGAACTTTATGAATTATTTAATAAATTGGGTCAGGAGCATCGTGCTAGGTCCATTTCTGACACTATTATTAGGACCCGTAGAGTAAAACAAATCGAAACAACAAAGGACTTAGGGGATGTTATAAAAGAAGCCTACGGGATAAGAGATGAAGAAATTGCAGATTTTAAGAAAAATGAGTTATTTAAAAGAGTATTTCAGGGATTAAGAATAGCAGTAAATAACGAGTTGGAAAATATAGAGCAAGCATTGCCTCAGGCAATGAATATTTTAAAAAGAAACGGGAGAATTGCAGTAATAAGTTTTCATTCCCTGGAAGACAAAATAGTAAAGGATATGTTTAGAAAATTCGAAGATGAAAATATGGGAATAATTATTACGAAAAAACCGATTTTACCAAGTGAAAAAGAGCAAAAAGAGAATCCCAGGAGTAAAAGTGCAAAATTAAGAATATTTGAAAAAAATTAATATGAAAAAACAGATTTTAATATTAACGTCATTAATCTCAATGATCTTTCTTCTTTTAATAATAAAAACTGTCATTTCTAATAATATTTCAACTTCTGGAGAATTATTGGGGCAAATTACGGATAAGACAAAGCATTATAAAACAGAAAACGCAATAATTGGAGAAGATTTGTATGCTATGCTTTCGTTAACTAATATTGCCGTAAAAGCAAAAGATCAGGGATTTGTAGAGGCAAATAGTTGTATTGCTCTTATGAATCCATTATCAATTGCCATAAAACAATGATATGGAGATATAAAACTGTATTAACCTCAATAACATTTATTTTTTTTCTTCTTATTACAAGACTTTTTTATTGGCAGGTAGTAAAAGCAGAAGAGTTGTCAAGAATTGGTCAACTTCAATATGGAAAAATAATTACAATACAACCCAAAAGAGGAGAGATTAAAACTTCCGATCTTTTTCCTTTAGTAACAAATAAAATTTCATATCTACTCACAGTAAATCCGAAACTAATTAAAAATAAAAAAGAAGTATCTGAAAAAATTTCAGAAACGTTAAATGTAGATATTGCTTCTGTTAGTGCGAGTCTAAACTTGGATTTGTTTTGGGTTCCAGTTAAGAATAATTTAACTCAACAAGAAAAACAAAAAATTGAAAAAATAAACATAGAAGGTCTTGGATTTGAAGAAAAATTTGTAAGATTTTATCCGGAAGCATCTATGGCAGCTCAATTGGTTGGAATAGTCGGAAAGACAGAAAACGGAGAAGATAAAGGTTATTTCGGACTAGAGGGGTATTATGAAAGGCTTCTTAAAGGAAAAGAAGGAAAGGCAGTTCAGGTAAGAGATGCTTTTGGCAAACCAATACTTGCAAAAATGAATCAATCCTCCGTTCAGATTGATGGTTCAAATTTGATTTTAAGCATAGATAGAGTGATTCAATTTAATTTAGAGAAGAAACTTAAAGAAGGTATAGAAAAGTATGGTGCAAAATCAGGAATGGCAGCAGTTATGAATCCTAAAACAGGAGAAATAATTGCAATGGCATCATTTCCGACATTTGATCCTAAATCCTATCAGGATTATTCGGATGATTTATACAAAAACCCTTTTATTACTGATCTTTATGAACCAGGTTCGACTTTTAAACCAATTATTATGTCCGCTGCCTTGGATGCAAAATTAGTAAAACCTCTAACTAAATGTCCTGTTTGTTCGGGTCCGGTCACAATAGGAGATTATGTTATTCATACATGGAATGATAAATATTACAAAGATATTAATATGACGGAAATCATTCAACATTCGGACAATACTGGTATGGTTTATGTTTCGCAAAAACTTGGCTATGAAAAAATGTTTAACTATCTTAAAAAATTTGGAATTGGTGAGCTTTCGGGTATAGATCTTCAAGGAGAAGCAACTTCTAATTTAGAAGATAAAACATGGTATCCTGTTGATGTTGCAACAGCAGCATTTGGTCAGGGTATTTCCGTGACTCCAATACAGATTCTTTCCGCAATTTCTGCGATTGCGAATAATGGCAAAAGAATGGAACCGCACGTTGTATCAGCAGTTGAATCTTTTGATGGAACGCTTACCAAGGTATTTCCAAAGGCTCTAGGAAGCCCTATAAATGAGGAAACGGCTAAAATAATGACTGAGATGATGGTTAATGCAGTTGATAAAGGAGAGGCAGCGTGGGCAAAGCCAAAAGGTTACAGGATAGCAGGGAAAACAGGCACGGCGTCTATTCCCATAAAAGGACATTATGATCCTACGCATACGATAGCTTCTTTTGTCGGTTTTGCTCCGGCAGATGATCCAAGGTTTGTAATGCTGGTAATTTACAATCGTCCTACCACTTCAATATACGGAGCAGAAACCGCTGCTCCGACTTTTTTTGAAATAGCAAGGGAGATTTTAACCTACTATGGGATTTCTCCAGAAAGACAATAAGGCTAAAATAAGGTATAATATACAAAATTAATCATGATTAAAAAACAGTTTTCAAAATTTATATTAGTGTTTTTAAAAACATTGGCAAAACTACAGTTAAAAAAAATAAAACCATTGATAATTGGTGTCGGGGGAAGTAGTGGTAAGAGCTCTTTGTCTAGTTTAATTTCAATAATTTTAGCATCAAGATACAAGGTTCATTTTAACGAAGGAATGAATAGTGAAACAGGTATCCCGCTTAATATATTAGGCATAAAAATGAGAAGTTATAACATATTTGATTGGATAAAAGTATTATTGCTTGCCCCTTTTTGTTTGTTGTTCAACTGGAAAAGATATAGGTTTTACGTAGCTGAAATGGGTATTGATGGTCCACTCGAGCCAAAAAATATGACATATTTACAAAAAATTATAAATCCCACCATTGGGGTTTTAACAAATATTTCATATGAACACAGTCAATATTTTGATAAGCTCGCTATGGGTAAAGACGCAGAAACTAGAAAAGAAAAATTGCTCAAGCTTACCGCCGACCAGGAGCTTTTGCTTCTTAAAAAATTACCAAAAAACGGTACTGCTTTTTTAAACATTGACGACGAAAAAATTAAGCATGCAATAGAAGATATAAAAGCAAATAGAATCTCGGTTTCAAAAAAAGACAAAAATGCAGATTTTTATATTAACAATACTAAATATACATTAGAAAAATTTACCATAGATTTTGTAAATGAAAAACATAAATATTCAATTACCGTCCCTACTCTTTTGCCGGTTCACTATGCGAAAACAATAGTTTTTGCTATTGCTATTGCAAAAACATGCGGAGTTTCGATTAATGATTCAATAAAAATTATTAAAGATAATTTTTCCCTTCCTCCTGGAAGAATGTCTGTTTTCAATGGCATTAAAAACACAAAAATTATTGATTCTTCCTACAATAACGCAACACTTCCTCCAATATTAGATATTTTGGAAATGTTAAAAACAGTTGGTAAAAATCAAAGGAGAATAGCAATTTTAGGAGATATGCGCGAGCTTGGCAGCTTTAGTAAGGAGGCTCACGAAATTTTAGCGGACAAACTTTTAAATACAGTAGATTTTACAATTTTAATTGGTCCTTTAATGAAAAGATATGCTAGCCCTGTATTGCAAAAAAACAAATTCAAGCATAAATGGTTTTTAAATTTTACTGAGGCAAAAAATAGTATTTTGGGAGAAGTTAAAAACGGTGATTTAATTCTTGTTAAGAGTTCTCAAAATACTCTTTATTTGGAAAGAGTTGTCGAGATGCTTTTAAAAAATCCTCAAGATAGAAATAAATTATGCAGAAGAGGTAAATTTTGGAATAGAAAGAGGAATTTGACCCCATAATATGCAATTAATTGTTTTCCACATAAATATCGAAAAGAATTTTTATAAAAGGTATAATATCCAGTATGTGGCAAAGATTTAAAAATTTATACCATTTTGCTATAGCTTTAATATCTAATTTTAAAAACGGATTTCCTTCAAGGAAATTAAAAGTAATTGGCGTTACCGGAACGGATGGAAAAACAACTACGGTATATTTAATTTTTCATATTTTAAGTTTTGTCGGATACAATACATCAATGATTTCTTCTGTTGGTGCGAGAATAGACGGAAAAGATTATGATGTTGGATTTCACGTAACAACTCCTTCGTCTTGGCAGCTTCAGGCTTTTATAAAAAAGATTAAAGACTTAATTACTAATTCATCCCAAAAAAATTTTCTAGTTTTAGAAGTTACCTCTCACGCTTTAGATCAAAAAAGGACCTGGGGAATAAACTATGAAATAGGAGTTATTACAAATGTTACTAATGAGCATTTGGATTATCATAAGACTTACGAAAATTATGTAAACACAAAAGCAAAACTGTTTAAAAATGCAAAAAAAATTGTTTTAAACAAAGACGATAAGTCGTTTGAGATTATAAAAAAACTCGACTATGTAAAAAATAAAAAAATAATTACTTATTCTCTTAATTTAAAAGCTGATTTTAATCTTAAAAGTACAGATTTTAAGGCAAAAATAACAGGTGATTTTAACAAATACAATATCTTAGCAGCATATGCAGTGTGTAAAGAATTGGGAATTGATGAGTCTTTAATTAAAAAGGCGATAAATATTTTTGAATTGCCAATTGGAAGAATGGAAAGGGTTTATAAAAAAGAATTCTCTATAATAGTTGATTTTGCTCATACCCCAAATGCTTTAAAAAATGCTCTTTCTGTAGTTTCTAAAGAAACAAAAGGAAGAGTTATTCATGTTTTTGGCTCTGCGGGGGAAAGAGATACGGAAAAAAGATCGGAAATGGGAAAAATGTCATCTCTTTTTTCAGACATTATTATATTAACGGCAGAAGATCCAAGAAGCGAATCTGTAGATATGATTAATTCAGAAATAGAAAAAGGGTTAAAAAAACATTTTAAATTAGTAAATACTAAAAATTACCAAGATAACAGAAAAAATAAGAATATTTATTTTAAGATTAACGATCGGAAAGAAGCAATAAATTTTGCTGTTTCAATTGCAAAAAAAGGCGATGTTATTATCACAACGGGAAAAAGCCATGAGAAATCAATGAATTATGGAAAAGGGGAAGAGCCATGGAATGAATATGAAGCGGTTAAAAATGCTATTAAAAACAAAGCGGTAGATAAAGAATGAAAAAACATAAAAAAATTCATTTCGTCGGTATAAAAGGAGTTGGTATGACTCCCCTAGCAATAATTGCCAAAGAGGCGGGGATGATTGTAACAGGTTCAGACACGGAAAATGAATTTATAACAGATGAAATCCTTAAAGAAAACGAAATAGACATTAAAACGGGATTTAAAAAAGAAAATATTTCAGACGATTTGGATTACGTAATTGCAACAGGCGCTCATAATGGAATTAACAATGTAGAGGTTGTAGCAGCAAGAGAATTTAAAATACCGGTTTTTATGCAAGGTCAAGCCGTTGGGGAGTTTATGAAAGGAAAAATTCTAGGAAGAAAATTAAAAGGGATTTCTGTTACGGGTTGTCACGGAAAAACAACAACGTCTGCAATTATCTCCTCAGTTCTTAAAAACAGCAATATGGATCCAAGTTATGTTATTGGAACAAGTAGTATTTCATCTTTGGGTTTTCCTGGTCACTTTGGTAAAGGAGAATATTTTGTTGCTGAGGCTGATGAATATGCAACGGAACCAAATTATGATAAAACTCCAAAATTTATGTGGCAAGAACCGGAGATTGCCGTTTTTACTAACTTTGATTTTGATCATCCGGATTTATACAAATCTGAAGACGAGATAAAAAAAGCATATAAAAACTTTGCCGATAAACTTAAAGGAAAGCTAATTATTTTTAATGGAGATGATCAAATTTTAAAAGAATTATTTTCCGGTATAGATGCTCAGAAGATTACATTTGGGTTTTCAAATGTCTGTGATTATAAAATTACAAAGACGAGCAGTAATATTGATAAGACATTTTTTTGGGTTGTTTATAAAAATATCAGCTTAGGAGAATTTTCCATATCTGTTCCGGGAGATTTTAATGTTTTAAATTCATTACCTTCGATAATAATTGGACTTGAACTTGGTTTATCTATAGATTCGATTAAAAAAAGTCTGTCTATGTTTTCGGGATCAAAAAGGCGCTTGGAGTATGTAGGAGAATCAGAATACGGGATGCTGATTTACGATGATTATGCCCATCATCCTACAGAAATTGTAAATAGTCTTAAGACCATAAAACAAATCTATCCTAAAAAGAGATTAATTTGTGTTTTTCAGCCACATACATATTCAAGAACAAAAAGTTTGTTCGAACAATTTTCTAGATCATTTTTTGTTGCTGATGAGCTCATTTTAATTAAAATATTTTCATCGGAACGGGAGCAAGACCCTAGTGAAAATCTTTCGGAAAATCTATTTTTAGAAATTAGTAAGCATAAGAATAATATAAAGTTTTTTGCAAAATTTGACGATGTGATAAAATATATCGGACAAAAACGCTACGGAAAAGATATTTTGCTTGTAACAATGGGAGCAGGAGATGTTTATAAGATTGGGAAAATCTTGTTATGTAAAAAATATGATTGAAAAATTAGTTATTAAAGGCGGCAAAAAACTAAATGGATCGACAACTGTGTCTGGATCAAAAAACGTTGCTTTAAAAGCAATTGTTGCAGCGTGTTTAACAAAAGAAGAAGTAGTAATCGAAAACGTTCCGTTGATTTCTGATTTATACATAATGGCTGATATTGTAAAACAGCTTGGTGGAGAAGCAGAGTTTAAAGACCATTCTTTGGTAATAAAAATGGAAAACTTTGAGCACGATAAAATTTTTTTGTATAAAGCTGCAGAAACAAGAACCTCGTTTATGTTTATTGCACCAATTTTGGCAAGAGTTGGTTCAGCAGTAATTCCAAATCCCGGAGGATGCAGAATTGGTGCCAGACCTATAGATAGAATCGTTAAGGGAATTGAAAAAATGGGATCGGAAATTACTTACGATAGTAAGGATGGCTATTTTCACGCAATTTTGAAAAATAAAAGATTAAAGGGTGCTACATATAAATTTATAAAAAACACACACACTGGAACAGAAACCATGATACTAGCAGGAGTTCTGGCAAATGGAAAGACAATTCTTGAAAATGCAGCACAGGAGCCGGAAGTAGATGAACTAATTAACTTTTTAAATCAAATGGGTGCAAAAGTAAAAAGAATAAAGCCCAGGGTAATAGAAATTATTGGAGTTGATGAATTACATGGTGCAAATTTAAAAATAAGCCCGGACAGGAACGAAGTAGTTACGTTAGCCGTTGCTTCCATAATTACAGAAGGAGATGTCTTTGTTAAAAGTATTAAGAAAAACGGTCTTGAAGAATTTTTGCTAATGTTAAAGAAAGCAAACGGTGGATATGAAATAAAAAACGACGGTATTAGATTTTTTTACAAAGGTGAACTTAAACCAACAAAAATTTCTACTGCTTTTTATCCGGGATTTATGACGGATTGGCAGGGTCCATGGGCAATTTTAATGACAAAAGCGAAGGGAGTTTCAGTAATTCATGAAACAATATATGAAAATAGACTTGGCTATACAAATGAGCTTAAAAAAATGGGTGCAGATATAGAATTATTTAACCCCGACATAAAAAATCCAAAAAAGTTTTATAATTTTAACATTACCGATGATAATGAAAATTTTTTCCATGCAGCAAAAATTAAAGGATCATCTTTACTACACAATGCAATTTTAGATGTTTCAGATTTAAGAGCAGGTGCAACACTTGTTATAGCAGCTTTAGCAGCTAAGGGAACAAGTACGCTTTTTGGCATAGAACATTTAGATAGAGGTTATGAAAGTTTTGAAAAACGTCTAAAGTCTTTAGGGGCAGATATTATAAGATTAAATCATGAATAAAATTAATAAAAAAAGACTTGGGGCTATAATTTTGGCTGCTGGAAAAGGCAAAAGAATGAATTCCAGTGACCACAATAAGGTTACTCTTAAACTTGGTAATAAGCCAATGGTTCTTCATGTAGTCGAACTTTTTAAAAAATTAAAGGTGGATAATATTGTGGTCGTTGTTGGATTTGCTAAAAAATCGGTTATAGAAATTCTAAAAAACAAAGTTATTTTTGCCGAACAAAGAAAAAGATTGGGAACCGGTCATGCAGTTTCCTGCGCTTTAAAAACACTCCCTAAAGGCATAGAGGATGTATTGGTGGTGAACGGTGATGATTCTGCTTTTTACACAAAAGACCTTATCGATAAATTAATAAATCATCATTGTAAAACCGATTCGGCTTTTACTTTTTTGACCATAAAAAAAGACGAGCCGTTTGGATTAGGCAGGATAATTAGGGATAAAAACGAAAATTTAGTTTCAGTTGTAGAAGAAAAAGATGCAACAGAAGAACAGAAAAAAATAACAGAAATAAATACTTCTTGTTATATATTTAGTACAAAATTTTTAAGAAAATATATTTCTAAGATTAAAAAAAGCAGGATAACAGGAGAGTACTATTTGACTAGTCTTATTGGCTTAGGGCAAAAAAATAATGAAAAAATAAATACTTTGAGCGCAGGTAATATTTCATGGCGAGGAGTTAATACAAAAGAAGAACTGATAGAGGCTCAAAAGCTATTTAATTCTGGGGTAAATAAGTAATATTTTTTTAATACTTAAAAATTGAATATAATTAGAAAACATATTATAATAATAAGTTATGGCCCAACTCTTAGGTTTAACCCTATTGTCTCTGATACTAACAGGTATTCTACTTATTCCTTTTATTGACTTCCTTTATAAAGCAAAGCTAAGAAGACAAAAGCAGGAAACAAAGGATGTTCTTAATAATAGAGCAAATATATTTGATAAATTCAATAATGGTTGGAAGGTTGGAACTCCTTTTGGCGGCGGTATTTTAATAATTTTAGTAGTAAGTGCTTTAACAATTTGGGGATACGGAATGTTTGACGTAGAAATTAATCCTTGGCAGATTTTTGTAATTTTCTTTACATTTGTAGGATTTGGCTTATTAGGTTTTTACGATGATCTTAAAAAATTGGTAAACGGTAAGAAAACAGTATTTTTTGGCCTTAGGATCAGACATAAACTTTTAATACAAATTGCTATGTCTTTAATAATCGCAACTGTTTTCTATTATAAATTAGGATACGATTTTGTTTTTATACGAGGCTTTGGTCTTGCCAGCATTGGTTTTTTGTTTATTCCCTTCGCAGCATTTGTGATCGTAGCATTTACAAATGCTTTTAACATTACAGATGGATTAGATGGACTTGCTTCCGGTTTATTTCTGATTTGTTTACTTGCATTTTTATCTATTTCTTCAAGCATGATGAATCCGGCACTTGGAATTTTTATTGCCTTTTTAACAGGAAGCGTTGCTGCGTTTTTGTACTTTAATATTTATAAGGCTAGAATTTGGCTAGGGGATGTCGGATCACTTTCTCTTGGAGCATCACTTGCGGTAATTGGTTTATTAAGTGGCAAAATAATTGCACTTGTGGTAATTGGTGGAGTATTTATTATTGAAGTTGCGTCATCACTCATTCAGATTTTAGGAAAAAAATTTTTAAAGAAACGATTACTTCCTATCGCTCCATTCCATTTGTATCTTTTGGAAAGAGGTTGGGACGAGCCAAAAATCGTAATGAGGGCATGGCTACTGGGTTTCTTCTTCGCGGTATTAGGCTTGTATATTGCATTTATTAGATAACAATAATAGTAATTTATCCTCAAAACGTAGTAAACTAAAAATATAGATGTTATGAAAAAAATTGACCATATTTTTATTTTAGTAATTTTTTTCCTAACCAGTCTTGGACTTTTAATAATTTACGATGCTTCTTCTTTTGTTGCTTTTAGAGATTTTGGTGATAAATATCATTACCTAAAAGAACAGGCGTTCTGGGGGGCGCTAGGGGTTTTATTTATGATGTTTTTTTTGCGCTTTGATTATCACAAATTTTATCAGATTGCACTACCGTTAATAATTGTATCCATTATTTTACTATCTTTGGTTTTTATTCCTGGAATAGGTGTTCATTTATTAGGGGCAAGACGTTGGATAGATTTAGGTTTTACAGTTCTTCAGCCATCAGAATTTGCTAAGCTTGCTTTTGCAATTTATTTAGCTGCTTGGCTTTCTAATAAGGAAAAAGGAAGATTTTTAGCATTTTTATTGCTTCTTGGTTTAATATTGGGTTTAATATTGCTTGAGCCTGATATGGGAACAGCAACGATAATATTATCAGAAGCGATTGCTGTTTATTTTTTATCGGGGGCAAGTATCTCCCATATACTTGCATCTTTACCGATTCTAGGAATCATCGGTTTTATTTTAATAAAAACATCTCCTTATAGAGCACAAAGATTGGCGACGTTTTTAAATTTTAATCAAACCCCAGATAATTATTCTTATCACGTTAAGCAGATTTTGATCGCGCTTGGATCGGGTGGATTAACCGGAGTTGGGATTGGAAATTCACTTCAAAAATATGCTTATCTTCCGGAGAATACAACTGATTCCATTTTTGCAATTCTCGCAGAGGAAATTGGCTTTATTGGATCATTAATTATTATTCTTTTATTTATGTTTTTAATTTGGCGAGGTTTTTATATAGCCATAAATGCAAAAGATAATTTTGGCAAACTTTTAGCAGGTGGGATTATAACATTTTTATCCATGCAGATAATTGTTAATTTGGCAGCTCAAACAGCTCTTATTCCATTGACTGGGATACCTCTTCCATTTATTTCGTACGGTGGATCTGCGCTTATAATGAGTTTTGTATCCATAGGAATTTTGCTAAATATTTCTAAACAAAGTAAAATCTAAATATGAAAATAGTAGCAATAGGAGGGCATTTATCGCCTGCTTTGTCGGTTTTGGAAAAACTAACAGGGGAAGACATTTTATTTATCGGAAGAAAATTTGCGCTTGAAGGAGATGCTGCTTTGTCCCTTGAATATCAATTTATAAAGAAATTAAATATTCCGTTTGTAAACATCAATACAGGAAGACTTCAACGAAATTTAACAAAATATACACTTCCGTCTCTTTTAAAAATTCCAAAAGCTGTTTTAACTTCTTTGAGAATCTTGAAAAAATTTAAGCCAGAAGTTGTTATTGGATTTGGAGGTTATGTTTCTTTTCCTGTTTGTATTGCAGCGAAGATTTTAAAAATTCCTATTGTTATTCACGAACAAACGTTAGAGGCAGGAGCCGCAAATAAAATTATTTCAAAATTTGCGGATAAAGTTTGTATTTCCTGGAAACAGTCGGAAAAATTTTTTCCAAAAGAGAAAACAATTTTGACAGGGAATCCTTTAAGAGAAGAGATACTGGAAGGAAAACAAATAAAAAACAAATTTAATTTTAAAAATAGTTTTCCGGTAATTTATATTACAGGCGGAAGCCTTGGTTCACATTCTATAAATACTTTGCTAATTAATTCTTTGTTAGTTTTATTAAAAAAAGCAAATATTATTCATCAAATAGGAGATGCCAAAGTTTTTTTGGATTTCGAAAAATTTAAACAGACGAAAAAAAGTTTTCCTGATTTAATAAAACAAAGATACATTATTTCTAAGTTTTTTAAAGTAAATGAAGTTTCAGAAATATTAAGAAAGTGCGATATGGTAATTTCTAGATCAGGTATAAATACAGTTTCTGAATTAATTTATTTTAAAAAACCAGCGCTTTTAATTCCTCTTTTAACGGGTCAAAAAGGGGAACAACTTAAAAATGCTTTTTTTCTTAAAAAAATAGGCCTTGCGGAAGTTATTGAGCAAAATAATTTAGATAGGGAAAAGTTTTTGGAAACTGTAAATAACATGCTAAAAAAACTTGATCAATACAAAATTAATTCCTTAGGGGAAAATATTTTTAGCAATAATTCAGCGGAAAAAATAGTCAGTGTTATAAGAGATGTGGCAAAGAAATAAATACAGAAATAAATTAATAATAAGAAAAAGAAAAAGCAGAAAAACGATCTTTTTTGTGGCAATATTAATTTTTTTAGCGACAGCTTTAATAATATGTTACTTGATTTTTTTTAGAGCGAATAAGCTTATTAGTCCTCTACCGTTAAACAAATACAGTAATAGTTTAAGATTGGAGGAAGGACTAAAAAATGCAAATATACAGTATCAAAAAACAAAAATAAACGATGATTCTTCTTTATTAGTGATTTTAAATAGTAAAGAAGAGGTAATTTTTTCCTCAAAAAAGCAACTTAGCACGCAAATAGCCTCTTTACAATTAATAATAAAACGACTTACAATAGAAGGGAAAAGGTTTAAAAGCCTAGATTTTAGGTATGATAAACCGTTAATTGTATTTTAGCTTCTATGAATGAAGGAAAAATTGTCGTAGCAGTAGATATTGGTTCTTCTAAGGTTGTAACTGTAATTGCAAGAGTGGATGAAGTCGTTAATGTATTGGGTGTTTCTGAGGTAAAGTCAGCAGGAATTAAAAAGGGTCAGATAGTAGATATAGACGAAGCTGTTTTAGCAATAAATAATTCACTTGAAGCAGCTGAAAGAATGGCAGGATATTCTGCTTCTAGAGTGATTGTTTCAATCGGCGGAAGTCATATAGAATCTCAAAATTCCAGGGGAGTTGTAGCTGTTTCAAGTCCACAAGGAGAGATAACGGAAAATGATTTGATAAGAGTAATTGATGCGGCAAAAGCAGTTTCTCTTCCTTCCACAAGAGAAATTATTCATGTACTACCAAGAACATATACTGTTGATGGGCAAGAGGGAATAAAAGATCCGATTGGAATGTCTGGTGTAAGGCTAGAAGTAGATACGCATATAATATCGGCGAGTACGGCTGTTTTAAGAAATATCGAAAAAGCATTTTCGACGGTTGGGGTAGATATAGACGGAGTGGTATTTAGTGGTTACGCAAGTTCCCTTTCTACTTTATCGGATACAGAAAAAGAATTAGGCGTTGTGTTAGTTGATATTGGTGCCGGAACTACAGATATTTCGATCTATGTAGATGGTTCTGTTGCTTATTCGTCGGTTTTGCCAATTGGTGCAAGGCACATCACCAACGATTTAGCAATTGGTCTAAGAATTTCCTTGGAGTCTGCAGAAAAAATCAAGCTGTTTTTATCTAAGCCAACAAAAAAATCATTGGGTTTTGAAAACGATCTTGGACCAAAGGATAAATCAGACGAACTTGATTTATCCGGTCTTGGATTAGCAGAAGAGGTTAATAAAGTTTCTAAAAAAACTCTTATAGAAGGAATAATTAGACCAAGATTAAATGAAATATTTACTTTTATAGGACTAGAAATAAAAAAGAGCGGATTCGTTGGTCAAACACCTTCCGGGCTCGTAATAACTGGTGGCGGTGGTAAAACAATCGGAATAATAGAAAGCGCTAAGAGAATGCTTGCAATGCCAGTAAGAGTTGGTGATCCAGCAAACATTAAAGGAATTATTGATGAAGTTTCGGATTCACCGTTTGCTACCGTAATTGGATTGGCAGATTATGGGTCAACAATTGAAGCAAAGTCAAACTTACCTTTTGGAGTAAATATTCCTAAGTTTTCTATTCCAGGTTTTAATAATAAGACTGTTTCAAAAATAATTTCGTTTTTTAAGTCATTTTTACCTTGAATAGAGTCGAAAATCTGCCTTAAGAACTTACTTGCAAAAAGATTTTTATTTTGCTAGTATTCGCCTATAATTTAATGTTATGTTAATTAAACCTCAAACAGCTAATTTTGCCAAAATACGTGTGATGGGAATTGGGGGCGGAGGAAATAATGCTTTAAATTCGATGATTGCGCAATGTAATATTTCCGGAGTTGATTTTATTTCGGTTAATACAGATGCTCAAGCATTATTAATGTGTCAGGCAGCAACGAAACTTCAGATAGGAGAAGGTCTTACTAAAGGTCTTGGTTCTGGTGGAAACCCGGATATTGGACGACAGTCTGCAGAAGAATCGTACGAAAGAATAAAGGAAATGATTGACGGGACAGATATGTTATTTTTAACTTGCGGAATGGGGGGCGGAACAGGAACTGGAGCAACACCGATTATTGCAAAAGCGGCAAAAGAAGTAGGTACATTAACGGTTGCAGTTGTTACTAAGCCCTTTGCATTCGAAGGAACACGAAGAATGGTTAATGCAGAAAGTGGCATAGACGAGCTAAGAGATAAAGTTGATACATTAATTGTTATTCCAAACCAAAGAATTTTGGAAGTCGTAGATAAAAAACTATCTCTTCTGGAAGCATTTAAAGTTGCGGATTCGGTGCTTACTCAAGGAGTTCAAGGAATTTCGGATCTTATTACTTTGCCTGGTCTTATCAATGTGGATTTTGCAGATGTTAAAACAATAATGTCCGAGGCTGGATCGGCACTTATGGGAATTGGAACGGGTGTTGGAGAAAACAGGGCACAAACTGCGGCAAGGTCTGCAATAGCTTCTCCACTTTTGGAAATCTCTATGGATGGGGCAAGAGGAGTTCTTTTTAATATAACTGGAGGACCGGATCTTACAATGAGCGAGGTAGACGAAGCTGCAAAGATTATTGCTTCGGCTGCGGATCAGGATGCAAATATAATTTTTGGGGCAATGATAGATAATACAATGCACGATCAAATGAAGATTACTGTTGTTGCAACAGGATTTGACCAAACAAGGCAAACTTTAAAAGAATTTATGGCACCACCTGTTAAGCCAATTGTTCAATCAAATGATACTCAAACTCAACAAGTTGTGGAAAAACCAAAAGCTGAGGAGCCTCCAGTTCAGGAAGAAGACGATACTTGGGACATTCCCGCATTCCTTAGAAACAGAAACTAATATTCGATATTTTATCGAATATACAAAATATAAGGGATAATACTAAGCGTATTAATTACTGCAGCCATAATGAATAAAACAGGAAATCCATATTGAGCCGCAACAAAACCGCCAAGGGAAGTCGCCAGTGCCATTCCGATAAACGTAAATGCGTCATACATACTCCATTCAGCCGGTTCTTTCCCTTTGTCTAAATGTGTAGAAAATAGAGAGTATTTAGCAGGTGCAGTTATTCCCATACCTGTTCCTGCAAAAATATACGCCAAAAATAGTTGCTCTATAGAGTTTAATAAAGAAAAAACAATATAAGAAATTGATAAAAGAATGAGTCCAGAGAAAATAAATTTTAGTTTAAATTTATCTCCGGCTCCATTTAAGTACCTGCTTGTAGTTAGTTCCGCTAATACCCTAGAGATTAAATAAGTACTAAATGCAAATGCAGCTATTTCAATTGTTCCCCCGGGAATATTTTTTACAACAAAAATTGCAATTATTGGTATTATAAAATTATAAGCGGACCAAACAAACCCTTCGGATACGATAAAAGCTTTCACAAAGGGATTGAGTTGAAAGCGTGAGGGGTTTTTGCCGATAAACTGTTCTCTTATCACAATAAATATTGTAACAGATAAATAGGATTTTAATAAAGGATCATTTAAAACCGTAAGAGTTGAAGATAGAATTAATTTAAGCTAAAATTGAATTTATGTTTAAGTCAACAGCGCCTCAAGTAAATTTTCCGGAACTGGAAAAGGAAATTTTAAAAACTTGGGAAAAAGAAAAACTTGTCGAAAAATATCTTCATAAAAACGATGAGTCAAAAGAAAAATATTCATTCCTAGACGGACCAATAACTGCAAATAATCCAATGGGAGTGCATCATGCGTGGGGAAGAACCTATAAAGATTTATGGCAGAGGTTTTGGAACATGAGAGGTAAAAAACAAAGATTTCAAAACGGCTTTGATTGTCAAGGATTATGGGTAGAAGTAGAGGTGGAAAAAGAACTTGGAATAAGAAATAAAAAAGATATCGAAAACCTTGTCTCTGGTAATAAGAAAGAAAGCATTGCTAAATTTGTGAACCTATGCAAGGAAAGAGTACTTAAGTACAGTAAAATTCAGTCAGATCAAAGTCAAAGGCTTGCTTACTTTATGGATTGGGATAATTCCTACTATACAATGTCGGATGAAAATAATTATATGATCTGGCATTTTCTAAAAACTTGTAACGAAAAAGGCTGGATTTATAAGGGAAAAGATTGCGTTGCGTGGTGTCCAAGATGTGAAACCGCAATTTCCCAGCACGAAATGTTAACTGAGGATTATAAAGAGTTAACCCACGAATCTGTATTTATTAAATTTCCAATAATTTCCGGCGGATTTAAAGATACGTCTGTTTTAGTTTGGACTACGACTCCTTGGACAATTCCTGCCAACGTTGCCGTTGCAGTTAACACAAAATATTTATATGGAATTTGGGAGAATAAGAAAACAAAAGAAAGAATAATTTTTATTACAAAGAACGAAGAAAAAAATACTCCAAAAAGATTATTAAAGCAAAAAGAACTAAATATACAGGAATACATTTTTAACGGTATTGAAGACGAATATGAATTGGTTGAGGAGGTAAGCGGAGAAAAACTGGTTGGACTAAAATACAAAGGTCCTTTTGATGATTTGGAAATTGTTAAAAAAGCAAAAAGAGAAAAAGAAAATACATTTCATACAGTAGTTGATGGTTCAGAAATTGTTGTTTCAAATGAAGGAACAGGGCTTTTGCATGTGGCACCGGGTGCAGGAAAAGAAGATTTTGAGTTATCTAAGAATAAAAATCTTTCAATAATTTCTCCAATTACAGATGATGCTATTTATGTAGCAGGATTGGGGGAATTCAGTGGTAAAAACGCGAAAAAACATCCCGAATTAATAATTGATTATTTAAAACAAAAAGAGAATAGCAAGTTTATGCTTAAGACACTTAATTACACACATAGATATCCCGCCTGTTGGAGATGTAAAACCGAACTAGTCTGGAAAGTAACCGAAGAATGGTATATAGCAATGGATAAGAAAGAAAACATAAAGAATGGAATAACATTAAGAGAGCAAATGATAGAAACTGCAAAAAAAATAAAATGGTATCCAAAATTCGGGTTAGAAAGAGAATTAGATTGGTTGTCCAATATGAGCGATTGGTTAATAAGTAAAAAAAACAGATACTGGGGATTAGCGCTTCCTATTTATGAGTGCCAGAGTTGCGGGAACTTTGATATTATTGGAAGCAAAGAAGAATTAAAAGAAAAATCGGTTTCGGGTTGGGAAAATTTTGATGGACACTCGCCTCATAAGCCTTTTATTGACGAAGTAGAAATTAAATGCAGTAAATGCAAAGAAATAATAAAAAGGATAGACGATGTTGGAAATGTTTGGTTAGATGCGGGCATTGTTCCGTTTTCTACATATATAGATCCAGAAACAAAAGAAATAAGTTACCTAAAGGATAAAAAATACTGGAACGAATGGTTTCCTGCAGACTTTATAACAGAGTCGTTCCCCGGTCAGTTTAAAAACTGGTTTTATTCGATGATTGCGATGTCTACAGTTTTTGAGAAAACAAATCCTTATAAATATGTTTTGGGTTTTGGTTCAATGCTTGGAGAAGATGGAAGGCCAATGCACAAATCATGGGGGAATTCGATTGAATTTAACGAAGGGGCAGATAAGATCGGAGTAGATGTAATGCGTTGGATTTTTGTAACCCAGAATCCCGAACAAAATTTATTATTTGGATACAAAAAAGCAGATGAAACAAGAAGAAAATTTCACCTAATGCTTTGGAATATTTATAATTTTTTTGTAACCTATGCTATAGCTGATGATTGGCAACCTAAGGAAAAAGATAATTTTCTTAAGAGCGAATTCATTTTGGATAAATGGATAATTTCTAGACTTAATAATTGTATAGAAACAGTAACCAAAAAACTGGAAAAGTTTAATGCTCAGAAGGCATCTTTAGCAATAGAAGAGTTTGTTAGCGATTTATCCTTATGGTATGTAAGAAGAAGTAGGGATAGGATTGGTGTATCGGCAGAGGATGCAAAAGACAAGGATGAATGTTACGAAACGTTATATGAAGTTTTAATAAAACTTTCCAAGCTCCTTGCTCCCTTTAATCCATTTATTGCTGAAGAAATTTACAAAAACTTAACAGATAAAGAATCGGTTCACTTATCCAATTGGCCGGAATGTAATAAGGATTTAATAAATAAAGATTTAGAAGAAGAAATGATTTTAGCAAGAGACTTAGTTGAATTGGGACACGCACAAAGAAAACAATCCGGAGTAAAAGTTAGGATTCCTTTAGTAAAGGGAACTTATTCTGCTCCCAAAAAAATTCAAGAAAAAACACTAACTTTGATTAAAGATGAGTTAAATATAGAAAACTTGGAATATCAGGATACAAAAGATAAAGCAATTTTTATAGACAGCTCTGAGTCAAACCAAAATATTAAAGCAGGAATTGCAAGAGATATTGTTAGGCAAATTCAAAAAGAGAGAAAAAAACTGGGTACCGATATAGCGCAAAGAATAGATGTGGAAATTGAGGATTATCCTAAAGAATATGAAGAATATATAAAAAGAAAAGCATTGGTAAATAAATTGATAAAAGGAAAAGATTTTAAGATTATTAATAATGTCTAAGAGAGGATTATTTTATATTGATTGGGGGCTTTTTATACCATGCATAATTTTAATTTTAATAAATTTGGTTACGCTTTTTTCTTTAAATATAAATTTATTTAAAAACGAACTTCTTTTTGTTTTTGTAGGACTTGTCGTGTTTTTTCTTTTTTCACAGGTTCATTATAAGATTCCAAAATTATACGGAGCGCCAATTTACGTTATTTCTTTGATATTATTGGTAGTGGTTTTAATAATTGGAGTAGAGACCAGGGGATCATTAAGATGGGTAGAAATATTTGGTTTTAGATTCCAATTCTCAGAGATTCTTAAACCTTTCTTGGGAATTTCGCTTGCAGGATACTTATCAGGAAATAGCAAGAGAAATATAAAAAATTTTGCAAAAATACTATTTTTAATGGCTCCGATTGCTTTTTTGATATTTATTCAACCCGATTTAGGAGATGCGCTAATTTACGTTTTTGTGACAATATTTACGTTGATTTTTGCAGGTTTTTCTTGGTATTACTTTACAGTATTAATTTTAATTGTTGTTTTAACAGCTCCAATTGCATGGAATTTTTTGCATGATTATCAAAAATACAGAGTGCTAACTTTTCTTGATCCGTCAAGAGATCCATTAGGTAAGTCCTACAACGCAATTCAATCAATGATTGCCGTTGGATCAGGAATGTTTCTTGGCAAGGGCCTGGGTCAGGGTTCGCAATCTGAATTACGTTTTTTACCGGAGCGTCATACGGATTTTATATTTGCAACAATTTCCGAACAAACGGGCTTTGTCGGTTCGTTTTTGATAGTTGTCTGTTTTATTTTTTTATTTTATAGAATTATTAAAATTTCCCTTAATTCAAATGATCAATTTAGTAAATTCTATTCTGCGATTTGTTTTTTTATTTTATTAATGCAGTTTTTTATAAATGTTGGAATGAATGTTGGAATCTTGCCGATTGTAGGAGTAACATTGCCATTTGTATCATACGGTGGAAGCTCAATGTTATCTAACTTTATTATGCTTGGGCTTTTAGTTTCTATTAGTCGATCTATAAAAGAGGATAATGTTCTAGAAATTAGCTGATAAATCTGATATAATTTACATTTGTTATGAAATACGCAGTTATAAGAACCGGTGGAAAACAATATAGAATTTCCGAAGGAGATATTATAGAGGTAGATAAACTTTTGGGAGAAAAGGATAAAAAAGTAATATTTGAAGAAGTATTGCTTTTATCCGATGCTTCCGGAGTAAAGTTGGGAAAACCTTTTTTAAAAGAAAACGTAGAAGGAAAAATAATTGAGCAGATTAAAGGTGATAAAATTTACGTCTCTAAATACAAAGCAAAAGTTAGATATAGAAGAAGAACAGGTTTTAGGTCGAGTTTGACAAAGGTGCAAATTGAAAAAATCGGTGATAAAAAAGACATTAATCTATCGATTGTTAAGCAAAAACCAAAAAAAATTACTTCACAAAAAACGAAAGCCGATAAGGTAAAAACCAAAAAATAACCCAGTTTGACATATTGACATTCCGTGAAAAAAAACGTTAAAATGTGATGTAGTTTTCACAAAAGAAAAAATGGCACATACAAAAGCACAAGGATCAGTAAAAGGGAATAGGGATTCAATAGCAAAGCGCTTAGGCGTAAAGTTATATGATGGTCAAAAGGTTTTTGCAGGAAACATTATTGCAAGACAAAAGGGAACTAAATTCCATCCCGGAAAAGGTGTTTCTATGGGCAAAGACTATACGATATTTTCTTTAATAGACGGATTAGTAAAATTTAAGACCTTAAAAGGTAAAAAATATATAGAAGTTGTATAAAATGGATAAAACTGATGGTAAAATACATGAGCTTGAAACAAATATGCTTCAGGCAAATCCTCTGCAGCCACGTGGAATTATTGTTCCAGAATCATTACAGGAATTAGTAGATTCAATAAGAGAACAGGGTATATTAGAGCCGTTAGTGGTTGCTAAAACACCGGCAGGATATCAAATAATTGCAGGAGAGAGAAGATGGAGAGCTGCTAAAGTATTGGGATTGATTAAGGTTCCGGTAATTATTAAAGAAACTTCTCCTCAGGGAATGCTAGAGATGTCTATTGTCGAAAATGTTCAGAGAGAAGATCTTAACCCGATAGAAAAAGCACTGGCGTACAAAAGATTAATAGATGAATTTGGATTGGGAACAAACGAAGTTGCAAAAAAGGTAGGTAAAAGTGCACCAACAGTTTCAAATACAATAAGATTATTATCCTTACCGGACGCAATTAAGGATGCTTTGGTAGCAGGTGTAATTACAGAAGGACACGTAAGACCGCTTTTGTCTCTTGGTGATCCTAAGTTAATGCTTGAATTATTCAAAAAAATCTTAAGAGAAAACAGTACTGTAAGGCAAACGGAAGATTTGGCAAGGCAAATAAAGGCGGAAGTCCAAAAAAAGGAACCAAGGGCAAAGCTTGATAGGCTTTACATACCGGAATTGGATGATATGGCAAAAAAACTTGAGGAAAAATATAAATTTAATAAAGTTGCAATTCATCAATCAGGAACACAGGCGAAAATAACAATGGTTATTAAGGGCGATGCGGAATTAACAACTGTAAAAATTAAAGAAATCTACGAAATGCTCTCTAAATAATTATTTAAGTGGATTTTGTATTACTTTTATTTCCCCTATTGGCCAATAAACAAATATTGCGATTCCAATGATCTTTGATTTTTCTACATATCCCCATTCACGTGAGTCCGAGCTGTATGGTCTATTGTCACCCATCGTTAAAAAATAACCTTGGGGAACAATATATTCTTCCCCTTCTTTCATAAAACTTCCGCCATATGTTTTAATATCGGGCTTTAAAAATGAGCTTTGATCCATTAGGGTTTTATTAAGGTAAATATTACCGTCTTTAACCGAAACTACGTCGCCAGGAACACCGATTATTCTTTTAATGTAATCTTTTTCTGTATCGTTCGGTGCTTTAAAAACGATCACATCACCTCTTTTTGGGTCGGAAAACTTTAAGCTAATAAGGTTGGTAAGTGTATATTGTTTGTCCTTAAAATTAGGATACATTGAATCTCCTTTGACTTCGAATGGTCTAAATAAAAACGCATAGATAATTAAAAATACAGCAGCTGCAAGCAAAAATGTCTGAATTGTATCTAAAAAGAAGGAATAAATTTTTCGTAAAATATTTAACACATATATGATTGTCTTAAATTTATTTAATTTTGTCAATGAGGCTAAATTGTGGTAAGATTCTAGAATATGGACTTGTGGCTCAGTTGGTTAGAGCGCTTCGTTCACATCGAAGAGGTCAGAGGTTCGAATCCTCTCAAGTCCACAGCCAATAATTTATAAATTTTTTAGAAGATAATCTAAATCGTAGTTTATAGTCTCGTAAGCATCTTTATTTATTAATATACCTTTTGTAGTTGAAATTAATTTTTTTGCTTGGTTTAAATTTATTTTTGCAATTTTTATCATATTCCTATTAGTATATTTCTTTGTATTTTTAACCAAGGTTATGAGGGCATTTCCGAAATCTTTATTTTTTATAGATCCAGTTTTGATGAAATATTCAATGTCTCTGATCGTACTCTCAAAACTAACTGTTTTCTCTAGTTTATAATAATTTAGATTATTTTTGTCAAAGTTAACATTAAATATCGTTGGCAATGAATTGATTAGGGCTTTATCGGATTCCTGTATTTTAACATTTCCGTTTAAATCATAAACATACGATTTAAACGTTCTAAGGCTGCTGAGTTTCGAGCTAAAAATTAGTTTGTATTTACCAGATTCCGGTTTCGGAAAATAAACTATTTTTATCTTTTCTCCGTTTGTTTGATTATCATGATTAATGATTTGTTCTTCAGAAAATTCAGATTCTACAATGTTTCCGTTTACATCTTTCAATTCAATATTAACATCGGGTTTAGTCGTAAACATAAAATAAGAAAGGTCGCTATTGGATGGAATATATCTTCCGAGAGATAAAAATGTATTATTGTATCCATCATTTAATGTTGTTCTGTTGAAATAGGGATCATTTATTAGAAAAGTTTCTCCAGATATGCCGGTTGCGACGACAAAATGACCTTGTTGCTCAAGGATATCTGGGTGTAGATTTTTAAGGTCATCTGTTAACAGCTGCCTATCTTCTCCCTTGTTGCGTATATATTCCAGAGAATCGTAATTAAAACTTTGGTTATTCCCGCTTTCTTTTGCAAGTTTTGATAATCTTGATATGGCTAACCAATTGGTTAGCCCATTACCTATGTATCCATCAGGTTGGTTTTTAAGCCATTCGTTAAGTGTTTTTGGATTTAACATTTCTCCATTGGGTAGATTTACGATTTTATGATAGTTCAAGATCATTGCAGCAGAGGTCATTGCACAACCCCAGGAATTTATAGTTGGATCGCTTGGAGACCAATTCATAGCAGTATCATAAACTTCATCTTTCCAAAGGGGATCAGTTTGCTTTAATAATGGAATATCTAAACCTGGTTCGTCTTCTAGGCTTGTTACTAAAATATTATCAAACCATGCTTCTTTTGGATAACTTGCTCCAGTACTTATTCTTATACCTATGTACTCATTCCCTGGAAATAAATAATTCGTATCATTATAATCAATTATTTTTATGTTATTTAAATAAAATTGCATGCGTTGGTTTTCGTAAATGATTTTAATGTGGTTTAAAAAATTATATTTCAGCGTAGATGAGTTTATAAAATTTACGCATCCGAAATTTGTCCAGACATTATTTTCTCCAAGATAATGAACTTCCTTTACGTCATAATAGTCCTCAGTTAAATTATATGTCCATCGAGAATCTAAGCTATTATCAATTCCAGTAATTGTTAAGTAATCAAACTCTAATACATAGCTTGATGTTGCAATTTGAGTTGATTTGGCGATGCTATCAATGATGGTGCTACCATTCTCAATTCTTGCTCCAAGCATGTTAGTTCCATTTATTTGTTTTATTTGCCATAAATTAGCTGGACCCCTTACGCTTGTCCATTGATTAATATTTCCATTTTCGAAGTCGTCTTTAAATATAGTTGTTGTTCCATGAACGGTATTTGGATTAATAAAGTATAGTATACCGATTAAAGTTACTAACATTGATCGTAATAATAATTTTTTATTCACAATTTTAATATAAGTATACTTTTAATATCTTTGTCAAGATAGAAAATCTAAAAAATTTACAACATAATTCAACTATGAATAATTCGTTTGTGAATAAATATACACAGTGGTAAAATACTTAAGCGAATGGAAATAAATTATAACCTTTTTCATAAATACACATCGGTTCAAAAGAAAATAATAAATAAAAAAGATTTTACATATCGATTAATTTTGGAAGTTTTAGATAAATATATTGCAAGTATTGCCACCGCATTGGATATAGGATGTGGGGCGGGAACATTGAGTTTATATTTAGGAAGTAAAGGCATTAAGGTCTTGGGAGTAGATATATCAATAAATGCAATTAGGGCTAGCTCATCAACTGCAAGATATTTAAACCTAAGTGAATATGTAAATTTTCGTGTTATTGATTTTCCCAAACAATACATTGCTGGTAGATATAATTTAATTTTATTAACAGAGGTGATAGAGCATTTAAAAAAAGATGAATATGTTCTGAAAAAAATAAAAAAAATGTTAGATAAAAATGGTTTACTGTTTTTGTCTGCTCCATCCAAAAGTGCACCGCTTTATAGAATGGGCCTATTAAAAAAATTCGATAAAAAGGTTGGTCATTTAAGACGATATTCGATCGATGAATTATGTAATAAAATAGAAAGGAATGGTTTTAATATTATAGAAGTAAAAAAGGTTGAAGGGATACTTCGAAATTTTCTATTTACTAATAGTGTCGCAGGAAAAGGTATAAAATTTATAAAATTTATTTTCTCAGATTCCTTAACATTAATAGACAATTTGCTTGTTTATCTATTCGGTGAATCTAATTTTATTATTGTTGCTAGGAAGAAATGAAAATTATTTTTTTGTGTAGGTATTTTTACCCCCATATTGGTGGAGTAGAGAAACATTGTTTGGAATTAGGAAAAGAACTTATTAAAAAAGGTCATAGTATTACTGTAATTACTTCAAAAGAGAGTTTTTCTCAAAACACGGATTATCAATCAATGCTTTTAAGTGATAAGATGACGGGAGAAATCGATAAAATAAGAATAATTTATATAAACAACGGTAAGGTAAATAAGTTAGAAAAACTTAAAGCATGGAAAGAATTATTTAAAATTAAAAATATTATTAAAGACGCGGATATTATTCATTGTCACGATATTTTTTATTGGTATCTTCCGTTTAGATTCATTTACCCTAATAAAAAGGTTTTTGTTACGTTTCACGGATATGAAGGAAACTCAATTCCTAACAAGAGATCGATTTTTATGCATAAGCTTGCAGAAAAGCTAACAAAGGGAAATATTTGCGTTGGAAACTTTTATGAAAAGTGGTATAGGACAAAACCAAATCATATAATATACGGAGCTGTAAAATACATTAAAATTAAAGATAAATCTGTAGCTTTTAATAAAGCAATGTTTATTGGTAGATTGGAAAAAGAAACAGGAATAATGGATTATCTAAAAGCTATAAAAATATTAAAATCAAAAAAAATAAATATTGCACTCGATGTTTATGGCGATGGTTCATTAGGAAAAGCAGCGAAAATTTTTGCTAAAAATAATAAGTTAAAAATTCAATTTAAGGGTTTTATTTCAAATGCAGACGAGCAAATTAAAAATTATAAATTTATTTTTGTTTCTAGATACTTAGGCATATTTGAGTCTTTAGTGTCAAAAAAGATTGTATTTGCTTTGTATAACAATGGAATTAAAAAAGATTACTTAGTGAATACTCCATTTAAAAACTTTATACTTATTTTTAAAAATTCAAAAGAATTATCTAGGGGAATAATGGACGTTGTGAATAATAATTTTAAGTATAAGAATATGGTCGATAATGGATATAAATGGGTAATGGATAAAACATGGACAGATATTGCAGATATCTACTTAAAGCTTTGGAAAAATACTCAGTAATTCTTTACACAGTTAATTTCATCTGTTAGAATTTAAATTTGTAAAATTAAATGAATTCAAAATCAGAAAAATATTTTCGTAGGTTTTTAAGAATTACCCCTCTTAGCGTAGCTATATGGAGAAGTGTTGAAGCAAAATATTTAGCAAATGAAAAAATAAAAGCTCCTGTTATTGATTTAGGTTGTGGATTTGGCGAATTTATGCAGTGTTTTACGGATAAAAAAATCGATATTGGGTTAGATATTAGTAAAAGAGACTTATCAATGGCAGGAAAAACTAATAAATACAAAAAATTAATTTTAGCCGATGCAAGGAAGATGCCGTTTGCGGATAATACATTTTATACAATTATATCAATCAGTACTCTTGAGCACATAAAAAATTCTAATAAATTATTAAAAGAGTGTTATCGAGTATTAAAACCAGGTGGAAAGATAATTGCATCTATAGAAACAGATAGGGTAGACAATAATACTTTTTATAGACCAATGCTTAAAAAATACGGATTAAAATCTATTAGTAAATATTTAACAAAAAAATATAACAGTTTTTTTAAGAGGCACATATTATTGAACAATAATGAATGGAAAAAACTTTTTGAAAAAAACGGATTTAAAATAGTAAAAATGGAAAATATCGTTTCCCCAAATGTAACCAAGATTTATGACTTATTTATACTTACATCTTGGCCATCGCAAATTCTAAAAGTAATTTTTGGAAAGAGAATGGTTTTTAAACCAGATTTTGTCAGAAATTATCTGGTTAGAAAATATTTAAAATATGTTGATGAACAAGATAATGGTACAAATATTTTTCTAGTTGCCAAGAAATAAATTTATGAAATTAGATTCATGTCCGATATGTAAATCTACTGAGACAAAAGAATTATACCCATCAACAATCGATATTAAAAAATTATCATTTATATATGTTAAAACGCCTGATTCCGGAAAAACATTTCGATCGGTAATGTGCATGAATTGCTCTCACGTTTTTTGTAATCCGCTTCCCCGTAACATGTATAGGAACTATAAAGATGTTGAGGATAAAGAGTATCTGAACTATCTTGAGTCAATTAGGGAATCAGCAAAAAAAATATTACCAATAATTAAGCGCCAAATTACATCAGGCAAAATACTTGACATAGGATGTGCAACAGGAGAATTCTTAAATGTTGCACGAAGTTATGGATACAAAGTAGAAGGCTTGGAAATATCTAATTGGTCTTCAAAGATTGCAAAAAAAAACAAAATAAAAGTACACAGAATGCTTTTAAAAACATTATCAAAAAAAATCAAGAATAGATATGATATCGTAACTCTATTTGGGGTAATTGAGCATTTCGAAAATCCTTCAATAGAGATGAAGTACATAAGTAAATTATTAAAACCCGGAGGCTTAATTATTATTTGGACAGGAGATGTTAATGCTTTTAGTAGTAAATTACTTGGTCATAATTGGTGGTATTGGCAAGGACAACATATTCAATATTTTTCGCATAAAAGCTTGACTCTGCTGGCAAAAAAATTTGGAGTAAACCATTTATTTACAAAGACTTATCCTGTGGTCTTTCTTTTCGATTTACTTGATAATTCACTGAGTAGATACAAACATATACATAAAATAATGAAGTTTATAAAACCTTTTTTTATTTTTAAAAAAAAGTGGACTTTTTACATTCCAGGAGAAATGTTATGGTTTGGAGTTAAATCTTCGACTTGAAATGCTATAAATTAAGATCATGAATATTAATACAGAGAAAAAAAATATAGCAATAAATTTAGATAACTTATAGATAAAAATATCTTCATATTTTAATTCAATTTCATATTTTCCCATTGGCAAATCAGCATTAATTATCCCTCTTTCTCCCGGATAAATGGGGATTATTTTATTACCTATTCTTAATTGCCAACCTGGAAAGAATAATGTATTTTCTTTTACTTTTAGTGATGTTTTAGCATTGACTTCATATCTGTGACTGATTGAATTTCTTTTAATTTGCTTTACATAACCAACTCCATTAATTATTTCAAGATGATTTTTGGGTATCTTATCAAACCAAAAATTATTAACATCAGCCCACTTGTTGTTTAAAAAATACGCTGTTAAACCTTCGTTTAGAGTGCTGTATGGTACATTTTTAATCAAATAATCATCGTTTATGTCTTCTATAACCCTTCTGTGTCCCCAATTTAATATAGAATAGAGAATTGTGATTAAAATTAATATTAATATTAAACCTTGTCCTCTCTTAAATTTTTGACAAAATATTGTAAAATAACCAGCAATCATTGATGTAGAAAAGGATATAAGCAATAGGAGTCTTCCATAGGGTAAGAGCATCCATAATAACGGAAAAAAGATCCAAATAAAAATTGAAATAGGACTTAAAAAAAATACTAAAAGCAAAAAAATACTTATCCAAAAAATATAATCATGTCTAATTTTTGAATAAATTAAATTCTTACATAAAATAATTAAACTAATAATAACAACAAATATTTGAGTATATCCAATAATAAGCTGCAACTCTCCTTTTGGTCCCTGAAAAAGAAATCCTAGCCTCCAAGGAGAATAAAATAAATAGCTGAATGGATAAAAATATAAATTAGGAGTTCCATTTGAAAAAGTGAAACCCGAAAATAATAAAAATGGAATCCAAAGATATGAAGCTCCTAATACGCCAAGAACGAGAGAGAGGAAAACATTAATTAGCAAGACCGTTTTCCTGTTTGTTATAAATATAAAAAGGGAATATAAAAAACCAATACCGATTGAAGGTATAGCAAGCAATGGATGAGCTAAGAATAACAATGCGCTTGTTAAACATATGTAAATTAGATAATTAACTTTTTTATGATCATAATAATTAATAATTGTATAAAAAAACATTGGGAGAAGAAAAAAAATTGTAGATTCACCTAGCGTTGCCCTAAAATGTACGTCAATTAAATGATATGGGCTAAATAAATAAAATATGCTTGCTGTAAATGAAGCTAATTTATTTCCTGTAAGTTTATTAAACCATAGATACATCGCTATTCCGGAAAAGTACATTACAAATGCTAAGTATAATTTAGTACTTGTTATAAAACTAAATCCGAAAAAATGAAATAGGGAAATAATATAATAGGGTAAATTATAATTAAATATAAACAACGGATTTCCATATGTTGCATTTAAATCGGCTGCCCATGAAGGCATAAATATACCTTCTTTTAGTGAATTGTAAAATGTAATTATTCTATAAATATGTATATTGAAGTCTCCGCTTTCATAAGTACCCGGTCTAAAAATACTAATTATAGGTAATATTGATATTAATAATAAAAGAATAAACAAATTTATTTTTTTCTTTGGATAAATAAATTTGTAAAACAATATACCGATTCCAAGAATTGCAGATGCAATAAGATTAACAACAACCATATGATAATTACTTGGCATATTATTTTAATTCGTATAGATAATAATTATTTACTCCCATATAACTATCTATTAATTTAAAACTTTTATTATTACAGTTTTTAATTCTTTCAGTTTTACAAAAACCTTCTGCGTTTTCCATTTTAGTTAATAATTTTGTAAAACCTTTCTTTTTCAGCGTATTTAAAGACTTTTCTTCTTTATTTAAAATAAAATTTATATCTGAATAACAAAAATTTGCATAATAAAATCCGAATATTTTATAGGTTGCAATGCAATCATTCTTATTAAAATGTTTTTCAAATTTATTATCAAAATTATAATAGCTTGATCCATCTCTGGATAAAACTCTTGTTAAATATTTATTTTCGTTAGCAAAGCCGATTGCATATGGCAATTGCATTAATGAATTTAAGAAATAATAAGAAAATATAAGTAATAAAATTATCCCGGTTATATATTTTCCATTCCTAAATTTAAGATGGAAATTATTTATCCCTATAGATGAAAAAATTGAAAATAAAACGTAAATTCCCATTGTGTATCTTCCAAAAGGATAGTGAATAAAAATAAATAATAAAAAAGTTAAAAAAAGAAAAAGGAAAATATCATTTTTGATTAATACAGAAAAGTTCTTTTTGAATTTATAAAAAAACAAAATTAACCCATAATAAAAAAGCGGACTATAGACATTGAAATAAGAAAAAATATTTATAAAAGGAAAATTTACCCCAATGTATCTATCAAATTTAGATGCAAATGAGACTACATTATTGCTTTGATTAATCATAACGGGGAAAATCGGAGTTCCTGTTAATAAGTATGATCTTAAATACCATAAAGAAGAAATTAAAAACGCAAAAAATGTAAATATAAATATTTTTTTGATTGTATCTAAAAATTTATTTTTCCGATTTAATAGGACTATATAAAAAATATAAACGCTTAAAAAAGGAATGGTCCACATTTTTCCTGCAAGCATTCCTCCTGTAATAATTCCAGCTATTATTAAATTGTGTTTAAATTTTTGATTTATGATAAACGCAGCAAGAATAAAACAAAAAATCCATTGAAAATCAACATATGAAGATGAGGTTTCTTTTATTATTACCGGCGCGCTTGCAAATATTATTGGTGCGTAGATTGCAAATTTATTTTTTTTATTTTTAGAAAATTCAATTAATATTATTAAAATTAAAATATAAAAGTAAAAGTGATTAAATCTGGCAAATTCCATTAAGTTGAACGTTAATCCAATTACGTAATACATTTCAGAAAGCATCGGTGCTCCGGAAACCTCGAGCTGTTCCTTTGGTTCGATCATTATCGTGTTATTTTGAAGATACATTTTCGCAAAATCTATATGATATTGATCTTCCCTTGTTTCTAAATTTATTAAATTTACTATTGCTAATAAAATAAACAAGAACAAGAATGTAAAAACAAACTTATTTTTATATACGTCTTTCAAGCTGGATTTAAAGTAAAAAATCAGTTTATTTAAATAAATAAATGATGTTCTAAAATGAAATAATGAAATTATAAATATAAACATAAATATTAAAAGTAAATAATTCCTATAAAGTAATGATACGAATCCAAGTATTCCTATTAAAGATGAAATAAAGATATATCCCAATGAAAAATCAATTAAATACTTGTATGTTGATTCAGACACGCTTTTAAAAAACAATTTTCTTATCTTAATACCTGTTAAAAAAATAAAAGGCAAAAGAAATAAAGAAAGTAAAAACGAAAAAAATACGTTAACGATATATGTGTAATTTATTTGAATACCAATAAAATCCTGAGTTAAAAACCTTAAGTTGTTAATAACGTTGTTAATTAAGGATGCAAATAGTTCCAGCATTGTTGTATTATAGTTATTTTTTCTTTAATTTTTCAAGCCAATTAAATTTATTATATGCTTATTTAGTGGTATAATTTTGGAAATGAAAAAAAACAAACGGATAACGAAATCCTTAATTATTACGGTTTTTAACGAAGAAGAAACAATAGAAAAATTAATTAAATCTGTTGTTTCCCAAACTATTATACCGGATGAATTCATTATTGCTGACGGATTAAGTACAGACAATACATGTAATTTAATTATTAAAAAAGCCAATGAATACAAAAATATTATAAAAATTAAACTGATAAAAGTGAAAGGAAATAGATCTATTGGTAGAAATGCTGCTATTAAAAAAGCGAAAGGAGAAATAATTCTTTGTACAGACGCAGGTTGTGTTTTGGATAAAAATTGGGTTAAGAATATAACGGCTCCATTTAAAGATAAATCGATTGACGTTGTTTCTGGGTATTATAAAGGATTACCAAAAAACGAATTACAAAAAGCACTAGTTCCATATGTATTAGTAATGTCCAATAAAATAGATAAGGAAAATTTTTTACCTGCTACAAGATCAATTGCGTTTAAAAAAAGAATATGGGAAAAAATATCAGGGTTTAATAATAACTTAAGTCATAATGAAGATTACGATTTTGCAATTAGATTAAAAAAATACAATGCAAAAATTGTTTTTGCCAAAAACGCAATTGTTAACTGGATTCCGAGAAGCAATTTAAAACAGTCTTTTAAAATGTTTTATAGATTTGCTTTTGGTGATGGGGAAATGCATTATTTTAGACCAACAATATTTTATTTATATTTAAGATACTTTTTAGCTTTTTACTTATTAATTTTATCTTATTTATATAAGTCACTATTTCCAATATTTACTTTAATTTTATTTTTTCTTTTTTATATTTTTTTAATAATAAATAAAAATAAAAAATATATTAAAACAAAAAAGGGGTTATTTTTTTCGATAGTAATACAGATACTTTCGGATATTGCGGTGATTATTGGAACGACATTAGGAGTATTAAAAAGCATAATACATATTAACATAAAAAAAATCGTTTTAAAAAATAAACTTTTAGTTTTTTTAATTTTGCTCTATTCAACGTTACTTATTTCTGTTATTGGGTGGGGAATACCAGGATCAGAGCATCCCTTTTTATATCACATGGACGAATGGCATCAGCTTCAATCGGTAAAAAATGTTTTTAAATACGGATCTCCAAATATGGATGGATCCGCAAATGGAACAATGTTTCACTTTTTTCTCTCCGGTTTATATTTAATTCCTTTTGTTTTATTTAAAATAATTGACCCTTTTTCTATTAAGTCTGCGGTAGATAATTTATCAATGCAGGCAAGTATATTTACAGTTTTAAGATTGAACACTATGTTATTCGGATTATTAACAATAATTATAGTTAACAAAATTTCAAAATTGCTTAAAATAAATACAATTATTGCTATTTTTTTGTTTGTATTTAACCCGCTTTGGCTAATGTTAAGTAACCATTTCAAGTACGATATTGCACTTATGTTTTGGTTCACCTTTTCAATTTATCTAATTTTAAAATATTGTCTTAAACCAACTCCCAGTAATTTTATAATTGCAGGAATTTTTAGTGCAGTTGCCATTTCGGTAAAAGTTAGCGTATTGCCAATTATATTTGTATATATTTTTAGTTTTTTATTTTTCAATTCAAAATTCAAGTATCATCTTAAAACTTTATTTTTGGGGTTGACATTGTTGATCGTTGCAGTTTTTTTACTAGGAATTCCAGATTTTGTATTTAGTAATAAAAATATTGGCTTGTATCTTTATCAAAATCTAGTGACCATTCCGTCTTTTTCTCAAGATATAAATTTAGGATATTCATATTTTGAATATGTATTTTTTTATCATTTTCCGACAATTTTTGGACACTTTTTTTACTTAATATTTTTAATCTCATTTTTTTTCTTATTCACAAAAACAATAATAGACATAGTACGGGGTAAAAAAGATAAATTACTGATATTTATTTTAATTTCTTTATTTATATTTTTACTTAGCTTAATACCTTTAAGATATTTTATAACCGGTAGTAGAGCGCTTGTTCTAATTCCTTTTATGGTTATTATAGTTGGAATATTTATTAGTCGTGTAAAAACTAATAAAACATTTTTAAATAAATTGTTAATTGTATTATTTTTGATAATAATGGTTTTTCAGTTTATTGAATCATTTTTTTGGATTTCTCTAAAATATATGGACTCTCCTCAAAGATCTGCATCTTTATGGATAACTAAAAACATTCCAATAGGTAAAGTCATAGGAATTGAAAATATACCAATTTATCAGTTTGAGCCTGATATTGTATTGCTGGAATTTTACGATTTTCAATATGGTAAAACCTTAACTAATAATTATAAGTATGCTTTGGTAGATGAATCGGTAAAAAAATTACCCGATATTATTATTATATCCAATTCTAAACTTGCACTAGAACATGAAATTAACACTCCAAAAAAATTTTTAATTCAAAGATTATTAAAAGAAAATTATGTTAAAAAAATTGAATTTAATCCTTATTTTAAATTTTATGACTTATTTGGAAATACATTTAATTATATGTATTCAGGTCTTATTGCTGCTCCGTACGATCTATCAATCTATATTAAAAAGTAATATAATTATCAAGCTTTATGGATAGCAGGGTAAAAAAATCAATAAAAAATAAGACAATATTAATTACTGGAGGAACAGGTTCTTTCGGGAATTCGGTTGTTGATAAATTATTAAATTTTAGTCCTAAAAAAATAATTATTTTTAGCAGAGACGAAAAAAAACAGTTTGATATGAGGAATAAATTTAATAACCCAAAATTACGATTCATTATCGGAGACGTAAGGGAAAAGGAAAACATTCTTAATGCAATGGAAGGAGTCGACTATGTGTTTCACGCAGCTGCTTTAAAACAAGTTCCGACTTGTGAATTTTTTCCAATGGAGGCTGTAAAAACAAATATTATAGGAACACATAATGTTCTATCTTCTGCTATAGAAAATAAGGTTAAAAGAGTAGTTGTTTTAGGTACAGATAAAGCAGTTTATCCAATAAATACAATTGGCATTTCTAAAGCGATGATGGAAAAAATTATGATTGCGGAGTCTAAAAAAGATAGCCATAAAAACAGTTCTACTATTTTATGTGGCGTAAGATATGGTAATGTATTGTTTACAAGAGGATCAGTATTGCCTTATCTATTGTCTTTGATTAAAAAAAATCAAAAACTTCCGATAACTGATTATAAAATGACCAGATTTTTGTTACCCTTAGATGAAGCAGTTTCTTTAGTTCTTTATTCGTTAATTCAGGGAAAAAGTGGATATATATATGTTAAAAAATCGCCTGCTTGTACATTGGAAACACTTGCTAAGGCATTGTGCAAAATATTCAATTATAAAAAAGGATATTACGAAGTTGGGATAAGAGCAGGAGAAAAAATGCACGAAACGCTAGTTACAAAAGAAGAGCTTTTTAGATCAACAACAAATAAGGATTTCTATTGTATTCCACCAGAAAGTCAAGGATTAGATTATAATAAATATTTCTATAAAGGATTGAAAGTAAATAATTCGGAAAAGGTAGATGCATATACTTCCGAAAACGCAATAAGACTTAATGTTGATCAGACTGTAAACTTATTATTAAAAATTCCTGAATTAAAACAAAAGCTTTTATCTTATAAAAATAGCAAGTAGTGCGTATTTAAAGTAATCATAAAATATTTTTGGAGTGTAATTAAAGTGGGATTTACTATTTGTTCGGCAATACAATATATTTGGCACCTCAGCAAATTTTGCGCCAGCTTTTTTTAGGTAATATAATTCTTCCAATATAATTGAAAAATTATTTTCTTTAAAATTAATATTTTTTAAATATGATAACTTTACAATTTTAAATCCATTTGTGCAATCATTTATTCCTACATTAAATGCTAATTTTGCAAAGTAATTACCAATAATAGAAATTATCTGTCTGTAGTAGGGCACATTAACCATTTTTCCTCCTTTAATATATCTTGATGCCTTAACACAATCCGCTCCATTTTTTAAAGCACTTATTAGTTTTGGGATATATTTTGGCGGATTCGTTAGATCAGAATCCATCGTAAGATAATATTCAAATTTCAATTCTATCGCTTTTTTAATGCCCAATCTTAAGGCGGATCCATAACCGCCATTTTTTTTATTAATGATAATTAATTTATTTTTATAAATCTTCTTTTTTTCTGTGAGGATTTTTAAAGTTGAATCTTTGCTTCCGTCATTAATAATCATCAATGTAGATTTTAGTTTTAATTTTTTAATTTCCTCTACAACTTTATCTATGCATTTTGATGCAGTTGCTTCTTCATTGTACATCGGAATGATTACTGCTAATGAATTTTTATATTTTAATTCCATCTTCCATAAATGATCTTTTAATCGGTAAATGATTATTTTTAGGTAAATGACCGTTTAAATTATTATTTCTTACTTTTTTTATTATATCTTCAGCAATTCTTTCTGAAGCCTTTCCGTCTCCTAATGTTTGAGACCACTTTGTATTTGTAATTTTATTTAATTTTTTGTAAATAACGTCTAATGGATATTTTTCGGATTGATCAGGATCAAACTTTACAGAACTTTTTACATCATATACCTGTGGTCTTTCTGTAGATTTTCTTAAATTTATACAAGGGATATTTAAAACGCATGCTTCTTCATTTAATGTTCCCGAATCAGTTATAACAGCTTTTGAATTAGTCAATAAAATTATTAACTCTTCATATCCAACAGGATTTACCATAATTAAATTTTTTGGAAGGTTTATTTTTCTATTTTTTATGATTTCTTGGGTTCTGTAACTTGCAGGGAAATAAACCTTATAATTTGCTTTTGATACCAAATCTAATATTGCATCGAATGATTTTTTTAATTGCACATTTTCTCTTCTATGACAAGTCATTAGATAATATTCATTTTTTTTAATCCCTCTTTTCTTAAAAAAAATATTAGTGCTTTTTTTAAGAAATAGTTTTTTTCTTTTTAAATAGAACTCATTTAGTATGTCTACAATTGGATTTTTTACGACAATAATGTTTTTTGGATTTAATCCTTCTGTTATTCCAAGTTTTTTATATTCTTCGTCATAAGTATAGATAACATCAGCTAAATGATCTGCCATGGTTCTATATTTTTCCTCAGGCATTCTCCAGTCGTATGAATGCCAACATCCTTCAATGTGTATAATAGGAATATTAAGTTGCGCTGCAGCAATGCATCCTGCAGTAGTATTTGTGTCTCCTAAAAAAATTATCGCTTCTGGCTTCATTTTTTCCAGAACTGGATATATATTTGCGATTAACTTCGAAACAATTTCAGCGTCAGTTTTCCCTTTACAATTCAGTTCAATGTCTGGTTTTTGTATATTAAATTCTTTGAAGAAAATATCTTTTAAATTGTATGAATAATTTTGTCCTGACCAAATTAGTTTTACGTCAATATCTTTTGCTTTTTTAAGATGATTTAATATTAGAACAGATCTAATCAAGTCAGGTCTTATTCCAAGAACAAATGCTATTTTTTTTCGTGATTTATTTTTCATATTTTAGTTTTAAAACCTCTCCTTTTATTGTACTTTTTCCTGTTATTAATTGTAAAATTTTATATCTAGATGAAAGAGTTCTGTTAATCGGCTTATTAAATTTTTTTACTTTTATAACTTTTATTTTTTTTTCAAAAATCTCACTTATCATTTTTACTAATTCATATTTAGAAGTTGAGTTATTTGGTACATAGTGGTGTGTATGATTTATTTTTCTAATTTTATTAAACATATTTCTGTTGATAATACTTGAACAAAGTTTTGCAAATTGGAGAGTTGTAACTCCGTTCCATTTGTAATCTGAGAATCCCTGTATTACGGAATCGTTTTTTTGACTTAATACCCATTGCATTAGATTTTTGCTTCTTAATTTTTCCGGACCAATAATAGAACACCTTATATTCAAAAAATTATCGTTATTTACTTCTCCTAAGCTTTTTGTTTTGCCATAAACGCTTGAGTCATCGTGTTCGAAAGATTCATTATACGCACCGTTTTTCCCAGAAAAAACACAATCTGTTGCTATTTGAATTATTTTAGTCTTAGATTTATTTAGGAATGAAGATAGTTCATGAGGGAATAATGAATTTACTTTAATTGCATTGTATATATTTTTTTGATTTTCTGTAAATTTAATTGCACCAATGCAATTAATAATATAGTCATATGTTTTTAAATATGAATATTTATGTTTTATTTCTAAAAAATTATTAACTTCAAAATATCTTTTAGTTTTGTCTTTTTTATTTCTGGTTGTAGCTTCAACGAATAACTTATGGTCTTTCTTAAAATAATCATAAACCATTGATCCAAGCATTCCAGAAGACCCCAATATTAGTATCTTTTTTAAAGGTTTTCTTGCCATTGTATAATTATTACTCTTAATTTTATATAATATACCTTATGAATAAAGGAAAATCAACAGAGCTAATTATAGAATATCTCTCTACAACGTTCACATTTTTGTTTTTGATTGTTTTATTTCTTAGACAAATTAGAAGTTTTTTTCCAGTTCAAAAAATAGGAAAAGAGAAAATAATTGGTTATATTAATTATTATGGATATCCTGGTAATTTTGATAATTTGTTGTTTTTATTAATTATTCTTTCTCCGTTTTTCTCATTGATAATTATTATGTTTTTAGTTAAAAAAAATGAAAAAAATAATTGATAAATTATACAAAAACATAGAAATAGTTACGATTTTTTTAATAAGTAGTATTTTAAATGTTTACTTAATAATAAATAATTGTATTTTATATAAAAATTTTAATTTTGATACACATCATTTTATTTTTTGGCAATACGCACAGGTTAAAAATTTATTGCCTTATGTAGATATTTTTTATCCCTATGGATTGTTATTTTACTATAAAAATCAGAATATTATATTCAGCTTGATATTTTTCTTAATAGTTTCAACGCTTTTAACTTTTTTTTATTACTCCATTAATAAGATAATTATGTCACGAATTGTGTCAGTTATTTTCTATATATTTATATTTTTATCATATTTTTTGACAGGAATGGAAAATCAATTTATTAGATATGGGATACCCTTAGCGATGTTAATTTTTTACACTATATATATCGATAAAAAAAATTGCAAAACTAAAGAGTTTTTATTTGGAATTATTTTGGGTCTTACGATTTTTCTTTTCTTTGATTCAGGAATATATTCTTATATTTCAATTTTATTTTTTGTAATTACAAAAAATATTTTAAATAAATTCAAAAAAAGCCAGTTCATTAATACTTTTAAAAAAATATTTAATATCTCGTTGGGATTAGCGATTGGCGCTTTGCCGTTTTATGTTTTTATAATTTCAAAAACAAGTCTATTTTCTTTCTACGATTATTTAATAAATTTATCGTATTTATCTAAAATTGCAAAAGTTCCTTTTCCTCCTTCTCTTAAAAACATAGATAATATTTATGTTATCCTTGGAATTATTTTGGTCGAAATAAGTTTGTGTTTGCAACTTATTTTAAAAACAAGAAACAAAGATAAGTTTTTTTTATTAAAAGTCTCAGTGTTAGTCTTAATTATTATTCTTGAGCAAAAAAACATTTTAAGATCTATTAGTGAGCAGTTGATAATTTACGGCATAATTTTATACGCGTTTATAATTAGAGACATAAAAGTAAACTATAATATTGGTAATAAAGTTAGGAATTTACTAATTTTATTAGTTTTAATTTTTAATTTTGCTTTTATCGTCATTAACATTATAAAAACAGATAACAGGTTATTTATAAGAGCTAATCTTAATAGCATTCAATGTGTTGATAATAATCTAAATAAAATATTTTCTGAAGATAAGGATATTGCAAATTTAATTAACTACATTAACAGGAAAAATATTATAGCCAAGATTTTTAGTTTTCCTTCAGATCCTTTTATTTATGCTTTTTTAAATCAAGCTCCACCATTTTATTTAAGCACTTATGATGGTTCTACTTTAAAAGGTCAGTTTAGTAGGATTGACTATCTTAATAAAAATAATGTTAACAAAATAATTTTAAATACAAAAAATAAATCATTACAGGATTCAGTTCCTGAATATATAAGAGTTCCAAACGAATTGTCTTATATTCTTAATAATTATATCCCTGAAATAAAAATTGGCAAATATCTAGTATTAAAAAAAGAAAATAAAGACTTTTTTAAAACAGAAGGCATCTTGTTTGATGAATATAGAAATTTTTTGTTAAATGTTAACTTATCGAAAATTCCTTATTCAGAGGGTGTTCATAAAATAAAGGTATTAAAAAACAACAATAAAATCATTGATGAATATAGTGTCTTAGCTTTTAACAATTATTTAAAGAGCAATAAAATTTCTTCTAAGAATAAAATGTTAGTGATAGTGCCTTATAATAAAAATAATAATGGCATACTTTATGTAAAAACAGATGATTCAATATCGGGATTAATCCGATTTGATACTCCTTATAAAAATGAACCCTATTTTATTAATTTGTCAAAAGTTCCTTTATTTTATAAAGATAGAGTAATTAATGAGATTTCGTTAGGTAATAATTTTAAAGGGAGCATTACATTGTATGAAATTGTTAACAAAGGAGAATTATGGTGAAGATTAATAATTTTGCAGTAGTAATTCCTTCTTATAATGAGTCAAAAAATATAAGTATTTTAATTTCAGGAATAAACAAGAATCTTAAAAACGCATTAATTGTAATTATTGATGATTCGGCAATGGAAGAAAACGAAAAAATAAAGAAAATAATAAAAAAATTTAAGAACATAGAGTTGATTACAAGGTTAAAAAAATCTGGAAGAGGAAGCGCTGTATTAATTGGTTTTAAGAGAGTTTTGAAATATAAAAAAATTGATTATATTTTTGAAATGGATTCCGATCTTGCTCACGATCCAAAAGAATTTTCTAGATTTATTAAAGAAATTGAAGTATATCCTTACGATTTAGTAATTGGCTCGCGATATAAATCAGGTGGTAAGATTGATAATATTTCTCCGAATAGAACAATAATGAGTAGGTTGATTAATTACTTTTTATATTTTTGGCTAAATATAAAAATAAGTGACTATACCAGTGGATTTAGATTATATAGTAGAAATGCAGTAATTTTTTTATTAAAAACAAAAATTAAAGCAAAGGGATTTATTGCATTATCGGAAATAGCATACAAATTAAGTAAAAATAATTTTAAAATTTCTGAAGTGCCAATTACTTGGAACTATCGTATTTATGGTAAATCAAATGTTAATTTTAATGAGTTGGTTACATCGTTATTGCATGTTATTAAAATGAAATTTTTTAAATAACTTCAAACTTTGGAAGGGGAAAGATAAAATGACCGTGTTTTAAATAAGCTTTTTCCCGTTTTAAAAATTCTTTTTTAAAAAACCAAGGTAACACAAGCATATAGTCTGGCTTATCTTTTCTAGCTTGTTCTTCTGAGATTATTGGTATATTAACAGAGGTAATTATTTTTCCCCATTTCTCCGGATTTCTTTCTACAGCGTATTTTATTAGTTTATTATTTAATCCAAAATACTGAAGAAGAGTATTTCCTCTGGTAGAGGCTCCATATACGTATATTTTTTTACCTTTATTATTCTCTTTGGTGATAAAGCTAACCAGCTTTGTTTTATTCTGTTCTATTTTTTTTGCGAAGTTTAAATAAATCTTTTTTTTATCGAGACCGAGTTTTTTTTCTTTTTTTACCATTTCGTTAACAGATTTTGATATTTTTCTTTTCCCACGAAATCCTATATATGTCCTAAAGCTTCCCCCATTTAACTCTCTTTGCTCAACATCAAAAACCTCCAAATCATGTTTTTGCAAGAGATTATTTAAAGATAACAGAGAGTAATATTCTAGATGTTCGTGAACTATATTATCAAATGCACATTGTTTAATCATGCTAACTAGGTAATTTTGTTGGATAATAATTATTCCGTATTCTTTTAAAATTTTAGTTAAGTCGTTTATAAATTTATTTGGTTCTTCCATATCGTAAAAACAGGAAATTACTGTTACGATGTCCGCTTTTAAATTTTTTATTTTCTTATTCAATGCTTCATAGCTAAAATAGTTATTTATTACCAAATCCGCATTTTTAGAATTTTCTTTAGCAAGCTTCTTAATTGGTTCCACAGCGATTCTATAAACCTTGTTTTTAGAATAATTTTTAAGCAGGGTTCCATCATTTGCTCCGATGTCGATTGCAATGATTTTATCTTTAGTTTTTTTTATCTTTTTAAGTCCACTAGATACAATCCCTTTTAACTCGTCCTGCATAGTTTTGTTTATGCCTGATTTGTAACCATACCTTTCCGTATATAAATATTTTGCTGGAGTAGTATAGTCAAGCTGAACTAAATTACATTTTTTGCAAAGAATAATATTCAACGGATATGTTTTTTGTTTGGAGCTTTTTTTAGTAAAATCAGATAAATATTGATTTCCTAAAGATAATATTTTAATAAAATTTTTAGAATTGCATGATCTGCACTGTCTGATTTTCATTCCAGTTTAAAGATATCGTATTATAAGGCTAAAACTGATATAATTTCAATCACTAATATGAGGATAGCGTTTTACCATGAGCTTCATAAAGGTGGCGCGAGAAGAGGGACTAATGAATTTGCCAAACAGTTAATAAAGCTTGGTCATTTTGTGGATTTGTATTTAATAGATAACGCACAAAGCGATGAAAAAAAGATTTATTCTAAAATTTATTTTTATAAATTTAATCCAAAAAATTGGAGAGGACATAATTGGAGAGTAAGATTATACAAAGATACAATTGAATTGTTTAATTTGTGGAAATTGAATAAAAGGATCGCCAAAGATATTAAGAATAGAAAATATGATATTGCTTATATTGCAGCTTCTCAATATATAGAATCACCTTTTATTTTACAATTTTTAAAAATACCCAGTTTTTTTTACTGCAATGACCCTTATTATAGAATAATCTACGAGCCTGAAATTTATAAACCAAAAACTAATAATATTATTAAATTAGGTTACGAAAAATTAAATAGATTACTAAGAAAATATCTTGACCGATTCAATATAGGAAGAGCAAATTTTATCATATCGATATCTAAATTTACTAGAAAAAAATTTATTAGTGCATATCAAATAAAAGGAGACGTAATTTATTATGGTGTTGACACTTCATTTTTTAATCCAACTAAAAAAGATAAAGACATAGACTTGTTATATATAGGTTCAAAAGATTTTCTAGATGGATATCCGTTATTGGAAGGAATATTAAAAAAAATAAATAATAAAATAAAAACAAGAATTATTACCTTTGAAAACGAGTGGTTATCCGATAAGGAACTCTTAGATACATATAGAAGATCAAAAATATTAATTGCGCCTTCTTATAATGAGCCTTTTGGCTTAGTGCCTTTGGAAGCGATGTCTTGTGGAGTTGTTGTTTTGGCTGTTAATCAAGGAGGACATAGGGAAACGGTTAAAAATAAATCTACAGGATTTTTATTAAAAAGAGATGTAAATGATTTTGTAGCAAAGATAAATTACTTATTAAGAAATAAAAATATTATTAGTAGAATGAGCTTAAACGCAAGAAATGATATGGTAAAAAATTGGGATTGGAATGTAATGGGAAAAAAATTAGAAAAATTAATTTATAAAAAATTAAATGAAATACAAGAAAAAAGTAATTAAGGGAATAAGTTGGTTAAGCGCATTTCAGTTTATAACACGAATTGTTTCTCTTTTAAAATTTGCAATTATTGCAAGATTTATATCTCCATCAGACTTAGGAATATACGGAATACTTGTACTTATTGTCGGAGTATCAGAAGTTTATTCCGAACTTGGTATTAATAATTATTTAATACAATCAAAGAATATAAAAAAAGTAATTGATTATACATGGTCAATTCAATTAATTCGTGGAATATTATTGAGTATAGTAATCGTTACATTAGCATATCCACTTTCAATTTTTTTTAAAAGAAACGAATTATTTTTTCTAATTCCACTTGCTTCAATAATTCCTTTGATTAAAGCTTTTGAAAATATTTATGTAGTTAGTTTTACTAAAGAATTAAATTTTAATAAAGAATTTTACTATAGATCGGTAACGATAATTTCCGATTTTATATTTACCGTTTTGTTTGTTATCTTAATAAGAAATTACATGGGATTAATATTAGGACTTATAATATCAACTTTAATAGGAGTATTTTATTCATGGATTATAGGATTAAAAAAACCCAGAATAAAATACGATCTAGTTATATTTAAAAAGATTATTAATTCAGCAAAATGGATGAACTTTAACAGCATACTTTATTACACAACAAATCAATTGGATGTGATTTTTATAAGTCGTTTAATGAATATATCCTCTTTAGGAATTTACCAAATATCTCAAAAGTTTTCCTATGCTCCGATGCTCGAAATAGCAGATATTTTCGGAAAAGTAACCTTTCCCACGTATTCAAAGATATCTAGTAGTCTAAAAAGGTTAGGGAATAGTTATCTGAAAATGACATTCGTTTTATTTATTATTGAACTTATCGTTGGCTTAGTATTATTTTTGTTTTCCAGAGAGATAATTATTTTATTTTTAGGAAAAAAGTGGATTGGAGCTGAAGGTATTTTTAAACTTTTTATCTTATACGGATTAGTATCTTCTATTATTGGAACGAATGGCTCGTTATTTTATTCATTAAGAAGACAGGATATTTTAACAAAAATTAGTTTGTTAAGAATAATAATATTGATTCCATTAATGTTTCTTTTAACAAAACAGTACGATTTAAATGGATCAGTAGCTGCTCTTTTAATAAGTATAATTATTATATTTCCAATATCTATCTACTATACTGTAAGATTACTTAAGGGAGATTTATAAATGAGTGAATATAAAGTTGAGGTTTCAATAATTATCGTTAATTATAAAGTTAAAAAAGAAATATTAAATTGCATAGATTCGATTTATAGTTCAAACTCGAGTGTTAGCTTTGAAATAATAGTCGTAGACAATGATAGCAAAAATAACTTAAAAAAAGCTTTAATAAAAAAATACCCGAATGTAAAGTATATTAAATCTCCACATAATTTAGGGTTTGGAGCAGGGATTAATTATGGAGAAAAAATCGCCAAAGGAGAATTCTTATTTTTTCTTAATCCCGATACTATCGTAAAAAAGGGAGCAATTGAAAATTTATATAAATTTATAAGAAATAAAAAAAAGATTGGACTAGTTGCGCCATTATTGCTTAAAAACAATAAAGCTTTATATTCTCTTCAAGGAACAAAAATCTTAAGTCCAAAAAATGCAATTTTTTCTTTAACTATTCTGGGTAATATTTTTAAAAATAATAAAATTGCAAATGAATATTGGTTGAAAGATTGGAATAAAAATAAAAATAAAGAAGTAGATGTCGTTCCTGGAACTGCATTTATGGTTAAAAAAGATTTTTTTGAAAAAATCGGTATGTTTGATGAACAGTTTTTTTTGTATTTTGAGGAATTTGATCTTTGTAAAAGGATAAGAGACCTTGGTTATAAAAACTATATTATTACTTCTGCAAAAGTTATTCATAAATGGGGTGTTAGTACTAAACAGTTAAAAAACAAGGACAGTATTTTTAAAAAAAGCAGGTTATATTACTTTAGAAAAAATTATGGTTTAATATCATCATTTTTTGTGGAATTAACTTCGAGATTAAGTATAAATTCAATAATTCTTTTATTTTTAAGTTTATTTTTTCTTTTTATAGCTACTTATAATATTAATAAGTCAATGGTATTTATTGGGGATCAAGCATGGTTTTACATCTCTGCAAGAGATTTTTTAATAAACGGTAATTTTCCCTTGGTGGGAATCGCGTCAAGTCATACATGGCTTCATCAAGGACCATTTTGGACTTATTTACTAATTCCTTTTCTTTATTTATTTAACTTTAATCCAATAAGCGGAGCTTATTTATCAATAATTATTAGCATAATTACGATTTACGCGATTTATTTATGTACAAAACAGATTTTTAATAAAAATGTAGCAATAATTTCTACAATACTTTATGCAACTTCACCTCTTGTTATTAATTTCTCAAGAATGCCTTATCATACAAGCCCAATACCTATTTTTACTGTTTTATATATTCATTCACTTTTTAATTGGATTAACGGAAATAAAAGATATTTTCCGTTAATTTTTTTATATTTAGGGATTCTTTATAATTTAGAGCTTGCAACTGCTGCGCTTTGGATTATTTTTATAACTTTTTTTATTTACGGATATTTAAAAAGAACAAGTTGGTATAAGAGAATAATGAATAAGGATACAATCTTTTATTCTTTAATTTTATTGTTAACACCAATGATTCCTATGATTTATTATGATTTCCATAATGGTTTTCCTCAGACGTTAAAGTTTATTATTTGGATAGGATATAAATTAGTTAGCTTTATTATTCCGTTTAAAAATGATTTGATTACGGAAAACATCAACATTTTTTCTCAATTTAACTACTTTTTTATGTATTTTAAAAACTTAATTTTCCCAATGTCAAATTTAATTGCAGGTATAATTTTTTTATTATCACTCTTGTATTTTATTTATTTATCTAAAGATTACAAAAAAAACAAATCAATCATTTTACTGCTCGCTTGGATATTTTTTTCTTTTACCGGAATTATATTGTCAAAAACATTATCTGATGCATATATGCCAATTGTTTTTCCAGCGTTTGTAATTTTGACAGCAGTTTTTTATAAAAAAATAATTAGTATAAGCAAAATATTTGGGATTACATTAATACTATTAACAATTACTTTAAATACGTATTCAATTTTTAATTCAAAAAAGTTTTTAAATAATGATTTAGAAAGAAAAATCAATGCCAGTAAAAAAATTATAAGTGATTCTAAAAATCGAAATTTTATCATAACTGGAAAAGGAGAAGGAAGTAAATTTAGAAGTTTTATTATGCCATATGAATATTTGTTATGGTGGTTGGGTAAAACTAATTTAGAGAAAAACCAGGAATTAAAGTATTATATAGAAGAACGTGGTGATAAAATAATAATAACTAAATGATTACATCAATAATTCTTACTAAAAACGAAGAGAATAATATTAAGGAGTGCATAAAAAGCCTTAATTGGACAGATAAAATAATAGTTATAGATGATTATTCTACCGATGATACTGTACAAATCGCTAAAGCAAATGGTGCTACGGTATATAAAAGAAATCTCAATAACGACTTTTCTTTGCAAAGAAACTATGGAGTAAGTAAGGTTGACTCAGAGTGGATATTAATTGTTGATGCAGATGAAAGAATACCCGAAGAACTTAGAAATGAAATTTTGGGAATTTTAGATTTTAAATCAGATAAAGATGCATATTCTTTAAAAAGAACAGATGTTATATGGGGGAAAAAAATCAAATATGGAGAGCAAGGGAATATTTCATTAATAAGGTTTTTTAAAAAAGATAGTGGAACATTTAATGGAAAGATTCACGAAGTGCTAAAAGTAAAGGGTAAAATTGGAAAACTTAATAACCCAATAATTCATTTTCCACATCAAACAATAAATGAGTTTCTTAAAGAAATTAATTTTTATACCGAGATTAGAGCGAATGAGTTATTCGAAAACAAGATTAAAACAAATTCATTTTTAATTTTCCTTTATCCTTTGGGTAAATTTATTAAAGATTATATTTTCTTACTTGGTATTTTTGATGGAATAAGGGGCTTAATGCTTGCTGTAATGATGAGCATGCATTCCTTTCTTGTTCGTGGTAAGTTATGGATGTTATGGAAAAAAGAATAGCAAGAATATCATTTTTATTATGGGCAATTCTTATTTTAATTACTTACGTAATTAATATTATTAATAAAGGATTGAATAGGTATATTTAGAATTTATGTTCTCCTTAGCAGTGGCAATTGGAATTTATTCTTATTTAATTTTTATTTTTGGCTTATTGGGTATTCTTTATCAGGTCAATATTTATATTCTGACATTATTTTCAATATTAGTTTTTATTGTAACTAGATCTAGAAATAATAAATTATTTAAACTCAATTTATTTTTACTTTTAAAACAATTAAACAAAGATAAAATAAGCCTATATTTGTTAATTTTGTTAATTATACAAATATTCGTAAATTTAATTGGAGCATTGGGTCCTGAATTATCATTTGATGCATTATGGTATCACTTAACGCTTCCTAAGATATATCTTTCAAGTCATTCAATTTATTTTATTCCCGGTGGTCTCTTGTATTATTCTGCCATGCCGAAATTAGTAGAAATGCTCTATGTCTTTGGTCTTTCAACCGGAATTGAAGAGTTTCCAAAGTTTATTCATCTTGGTTTTGGATTATTAGTTATTGGAGCGATTTACGGACTCTCAAGGGAATTTATGGATAGGAAATTGTCGCTTATTGCATCCTTGATCTTTTATTCAAGTTTAACCGTTGGTTGGGAATCAATTACTGCTTATATTGATTTAGGAAGAACTTTCTATGAAGTGGTGGCTCTTTGGGCATTTATAAAATGGATTAGACACAAAAAGAATATATGGTTATATTTTTCCGGAATTCTACTTGGGCTTGCGATTGCCGCAAAAATTGTGTCCTTTGTAAGTTTATTTATATTTTTGTTGTTAATTGGTTATTATTTATATAATAGTAATCAAAAGAAAAAAGAGATAATCAAGGCAATGATTTCTTACTTTGTGGCTGCCTTGATACCACCCTTACCGTGGTTAATGTTTTCTTTTTTTAACACGGGAAACCCAATATATCCTATCGGTAACGTGTTAAATGCAGATTACTCCTTTTTTCAGATTCAGAGTTTTTTTAGCAACTTTTTTAACATTTTTCTCTTTTCAAGTGACCCGATTAATCCTGTTTATATTCTTATATTTCCTTTGATTATTACTATGTACAAAAAATCAAATAAATATTTTAAGATTCTTACAATATATTTTATATTTGCGATCGTTTTTAGTATTTTATTATACAAAATCGGAGGGAATAGATTTGCCTTGCCTTACACTGGAGGATTTGCAGTTTTATGTTCATTAACAATTAATTTGGTTAAAGATAAGTACATTAAAAAAATACTTATAATCTGCGTAATATTGGTTACCTTTTCCTCGCTTTTTTACCGGACATTGGCAAATGCCAAATATTTACCTGTAATTTTTGGGCAAATATCAAAAAATGAGTTTTTATCCAATAATTTAGATTACGGTTTCGGAGATTTTTATGACACTGACCTGTATTTTAAACAAAACATAACTAAGAACGATAAAGTACTACTATTTGGCTTTCACAATCTATTTTACGTTGATTTTCCTTATATTGATTCGTCATGGGTAAAAAAGGGAGATTATTTTAATTATATTGCAGTTCAAAATTCAGAAATACCTAAAAGATTTAAGAATTGGAAGATGATATATCAAAACCCTAAAACTTTGATAAAATTATATTCGTTAGAGAAAGAAAAATGTCAATATTAAAATATTTAATCTACTGTTTACTATTGTTCTATCCGTTTCTTGAACTTGCAAGATTTAATTTATATAAAAATATTACTTTTACCTTAAATGATTTTTTAGTTGCTTTAGCTTTTATTGTTTATATTATTTTAATAATAACTAAGAAACATACGTTTAAGGGAAAACTTTCCAAGAGTATTATTTTATTTGCTATTGCCTGTTTGACATCGTTTTTAGTAAATATTTTTAATTACGAAGCAGAAGCTCTAGTAGTATCGTTTATTTATTTGATTCGGTGGATAATTTACGCGAACTTATATTTTATTACTGTTTCGTTAGACAAAAATTCAAAACTAAAAGTAAAAAAATTAATGCTTTACGCAGGGAGCATTATAGTAGGTATAGGATTTATGCAGTACTTTTATTATCCTAGTCTTAAAAATTTATATTATAAAGGCTGGGACGAACATTTATATAGAATGTTCTCTTCCTTTTTTGATCCAAATTTCGCTGGGTGTTTTTTTACTTTATTTAGTATATTTACCTTAGGGTTTTTAATACCTTTTAATAAATTAAAACATAAATTTTTATTATTTATTCTGTTCTTCTTATCTGTTTTAGCGGTTTATTTAACCTATTCAAGAAGTGCAATCTTAGCTTTGATTACTTCTATTATTGTTTTTTTAATTTTAATTAAAAAAACAAAGTATGTTATTGTTGTGTTTTTAATATTTATAATAATGTTGTTTTTGTCGCCAAGGGCATTTAAAACTGAAGGTACCAATATATTAAGGATTACTTCATCTACAGAAAGACTTAAAAATTCGACGGCTGCAGTTGAAATATTTGCAAAAAACCCAATATTTGGTGTTGGGTTTAATGCGTATAGATATTCCCAGTATAAATATGGTTACTTAAGGGGACCTCAGTGGGAGATAACTCATTCGGGGTCGGGTGCTGACAATAGCTTTTTGTTTATATTAGCAACAACGGGAGTTATTGGTTTTATTTCTTACATTATTCTAATTAGGACAATCTTAATTAACGCAATAAATTATTCTAGTAAAAAAAATAAGTATTTACATGTTACAGTTATCTGCTCGTTATTTGCGTTAATAATTAGTGGATTTTTTATTAATAGCTTATTCTATTATCCTCTTTTATTATGGTTTTGGATATTGCTTGGCATTACGGAGAATACTTAACTTTTACGGTTTTTTGTATTTTATTGCCTGCAGGATCTGTTGCAGATACTATAATTTCGTTATCACCGTCGCGAAGTGTAAGGATGTGTTTAAAATTATTATTCTCGTCTAATATTGCTATAAAATCATTTACGGTCACTATCACATCTGGATCTGTTTTACCTGTAACTTCTACTGTTTTATTATCTTTCGAAAAATTTTGACCGTCTGTTGGCGTGTTAATATCAAGAGTAGGTTGGTTATTGATATAGTTTACAGTTTGACTAGGTGAAAAGTCACTTTGATCATTTCCCTGTTTTGCCCTTATTTTTATTTCATTTTCTCCCTTTTCCAAAACATATTCAAAGCTAAACTCACCTTTTTCATTTGTTTTATTTGATTCAATAAAACGGTTGTTTACATAAAGAGAAATATTTTGATCTTTAAACGCGTTTCCGGTTATTTTTATTTCCGCACTATTTGTTGCGCTAATTAAAGGATTAATAGTTGGTGGAGCAATATAATTTTTTTGTTCATTTTTAACAATCTCATTACTCTTACCGATACCAGATATAAATAAGCTTACATTTATTAATAGAGGAATTCCAAATTTAAAAAAAGCAATCAAAACGGCAATTATAGTAATTGCCATTAAAAAAAAGGTTTTTTTTGTTTTTCTTTCTAATCTTCTAGATAGTCTTGTTCTTTTCATTTTGAGCCGATAGACAGAATCGAACTGTCGTCGACGGTTTACGAAACCGCTGCTCTGCCGTTAAGCTATATCGGCATATTAGAATTGTATGAAATTTCCTTATAATTGGCAAATTTACGAAGTGAATTTGTTTGACAATTTGGGTTTATATTTTTTTGCGAGCTTTAATTCCAGGAGAGATCTTTTTAATTCTGATTCCGCGAATGCAAAATTTTCTTTACCTCTTCTTTCTTCCATAAGTTTTTTTGCTCTTTCGTGAGCTTCTTGAACTTTTGCCAATTCAATGTCATCTGCTCTAATGGCATAGTCTGCTAATATTTTTACGATATTATTTTCTACTTCAAGAAAACCTCCTGTAATTGCATAGGAGGTTGATTTACTATTTTTTTTAACAATCAATTCTCCATTAGTAATCATAGTTAAGAGTTTGATGTGGTTTGGGAGTATTGCGATTTCTCCATCAAGCGTAGGTACGATTACTTCTTCAACTTCTTCACGTAATATTAACTTCGTTGGGGTAATTATCTCAAGAAGTGTTGTCATAAATAGATCTATCTTCCTTTCTTAACAGCTTCTTCTATTGTTCCAACCATAAAGAATGCTTGTTCAGGAAGATCGTCGTATTTTCCTTCTAATATTTCTTTAAAGCCCTTAACGGTATCTTGTATTCTTACATATTTTCCAGGTTGTCCTGTAAATATTTCCGCAACGAACATTGGTTGACTTAGGAATCTTTGAATTTTTCTTGCTCTTGAAACAATTAATTTGTCTTCGTCTGATAATTCATCTATACCAAGAATTGCAATTATGTCCTGAAGATCCTTATAGCGTTGTAATACCTTCTGAATTCCTCTGGCAACATTATAATGTTCTATACCGACAATATTTGGATCGAGAATTCTAGAGGTTGAAGTTAATGGATCAACTGCAGGATATATTCCTTGTTCTGCTATAGATCTTTCAAGTGTTATTGTGGCGTCCAAGTGCGAAAATATTGTTACAGGAGCCGGATCAGTATAGTCATCAGCAGGCACATATACTGCTTGAACAGATGTAATTGAGCCTTTTTTTGTTGATGTAATTCTTTCCTGTAGTTCTCCCATTTCTGATGAAAGTGTAGGTTGATATCCAACAGCTGATGGCATTCTTCCTAGCAACGCCGATACTTCACTTCCTGCCTGTGCAAATCTAAAAATATTGTCTATAAATAATAATACGTCCTCTCCTTTTTTATCTCTAAAGTATTCTGCCATGGTTAATCCCGTTAAGGCAACTCTCATTCTGTTTGCAGGCGGTTCGTTCATTTGTCCAAATACCATAACAGTTTTATCCATTACCTTAGCTTCTTTCATTTCCAGCCATAAATCGTTTCCTTCCCTTGTTCTTTCTCCGACTCCTGCAAATACAGAATGTCCTTTGTGTTCCATTGCAATGTTTCTGATTAATTCCTTTACAACAACTGTTTTTCCAACACCTGCGCCTCCAAATACAGCTATTTTCCCACCCTTTGTAAACGGTGCAATTAAATCGATTACTTTTATTCCTGTTTCTAATATGTGTGGCTTTGTTTCTTGCTCGCTTAAAGGAGGCGCTTTTTTATGAATTGGATCATATTCAACTGATTTAGGATCGAATTTTTGATTATCAATAGTTTTTCCTAATACGTTAAATATTCTTCCAAGTGTTTTTAAACCGACAGGAACTTTAATAGGGGAATATGTCCGTTCCACTTTTATTCCTCTTGATAATCCGTCCGTTGATCCCATTGCTAATGTTTTTACTTCGTTTTCTCCAATAATAAATGCAACTTCAAGAATTAACGATTCTTTTCCCTGAATTTTTACTTCTAGAGCTTCAAATACATTAGGTGTTTCGCCCGTAAACCTTACGTCAACAACAGGACCTTGTATTCTAACGATCGTTCCTTTGTTATTTTTGTTATTTATTTTTTTATTTTTATTCATGTGACAGTGCAAAACTTGATCCCGAAATGTCTAATATCTCGTTGGTTATTTTTTCTTGCCTTGATTTATTATATTCTAATTTTAACTCATTTATTACAGATGTGGCGTTATCCGTTGCGTTTTTCATTGCTATTGTTCTTGCTGCCTGTTCCGAAGCATAACTTTCCAGTAAGTTTTGATATAAAACCATTTCTGTGTACCTTTTTAGTAAAATTGGTAATAAATCCTTTAAGTTAGGTTCAAATAACATAAAATCTTCTTTGTATTTATTAATTTGTTTATCCGAGACGGAAATTGGTAGTAATGTTGTTATTGTTGGTGTTTGAGTAAACAAATTCGTGAATTTCGTAGTTAGTATTTCGACTTTTGATACTTTTTTTTCCAAATAATATTCATCGACAATCTTTGCAATCGGAAAAATCATTTCGTAGGGAGGAAGTGATGTGCTAAATGGAAAAGATGCAATTATTTCTCTGTTTTCCAGTTTTGAAATAATTAATTCCGCTTTTCTGCCGATTGTTATGTAACTTGCGTTTTTATTATTTAAATCATATTCTAGAACTGATTTAATTAAATTTGATACCATTCCTCCGCAAAGTCCTTTATCGGGGGAAACTACTATCATAAGCTTTTTGGGCGCTTCTAAATTTTCTGTCATATAATCATGTGTGGTTTTGTCATTTATTTTATCTTTTAAGCTTTTTGATAATATCACTAAGCTTTCTACGTAAGGTCTAGATTGGATCGCAGCGTCTTGTGCACGTTTTAATTTTGATGTAGCAATCATTTGCATCGCTTTTGTAGTTTTTGAAACGTTTTTTGCCGTTTGTATTCGTTTTTTAAGAGATAGTAGGCTAGCCATTTTAAGCGGTAAATCCTTTCTTAAATTCCAATGTTGCTTTTTCTATAATCTTTATGGTTTCGGGTGTAAGTTTTTCTCCTTTAGCAAGTATATTTAATACTTTCTGTTGTCTTGTTTTAAAATATTCATGGTACTCTTTTTCAAATTTTTGAACGTTTTCCACAATTACGTCGTCTAGATATCCATTTGTTACAGCCCAAAGACTTAAATACTCAAGAGCCCCTGAGAGTGGTTGATATTGGGGCTGTTTTAAAATCTCGATTAATCTTTTTCCTCTTTCAAGTTGTTTTGAAGTTGCTTCATCCAGTTCGCTTCCAAACTGAGCGAATACTGCAAGTTCTCTGTATTGTGCAAGTTCTATTCTTAACTTCCCCGATATTGATTTTATAGCGGCAGTTTGAGCTGATCCACCGACTCTTGATACTGAGTTTCCCGCATCAATTGCCGGTCTCATTCCACTGTTAAATAGGTCTGCTTGTAAATATATTTGTCCGTCGGTTATAGATATAACGTTAGTTGGAATATATGCAGATAAATCATTTGCTTGAGTTTCGATTATGGGTAATGCTGTTATTGATCCTCCTCCGAGCGCTTTATTTAATTTTACTGCACGCTCTAGTAGTCGGCTATGGAGATAAAATATGTCTCCTGGATAGGCTTCTCTTCCCGCGGGTCTTTTTAAAACAAGCGAAATTTGTCTATAAGCCCATGCGTGTTTTGTTAAGTCGTCGTATATTACTAGCGCATCTTGTCCTTTTTCCATAAAGTATTCTGCGATTGCTGAACCTGCGTAAGGCGCAAGATATTGTAAGGCAACCGGGTCAGATGCAGATGCGTTAACAATAATGGTGTAGGGAAGCGCTTCCGATTCTTTTAGTTTCTCTACGATCTGCGCAATTCTACTTTGTTTTTGACCAATTGCAACATAAATACATATTGTTTTTGGTAATTTTTCCGATTCAGTACTTTGTTTTTGATTAATGATTGTGTCGATTGCAATTGCTGTTTTTCCAAGACCCCGATCTCCTATAATTAATTCTCTTTGCCCTCTTCCAATTGGCGTCATTGAATCAATTGCTTTTATTCCGGTTTTAAGAGGCATATTAACTGGTTCTCTTTCTACAACCCCCTCTGCGATTTTTTCAAGAGGCATATTCCTGCCTTTTTTTATTTTACCTTTTCCATCTAAGCTTTCTCCTAATGGGTTTACAACTCGTCCTATTAAATCTTCGGATACATTTATAGAAAGCATAGTTTCCGTTCTTTTTACCATTGAACCTTCTTTAATATTTTCTCCAGACCCAAGCAGTATTATAGAAACAGTATCTTCATCCAAGTTTAAAATCATTCCTGTTGTTTTATCTTCGAATTCAACCATTTCTCCCATAAATGCTTTAGATAAACCGGAGGCAATAATTACCCCGTCGTTATTTTTTTCAACCATTCCTATGTTTTCTACCTTCGGATTAATCGAATAACTTTTTAGTTTTTCTTCCAGTTTTTCTATAATTTTATCGCCATTTATCATAAGCTCATCTAATTATTTGATCTTTTATATTATTTAATGTGTGATTAAGATTATATTCATAAATCAGATCATTATCAATAATCTTTATCCCTAAAACCATATCTTTATTTTCCAAAATGTCTATTTTTTTATTTTTGTAAATCTTTGCAAATTTTTTTATAACATCATTTCTTTGCTTTAAAGTTGTTTTTGGTAAAATAATCGATATTGTTTTTTGTTTTTCAAGCATCTTAAGAAGTTTTATGTAATGTCTTAGTTCGGGTTTATTAAGATGCTTAATAATTTTACTTATCCTTTTCCATGATAACTCATTGTTTTTGTAACTTGCCAAAGCTAGGTTTTTTAAATCTGATTTATTCATTTTTATCTTTTAATTTTCTAATTGCCTTTTCTATGAGCATTTTTTCATCTTTTTCGGATATGAGTTCATTTAATGTTTTTTTAACAAGCTCAGATGATAGTTCAAATACTTTTTCAGAAAGTATTTTTTCTGCCTGTTTTGTTTCCTCTGTTATTTGATCTCTGGCTTCAGACAGTATTTTTTCTGCCTGTTTTCTTGTTGTTTCCTCGATTTGCTTAGAGGAAATATATGCTTGTTCTCTTGATTCTGACAATATCTTCCTTGCTTGGTTTTGTGCAAGTTTTAATATATTTTTTTCTTCGTCAAGAGCTCTTTCCAAAGTTAATCTTCCTTCTTCCGCCTGTTTTATACCTTCTTTTATTGCATCTTCACGTTTACTTAGCATTTCAAGAAGAGGTTTGTATAAAAATTTTTTTAACAGAAAAAGAATTATTAAAAAGTTTATAACCTGAGCTCCCAATAATATTGGGTCTAATCCAAATTCTTTAATAATTTCCATAGCTATTATTTAATAAATGCTAATACTAGAGAATAAATTGCAATAGCTTCGGCAAATGCCATACCTAAAAGCATAGGTGTCATAATTTTGCTCGCAGCTTCAGGATTTCTTCCAATTGCTTCCATTGCTTTTAATCCAATTAATGCGATAGCAAGAGCTGGAAACATGCCCCCAAGCACAATTACTAATCCTCCTGTTATTGTAAACGACACTATTTCCTCACCTCCTTGCCATTTATATGATTTTCTATGATATTTTCATGCGCATGATGAGGGGTTGTCATTATAGCCATAAAAGACATTGTAAGCATGGCAAATACTAATGCCTGAACTATTCCTACGATTACTTCCAGTAACATAAAAGGAAGTGGAAATAAGAATGCAAATAAAGATGATACTGTAACCAATACAACTTCACCTGCAAAAATATTGCCAAAAAGACGGAATGATAAAGAGACAACCTTTGTAATTTCCGACACTAACTCGAGTAGCCCCACGAAAAGATTTATTGGATTTATAGAAAAGAATCTACTTAAATAATCCTTTATTCCGGTTAATTTAATGCTTAAAACGTGAGTGGAGACTGCGGAAACTAAGGCAAGAGCTAAGGTTGTATTTATATCGCTTGTGGCTGCCCTAACTAAGGGGATTAGCACTTTTTTATGTTCGTGTTCTTCAAAGAATCCGATAGTTCCAACACCGGGTAAAAGCCCACTCCAGTTTATTAGTAAAATAAAAACAAAAAAAGTTACTACAAACGGTAATATTATTTTTCCCCTATTTGGAGCAACTGATTCGATTAAGTCATTAAATACTTGAATAATGTATTCCAGAATATTTTGTAACTTTCCAGGTACATATTTTATTTTTTTTGAGGTGACGAAACAAACGCTTAGAAGTGTAGCGTCTATTAATGCGGTATTAACAAGCGTATTTGTAACTGAAAAAGAACCTATCCTAAAAATAGGTTCTGCCGCAAATGAAACCATTTTGCTTTATTTTAATTGTAACTTGTGTTTAAGTCAAGAGTTTTTTAACTGAAAAATGATATTTTCTCAACAATAATTACAGGCTTGTCGTTCTTAACATCTAAACGACCATTAACAACGATAACAGATTCCTTATTTAAGTATTTTTTAAATCGCTCAAAAATTTTTGGAAAAACTACACATTCAATTGTTAGACCTTTTTCGTCACTTATGGTTACAAATGCCATTTCCTGGTTGTTCTTTTTTGTAAATATTTTTTTTACATTTTCAACAAGTCCACCGATTGTAACAGTTGATCCTTCGATTTCCTCCAAAAGTAAATCAATTTCGTGACTGATGAATTTTTTTATATTCATTAAATTATGGATTTGAGGATGAGAAGTAAGGTAGAAACCTAGAAATTCTTTTTCAAAAGCCAATTTTTCAGTTTCGGAAAAGTCCTCGATCGACTGTTTCTTAAAAGAAGAAGGAGGATCCATTGAGGGATCATCAAATAAGCTTGTTTGACCTTTTGCTTTTTGCTTTTGTTTTTGATTTGTCTTTTCGACAATTTCAGGATATTGAATTAGAAGACTTGCTCTGTTTCCGAATATATCCATTGCTCCGGCCTTAATTAAGCTTTCTATAGTTTTTTTATTTACTGGTCCTAAATCTACTCTTTCGCAGAAATCTTCAAAGCTTTTAAACACTCCATTATTTCTCGATCCTAAAATAGAATGAATCGCAGCATCTCCTACGTTTTTTATAGCAGATAATCCAAATCTTATTTTTATACCATCTTCTATAGTGAATTCATCACCTGATTTATTTATGTTTGGAGGAAGAACTTTTACATCTAATCTTTTGCACTCTGCGACGGCTTGGGCAATCTTTTCGTCTTTAGTTGGACCAGAGGATCCTCGCGATTCTGCGGTTAACAACGCAGTCATAAACTCAACGGGGTAGTGTGCTTTTAGGTAAGCTGTTCTAAAAGCAATTGTTGCATAGCAAGCTGCGTGAGCTTTACCAAATCCATAGCCTGCGAATGGTTCAAATTGAATCCATAAATGTTCCGCATTGGTTTTGGACATTCCGTTATCTACACAGCCTTGTATAAACTTATCATGTTGTTTTTTCATCTCTGATGGAATTTTTTTACCAACAGCTTTTCTTAATTTGTCAGCCTCAAGCCAAGAATATCCTGCAACATTTATTGCAGTAAGTAATAAATCATCTTGAAAAGTAATAATTCCATATGATTCTTTAAGCGTATCTGCTAGTCTTGGATCAGGGTATTTAATAAGTAAAGGATTATGTTTTCTTTTTATAAATTCAGGAATGTTTGCCATTGGACCGGGACGATATAGGGCAACCATTGCCTGCAAATCAAATATAGTTGTAGGTTTTAATTCTTTTATGTATCTTCTCATTCCGGGAGATTCTAGTTGAAATATACCGGTTGTTTCTCCAGATGATAAAAGATCATATGTTTTTTTATCATCAAAAGAAATCTTTGAAAAATCAATTTCAATATCTCGATTTTCTTTTATAAATTTAAGAGATTCTTGAATAATTGTAAGGTTTCTAAGGCCCAAGAAATCAATTTTTAAAAGACCGACACCATCTTCTCCAGCAGAATACATATCGTATTGGGTGATTATTTTTTCTCCATTTGGCTCTTTTTGTAGTGGGGCATATTCTGTAATTGGTTTATCTGCTATTACAACCCCTGCAGCGTGGACAGATGCATGCCTTGCAACCCCTTCTACTTTTCTTGCCAGATCTAAGAGACGTTTTGTCTCTGGTTCTGTAGAATAAGCGATTTTCAGATCTGCACTTTGTTCCAAAGCTTTGTCTATTGTCATTGCATGTCCTTGCCATCCTGCAGGAATCATTTTTGCAATACGGTCGGGGACAGAATAGGGAAGACCCATTACTCTTCCCATATCTCTTACCGAACCTCTAGCTTCGATTGTTCCAAAAGTGATAATTTGTGCTACTTTATCTTTCCCGTATTTATTTGTCACGTATTCAATGACTTCGTCTCTTCTATTGTCTGCAAAATCAAGATCAATATCCGGAGGAGAAGGTCTCATTGGGTTTAAAAACCGCTCAAAAGGCAATTTAAAAAACAACGGATCAACATCGGAAATGTTTAATGCATATGAAACGATTGATCCAGCATTTGATCCCCTTCCAGGACCGACTGTAATACCGTTTGATTTTGCCCAATTTACAAAATCTGCAACAATTAATATATAAGTTTCGTATCCCTTTTTAAGGATTATTGAAAGTTCGTAATTTGTTCTTTCTTTAATTTCTTCTGTAATTTTTCCATACCTTTTGATTAATCCTTCGTTTACATTTTTTTGAATATATTCAGCTGCGCTAATTCCACCTGGAACATCAAAAATAGGCATAATCCATTTTCCAAGCTGAATTTCCAGGTTGCACATATTAGCTATTTTTATCGTATTTTCAATAGCTTCCGGATTTTGAACAAAAAGTCCTTTCATTTCTTCTTGAGAGCGCATATAAATATCCGGAAAAGACATCATTGTAAGTTTTCGATCTTTATTATCTAAAGTTGTTTGCATTTGAACACACACCAATGCGTCTTGAGCTTCTGCATCCTCGGGGAATATATAATGATTATCATTTGTAGCAACTAAAGGTAATCCAAACTTTTTTGAATATTCAATAAGTTTTTCGTTTACAATATCTTGCTCTTTTAGATTAACGTGTTTTTGTATCTCAAGGTACAAGTGATCTTTATCAAAAATTTCCATTAATGAATTTACTCTTTTAAGGGCTGTTTCTTCATCGTTTTCAATAATAGGATTTGCAATATATCCTCCTACACATGCCGTAAGGCAAATAAGTCCATCGCTATATTGTTTTAGCAATTCTAAATCTGCGCGTGGTTTGTAGTAATATCCTTCAAGATGAGCTGCCGAGACAATTTTCATTAAATTTTTGTATCCTGTGATGTTCTTCGCCAACAGGACTAAGTGAGTATAATCGGAATCGAGACCTGTTTCTTTATCGTGCCTTGATCTTTTACTCATATAAACCTCGCAACCGATTATTGGTTTTATTCCTTCTTCGATACATGCTTTATAAAAATTTATTACACCATACATATTTCCATGATCTGTAATTGCCAATGCGTCCATATTTAGCTCCTTTGCTCTTTTGACCATTTCTTTAACTTTTCCAAGACCATCCAGGAGTGAATATTCGGTATGATTATGAAGATGTATAAAATCGGACATATTAGTTAGTTTTAAACTTCATGGTGTATTTGATCGAATCTAATCAGCGTATTTTCTCCCGTTAGGCTTGCGAATTCCTTTGCTTTATACATTGCTTTATCTGCTTGATCAATTGATTGACTACAGTTTTCAAGATCAACTTTTGCAGCTCCTGCTGATATTTTTAAACCATCGATTATTGTTCTTGGGCTTTGAGATTCTTCGTTAATACTTATTTTGCTTTTATTAAACAACTCATTTATTCTGTTCCAAAAAGAATCAACGTTTTCAATTTTTGTGTCGGAAAGAAGAATAGCAAATTCGTCTCCTCCTAATCTTGCAAAAACGTCTGTGCTTCTACATGCAGTTTTTATTGCCTGAGCAATTTTGATTAAGTATTCGTCTCCGATTCTGTGTCCAAAGGTATCGTTTATTTCTTTAAATTTATTTGCATCCAAATAAAGTATTGTTAAATCATAATTATGTCTTTTAGCACTTTGTAATTCTTCTTTTATGTGTAATTCAAATCCTCTCCTGTTATAAATTCCTGTTAAGTGGTCAATTTCGCCTTCTTTTTCTAGGTCTTTTTTAATTTGTCTTTCATTTCTTAGTTCCGCTGCTATAGTATCTCTTGCAAGTTGATTTGCGACTGGGTCTTCATATCTGTATCTTTCTTTGATGATTCCCTTTCTTCTTTCAACTCTTTTTTGTATCTCTGAATTTTTACTTTTTTTTATAACTGGTTGTTCCAATGTTTGTTCACTCATTTTTTAATTTTTCTTCAAGCAACATTTTTATATTACTTGCGTTAACTTTTTTTTCCAAGGTTTTCCCGACTTGCCCTATTAAAAAACCAATTACTTGAGTTTTGCCTTTTTTATAATCCTCAAGCGCTGATTTGTTCTTTTCTAGTGTTTTTTCTATAGCATCTAAAATTTCTTCTTTGGAAATATTATCTGTTTGATTAGCACAATTTATTTCGGAAAGAAGTGTAGAAATTGTAGTTTTTTGTATATTTATTTTTTTATTAATTATTAAATTGGCTATTTTTTTGGGCAAAATGTTAATTTTTTTTGCTTCTAATACCGTTTTTTCATAAAAATTTGCTAATGAAATATCACGTGTAAGTATTTCTGCATTGTAATAAGTGATTGAATATTCATTTATAAATCTTAATAATTTTTCTTTAGGAAGTTCTGGTAATGAATTTTTTAATTTTTGGATATCTTTTTTTATAATCGATAATGGTGGTATGTCAGGTTCGGGAAAATACCGATAATCATGAGCTTCCTCCTTAGACCTTTGCGAGAAAGTTTTTTGTTTTATTTCATTCCAGCCTCTTGTCTCTTGCATTGGAGTTTCACCTAATTTTAATAATTCTTCCTGTCTTTTTATTTCGTAATTAATAGCTTTTTCTACAAATCTAAAAGAATTGATATTCTTTACTTCTACCTTATATTCGGGTAATTTTTCAGCAAATTCTTCTTTTAAGGATATGTTTGGTTCAAGTCTCATTTCGCCTTTTTCCATATTTGCATCGGAAACATCAAGGTATCTTACGATTTGTTGAACCGCTTTTAGATATTCGACCACTTCCGATCCGTTTTCGAAATCTGGTTCAGAAACTATTTCTACTAATGGTACTCCTGAACGGTTAAAATCGATAAGTGTTTTCTTATCTTCGTGCATGAGTTTTCCTGTGTCTTCTTCCATATGCACTCTTTTGATTCTTATCTTTTTATTTTCTTTTCCAATTTCTATGTATCCGTTTACGCAAAATGGAAAATCGTATTGTGAAATTTGATATCCCTTAGGTAAATCCGGATAAAAATAATTTTTTCTGTCGAATTTAGAAAATTCATTTAAACCGCAGTTAAGTGCTAGGCCGATTTTTCTACAGTGTTCAATTGCTTTTTCGTTAGGAACTGGTAATGCTCCGGGTAATCCTAGGCAAACAGGACAGGTATGGGAATTGGGTTGTTCTCCAAAGTATTTTGCAGAACAATTACAAAACATTTTTGATTTTGTGGATAATTCAATATGAACTTCAAGTCCTATTACTGGTTTATGTTTCATATTTTTGGTTGCATTTTATGCCATTCATGATTAATTTCGTATTGATGTCCAAGGTTAAACAGCAGTTTTTCGGAAAAATGTGGACCAAGTATTTGCATTCCAACGGGTAAATTGTTTGAAAATCCTATGGGAATGGATATTCCTGGAATTCCTGCTAGATTTGCTGTTACAGTATAAATGTCCGATAGGTACATTTTTAATGGGTCATTTGTTTTCTCCCCTATCTTCCATGGTAGAGAAGGGGATGTAGGAGTAATTATTGCATCTACTTTTTCGAATGCTTTTTCGAAATCTTGTTTTATTAGCGTTCTAACTTGCATTGCCTTTTTGTAATACGCATCATAATATCCCGCAGATAATGTAAATGTGCCCAATATTATTCTTCTTTTTGCTTCTTCTTTAAAATAATCTCTTGTGTTTCCATATCTAATCCCATCGTATCTTGCTAAGTTTGAGGATACTTCTGCAGGTTGAATTATATAATAACAGGCTATTGAGTATTCCGTATGAGGTAGGGAAATATCAATAATTTCCGCCCCGTTTTCACTGTAAAACATTAATGCTTTATCTATTGCATCTTTTATGTTTTTATTTAATGAGTTATTGAAATATTCTTTTGGTAAACCTATTTTTATTCCTTTTATAGAATTTTCTAATTTACTCTCAAAGTTTTTTGAATCAATATCAGCAGTTGTTGCATCTTTAGTGTCTTTTCCTGAAGTAACATTAAGCATTAGTGCAGAATCTTCAACCGTTTTTGTAAAGTGTCCTATTGAGTCAAGAGATGATGCCATTGCAATTATTCCATAACGACTTACTCTGCCATAGGTTGGCTTTAGGCCTACAACATTGCAAAAACTTGCAGGAAGCCTTATTGATCCTCCTGTATCTGTACCTGTTGAAGCAATGCATGTATCAGAGGCAACTGCAACTGCCGATCCGCTGCTTGACCCTCCGGGAATGTAATCGGTATTCCAAGGATTTCTTACTACTCCATAGTCTGAATTTTCTCCACTCGACCCATGAGCCCAAGCATCACAATTTAATTTTCCAATAATTATTGCTCCGGCAGAATTTAATTTTTCTACAACCATTGCATCATATTGTGGCACATAGTTATCAAGCATTTTTGAAGAAGCTGTTGTTTTTAAACCTTTTGTTAAAAATAAATCTTTAAGCGCGATCGGTATTCCTAATAATGGCATTTTTTTTCCATCCCTATACATTTTGTCGGCATTTTCCGCTTGTTTTAATGCAAATTCTTCATTGACCGTTATAAACGCATTTAGTTTTGGGTTTAACATTTTTATTTTTTTTAAATACTTATTTGTAAGCTCAACAGAAGATATTTCTCTCTTTTCAAGAGACGATTTAGTTTTTTTTATTGTTAAATTATTTTCGTTTTTTATATTCATTATTCAAGTACCACATCTACATGAAAAAAATCATCAATTGTATTTTTTGATTGAGACAGCGCTTCATTTTTTTTAAGAGATTTATCGGTAGTGTCTTTCCTAGTGATATTTATAAGATTCGTTACTTGAGAAGTTTCGGTTACATCGGTTGTGTTTAAGGTATTTAACTTTTCTACATATTTTAAAATTTCCTCCAATTGTTTTTCTAATGTAATTTTTTCATTGTCAGACAGTTTTAAATTTGCTAATTTAGCAATCTTATCGATGTTAATTTTCATTTTGTTATTTTTGTTATTATAGTCTAATATTAAGCTTTCTTGCAATTGTTTCTCTGGCTTTTTTTTCCAATTCCTCATCTAATTTAGAAAGTAGAATATTAGTATTGTATTTTTTTTCCAAAGCACATTTAATTAAAAAGTCAGCGATTTCCGGATTCTTAGGCAACAGTGGTCCATGCATATATGTAAATATCCAATTGTTGTATAGGACACCTTCATATTTATCTACTCCATTGTTTCCATAACCTTTTATTACTTTACCAAAAGGCTTAACATTTTTTTCTAAATAAGTCTCTCCGCCATGATTTTCAAAACCTATTATCATTTTATTTCCCGAGTTAAAATCAGTTTTTATTAAAATATTTCCGATCATTCTTTTGTGTCTATTTGATTCTGTATGTATATTCAGAATTTCCAGTCCTTTTATTGTTAATCCGCTTGAGTCTTTGTAATAATTCCCAAATAGTTGATAGGCTCCGCATATAAATAATCCTGGGGTATTATTTTTTAATATTTCTACAAGATTATTTCTTTTATTTCTTAAATCTTTCTCTACGATTCTCTGCTGTTTATCCTGTGCGCCTCCCATAAATAAAATATCAGCTTGGTCAAGTAATTTTTTATCAAATCCAATGTTTAGCTCTTTAATTTCTGTTTGAATATTTCTCCATTCACATCTTTTTTTAAGACAGATTATATTGCCCCTGTCTCCGTATGTATTCATCAAGTTTGGATATAGCCACGCAATAACTAATTTCATAGTATTTTTTTTCCTGTTAGTATTTTTCTTAATTCAAGCATTGCAGAGTATGTGGGAAGAGCATAGATATTTGTAGATTGAAATTGATATTTTTTAATAATGTAATTAACTGCATCATTTAAATCATCAAAAACTAGATAATCTTTTATGATATCAGCATATTTTATTCTTAATGCCATTTCATAAGCTCTGTCCCCCGAAATAATAATTTTTTGATTTTTTTTCAACAGTTTTTCAAAATCGATGTCGTAGATCCACGAAATATCTCTTCCGTCTGGAATTCTGTCATTTAAGATCAATAAAAGTACAGTGGAGTTTAAATTGTTAACGGTTCTTAATGATTCGTTAAAACTTGTCGGATTTTTCGACAAATACAAGTAAAAATCTGTATTTTTATAATTAATTTTTTCTTGTCTTCCAAATGCCGGCTTAAATTTTTTAAATGCCTGAGTAATTCTATCTAATGGTATGTTATTAAGAGTCGCAAACATAACCGAAGCTAATGTGTTATATATGTTATAAGTTCCAAATAGTGGATAATATTTATATTCCGAAATATCTAATTTTGGTCTTCTTGACTCGCAGTGGTAACATTTCCAGTTGCCTAAATGCGCAAAATAAACATCTTCATATTCAAGTTTATTTTGACAGTTTGGGCAGTAGATAGAGTCAGCAGCGTTTTGTTCTTCTTTAATTACTAATTGTTTATTTTCCAGACCAAAATAATATATTTTTTTTTGTATTCCTGAAGCAATATTTGCAATAAGAGGATCATCAGCATTCATTATAAAAATGGTGCTGTTGTTTAATTTACTGAATGAATTTTTCCACTTTTTTGCAATTGCATCTACTTCTCCATATCTATCCAGCTGGTCTCTAAATAAATTTAGGCAGATAACAAAATGTGGATTTGTATTTACGATTGCGCTGGGTAATGTATTCTCATCGATTTCAAATATTGCGTAATCAGCATTGATTTTACCGTTGTTATCTACATTTTTTAAAAGAGAAGATGCAATTCCGTTTAAAAGATTTGCTCCTGAATCATTATGAATAACTTTTGAGTTATTCTCTTTTAATATTGCAGTTATTAGTTTACCGGTCGTTGTTTTACCATTTGTTCCTGCAATTAAAACTATTTTTGTTTTTGATTTTTTTACAATATTTTTTATAAATGAAGGGTTTGATTTTAAAGCTAAGTGTCCGGGCCAAGTTGATCCTTCTCCTAAGTTTAGTTTTTTGCTAATACTAGTAATTAATTTACCTAAAACAATTATTAAAAAATTCTTCATTCTACATTGATCGGAGTATCCTTATCCTTTCTTCTATAGGAGGATGGGTTTCAAATAAATTAGTGAATAATTGTTTTGAATTTTTTCCTTTAAATGGACTGGAAATAAACAAATGCGCAGTTGCATTACTTGCTTTTTTTAATGCAGATTTGTCACTAGATATTTTTTCTAGAGCGCTTGCCAAGCCCTCCGGATAGCGGGTTAATAGCGCTCCGGAAGCATCTGCGAGATATTCTCTTTTTCTTGATATTGCGAGCTGAATTAACGTTGCAATAATTGGAGACAAGATTGCAAAAATTATTCCTAAAATTAAAAAAATGATTTGTAGATTAGCGTTGTTATTGTTATCGTCATCGTTACTTCTAGCAAACCATAGATTTCTAAAAAATAAATCCGATATTATTGCGATAAATCCAACCAGTATAGCAACAATACTCATTAGTCTTATGTCATAATTTTTTATATGTGAAAGTTCGTGTGCTGTTACGCCTTCTAACTCTACTTTATTTAACTTTTCTAAAATTCCGGTAGTAAAACATAAGATTGCATGATTTGGATCTCGTCCAGTTGCGAATGCATTGGGAGATGGGTCGTTAATTAAATAAATTTTTGGAGCAGGAAGTCCCGCTGCTATGCATAAATTCTCAACTGTAGTGTAAAGCTTAAAGTTATCTTTTTTTTCAATTAATTTCGCGTTCAAGCTTTTCAAAACAATTTTATCGGAGTAATAATATGTAATAAGACTAATGACCCCGGAAAATATTAAAGTAAAACCAACAATAGATAAATTATTTTGACCAAATGTTTTTGAAAATACATACACAATCGTTGTAATAAACAAAATAAAACATAACATTATTAGCCACGTTTTCATTTTATTGGCCGATATAGAAGAATAAATATTCATTTTAAAAACTTACCTTTACTGGTTCTTTATCCTTTGCTTCAGCGCCAAAAAATTCTGCAGGTTTAAAACTAAATAGTCCTGCAAAGAAGCTGTTAGGAAATACAGCTATTTTAGTATTGTATTCCATGACATTGCTGTTATAAAACTGTCTTGAGTAGGCAACTTTATTTTCGGTGTCTGACAATTCTTGTTGCAATTCAATAAAATTTTGGTTCGCTTTTAAATCAGGATAGTTTTCCGCAACAGCAAATAATGATTTTAATGTTTCACTTATCTGACTATTGGCTTCTGCTTTCTGCATTGCGCCTTTCGCTTTTATTAAACTCGCTCTTTCTTCAGTTATTTTTTCAAGCAGTTGTTTTTCGTGTTTTGCATAGCCTTTTACAGATTCAACAAGATTTGGTATTAGATCAGCCCTTCTTTTTAGTTGAACATCAATTTGCGAAAAAGCCTCCGATACACGCATTTTTAACGTAACAAGCGTATTATATATAAACAATACATATAGTAATATTGCTCCGATAATTATGATTGCAGTTATCATTTTATTCACCTCCTTTTAACCATGAGTAGATTTTATTATACGATAAACAGTTAAGTATGTCATTTTTTGTAGCCCAGCCCCGTTTTGCCATATAAATACCATATTTCATTAAATCCATCTGTTCTAATGCATGAGAGTCTGTATTTATAATAAATTTAACATTGTTTTCAACCCCTTTTTTAATAATTTCTGGTGGAGGGTCAAGTCTCTTTGGCCAACTGTTAATTTCAATTGCTTTTTTGTTTCTGTTGCAAAAATCAAAAATCAAATCCCAATCTAATTCATATCCAAGCCTTTCTTCCAGTAGTCTTCCAGTAGGGTGACCTAATATTTTTGCTTTTGGATTGAGCAAAGCATTTAAAATTCTTTTTGTCATTTTATCTCTGGAAAGATTAAAAGAAGTGTGAACAGATACAATGACTCCATCTAATAAATTTAATGTGCTATTGTTAATTGGTAGATTTCCATTGGGTAATATATCAACTTCGAGTAATTTAAATACTCGAACATTTTTAATACTCTCTATTTTATGTTCAATAAAATCATTACGCTTTGCTAATATTTCATATATTTGTTTTTCTGTATGTTTGGAAATGCTTGGATTATGCTCGGAGAATCCGATGTATTCATAGTTTAATAATGCTGCTTTTTTAAGTATAGATTCAATTGAATCGTGACCTAAATCGTGACTTGGTTCAATAGGATAGCTTGAATGAATATGTAAATCTCCCTTAATGTCTTTTAACTCTACAAGTTTTGGAAGCATATTAGCCATTGATAGTTCAATTTCTCCGTTATTTTCTCTAAGCTCTGGAGGAATAAATTCCAATCCAATAGCATTATAAAATTTTTTTTCCGTGTCATATGTCTTTAAAATATTTTTGTGTTTCATCGCTTTTCTTATTCCATATTCAGATAACGACAATCCTTTTTTAAGCGCAACCTCCCTAAGTTTTATATTGTGCTCTTTGCTTCCTGTTAAATGCTGGAGGAGCGATCCGTAGCTTTCTCTTGGTTGAATCATAAGGTCAACTTGAACTCCTCCAAATATGAGAATTGAAGCTGATACCCTCCCTTTTTCTATTACTCTTTCGATAAATGGATATTTAATAAAATATTCAATAACCGATCTAGGATTTTTCGATGATATCGCAATGTCTATATCGCCAACTGTTTCTTTTTTTCTTCTTAGACTACCCAATACTTCAATTTGATCAACAAATTCGTTTCTTTTTAAATATTCAATAATTTTGTTCGCTGTTTCAAGTGCATATGGCAAATTCATTTTTTTTAGTTTCCCAGCCTGATTTTCGTATTCATTTATTGATCTGATTAGTGAAGCTTCTGATTTTTTCCCAAAACCTTCCATTTTTGCAATTTTTCCCAAATGACTGATTTTTTTGAGATCATTTATAACTGTATCCGAATTAGTTAATTTAAATTTTTTTACTAATTTAAAAGCTTTTTTGGGTCCAAGAGAAGGAATCTCCATTAAGATAAACACTGAATTAGGAATTCCTTTGAATACCCAATTAAAATGCCTAACCTTCCCTGTTTTAAATAGTTCTTCAAGATGTGATTTTATTGTTTGACCAATACCAGGGATTTCAGATAATTTACCAAGTTTATATGTTTCATAAAGACTTGAGGTTAAGTTTTTTATTATTTCAGAAGCATTCTGGTACGCAATAATTTGAAAACGAAATTTTTTTTCGTTTTTAATTATATAAGACGCAGCCACGTTTCTAAAAATTTTTGAAATTTCAAGATTGGACATGGCAAAAAAATCATAGCAGAGCATTGATTATAATTCAATAATTTGTTAATATACGAGAGAAATTGGGGTCGTAGCTCAGTTGGTTAGAGCGCCTCCCTGTCACGGAGGAGGTCGCGAGTTCGAGTCTCGTCGGCCCCGCATAAAATATTATTCTGCCTCTATATTTTATACATACTGCCTGGAAAGGAGGAAAATGCCAAAAAAAATAACTAAAAAAACAGTAAGGAAAACAAAGCTAAAAACCGAAAATAAATCAAACATGCTTTCTCAAGTGAAATGGGGAGAATCTTATGCCAGTTTACTTTTGGGAATTGTTGTCGTAATAGTTGTTGCTGTATTAATATTTGCTTTTATTAAAAATAATAACTCAATGGAAAATTCTGTAGATTCGAATTCAATAAAAAGCGAAGAATTAGGAAAGCAACAAGACGAATATATCGTAAAAGAAAACGACGATTTGTGGAGTATTTCTGAAAATATATATAAAACAGGTTACAATTGGACAGAGATTGCCAAAGCAAACAATCTGGAAAATCCAGGTATTATATACGTTGGACAGAAATTAATAATTCCAGAAATAAAACAAGATGCGGAAATCTCCAATGACAAAAATCAAGACGAATCTGTAGCTATAAGCGAACAAGAAGTAGAAAAAGAGTCGATAAAAGAGGATTCTTATAAAATAAAATCCAACGATAATTTATGGGATATTGCAGTTAAAGCTTATGGAGACGGATACAAATGGGTTGAGATTGCCAAAGCAAATAATCTGGAAAATCCTAATTTAATACACGTTGATAATATTTTAAAACTGCCTCGCTAGATTTTTGATTTCAAATAAAGATATAATGAAATTATAAAATCGGGGCATAGACTAAATTGTTTATCACCCGTATTATGCGGTGATAGTTCAGCGGTAGAATGCTTCCTTCCCAAGGAAGAGGTCGCCGGTTCGAATCCGGTTCACCGCTCAATGTTGTAATAAGCAGTCTAATTTAAAACGTATCTTATTATTGTTATTAAAATATAGGTCTGATATAATAAGATATGCCTGCAAGAAATTTGAAAAATAAAAAGTACATATTTGTTTCTGGAGGAGTAATATCCGGAATAGGAAAAGGAATAACAGCAGCCTCTATAGCATTGCTTCTTAAATCATCAGGATATAAAGTTGCTCCAATTAAATTTGAAAATTATCTAAATATCGATGCGGGAACTATAAATCCAATCGAACACGGGGATCCGTTTTTGTGCGAAGACGGAACAGAAGCTGATATGGACATTGGTACATACGAAAAATTTCTGGATGAAAATATGGGCAAGGACAATTTTGTGACCATGGGACAGATTTACAAAACTGTGATTGATAAAGAAAGAAAATTTGAATACAAAGGAGAAGACGTAGAAGCAATTCCAGATATTACAGACGAAATTATTAAAAGAATAGAAGACTTGGGTAAGAAATCAAAATCAGATATTGTTATCATTGAGCTGGGAGGCACAGCCGGTGAATATCAAAACGTTTTTTATTATGAAGCATCAAGAATGATGACGTTAAAAAGACCAAGAGACGTAATCCACATTCATGTCAGTTATGTGCCAATTCCAAAACATTTAGGGGAACCAAAAACAAAACCAACTCAACTATCTGTTAGGATGTTAAATTCAATGGGAATACAGCCAGACTTTATTATTACAAGATCAGAAAAATTTTTAGACCAGAGAAGAAGAGACAGACTCGCGCTTTTTTGCAATATGAAAACAGATAATATCATTTCTAGTCCCGACCTTCCGTCTGTATATGAAATTCCACTTGTTTTAAATAAGCAAAAATTAGATGAAAAAATTTTAAACAAATTAGGACTTCCGGTAAAAAGTCCGAATCTTAATAATTGGAAATTATTTATTAATAAAATCAAAAATATAAATAAAACAGTAAATATTGCAATTGTCGGAAAATACTTTGGAACAGGGGATTATCAACTTAAGGATTCATACGCAGCTCTGCTTGATGCGATTGATCATGCCTGCTGGAAAATTAATGTAAAAGCAAATACGCTGTGGATTGATTCAGAACAGATAGAAAAAAACGGAATTAATGAAAACCTAAAGAATGCCGACGGAATAATTGTTCCAATAGGTTGGGGAGAAAGGGGAGCAGAAGGAATGATTATGGCTGCTAGTTTTGCAAGAGAAAAGAATATTCCATATTTAGGATTATGTTATGGAATGCAATTAGCGGTTGTTGCATTCGCAAGAGATATTTTAAAGTATAAAGATGCAAATACAACCGAAAATAATCCAAAAACCAAACATCCAGTTATTCATCTTATTCATAAGCAAAAAGAGCTGATGGAAAAAAGAGCTTACGGTGGAACAATGCGGCTTGGAGGATGGAAAGCAAATGTAAGAAAAAAAACAATTGCATACAGCATTTACGATAAGCATAACGATTTTTTGGATAAAAAAAAGACAATAACTTCAGAAAGGCACAGGCATAGATATGAATTTAATAGTAAATACATTGAAGAATTCGAAAAAAAGGGAATGATAGTAAGCGCACGTTCTGTTGATGAAAAATTGGTAGAAATTATTGAGCTACCGAAAAACATTCATAAATTTTATTTTGGTACACAAGGACATCCTGAATATAAAAGCAGACCGCTTAATCCTCACCCAATTTTTACTGAATTTATAAAATCTTGTATTGGCTAAACAAATATTGATAGTCAAGGTAAATTAAGATATAATACTAACTTATGATACAAGCAATAAATTTTGTTCCAGGGGATATTGTAAAAGTTTATCAAAAAATTAAAGAAGGAGAAAAAACAAGAACACAGGTTTTTCAAGGAACAGTATTAAAAATTAAAGGTAGAAAAAACGATAAAACATTTACGGTAAGAAAATTAGTTGGAGATGTTGCTGTTGAAAGAATATATCCGATAATGAGTCCTAATATTGAAAAAATTGAAGTTAAAGCTCATTCAAAAAAGAAGATAAGAAGGGCAAAATTATATTATCTACGTAACAAATAATGAAAATTTCTAACCCAATTGCTAAACTTGGGGAAGAAAAAGCTGCTGAATACCTAATAAATAGAGGCTACAAAATAATTGAAAGAAATTTTAGGATAGGATATGGAGAAATAGATATTATTGCAATAAGAAATAATACTTTAATTTTCGTAGAGGTAAAAACGAGAACATCGGTAAAATTTGGTACTCCAATCGAATCGATTACTGGAAAAAAGATAAGAATCTTAAAGAATACCTGCGGGTTTTATAAATCGCTAAAGACAAATTTACCTGATCAAATGAGAATAGACGCGATTTCTGTTTTGATTAATTCTGGAAAATTTGAGATAGAACATATTGAAAATATTATTGACTTTTAAGTTTTCTAATTTGATCCCTAAGAATAACGGCGGTTTCAAAATCTAATTCCTTTGCAGCATTTTTCATTTGTTTTAGAAGCTCTTTTATAATTTTCTCTTTCTCATCGGGAAGTAATACTTCTTTATTTATTAATGGCATTAAATCCTGAATTGACGTTTTTTTAAAATTCCCACCTTCTACTAATTTATTTTTAATTTCTTTAGTAATTGTTTTCGGAGTAATATTATGTATTTTATTATATTTAAGTTGAATTTTTCTTCTTCTTTCTACTTCCGAAATTGCGTTCTCCATAGATTTAGTAATATTATCTGCATACATAATTACCTCTGAATTGACGTTTCTTGCGGCTCTTCCCATTATTTGAATTAATGATGATTGACTTCTTAAAAACCCTTCTTTATCTGCATCTAAAATTACAACTAAGGATACTTCTGGAAGATCCAATCCTTCTCTTAGTAAATTTATTCCGACTAAAACATCATATTCTTTTGATCTTAATTTATCTAAAACATCTTGTCTTTCTAATGTTTCTATATCTGAGTGTAAATAAGATATGTTTATTTCTTTTTCTCTTAAAAAGCTAGATAAATCTTCTGCCATCCTTTTTGTAAGTGTTGTTACTAAAATTCTTTCGTTTCTTTTAACTCTTTTTTTTATTTCTATTATTAAGTCTTCTATCTGATTTTTTGTTTGTCTAACCGAAATTTTCGGATCTACTAATCCGGTTGGTCTTATTAGCTGTTCTGCAATTCCGTTCTTTCCTGAAATCGATAATTCATAGTTATCCGGAGTTGCGCTGGAAAAAATTGCTTGACCGATCCGGTTCTTAAACTCTTCAAATCTTAAAGGACGATTATCTAACGCAGACTTTAAACGAAAGCCATAATCTATAAGCATTTGCTTTCTAGCTTTGTCTCCGTTATACATCCCTCTTAACTGGGGAAGAGTAATGTGTGATTCATCAATTACTGTTAAAAAATCCTTGGAACAGGTCTTAAAATAATCTAGAAGTGTATATGGGGGGTCACCCGGTTTCCTATTGTCGAAATACCTTGAGTAGTTCTCGATTCCATTAACATAACCTACCTCTTTAATCATTTTCAAATCATATTCAACTCTTTGCTTTATTCTTTGTGCTTCAACGAGTTTTCCGTTGGATTTAAGTTCTTTTACTCTTATGTTTAAATCATTTCTTATTTCAGTAAATACTTCATCATAAGACTCCGGTGTTGTCATATAGTGTTTTGAAGGATAAATTACTGTAAAAGAAAGAGTATTAATGACGTCTCCAGTAAGGGGATCAATTTTCTGTAATTTTTCGATGTATCCATTTTTTAAATCGATTCTTATTGCATTATTTGAGTAAGCTGGAAACAAGTCGATTGATTCTCCTCTTACTCTATACGTTCCCCTATTAAATCCATAGTCGTTTCTTTCGTATTGAAGGTCAGCAAGTCTTATTAAGATACTTTTTTGATCTACCTTAACTCCTTTTTGTAATTCCATTGCAAATTTTCCATATTCAACAGGTGATCCAATATTGTAAATACAAGAGACTGACGCCACTACGATTACGTCTTTTCTTGTTAAGAGATTTGTGGTTGCAGAAAGCCTTAGTTTATCTATTTCTTCGTTAATTTCTACCTCTTTTTGAATATATGTGTCTGTTTGGGGTATATAAGCTTCTGGTTGATAATAATCGTAGTACGATACAAAATAACTTACGGCATTTTTTGGAAAAAAATCTCTAAATTCCTGATAAAGCTGAGCAGCAAGTGTCTTGTTGTGGGAAATAATGAGTGTTGGTTTTTGAATATTTTTAATTACATTTGCAATCGTAAATGTTTTTCCACTACCCGTGACGCCGAGTAGAACTTGATTATTGTAATCATTTTTAATATTCTCGGTTAATTTTTTAATTGCCTGTGGTTGATCTCCAGTGGGCTTAAACTTTGAAATCAACTTAAATTCCATAACTTTTGTATTTTAACATAAGAAAATTGACCTATTTTGTATTAAATTGTTTTATTGCAAAGTTTGAAAATTTTTCGTATAAAATAATAGTATACAAATTTAGATATTATTAATATGCCCGGAGTTTTATATAAAAAAGAAAGAGAGGTTTTGGAATATCTTGCCCAGTTTCAAAAAATAAACGGGTATTCTCCAACACTTGGCGAAATCGCAAAAGCAACAAGTCACAAAAGCATTTCAACGGTCCATACGCTTATTAGATCGCTAGTAGAAAAAGGATATGTTCAAAAAGTAGACGGAAATACCAGAACCTTAAAAATAATTGATGATAAGGTTAAGCTAACATTAACCGGTAGCCAGCCGGCAGTGGAATTACCTTTAATGGGTTACATAGCTGCGGGAAAACCTTTAGAACCCCACAGTGATCCAAATGCAACGTTTTACGTATCGGCATCAATGTTATCGGGAGACAAAACTGCATACGTACTACAAGTAAAGGGAAACTCAATGATAGAAGACGGGATATTTGACGGAGACTATGTGTTGATTGAAAAATCTAATCAAGCAAGTAATGGTGACATTGTAGTTGCATTGGTAGATGATAGCCTAGCAACTTTAAAAAAGTTTTACAAAGAAGGAGATCGTGTTGTTTTAAAACCTGCAAATTCAAATATGGATCCTATTTATCCTAATCATTTGGTTATACAGGGTAAAGTAGTGGGACTTGTAAGAAAATTTAACGGACACTATTAGAATACTTACTTCTTTTTAATTTTAATAAACTTTAATTTGTGATTTAAGTACCAAAATACAAGCATAATAAAAATTACTACAATCAAAATTTGAAATTGCCTAAAATAGGGTTCAATTGACTGCCATTCTCCACCAAGGTATACACCAAGGTATGTAAGTAACGCAGACCAAATAAGTGAACCAAGGAATGTAAATATGGAAAACTTGAGTACGTTCATTTCAGATAATCCTGCAGGAAGTGATATAAATGTTCTTACAGCAGGTAATATTCTGCTAAAAAAAGCAACGCTATCGCCGTATTTTTTTAGCCACTTTACGGATCTATCGTATTCGTGTCTATTTACCAAAATATATTTTCCGTATTTATCGATTAATTTTAAAATTACGTGTTCCTCTAAATAGTATCCAAGTGCAAATGCTAACAGTGATCCGAAAAGATTAGCAAAAGCGCCGACGAACACAACCAGCCAAAAATTTAGCTTTCCTTGTTGTACTAAAAATCCTGCAAAAGGCATTGTAACCTCTGATGGTATCGGTATTAATGCAGATTCTAGGGCCATTAAGATAAAAATTCCAAAATAGCCAGTTGATTGAATACACTGTATAATATAATGCGAGAATAGTTCTATCATATGAACAATTTATATATTGTATCAACACCGATTGGAAATTTACAAGATGTAACAAAGAGAGCAATTGATGTCTTAGGGTCAGTAGATTATATTATTTGCGAGGATACTAGAACAACAGGATCAATGCTTAAGAAAGTTTTGACAAACTTTGATAATAAAGGAAAATTAATTTCTTATTATGAACAGAACGAATTAAAAAGAATTCCGGAAATACTATCGCTTTTAATTCAAGGAAAAAGTGTTGCTTTGGTTTCTGATGCAGGTACACCAACTATATCTGATCCCGGGTTTAAGCTCGTTAGGGAAGCTCTAAAATCTGGAATAAAAGTAGTAAGCGTTCCTGGACCATCTTCAGTTACGAGCGCCTTAACAATCTCGGGTCTTCCAACGGATAAATTCCTGTTTTTAGGTTTTTTACCGAAAAAATCAGGTAATAGATTAAAAATTTTAAATTCTCTAAATGATTCTTTAAAGTTATTAAACACAACAGTGATAATATTCGAATCTCCTCATTCATTAATAACAACACTAAACGATTTAAAAAGCGTGTTTGGAGACATAAATGTCACATTATGCAGAGAAATTACAAAGATTTACGAAGAAACAAAAAAGGGAAACATAAAAGAGTTGATCGATTACTATTCTCAAAATAACCCAAAGGGTGAATTTGTATTATTGTTTAATTTAAAAGATTACTAAATAGATTTTAATTGTTTACTAATTTGTAAAAGACGGTTGTATTTTGCAACTCTTTCTCCTCTTGCAGGTGCACCCAATTTAGCATAATCTGCAGAAACCGCAACTGCAAAGTCAGCGATAAAATCATCATTAGTTTCTCCAGATCTATGAGAAACAATAATTTTTAAACCTGCTTCTCTGGCAACCTCCACCACAGCTAAAGCCTCTATTACTGAGCCAATCTGGTTTGGTTTTATAATTATTCCTGTAATTGTTTTTTTATCCAATGCCATTTGAAGACGATAAGGGTTAGTTACAGTTAAATCGTCACCAACGATTAATGTTTGCTTTGACATCTTTTCATATAATATTTGCCAGCCTTCCCAATCGTCTTCAGCCATTGGATCTTCAAGATATAAAAAACTGTATTCTTTGTTTAATTCTACGAAAAATGCAGCAAGATCATCATTGTTAAGCGGAATAGATCTATCTTTTATTTGATACCTTTGCTGATGATAAAAATTACTTGCAGCAACATCCAAACCTAAGAATACATCAAATCCAAATTTATATGGAGTATCATTTACAGCATTTTTTAACAAGGACAATGCATCCGCATTTGATAGTAATTTTGGAGAAAATCCTCCTTCATCGCCGATTAAAGTTGTTAAGTTATTGCTTTTTAGTTTTTTTCGTAATGAATTATATATAGATACCCCGATTTCTAAAGATTCTTCATATGATTTTGATGTTGCCGGTATAATCAAAAATTCCTGAAAATTCAAATTCATATCGGCATGTAATCCTCCGTTTAATACATTAAATAGGGGAGTGGGAATAGTTAAACTAAGATTTTCTTTTTTTATATATTCTCTAATGTATAAAAAAAGAGGCAACACGGAACTTTTTGCAGCAGCTTTACATACTGCCATAGATACACAAAGAATTGCATTTGCTCCCAGTCTTGATTTGTTTTGCGTTCCGTCCAGCTCAATCATTTTTTTATCTATTTCCGGTTGTCTTGTAGCATCCATTCCGATTAATTCAGGTGCGATTATGTTTTCTATGTTTGAAATTGCTTTTAACATTCCGTGCCCCTCATATCTTTTTTCGTCGTTATCTTTAAACTCTAATGCTTCGTAGCTTCCAGTTGATGTTCCGCTCGGGCAAGCTGCGACCCCTGTTTTTCCATCGCTTAATATTACCGTAGTTTCAATTGTCGGATTGCCTTTGGAGTTAAGGATTTCCCTTGCGAGTATTTGTTTTATCTTTGACATACCTTAACTAATTATCTTTTTTTCAATTTCGGATATTAATCTTTTGGTTGATGCCACTGCGTCTGGAGATACCGAAACACTTGTTGTACCCCATCTTACAAGTTTTTCTACTAATTCAGGATATGTTGATGCCGCTTGTCCGCAAATTGAGGCTGTTATCTTGTGCTTATGACAAGTTTTGATTACTTTTTCTATTGCCCATAACACTGCTTCATTTTGTTCGTTAAATTCAGGTGCAACTTCTTCGTTGTCCCTGTCTGTTCCCAATAAAAGCATAGTTAAATCATTTGATCCAATAGAAACTCCGTCTATTCCGCAATCAATAAATTTATCGAGCAGTATTACATTTGATGGTATTTCAACCATCATCCATAATTTAAAATTAGAAGATCTTGATAATCCTGATGATGCAATTATTTTTTTTACTTTTTCAAGCTCTGCAACAGTTCTGACAAATGGCAACATTAACCATAAATTTTTTAAATTTAATTTATTTCTTACGTATTTAATTGCTTCTAGCTCGAGCTCAAATACCTGAGGATCATGGATATACCTATAAACACCTCTGTATCCAAGCATTGGATTAGGTTCAATTGGCTCATACTCTTTTCCACCGATTAAATTTCTATATTCATTTGTCTTAAAGTCAGATGCTCTGTAGACAACGGGCTTAGGGTAAAAAGATTTACAAAATGTTTCCAGTCCTAATGCTAATTTCTCGATAAATTCTTTTTTCTTCCCATCTCTTATCATTTTTTTAGGATGTGTTCCTATTCCTGCCATCATAAATTCAGCCCTTAAAAGACCGACGCCATCCGCATTTAATTTAGATGTTCTGTCTGCGAATTCAGGCTCTGCAAGATTTACGTAAACTTTTGTTGCTGTTTTAATGTCAACTTCTTCTTGATAGACTGTTTTTCCTTGAGACTTTGCGTGACCTCCTTTATAAATTTCTCCTTTGACTCCATTTACGGTAATAACTGTTCCTGTTTTTAATGATTTAGTAGCTGTTTGAGCTCCTACAACTGCTGGAATTCCCAATTCCCTTGATACAATAGCTGCATGAGAAGTTCTTCCACCTTTATCTGTGACTATTGCAACGGCTCTTTTCATTGCCGGAACAAAGTCGGGATTAGTTTGTGGCGCTACCAATATGTCTCCCGCCAAAACTTTTCCAATCTCTTTTGCGTTATAAATTACTTTAACCGGTCCTGATGCAATTCCTGGACTTGCAGGGTCTCCTTTTAATATTGGTGTTAATTTTTCCGATGCTAAATCAGAAACCTTTAAATGTAATGCCTTTGGTTTTTCTTCGTTTTGATGAGTTGTTGTAATTGCTCTTGTTTGAACTATGTAAATTTTTTTATTTTCTATTGCCCATTCAATATCTTGCGGGAAATAATAATGCTGCTCTAGTTTTTTTGCAACTTTAGCAAGAGAAATTATTTCGTCGTCCGATATTTTTTGTTTTTGAGCAATTTTAGTTGAAACTTTTACTTTTTTATTTTTACCTTTAAATCTTATTAGCGAATATTTTTGTTTTGATATTTTTTTAAGTAAAATTTTAAAATCATCTTTGTAAACTTCATAGTGATCCGGAATTTCTGCTCCTTGAACGATTAATTCTCCTAGTCCATATATAGATTCAATTACGATTCTTGATTTTTCGTTTGTTACAGGATCAATTGTAAACATTATTCCGGATTTTTCTGACTCGACCATTTTTTGAACCACAAGGGCAATGCCGACTTTTAAATCATCAAATTTTTGGTTATGGCGGTAATATATCGCTCTTGCGTCAAATAAAGATGCCCATCCCTCTTTGATTTTTTCTAAAAGAACAGTTTCTCCTTTTACATTTAAATACGTTTCCTGTTGTCCTGCAAAGGAAGCTGTAGCTAAATCTTCTGCTGTTGCAGAAGATCTTACGGCAACCAACGCGTCTTTTAATACCCCTCCAAGCCTTCTGTATGCCCCTACAACTTCTTTTATTAGCTCCTCCGACATCTTGCCTTTCACAATTTCTTTTTTTACGTGTTCCGATACCTGCATCAAGGCGTGACTGTCTTCTCTGTTTACAGATCCCAATAAGTGTTTTATTTTTACTGTTAAATTATTATCTTTTACAAATTGATAGTATGCATTTGCAGTAACTACAAATCCTTCTGGTACGTTAAAACCTGCTTGAACCATTTCTCCTAAGTTTGCTCCTTTTCCACCGACCAATGCTGTATCTTCTTTGTCTACCTCTTTAAACCACGCAATTAATTTTGATTTTTGCATCATTATTTTATTATGGGAATTTTATAAAAATTTATCAATAGGGAAGTATAATTATTTCTTAAAAGGATAAGTTTCTATGTTAATAATCTTTATTTGAGGTACTTTCTTATACTTTTTATTTTTAACGAGTATAGGTTTACCATTTTCACTAACAACGTAGTAGCAAAAACCTTGCATTTTTTTTACAGCCTCATAATCTGCGTGTCCTGGAAACGCTACAGGATTTTGTTCATCAAAATTTACGGGTGAATCGTCTACCGTTGTAAAATAAGTTTTGGAAATATTTACAAGTAAATGACCATATTCAGGGGGCATATATATAGAGTCACCGGATTTTACAAATATTGCGTAGGCTTCGTCAATTTCATCATCTATAGGGTTTCCGTTGTTATCCACAGCTCGTTTTTGAATTAATGCGATTCCTTCTCCATAAATTACCCAATAAGTTTCATCGAGTTGTCCAACGTGATAATGTCCGTATGTTTTAATATATTCGTTGTCTACTAATCCCGGTTCCCATATGGTAATATTCTTTTGTTCGCTTCCGCCTCTTACCATGTGATAGTGAATATCAGGTCCTTTTGCATCCATATTCATTAATACGTCTTTCATTTTTTCATGTGTTCTGGAGGCGTAATGTTTTGCAGTATAGTCTTTATTCATATTTCTCCTCTTTCTTTTTTTCTTTGTTCAGGAGTTTCATCAGGTCTTGTGTAATCATCTTCTAATCTTAATGTCGTTCCGCTTTCCGGCGTTGACACTTCTATTATATCGCAATCAGTTATACCTGCTAATCTATGTTTCTGTCCTAAACAGCAAGTATATCCTTTACCTTGTTGTAATTCTGTTTCAATTATTTCTCCTTTATTGTCTTCCCAAATTACTTTTGCACGACCATTCATTAAAAACCAGCTTTCTCTTTTAGAATCATGAATCTGTAAAGACATTCTTGCGCCGGCATTTACGTGTTCAATCTTTCCCATATAGGGAAGTCCTTCTGGCACCCAATGGAGTTCATATCCCCAGGGTTTTTCAACCTTTTTCACATATGGTTCGTTTGTAAATCCTGATTTGTCGATATTTTTTAGATCAATCATTTTAAGTTTTCGATTAAATCAACCACTTCTTTCTTTTTTTGTTCCATAACTTCTTTTGATTTTGCTTCCAAATTTAATCTTAATAGCGGTTCTGTATTCGATTTTCTTAAGTTAAATCTCCAGTCTTCGTATTCAACGGATAACCCGTCTATAAATTCCTGTTTTCCGTCACTATATTTGTTTTTTGCCTCTTCGATTATTTTGTCCTTATTTTCTGTTTCAAAATTTAGTTCTCCTGTAATATGATATTTTGTAATATAAGGATTAGCCAGCGAACTTAATGGGGTATTATATTTGCTAGTCATTTCCAAAATTAAAAGGAGTGGGACAATTCCATTGTCTCTGTAGTAATTGTCTCTGAAATAAAAATGCCCGGACATTTCTCCGGCAAAAATTGCATCCTCCTGTTTCATTCGGTCTGCAATTATGGTCATTCCAGGTTTACAGACAATTGCTTTTCCGCCTGATTTTTCAATTTCCTCTGAAGTTGCCCAAACCAATCTTGGATCAATTAAGACTTTTGCGCATGGATTTTTTTTGAGAATTTCTTTAGCTAAAACCGCAATTATATAATATGATTCGATAAATTCTCCGTTCTCATCTGCAAAAAAACATCTGTCTCCGTCACCATCCCAGGAGACACCGAAATTGGCTTTTTCTTTTTTTACCAATTCTACAAATTCGCCTCTATTTTCTGGCAGTAATGGATTAGGAGAGCCTTTTGGAAACGAACCATCAGGCTCGCCGTTTAAGGGCACTAGAGTAAGTGGTAAATTGTATTTTTCGATAATTCTTTTTAAGATTATTACATCTATACCAAAGTTTGCATTCGCAACTATTTTTTGAGTTTTTATATTCTTAGAGTCAATAAAGGACATGCATTTGTTAATAAATTCGTCTAATATATCTTTTTTAGTTAAAGCCCCATTTCTATCTAAATGTTTTTTGTAACTGTCATTTTCAACAATGGTTTTAATTTCGTTTAAGCCGGTTGCCAAAGACATCGGTTCTGCGTTTTTTTTGCAAAAATTCATTCCATTCCATTCTTTTGGATTATGAGAAGCTGATATTGTTATCCCGCCATCCACGTCACTTGATCCAACGGCAAAATAAAACATGTCGGTAGAAACTAACCCAACATCAATCACGTCAACGCCAAATTCTAAAAATGCCTTTATAACAGCATCTTTAATACTTTCGCCGGAACTTCTTACATCTCTTCCAACGACTACTTTTTTTGGATTTAAATAGGTTACATATGCTTTTGCAATATTTGCTGCTATTTTTTCGTTAAAGTCTGTGGGATAAATGCCTCTTAAATCGTAGCTTTTAAATATGGAAGGGTTAATTACCATTTTTTTATATTAGATTCTAAGCAATAAATTGTCAATGGCTTGAGTTA